>NZ_KB911581.1:1827341-2427341 GCF_000383595.1 Streptomyces bottropensis ATCC 25435 | reverse complement strand
CCGCCTGGGTCAGCGACCCGGCGAGCCGCACCGCCCGGACGACGCGTTCGAGATTTGCTCTGTGCAGCGACGACTGCGACCCCGGAGTCTCCATCGACTCATCCACTCCCGTCCCAGGACGGACGGCCCGCACGCCGCCCGTGACCCAGGCCACAGCCAGAAACCCGGGTCACTTACAAGTTGTGAACTCCAAGCTCCGCTGAACGGGTTACCGCAGTCAAGTCCTTGAGGGAAACTGGGACCGCCGAGTGACCACTAAATGTCACTCTGCGGCTACTTGAGGTCCCGGAACGGGCTACTTGAGGGTGGCCGAGGTGAGCCCCGCCTGCACCTGGCGCTGGAAGGAGAGGTAGACCACGAGCATCGGGATCATGGCGATGGTGACACCGGCGAAGAGGACGGGCAGGTCGGAGGCGTAGCCCTGCTGCTGCTGGAGCTGGATGAGTCCCTGGGTGAGGACGTACCGCTCCGGGTCGTCGCCGCTCTGGGGCTGCATGAGGACCGTGGGCAGGATGAACTGGTTCCACTGACCCAGGGTGTTGAAGATCCCCACACTGATCAGCCCCGGCTTGGCCATCGGCAGCATGACCTGGAAGAACGTCCGGGTGTGCGAGGCCCCGTCCAGGATGGCCGCCTCGAAGACCGCGGTGGGCAGCGTCCGGAAGAACGCGTGCATGAAGAACACCGTGAACGGCAGCGAGTAGGCGACGTACACCAGGATCAGACCCTGGTAGGTGTTCAGCATGTCCAGCCGTTTGACCATGAAGAACAGCGGCACCAGGGCGAGGAAGACCGGGAACATCGCCCCGGCGACGAAGAAGTAGTACAGCAGCCGGTTGCCCGTGAAGGGGTAGCGGGCCAGGACGTACGCGGCCATGGAGCCGAACAGCATGGTCAGCGGCACGGAGAAGACCAGCACGATGACCGTGTTGACGAAGTAGTCCCCGATGCCCTTGTCCCAGGCGCGGGAGAACACCTCCAGGGACCAGTTCTCGGGCCAGCCGAAGGCCGAGCCGCCGATCTGCGCGTCGGTCTTGAAGGCGCTGAGCACCAGCCACAGCAGCGGCAGCACGATCAGCAGGGCCCACAGGGCGAGGAAGCCGTGCGAGAAGACGTTCAGGACGACGCCTTCGCCGCGCTCGTCGCCCGGGCCGGTCCTGCCCTTGTCCACCGTCGGGCCGGTGGGGACCGAGTCGCCGCGCGAGGCGGTCTTGAGGGGTGCACTCATCACTTCTGTCGTATCTCCCGCTCAGAACTCGACGCGTTCGCGACGGGTGGCGCGCAGCATGACCACCGACACGATCAGGGTGAGGAGCAGCATCACGACGCCCATCGCACAGGCGTAGCCGCTCCTGCCGTACAGCAGGAAGTTCCGCATCATCACGGTCGCCATGACCTCGCTGTGGTGGTCGGGACCGCCCCCGTACTCGCCCGCGGTCATGGTGGAGACCAGGATGAACATGTCCATCGCCGCGATGCCGAGGTAGACCCAGGCGGTCTGCACGGAGTCCCACAGCAGCGGCAGGGTGATGCGGAAGAAGGTGTGGGCGCGGCCGGCGCCGTCGATCAGCGCGGCCTCGTAGATGTCCCTCGGGATGGCCTGCATGGCGGCGGAGAACAGCACGAGGTAGAAGCCGACACCGTGCCAGACGACGACCAGGATGAGCGCCCACAGCACGAAGTTCGGCTCGTTGAGCCATTCGACGGGGCTGCTCTCGTCGACCAGCCCCAGCTTCAGCAGCAGGCCGTTGAGCATGCCTCCGCTGTCGCTGCGGTACACGGCCCCGAACAGCACGGCGAGGATCGCCAGTGACAGCACCTGCGGGAAGAAGTAGACGATCTTGTAGAACCCCGACCCGGCGACCCCCGAGACCCCGCCAGCCCGGCCGCGTCCGCCCGCGTTCAGCATGAAGGCGAAGAACAGCGCGAGCAGGATGGTGATCACCGGGATGAACACCAGGAACAGGATGTTGTGCCAGATCGCCTGGAGGAAGATGTCGTCCTGGAACAAGGCCGTGTAGTTGTCCAGGCCGATGAAGGAGAACGTCTGCGACTGTCCCTTCCAGTCCGTCAGTGAATAGCCGAACGTCTGGATGTACGGCCAGATCACGAAGATCAGATAAAGCGCCACGGGGGCGAGAAGAAACCCCGCGACGAACCGGTTCTGCCCTTTACGCATTGGCGTTTCCCTGCCTCGGCTTCCATGAGACGAAAGGCGCGCCCCAGTTTTTCAGGGACGCGGGGAACCACGCGGTGAGCCACCACGAACTCGCAGCTCACCACAGTGCGCAGCTCCCCCGGCGCTCCGACGCCCCCTAGTCCCGACGGTTCTTCTTGGAATCGGGGTCCTTGGCCTGCTTGTCCACCGCGGCCTGCGCCCGCTTGAGCCATTCGGCCGGCTGGATCCGCTTGGCCATCAGTTCGTTCGACGCGTTCTGGATCGCCGTGTCCATCTCGCTGTACCACTCGGTGTACAGGTAACGGAACGTGTCGTCACCGGCGGCCTTGGAGACTTCCACCGTCGACTGGGTACCGGGCCGCAGGGAGACGCCGGTGTCGACCCCGTCCTTCACGATCGTCAGGGAGTTCGCCTCCTTGGCGAACAGCGTCGACCACTCCTTGGAGAGCATCATCCGCATGAATTCCTTGGCGGCCGGCAGGTTCTTCGCCTTGGACGGGATGATGAACGGCTCCCCGGAACCGGCCCGAATCGCCTCGAAGGGCATCACGCTGTCCGGGAGCACCGGCATCGGCATGAACGTCATCTCGAAGTCGTCCGGGGTCTGCTTCAGCTGCTCGTTCTCCAGCCAGGAGCCGGAGGTGATGAACACGGCCTTGTACTGGTTCCAGCGGGCCTGGGACTCGGTGTGGGTCAGGCCGTTCGTGCCGGGCATCAGATAGCCCTTCTCGACGACCTCGTAGATCGCCTCGACGCCGGCCTTCGCGGCGTCGGAGCCGACGAACGCCTTGGGGTCGAGGTTGTCGATCGCCTTCATGGCCTCCAGACCGCCCGTCTTGGCGATCAGGTCCATGATGGCGACGTTGATGTAGTACGGGTACTTCCCCTGGTGGGCGAGGCCGCCGATGCCCTTGGCCTTGGCCTCCTTGCAGATGGTGAGGAAGTCGGCCCAGGTCTTGGGCTCCTCCCAGCCGTTCTCCTTGAACAGCTTGCCGGAGTACCACAGGCCCCACACCGTGTAGATGTAGTTCAGGGCGACGACCTTGTTCTCCTGCATGCCCGCGTCGAGCGTGCCGGGGATCAGCGTGTCGCGGACCTTCTTGTCCGGGTCGTCGATCGAGGGGGCGTCCAGGATCTCGGCGAGGTCGAGGAGCTGGTCGTTCTTGTAGAGCACGTCGATCGGGATCTGCTGGGCGCCGGAGTCGTCGACGATGTCCGGCGGGTTGCCCGCGTTGAACCGCGGCTGGAGTTTGCCGGTGATCTCCTGGGTGCCGGTGTGGGTGGAGCTGACGCCCCACTTCTTCTGGAAGGCGGCCTCCCAGGCCCTGGCGTAGGCGTCGCCGTAGCCGCCCTTGAAGATGACGACGTCGAGCTTGCTGCCCTTCTTGACGCCGAAGGGGTTGGAGGCGGAGGTCTTGCCCTGGCTGTCCTCGGAGGTGTCGTCGTCGCCGCCCCCACTGGCACACGCGGACAGGAAGCTCATCGTCGGGACGGTGATCAGGCCCAGCGCGGCGGAACGCTTGATCAGATCGCGGCGGCCGACGCCTTCGGGGTCGGTGGCGGCGACCCCCTCGGGGCCGTTGTCGTTCTCAGCGGTAGTGGATCCCATGCTCAAGTCCTCGCCTTCTCCAGGACTCAGGCGGTGAACCGGATCCTCCCGGCACCGCGGTCGGTTCAAGCTGGGGTCGTGCGTGAGGATTCAACAGGGGCAAGACGGCGGTCGGCACGCGGACACGTCCGCGACCACGCTGATTCCCCCCGGGTAGGGCCTGTCCGCGGCTGTGTGACCACTATGCGGACGCCGACAGGTATAGTCCACTTCCCGCCAGCGGGGCAAGATCGAATGCAAGGTTGGCCATCGGTCTTTTCCGAGTTGAGACCTCTCGGAAATATGAGCGACCTTGCGCCACCTGACCGGAAAATCCCCGCCATTCCTCCCGGGTGGCGCACTCAACACCCTTGACACCACCCATCACTTCAACCCCTACTGGTCCCTGCGTTACGCGGTCGACAACGTTGTCCTCTTTCGATCATTTCTTGATCGAAAACTGTCTGCTGGACGTAGGGAGAGTGCTCGCTGATGCGGCACGGACGGGGTTCCACGGCGGCGCTCGGCGCCGCCGCGTTCGCACTGGTGGTGGCCTCGCAGGGCGCGGCGGTCGCGTTACCGGACCGGCCGGCGGCCGGGGAGCGGGAGTTCAGCTCCTCGTTCGAACCGGACGACCCGGCTCCGGACTGGCTCAGTACGACCGACACGGCACCGGACGGCTCCCCCCGAGCCTCCGGCGTCGACGGCGGCTACACCAGCGGCATCCCGGGCGACATCACCGACCATGTCACCGACGTCCGGGCCAGTGGCGAGAACACGGGCGGCGGGGAGGTGAAAGAGAACCTCGTCGACGGCGAGTCCGGCACCAAGTGGCTCACCTTCCAGCCCACCGGCTGGGCGGAGTTCGACCTGGACCGCCCGGCGAAGGTCGTCACCTACGCGCTGACCTCGGCGAACGACGTCGAGGCGCGCGACCCGAGGGACTGGGCCCTCAAGGGCTCCACCGACGGCAAGGAGTGGAAGACCCTCGACACCCGCTCCGGCGAAGACTTCGGGGAGCGCTTCGAGACGAAGTCGTACGACATCCCCGGCGACGCGGTGGCCGAGTACCGGCACTTCCGGCTCGACATCACCAGGAACAACGGCGCCTCGATGATCACCCAGCTCGCCGATGTGCGGTTCTCGACGGGCGGCGGGCAGGCACCCGCGCCGAAGGAGATGCTGTCGCTGGTCGACCGGGGCCCGAGCGGCTCGGCGACCGCCAAGGCCGGCATGGGCTTCACCGGCAAGCGGGCCCTGCGGTACGCCGGCCGGCACACCGCCGACGGCCGGGCGTACGCGTACAACAAGGTCTTCGACGTGAACGTGGCCGTCGAGCGGAACACGGAGCTGGCGTACCGGATCTTCCCCTCGATGGCGGACCGCGATCTGGACTACGACGCCACGAACGTCTCGGTCGACCTGGTCTTCACCGACGGCGGCTCGCTCAGCGACCTGGGGGCGCGGGACAGCCACGGGTTCCCGCTGTCGCCGCGTGGCCAGGGCGCGGCGAAGGTGCTGTACGTCAACCAGTGGAACGACGTGGTCTCCCGAATAGGCTCGGTCGCTGCCGGGCGGACCGTGGACCGGATCGTGGTGGCCTACGACTCCCCGAAGGGCCCGGCGCGGTTCCGCGGCTGGCTGGACGACGTCACACTGCGGGTGCGGGCGCCCGAGCGGCCGAAGGCGCATCTCTCCGACTACGTGGTGACCACCAGGGGAACGAATTCCAGCGGCGGTTTCTCCCGCGGCAACAACTTTCCGGCGACCGCGGTGCCCCATGGCTTCAACTTCTGGACGCCGGTGACCAACGCCGGATCACTGAGCTGGCTGTACGACTACGCGCGGGCCAACGACGCGGACAATCTGCCGACCGTCCAGGCGTTCAGCGCGAGTCATGAGCCGAGCCCGTGGATGGGCGACCGTCAGACCTTCCAGGTGATGCCCTCGGCCGCCGCCGGCACCCCCGAACTGAGCCGTACCGCACGGGCGTTGGCCTTCCGGCACGAGAACGAGACGGCCCGGCCGCACTACTACGGGGTCCACTTCGAGAACGGCGTCAGGGCCGAGATGGCGCCCACGGACCACGCGGCGGCGCTGCGCTTCACCTACCCCGGTGACGACGCGAGCGTCCTCTTCGACAACGTGACCGACCAGGCGGGCCTGACCCTGGACAAGGAGGCGGGAGTCGTCACGGGGTTCTCGGATGTGAAGTCCGGACTCTCCACGGGCGCGACCCGCCTCTTCGTGTACGGGGTGTTCGACGCGCCGGTCACGGACGGCGGCTCGACCGGTGTGAAGGGCCACCTCCGCTTCGACGCCGGCGCGGACCGCACGGTGACGCTCCGCCTGGCCACCTCACTGATCAGCCTGGACCAGGCGAAGGACAACCTGCGCCAGGAGATCCCGGACGGCACGGCCTTCGAGACGGTGAAGGACCGGGCGCGGGCGCAGTGGGACCGGATCCTGGGGAAGGTGGAGGTCGAGGGTGCGACCCCCGACCGGCTGACCACGCTGTACTCCAGCCTCTACCGGCTGTACCTGTACCCCAACTCCGGCTTCGAGAAGGTGGGTTCGAAGCACCGGTACGCCTCGCCGTTCTCCCCCATGACCGGCCAGGACACCCCGACCCACACCGGCGCGAAGATCGTCGACGGCAAGGTGTACGTCAACAACGGCTTCTGGGACACCTACCGGACGACCTGGCCCGCGTACGCGCTGCTGACGCCCGGTCAGGCGGGCCAGATGGCCGACGGGTTCGTACAGCAGTACAAGGACGGCGGCTGGACCTCCCGCTGGTCCTCCCCCGGCTACGCGGACCTGATGACGGGCACCTCCTCGGACGTGGCGTTCGCGGACGCGTACGTGAAGGGCGTGGACTTCGACGCGAGGTCGGCCTACGAGGCGGCCCTGAAGAACGCCACGGTCGTCCCGCCGTCGTCGGGCGTCGGCCGCAAGGGCATGGCCACCTCGCCCTTCCTCGGCTACACCTCCACCGACACCCACGAGGGCCTGTCCTGGGCCCTGGAGGGGTATCTCAACGACTACGGCATCGCCCGGATGGGCCGGGCCCTGTACCGGGAGACGGGCGAGAAGCGGTACGCGGAGGAGTCCGTCTACTTCCTCGACAGGGCGCGGAACTATGTGAAGTTGTTCGACGACAAGGCCGGTTTCTTCCAGGGCCGGGACGGCCGGGGCGCCTGGCGGGTCGACTCCTCGGCGTACGACCCCCGCGTCTGGGGCCACGACTACACCGAGACCAACGGCTGGGGATACGCCTTCACCGCGCCGCAGGACAGCAAGGGCCTGGCCAATCTGTACGGCGGCCGGAGCGGGCTGGCGAAGAAGCTGGACACCTACTTCACCACCCCGGAGACGGCCTCCCCGGACCTCGTCGGCTCCTACGGCGGGGTCATCCACGAGATGACCGAGGCCCGTGACGTGCGCATGGGCATGTACGGCCACTCCAACCAGGTCGCCCACCACGCGATCTACATGTACGACGCCGCCGGGCAGCCCTGGAAGGCCCAGGAGAAGGTCCGCGAGGTGCTGTCCCGCCTCTACGTCGGCAGCGACATCGGCCAGGGCTACCACGGCGACGAGGACAACGGCGAGCAGTCCGCCTGGTTCCTGTTCTCCGCGCTCGGCTTCTACCCGCTGGTGATGGGCAGCGGCGAGTACGCCGTCGGCTCCCCGCTGTTCACCAAGGCGACCGTGCACCTGGAGAACGGCAGGGACCTGGTGGTCGAGGCCCCGAAGAACAGCGCGCGGAACGTGTACGTGCGGGGCCTGAAGGTCAACGGCAAGGCGTGGACGTCGACGTCGCTGCCGCACTCGCTCCTCGCCCGGGGCGGCACGCTGAGGTTCGACATGGGCCCGAAGCCGTCCCGCTGGGGCACCGGGGAGAGCGCTGCCCCGGTGTCGATCACGAAGGACGACAGGGCTCCGGCGCCCCGCTCGGACGCCGTCGAGGGTGACGGCGGGCTGTTCGACGACACCTCGGCGACGAAGGCGACCGCCGGGACGGTGGCGCTCCCGGTGCCGGCCCGCACGAAGGCGGTCCAGTACACGCTGACCTCGTCCGACCGTACCGAGGCGCCGGCCGGCTGGACCCTCCAGGCCTCCGCCGACGGCACCGACTGGAAGACCCTCGACCGGCGCTCCGGCGAATCCTTCGCCTGGGACCGCCAGACCCGGGCCTTCTCGATCACCACCCCGAGGGCGTACGACCACTACCGCCTCGTCCTCGACGACAGCGCGACGCTGGCGGAGGTGGAGCTGCTGTCCTGACCGGTCGGGGCCGGGTGCCGCGACGCACCCGGCCCCGACCGGACCGGCGGGGCGGCCCCGGGGCTCCCGAGCGTGTGAGCGTCCCCGCCGGATCGGACCCTCAGCCCACCCGGCAGGGCAGCGTGGTCGCGCTGTCACCTCCTGACCCCTGGACCACATAGCCGAACGAGGCGGTCTCGCCGGGATCCAGCTCCCCGTTCCAGTTGGCGTTGTGCACCATCACGTTCTGCCCGCTGTAGGTCGCGCTGCCGCTCCAGAGGCTGTCGACCCGCTGCCCGGACGGCAGGGTCCAGTCGACCATCCAGCCGAGCATCGGCACGTCACCGGTGTTGGTGACGACGACCTCGGACTGATAGCCGCCGGACCAGTTGCCCGTCGTACGCCGGGTGGCGGCGCACTCGCCCGGCACCGGCTCGCTGGGGTTGCCGGGCTGCTTGATGCCGGTCACCTCACCGTTGCCGCCGTCGAAGACGATGTCGGAGCAGGAGTAGAAGGTCTCCTGGCTGTCGGAGCGCTGCCACACCATGTAGACGAGGTGGCGGCCCGACTTGTTCGCGGGAAGCCGGCCCTGCCAGGAGTAGTTGGCCTCGACCGTGCCCGGACTGCCGGTCAGCGGCGGGTGGTCGACGCTCAGGAACGGCTGTGCCTCCAGGTCGTTCCAGGTGAGCGTCTTCGTCGGGTCGAAGCCGTCCTTGGTGATGTAGACGTAGAACCAGCCCGGGTGCGCCGCCCACGCGTTGTAGGAGAAGTCGATGGTCGCGCCGGCGGTCAGATGGGTCAGCGGCCAGTCGGCGCTCGGGGTGTTGAACCCGGTGAAGTTGGTGTTGCCACCGCTGCACAGCTGCCCGTCGGGGACGAAGCCGCGGGTACGGCCCGCGCCGTCCGAGCGGAGCACCGAGAACCAGTTGTAGAACGGGGTCGTCCCGCTCACCTGCTGCGCGGAACGACACGCCGGGTTGATCGGCTTGATCTCACCGGTGTCGGTCAGCCCGTCCTGCCAGCACAGGAAGGTGCGGCTACCGGGTTTCATCGGGGTGCCGTGCGCCTCCGCCCTGCCGCTGCCGGCCGCGAGGACCAGGCCGAGCGCCGGGATGGTGGTCACAAGGGCGAGCAGGACGAGCAGGAGTGCCTGGTGGCGTCGGGGCAGCCTTAATCGTAATCTTGTCACGTGCATGACATAGTCTCCTTGCGTGTACGGCTTGGAGGTGGGGGGACGTGCGCGTGCCGGTGCGGAAGCGCGGGTGTGCGGTGCCGGCGTGCGGATGCCGGTGTGCGATGCCCGTGCGTGGATGAGTGGTGCGGGGTGGGAGCTGGCCCGGGCACGGCGGGTTCCGGTCCGCCGCGCTCATATGGGAGCGCTCCCACCCCCACCTACTCCGGAAGCTAGCGCGGAGCGCCGCGCTTGTAAACGGCTGCGGCCGGCCGCTGTCCCCCGCGAGGGTTCCGTCAGGTCGCCGGTCCTCGCGTCCAGGAGCGCTCGGCGCGGCGGCGGACGTCGGTCAGCAGGCGGCGGGTGTGCTTCGCGTGTGTGCCGGTGCCGAGGACGAGGAGGCGGTAGAGGCCGCCGGCCGGGCCCGGGAAGGCGGCGCGGGTTTCGGCGCGAAGACGGATGTGGTCCGGCCCCTCCGCGTCGAGGCGGAAGGTCCACGTGTAGGAGGAGAAGCGGTGGCGGCCCAGGAGGGTCAGCTCCCGGGGCGGGGTCGCGGCCGCCGTGCGGAAGCCGGGGAACGTCGTCGCGCCCTCCACGGGCGGGCGCGGTCCGGCGGCCGTGTGGTCGGCGCAGCCCACGAGCTTGGCGTAGCGGACCACGGCGGGACGGGAGAAGGCCCAGTCGAGCGTCTCGGCGAGGGCCCACCAGACGTCATCGGCGTTCGCCTCGACGAGGACGGCGTGCTCGTCGACGAACGGGAGAGGGGCGCTGCGCCGCATCGGTGCATCCATGGGCCAAGTCTTCGCCCTGCGGCCTCGACATCGCCAGGGTTTCGTCCGGCGGGGTTCGCGACAGCAGGTGGGGCCGCTTCCCCGCGCACCCGGCCGGCAGTTGGCCGCGCAGGGCTCGGGGGGTGTCGACGGGGCTGCTCGTCGGTCGGCCTCGGCTGCCTGGTCCCGTCGGGCGACCGGCTCCACGGGGGCCGAGGCCTGGTGGCTCTGGTGGGCCTGGTGGGCCCGATAGACCCGGCGGACCCGGCGGACCTGATGGACCCGGTGGGCCCGAAGCACCGGCGGACCTGATGGCCCCCAGGCATCCGACGGACGGTGATCCGGTGGGTGCCGAGGCCGGGCACGGTCCTGGGGTGCGTGGAGCGGGCGGTCGCGGCACCGTCGGGCGGGATGCCGTCGGACGCGGCGTCGTCGGGGCCGGCCCGCCGACGCCGAACTCTCGGAGGCCGACCGGGCGTCGACCCGGCTGCCGGCGGCCGGGAAGAAGGACGAGGCGGTCGCCCGTCAGCTGGGCGTGAGCCTGCGGACCCTGCGCCGCCGGGGAGCGACCTCCAGGAGCCGCCGGGCGCGGCGAGCCGCTTCCGGCCGGGGGCGCGGGCGGCGCGGCGCGGCGCGGCTGGTTGTAGCGCGCCCCACCGGTCGGCCGCAGGGGTGGGGCTGTAGGGAACGGCTGCCGGGACGGCGAAGGGCCGCATCCCCGTCGCACGGGGATGCGGCCCTCGACTGCCGTACCGGTCCGCCTACTTGCGGATCAGGCTGCGCAGCACGTACTGCATGATGCCGCCGTTGCGGTAGTAGTCGGCCTCACCGGGGGTGTCGATGCGGACGACCGCGTCGAACTCGACACCGGTGTCGGTGGTGACCTTGACCGTGCGCGGGGTGGTGCCGTTGTTCAGCTCCTCGACGCCGGTGAAGGAGAAGGTCTCCTCGCCGGTCAGGCCGAGGGCCTGGGCCGAGGCACCCTCCGGGAACTGCAGCGGGAGCACGCCCATGCCGATGAGGTTCGAGCGGTGGATGCGCTCGTAGGACTCGGCGATGACGGCCTTGACGCCGAGGAGGGCCGTGCCCTTGGCCGCCCAGTCACGGGACGAACCGGAGCCGTACTCCTTGCCGGCCAGGATGACCAGCGGGATGCCCTGCTCGATGTAGTTGCGGGAGGCGTCGTAGATGAACGACACCGGACCGCCGTCCTGGGTGAAGTCGCGGGTGTAGCCGCCCTCGGTGCCCGGCGCGATCTGGTTGCGCAGGCGGATGTTGGCGAACGTGCCGCGGATCATGACCTCGTGGTTGCCGCGGCGCGAGCCGTAGCTGTTGAAGTCACGACGCTCGACACCGTGCTCCGTGAGGTACTTGCCTCCGGGGGTGTCGGCCTTGATCGCGCCGGCCGGGGAGATGTGGTCGGTGGTGACCGAGTCGCCCAGCTTGGCGAGCACGCGGGCGCCGGCGATGTCCGAGACCGGGGTGGTCTCCATCGTCATGCCCTCGAAGTACGGGGGCTTGCGGACGTACGTCGACTGCGGGTCCCACTCGAAGGTGTTGCCCTCGGGGATGGACAGGGCCTGCCACTGGGCGTCGCCCGCGAAGACGTCGGAGTAGGACTTGGAGAACATGTCCTCGCCGATGGCGTTCGCCACGACGTCGTTGACCTCGGCTTCGGAGGGCCAGATGTCGGCCAGGAAGACCGGCTTGCCCTCCTGGTCCACACCCAGCGCGTCGCGCGTGATGTCCACCTTCATGGAGCCCGCGAGGGCGTACGCGACGACCAGCGGCGGGGAGGCCAGGTAGTTCATCTTGACGTCGGGGTTGATCCGGCCCTCGAAGTTACGGTTGCCGGAGAGCACCGAAGTCACGGCCAGGTCATGGTCGTTGACGGCCTTGGAGACCTCCTCCGGCAGCGGGCCGGAGTTGCCGATGCAGGTGGTGCAGCCGTAACCGACGAGGTTGAAGCCGACCTTGTCGAGGTAGGGGGTCAGGCCCGCCTTGTCGAAGTAGTCGGTGACGACCTTGGAGCCCGGGGCGAGGGTGGTCTTGACCCACGGCTTGCGGGTCAGGCCCTTCTCGACCGCCTTCTTCGCCACGAGCGCGGCGGCGACCATGACGTACGGGTTCGAGGTGTTGGTGCAGGAGGTGATGGCCGCGACCGTCACCGCGCCGTGGTCGATCTCGTACGTCGAGCCGTCGGGGGCGGTCACGGTGACCGGGTTGGACGGGGCGCCGTTCGGGGCGACGGCCGGGGAGTCGGAGGCCGGGAAGGACTCCTTGCCCGCCTCGTCCACGGCGTCGACGTAGTTGAGGACGTCCGTCTTGAACTGCTCGGCGGCGTTCGCGAGGACGATGCGGTCCTGCGGGCGCTTCGGGCCGGCGATGGAGGGGACGACCGTGGAGAGGTCCAGCTCCAGCTTCTCGGAGAAGTCGGGCTCGGCGGCCGGGTCGAGCCAGAGGCCCTGCTCCTTGGCGTACGCCTCGACGAGCGCGAGCTGCTGCTCGCTGCGGCCCGTGAGCTTCAGGTACTTGATGGTCTCGCCGTCGATCGGGAAGATCGCGGCGGTCGAGCCGAACTCGGGCGACATGTTGCCGATGGTGGCGCGGTTGGCGAGCGAGGTGGCGGCCACGCCCTCGCCGTAGAACTCGACGAACTTGCCGACGACACCGTGCTTGCGGAGCATCTCGGTGATGGTCAGCACGAGGTCGGTGGCGGTGGTGCCGGGGGGCAGCTCACCGGTGAGCTTGAAGCCGACGACGCGCGGGATGAGCATGGAGACCGGCTGGCCGAGCATCGCGGCCTCGGCCTCGATGCCGCCGACGCCCCAGCCGAGCACACCGAGGCCGTTGACCATGGTGGTGTGCGAGTCGGTGCCGACGAGGGTGTCGGGGTACGCCTGGCCGTTACGGACCATGACCGTACGGGCGAGGTGCTCGATGTTCACCTGGTGGACGATGCCGGTGCCGGGCGGGACGACCTTGAAGTCGTCGAACGCGGTCTGGCCCCAGCGCAGGAACTGGTAGCGCTCCTTGTTGCGGCCGTACTCCAGCTCGACGTTCTGCGCGAAGGCCTCGCTGGTACCGAACTTGTCGGCGATGACGGAGTGGTCGATGACCATCTCGGCCGGGGAGAGCGGGTTGACCTTCGCAGGGTCGCCGCCGAGCGCCTTCACGGCCTCACGCATGGTGGCGAGGTCCACCACGCAGGGCACACCCGTGAAGTCCTGCATGATCACGCGGGCCGGGGTGAACTGGATCTCCTGGCTGGGCTGGGCCTGCGAGTCCCAGCCGCCGAGGGCACGGATGTGGTCGGCGGTGATGTTCGCGCCGTCCTCCGTGCGGAGCAGGTTCTCCAGCAGGACCTTGAGGCTGTAGGGCAGGCGAGCCGAGCCCTCCACCTTGTCCAGCCGGAAGATCTCGTACGACTCGTCGCCCACCTGCAGCGTGCTGCGGGCGTCGAAGCTGTTCGCCGACACGACAGTCTCCTTCATTCCATGTGCGCGTACCACCGCATCCTGCCGCCAGGCCCTCTTGGCCGATCCGCTAAGGTAAGGCTAAGTTAGGCACCCCTTACCGGGGTGGCGGCCGCAGTGCGCCTCGGCAGATATCTCGATGTCGAGATAACAGTAGTACATGGGCGCGGGCTGGTCATGCCCGGCCCGATGTGGCGTGCGCCAATCCCGTCGGGACGCGGGAGCGAGGGGTGCGGTGCCAGGGGCGCAGCGTGCGGTGCGCGGTGCGTGGGGCGCCGAGCGCGGGGGCTGGGGGCGGGGGCGATCACCGCATGCCCCGGCGCGACGTCGGGTGCCTGTCCGCGTGTCACGGGACGGTTGATTCGCGTCGCAGGGGGCGGCCCGTGCACTCACAGACGGCCCGTCCGGTCCCAGGGGTCGCCTCAACCGCCCGCAGACGTGCCGTCCGGCCCCTGGGTCGGCTCGTTCGCCCGCAGGGGGCGCCCGTCCGCGCCGTACGCCGATCGGCCGCCTCGCACGAGACGGTCCGTCCCCGCCGGACGGACCGGCCCGTCCGCCGCACGGTCCGGCCCCCTCGGCACCCCACCGATCAGTCCGCCCCACCGATCAGTCCGTCCCCACCGCACCGGCGTGCCCGCCGCCGTCCCACCGGCGAGCCCGCCACCTCGCACCGCCGCGCCTCTATTTGCGTTGCACCGCGATTCCCGCGCTTCCTAGCATGGTGGGCCTCATGGGCACGGGGACGAGCCCGGTGCGCGGCCGTGAGTCAGCGGATCGGAGATCCCCCGGCATGACCTCCCGCCTCCACGCACTCTGCTTCGACGCGAACGACCCCGCCGGCCTGGCGCGCTTCTGGGCCGGCGTCCTGGGCTGGGAGACCGTCGACGATCCCTACGGCGCCCTCGCGCTCGCGCCGAACGACGACACCGGGTTCCGGCTCCGCTTCCTGCCGAGCCAGGAGAAGAAGGCCGTCCCGAACCAGATGCACTTCGACCTCACCAGCAGGTCCCTGGACGACCAGCGGCAGACCGTGGCGAGGGTGCTCGACCACGGCGGCCGGCACATCGACATCGGCCAGCTCCCGGACGAGGAGCACGTGGTCCTCGCCGACCCCGAGGGCAACGAGTTCTGTGTCATCGAGCCGGGCAACGGCTTCCTCTCCGACTGCGGATTCATCGGCGCGCTCGCGAGCGACGGCTCGCAGGAGGTCGGGTACTTCTGGAGCCGGGCCCTCGGCTGGCCCCTGGTCTGGGACCAGGACGAGGAGACCGCGATCCGCGCGCCGCACGGCGGCCCGAAGGTCACCTGGGGTGGGCCGCCGCTGGCCCCGAAGGCGGGCAAGTACCGCCTCCACTTCGACCTCGCCCCGCCCGTCGGCGGCGACCAGCGGGCGGAGGTCGACCGTCTCGTCTCCCTGGGCGCGACGCCCGTCGACATCGGCCAGGGCGACGTCGAATGGGTGGTGCTCGCCGACCCCGACGGCCACGAGTTCTGCGTGTTGCCGCCCCGCTGACGCAGGCACGCGGAGCCAACCCCCCGCACCGAAGCCGCAGTTGCCGTCAAGTAGCAGGGATGCGAACGGCAGGAGGGGGTACCCGGTGTGCATCGGGAAGGAGGCACACATGCCGCTCACGTTCCGCAAGAGTTTCCGCATCCTGCCGGGTGTGCGACTGAACATCAACAAGCGCTCCTGGTCCATCACCACCGGAGGCCACAACGGCCCGCGCCACACCCACAGCAGCACGGGGCGCCGTACGACCTCGATGGACCTGCCCGGCCCGTTCGGCTGGCGCCGCACACGCAACGCCAGGCGTCACTGAGACCGCCGCCGTCGCCGCCGTACGGCTGACGCCCCGTCACCCGAATGGCCTCTCGTCACAACTCCAACGGACCCCTCAAGAGGCGTGATCTCATATCTGAGATAACCTCGGCCTCATGGCAGACGACTACCTCGAACGCATCGGCAAGCTCATTCGTGACGCAAGGCAGCACCGTGGCTGGACTCAGTCGCAGTTGGCGGAGGCGCTCGGCACGAGTCAGAGCGCGGTGAATCGTATCGAGCGCGGTAATCAAAACATCAGCCTTGAGATGATCGCCCGAATCGGTGAAGCCCTGGACAGCGAGATCGTCTCGCTGGGATACGCGGGTCCGATGCATCTGCGGGTGGTCGGCGGGCGCCGTCTGTCCGGTGCGATCGATGTGAAGACCAGCAAGAACGCGTGTGTCGCGCTGCTGTGCGCCTCCTTGTTGAACAAGGGGCGCACAGTGCTGCGCAGGGTGGCCCGCATCGAGGAGGTGTACCGCCTTCTGGAGGTGCTCGGCTCCATCGGCGTACGCACCCGGTGGATCAACGGCGGTGTGGACCTGGAGATCGTGCCGCCCGCCGAACTGGACCTGGCGGCCATCGACGCCGAGGCGGCCCGCCGCACCCGCTCGATCATCATGTTCCTCGGCCCGCTGCTGCACCGCATGGACCACTTCACACTCCCGTACGCGGGCGGTTGCGACCTCGGGACGCGGACGATCGAGCCGCACATGATCGCGCTGCGCCGCTTCGGCCTGGACATCACCGCCACCGAGGGGCTGTACCACGCCGAGGTGGACCGGTCCGTCAGCCCCGGCCGGCCGATCGTGCTGACCGAGCGCGGTGACACAGTGACCGAGAACGCGCTGCTGGCCGCCGCCCGGCACGACGGCGTGACCGTCATCCGCAACGCCTCCTCCAACTACATGGTCCAGGACCTCTGTTTCTTCCTGGAGGCGCTCGGCGTACGGGTGGAGGGCATCGGCACCACCACGCTCACCGTGCACGGGGTGCCGCACCTCGACGTGGACGTCGACTACTCACCCTCCGAGGACCCGGTCGAGGCGATGAGCCTGCTGGCCGCCGCCGTCGTCACCGAGTCCGAACTGACCGTGCGCCGGGTGCCGATCGAGTTCCTGGAGATCGAGCTGGCGGTCCTGGAGGAGATGGGTCTCGACCACGACCGCTCGGCGGAGTACGTCGCCGACAACGGCCGTACGCGGCTGGTGGACCTCACCGTCCGCCCGTCGAAACTCCAGGCACCGCTCGACAAGATCCACCCGATGCCGTTCCCCGGCCTGAACATCGACAACGTCCCGTTCTTCGCGGCCATCGCCGCCGCCGCGCAGGGCCAGACCCTGATCCACGACTGGGTCTACGACAACCGCGCGATCTATTTGACCGACCTCAACCGCCTCGGCGGCCGCCTCCAACTCCTTGACCCGCACCGGGTGCTGGTCGAGGGGCCCACCCGCTGGCGCGCCGCCGAGATGATGTGCCCGCCGGCCCTGCGTCCGGCCGTGGTCGTCCTGCTGGCGATGATGGCCGCGGAGGGCACGTCGGTCCTGCGCAACGTCTATGTCATCAACCGGGGTTACGAGGATCTGGCGGAGCGCCTGAACACGGTGGGCGCGCAGATCGAGATCTTCCGGGACATCTGAGCGGCGCCGGTGCCGTGCCCCCTGAAGGGGGCTCGGCCCGCATCCGCTTCCGCATCGCGTCCTTGACCGACTGCGGCGGGCCGATCGTCTTGATCTCCACCCGGGCGGCGTCCTTCCTCGGTCGGCGCATCGCCTGGGTGTCGCCTGGACCGGTCCGCGAGGACGCGCCGGTGGACCCTCGCAACATGTACGTGTTCGAGGACGGCCGACAACGGCGGGACTTCGTTCACGTGCGGAACGCGGCGGCCGCCGACGCGGCGGCACTGGAGGCGGATGCACCCGTCGGCGCGCTCGCCGCGTACGGCACCGGCAGCGGCGAGCCGCGCACCGTCGGGGAGATGGCGCGGGCGCCGGCCGCCGCGTACGGCGGGCCCGAGCCCGTGGTGACCGGGCCGTACCGCCTCGGGGACGTCCGGCACATCACGGCGGACTCATCGCGGCTGCGCGCGGGGCTGGGGTGGAAGCCGGAGGCCGGCTTCGCCGAGGGGATGCGGGAGTTCGCGCGGGCCCGGCTGCGCGGGGAGTGAGTGCTCAGCCGGACCTCGTCCGTGATTCTTCAGCGGGCCGTTCGCTCACGCCTTGACTGCGGGCAACGTCACCTCGAAGCGGCAGCCGCCGGGGATGTTGCGTACGGCGGCACGGCCCTGATGGGCCTCCACGATCCCGCGGACGATGGCGAGCCCGAGGCCCGCCCCGGCGGGCGGTGTACGCGCGTGCGTGCCGCGCCAGCCCGTGTCGAAGACCCGGGGCAGGTCCTCCTCGGGGATGCCACCGCAGCTGTCCGACACCGACAGCACCACGCCCTCGGGTGAGCGCTCGGCGGCGACGGCGACCGTGCCGTCGGCGGGTGTCCGGCGAATCGCGTTGACCAGGAGGTTGCCCAGCACCCGGCTCATCTCCTTGCCGTCCACCTCCACGGGGACCGGCTCGATGCGCCCGCCCACCAGCCTCACCCGGTGCTCGCGGGCGAGCGGGTCGGCTCCCGCGAGGGCGTCGCCGACCAGGTCGTACAGCGAGATCCGGGAGGGCGTGAGGGCGAGGGCCCCGGCGTGGATACGGGAGAGTTCGAAAAGGTCGCCCACCATGTCGTTGAGGCGTTCGACCTCGGTGCGGATCTGGCGCAGGTAGCGGTCGGGGTCGGCGGCGACGCCGTCCTCCAGCGCCTCGGACATCGCGCGCAGCCCCGCGAGCGGGGTGCGCAGGTCGTGCGAGATCCAGGCGACGAGTTCACGCCGGGAGGACTCCAGCATGCGTTCACGCTCCCGGGACTCGGTGAGCCGGGCACTGGTGGCCGCCAGTTCGCGGCTCAGCGCGGCGAGTTCGGCGGTCGCGGGGCCGACGGGAGCCGCGAATTCTCCGCCGTCGCCGAAGGAGCGGGCGGCGAGCTGGAGTTCGCGGCTGCGGGCGACGACCCAGCGGCCCAGCAGCAGCGCCGTGGACAGGGAGACGACGGCCGCCATCGCGACCACCGTCGTGACCACGGACAGGTCGTGCGCGGACAGGAACATCGCCCAGGCCACGGACAGCGTGCCCGCGAGCATCGCGGCCACGGCCACGGCGGCCACGACCGTGAGTGAGGCGGTCAGTGAGCGGCGGCGCAGCAGCCACAGCGCTCCCGCGCCCAGCAGCCCGGCCGCGCCGGCGCCGAGGAGGGCGTACAGGGCGATGAGGAGGGTGTCGCGCATGGTCACTCCCCACCCTGGCCGGAAGCGGAAGCGGGGGTGGGATCGAAGCGGTAGCCGACGCCCCAGACCGTCTGGATCAGGCGGGGCCGGGCCGGGTCGTCCTCGACCTTGTTGCGGAGCCGCCGGACGTGGACCGTGACGGTCGACAGGTCGCCGAAGTCCCAGCCCCACACCTCCCGCATGAGGTCTTCGCGGCTGTAGGCCCGGCCCGGATACCGGAGGAAGAACGTGAGCAGGTCGAACTCGCGGAGGGTGAGGGCCAGTTCGCCGCCGTTCTTGGTGGCGCGGCGGCCGGCGGGGTCGACGGTGAGGCCGGCCGCGCTCAGGGAGGGCGTACCCGCGAGGGGGCGTGTGCGGCGCAGCACGGACTCCACCCGCAGTACCAGTTCCCGGGGGCTGAACGGCTTGGTGACGTAGTCGTCCGCGCCCACCTCCAGGCCCAGGATGCGGTCGTCCTCGTCGCCGCGGGCGGTGAGCATGATGACCGGGACGGGGCCGCGTCCGCGCAACCGGCGGCACACCTCCAGGCCGTCCATGCCGGGCAGCATCAGATCGAGTACCACCAGGTCCGGCCAGTGCGTGGCGGCGCCGGCGAGTGCGCTCGGCCCGTCGCCGGCCCGGTCCACGACGTATCCGGCCCGGTCCAGATAGGTCGAGACGACCTCGGCGACCGTGGGGTCGTCGTCGACGACGAGGACACGGGTGCCGACGACCTCTTGGCCGGCCGACCCGGCTGCGTCCGGCTCGTACGGCTCGTACGGCTCGTACGGCTGATGCTCCATACCGACAGCCTCGCACCACGCGCCCTCCCGCGTCGCTCTCCGACTGCCCGCAGGCGCCGACGTCCGCGTTTCGTAAGGAGCTTCAGTCCGAAATGCACCGTTCGCGCTCGTAGGGTGAAAGCCGTGATGACCCCTTCCGCACCCGAGGACGTCGATGTCGTCCTCCCCTGTCTGAACGAGGCCGAGGCCCTGCCCTGGGTACTCGACCGCATCCCTCCCGGCTGGCGCGCCCTCGTCGTGGACAACGGCTCCACCGACGGCTCGGCCGACATCGCCCGCGCACTCGGCGCCACCGTCGTCCACGAAGCGCGCCGCGGTTTCGGCGCCGCCTGCCACGCGGGGCTGACCGCGGCCACGGCCGACATCGTGTGCTTCTGCGACTGCGACGCCTCGCTGGACCCGGCCCTGCTCGTGCCGTTCGTGCGGGAGGTCCAGCGCGGCGAGGCCGACCTGGTGCTCGGGCGGCGCCGACCGCAAAGCCGGGGCGCCTGGCCCACCCACGCCAGGGCCGGCAACCTCGCGCTCGCCCGCATGCTGCGCCGCCGCACCGGACTTCGCCTGCACGATCTCGGTCCCCTGCGCGCCGCCCGCCGCGAGGAACTGCTCGGCCTCGGCCTCACCGACCGGCGCAGCGGCTACCCCCTGCAGATGGTCGTACGCGCCGCCGACGCGGGCTGGCACGTCACCGAGCACGACGTCCCGTACCTGCCGCGAACCGGCGCATCGAAGGTGACGGGCACCTGGCGTGGAACCTGGCAGGCGGTACGTGACATGAGCCGCGTCCTGGCCGAGGCACCCGCCGTACCCGCCGAGAACGGGAAGCAGGCGCGAGCGCGAGGAGGGGTCCACCGATGACCACCCTGCTCGTCATCGCCAAGGAACCCCGCCCCGGCCGGGTGAAGACCCGGCTCACCCCGCCGTTCACACCCGAGGAGGCCGCGGCGCTCGCCGAGGCCGCCCTCGCGGACACTCTGCGCGCGGTGGCCTCGGCACCCGCCCGACGCCGGGTCCTGGTGTTGGACGGGACGGCCGGACCCTGGCTGCCGCCCGGCTTCGACGTCGTACCGCAGTGCGCGGGCGGTCTCGACGAACGGCTGGCCGCGGCCTTCGCCGGCTGCGACGGCCCGGCCCTGCTGATCGGAATGGACACCCCACAGGTGACACCGGACCTGCTGGCCGTGGACTTCGACGGGTGCGACGCCTGTTTCGGGCCGGCCGAGGACGGCGGGTTCTGGGCGCTCGGGCTGGCCGAGCCCGACCCCGAACTGCTGCGCGGGGTCCCGATGTCGACGCCCGCCACCGGCGCCGCACAGCGAGAACGGCTCGTTGCCGCGGGATTGCGCGTGCGCGACCTGCCGCGCCTGCGGGACGTCGACACGGCCGCCGACGCCGAGGCGGTCGCCGCCGTGGCGCCGCACGGCTGCTTCGCCGCGGAGCTGGCCCGACTGCGGGCGGTCGGCAGCCGATGAGCACGGCACACGAGGTGATGGTGCCGAGCACCGTGGAGCAGAACTGGTCCGCCGGCCCGTACGCCGAGGCCCTGCGGGCCGGGCATGGACCGCTCTTCCTGCGCCGTGGCGACGGCTGGCTGCTGCCCCTGGAGGTGGAACGGTGGTGTGCGCGGGCCGACGCCGTGGACCTGCAGGTGCTGGACCGGTGCGAGGGTGCCGTGCTGGACGTGGGCTGCGGGCCGGGGCGGCTGGTCTCCGAACTCGCCGCCCAGGGCCGCACCGCGCTGGGCATAGACGTCAGCGAGGCCGCTGTGACGCATACGGTGCGGATCGGAGGGCAGGCGCTGCTGACGTCCGTCTTCGAACCGCTACCGGATGAGGGCCGGTGGGGTACGGCCCTTCTCGTCGACGGAAACGTCGGCATCGGGGGTGACCCGGGCGCGCTGCTCGAACGGCTGGCCCGGCTCCTGGCGCCCGGCGGCCTGCTGATCGCCGAGACGGTCCCGGTGGACGTGGACGAGCGGCTCAGCGTCGACCTGGTCCGGGGCACCCGCGGCGCCTGTGTCACCGGCAACCCGGCAAGCGCGAGTGCCCCGTTCCCCTGGGCCCGGATCGGGACCCCGGCGCTGCTGCGGTACGCCCGTCCGCTGGACTGGCGTACCGTCGATCAATGGTCGGCCGGTGGCCGCTGTTTCGTGGCCCTGCGCAGCCGCGATGCCAGCAGCAGCGCCGAGCCGCCGAAAAGCACAGCGCTGATCAGCAGCCAGCGGGCGAGGAAGCCGTCCCCGGACAGGCCGGTCGCCGACGGGTAGTGGTCCGCCACCCGACCGCTGATCAGCGGGAACCACACCAGCAGAAGAAGCCCGGACAGAGCGGCCGGCACACGGACGTACAGGGCCCACTCCCGGTGTCCGGCCGCGCCGAGTGACCGTACGACCAGGCGGTCCGCCACCGCGTACAGCGGCAGCAGCACCAGGTCGTGGACCAGCGCCGCCCCCACGAACCACAGCGCCACCTGGAACCAGTCATCCGCCAGCAGGCGTACACCCGCATAGCCGGCCAGTGCGAACGAACAGGCCAGGAGCAGCAGTTGAAGGGGGCTGCCCACCTTCGGGCGGAGTCGCACCGCGGCTTCTCGCGCACGTTCCCTCACCTGTCCTCCCACCCGCCTTCTCACAGGTCACCGAAGGTCATCCGGGCCACCCACTTGGTGTTCAGCACACCGGGAGCAGCGGGGACGATGATGCGCGCCGGGTAGCCGTGGTCGGGGCTCAGCGGCTCACCGTTGACGTCCAGCGCCAGCAAGGAGCGCGGGTCGCGCACCTGATCGGCGCGCAGGGCCGCCCGGCGGAAGGCACCACGCCGCTGGAGGGACTCCACCAGGACATCGGGCGCCATGTCCGCCTCGTATCCCACCAGGGCGGCGAGATCCCGCAGCCGTACACCCCGCCACCACTGGTCGGAGGTCGACCAGCCCTCCACACAGGCAATGGGCAACGCCGAACTGCGCAAGGGGAGATCCAGCAGCTCGGACCGGCTCAGACGGACCGTCCCGGCGGGCCCGGTGACGACCAGCCGCCACGCCTCCTCGCTCGTGTCCGACGCACGGATCCCCCTGGACGCTGCCGTCTTGTTGATCTGGAAGCCGTTCGGGCCACTGCCCGGATCGGCGCCCCCGTGCGGTGCGAGGAGGGCTGTCCGCCGCAGCGGACCGTCGAAGTTCTGCCCCACGGTGGTCCCGAACAACAGCAGCGAACCGCCCCCGACCAGCCACAGCGCCCCGCGCCGCGACACGGTGGGCTCCGCAGGACGCGGGGAGACCAGTGGGAACTCCGGCTGCGCTCCGGCCTCCTCCTGAGGGCCGCTTCCTTCCCGCATGCGACGCAGATTGCGTACGGCGGCGGGCGCCCGCAGCACCACGTGCACGGCGAACGCGGCGAAGAACACCCACGCCCCGTAGAAGTGCAACGGGTAGAAGGAGCCGGGGAAGACGTAGTCCAGCTGGATGTTGAGCACACCCGTCACGAACTCGAAGAGCGCGCCGCCGACGAGCAGGAGCAGCGAGATCCGCTCCACCGCGTGGGCGAGCGACCTGGCCGGCGGGAGCGCGAACAGCTTCGGCACCACCGACCACAGCTTGGCCAGCAGGACGGGGACGAGGGTGATGCCCAGGGTGACGTGGATGCCCTGGTTGAGCCGGTACAGCCAGTACGGATCGGTCGGCCAGTCGAAGAGGTAGAAGCCGAGGAACCCCTTGTCCGGCGTCTTGTCGTTCACCGGCGACAGGTCGGGGTTGTAGGCGGCGTAGGACAGCAGCCCCGTCACGAACAGCACCGTGATCCCGCCGAGCAGCACGACACCGAGCACCGAGGTGAACCAGGGACCGCGCAGGGGACTGCGCCAGAAGCCGGGAGAAGTGGGAAGGCGTTGGTCGGGCATGTCCCGACCGTAGGCCGGGACCGACCCGCGAAGGGGTGCGCAACCCATGACGAAACGCTGACGTCAACGGTGCGGGCGACCGCGTTCACCCCCCTGCGCCCTAGCGTTCCCGGTGTGATCCGCACCCCTCACCGCGACCTCGCCGCCGCCCTGGCAGCAGTCGTCCTCGTCGTGGCCGGCATCCTGGTCGGCCGGCATCTGCACTTCACCTACGACAATCTGCACGTGGGCTGGCCACCCCTGTACGCGAAGTGGCGCCCGCACATCGGCCCGGGCACCCCGGCCGCCCTGGCGGTGGCGGTCGCCGTCGTCGCGTACGGGCCCGTCCTCGCGGCCCGGCTGCCCTGGCGCGCTCTCCTCACCACGGCCTGGGGCACAGCCATGGCCTGGACCACGTCCCTGGCCCTGGTCGACGGCTGGCACCGGGGCATCGCGGTGCGGCTCACCACCCGCTACGAGTACCTCCAGGTCATCGACCGCTTCGACGACATCCCCGCCACCCTGCGCGACTTCACCCACCACATCCTGCTCGGCTCACCGGACCACTGGCCCCCGCACGTCGCCGGACACCCGCCGGGGGCCACGCTCACCTTCGTCCTCCTCGACCGGATCGGCCTGGGCGGCGGGGGCTGGGCCGGGGTCTGGTGCATCACCGTCGGCGCCACGGCGTGCGTGGCCGTGCTGGTGACGGTGCGGGCGCTGGCCGACGAGGCCCTCGCCCGGCGGGCGGCACCGTTCCTGGTGCTGGCCCCGGCCGCGGTGTGGATGGGCACGTCGGCCGACGGGTACTTCGCCGCGGTCGCCGCATGGTCGGTGGCACTGCTCGCGTGCGCCGTGACCGGGCAGCCGGGGCGCCGCGCGCGAGCCGCCGCGTTTGGGTCCGGTCTCCTGTTCGGCCTGACCTGCTACCTCTCCTACGGTCTCACCCTCTTCGCGGTGATCGCGGCGGGAGTTCTGCTCCTCGGACGCGACCGGGCACGCCCACTCCCCCTCCTGCTCGCCGGAGCCACGGTCGCGCCGCTCGCCTTCACACTCGCCGGCTTCGACTGGTGGGAGGCCTATCACCTCCTGGTCGAGCGCTACCACCAAGGGGCCGGCGGCTTGCGACCCTACGGATACTGGGTCTGGGCCAACCTCGCCTGCACCGTCTTCGTCGTGGGCCTGGCGACCGCGGCGGGTCTGCGTCGTTGCGGCACCGCCCTCGTCAGGCAGGGCCGCGGCATCCTCACCCGACCCGACGGTCCGGGCGCCCCCGCCGCCGACGCCCGCCTCGCCCTGCTCGTGTCCGCCGCCGTACTCGCCCTCCTCGTGGCAGACCTGTCCGGGATGAGCAAGGCCGAGACGGAGCGCATCTGGCTGCCCTTCGCGATGTGGCTCCTCCCCGCATGTGCCTTCCTCCCCCGCCCCCGCACCTGGCTCACGGCACAAGCCTCCCTGGCCCTGCTCGTCAACCACCTCCTCCTGACGGGATGGTGACAGCGGGACAGCGGGGCCTCGACGCTGTTGCCCGCCCGCTGGGCGACCTCAGCCTGTGGAGGAGAGAATTCCGCCGCGTTCGCTGAAGCGGCCGATCCACCGAGACCGACGGCTTGGGCACCCGCCGACGGGTCAGCCACCAGCGACCACCCATTGCGGCAGGTCACCGCCACCGCACGCACGGCCGCCGCGGACATCCGCGGCGGCCGTGCGTGCGGTGGCGGGGTTCAGCACTCGCCGCGCCAGGTGGCCTTCTTGAAGACGACGCCGGGCGCGAAGTCCCACTTGTAGTCGCCCGGGCCCGGGTTGAAGTGGAGGCAGTCGCTGTACGTGCCCCCGTTGTAGGTCCAGGTGAGCTGGATGTGGTCGGCACCGGGGAAACTCGTGCCGTTGTTGAAGACGGAACGCCCACTGACGCTGCCGGACCAGTTGCCCTGGCTCTCCACGACCAGTGAACCGGTCTGACCCGTGCCGGAGTAGATGCAGAAGGCCCCCCGGTCGCAGCCGGGCGGGTTCGGTTCGGCGGACGCGGTGGGTGCCGCGACGGCCACGGCGGCCAGGGCGGCGGATGCGGACAGAGCCGCGATGGTGCGCTTGCGCATCGGGTTCTTCCCCCTTGGTCGGGTCCTGCTCCTTCGTTGCCCCCTCACTGTGGGCGACGGCGGTGCAGCCGGGGCGCAGTGCCGGTTCAGTCCTGGTTCAGCCCGTGTGGACGCTCGGGTCCGGCTCCTCGACGGCGCGTAGTTCGGCGTACTCCCGGGTGCCGTAGAGCTGGAACGTCAGCAGCGCCTCCCGGCGCAGCGCGCGGGCGCCGGGCCGGTCGCCGAGGAGTTCGTGGAGGCGGGACAGATCGCGCAGGGTGCGGGCGCGGAAGACCGGATGCCGCAGCCGTGTCCACAGGTCCAGTGCCTGCCGGAGACAGGCCGAGGCGTGGTCCACCCGCCCCTGTGCGAGGTGCAGTTCGCCGAGGGTGCGCAGCACCAGAGCCTCGCCGAACCCGTCGTCCAGCTCCCGGCACACCCGTAGCGCGCCGAGGAGCGCGGGCAGCTCCGCGTCGTCGGGCTTCAGCCGGAAGCGGACCTTGGCCAACGCCTGTACGGCGTACGCCTCCATCAGCCGGTCACCCGCCGATCGCAGGAGGTCGAGCGCCTGCGAGCACCGTTCCTCCGCGCGCGTCAGGTCACCGGCCGCGCGGTGCACGAGTCCGATCGCCCGCAGGGCCAGCCCCTCACCCCGCCGACTGCCGAGGGACCGGTAGATCGTGAGCGCCCTGCCGAGGTGGACCGTCGCTTCGTCGAAGTTCCCCTTCTCCCGCAGGATCGACCCCAGGTCGTAGCGGGCGCCGGCCGCCCCCGCGGCGTCCCCGAGTTCCTCGAACGCGGACAGGGCCTGTTCCAGACAGGCCGTCGCCTCGCCGAAGTTGCCCTGCTCCCGGCCGGCGACGGCGATCCCCGCGAGGGCCGTGGCCCGGCCGCCGAGGTCGTCCAGGCGTACGAACCCGGCCAGAGCCTCGCGGAAGTGGCGTTCGGCCTCGTCGAACCGGTCCTGTTCGTAGCGCAGTTGTCCGAGGCCGGTGAGCACCACGGCCTCCCCGCGCGCGTTCGCCGCCCGGCGGGCCGCGGCGAGGGCGGCGTCGTGGGTGCGCTCCCAGTCCTCGAACTGGTTGTTGACCCGGAAGGAGGCCTGGACGAGCGCCGAGGCCAGGTCGCACGCCTCCTCGTCGAGGTCGAGGCGCGCCGCCAGCACCACCCCGGCGACCAGCGAACCGTGCTCGGCGTGGAGCCACGCGCGCGGATCGGCGAGCAGCCTCCCGCCCAGTCCCAGGTCGGCGTCCTCCGCGGCCCCCTGGGGCGCGAGGTGCGGCACCCCGGTGGGGTCGAGGTCCCCGGCCCGGCGGGTGAGCGCGAGCCAGGTACGCAGCAGCCGGGACAGCGCCGAGGTCCGGTCCTGGCGGGTCTCCTCCCGCTCGGCCCGTTCCCTGGCGTACAGCCGGACCAGGTCGTGGAAGCGGTAGCGAACACGGCCGGTGCGGTCCGCACCCAGCGGCTCCAGCAGATGGGCGTCCGCCAGCCGGTCGACCAGACGCTCCGCGTCGGACACGTCGATGCCGGCCAGCGGGGCGGCCACCCAGGGCGCGAGGTCCGGTGACTCCAGCATCCCGAGCCGGCGGAAGACCAGCCGTTCCGCCGCCGGCAGCGCACGGTAGCTGACCTCGATCCCGGCCCGTACGTCCAGGTCCCCGGAGGCCATCTCGTCCAGCCGGACGTGTTCGTCTCGGAGCCTCTCGGCCAGGGCGCCGAGCGGCCAGGCGCTGCGGGTGCCGAGCCGGGACCCGGCGATACGCAGGGCCAGCGGGAGCCCGCCGGACAACTGGGCGATCTCGGCCGCCGCCTCGGGCTCCGCCGTCGTCCTGGCGGGACCCGCGAGCCGGGCCAGGAGCTGCACGGCGTGGGTGAGGTCCAGCACCTCCAGGCCCACCCGCTCGACGCAGTCCAGGCCGTGCAGGGCCTTCCGGCTGCTGATCAGCACGGCGCTCCCGCTGCCCGCGCCCGGGAGCAGGGTGCGCACCTGCTCCTCGGTGGCGGCGTCGTCCAGCACCACGAGCACCCTCAGACCGGCCAGCACCGTACGGAACGCGGCCGCCCGTTCGGGCAGCGAGGAGGGGACCTGGCCCGGTCCGACGCCCAGCGCGCGCAGGAAACCCGCGAGGACCTCGGCGGGGTCGGCCGCACGGGCCGGGTCCCCACCCCCCAGTCCGGCGTGCAACTGCCCGTCGGGGAAGGCCGACGCGACCCGGTGCGCCACGTGCAGCGCCAGGGCCGTCTTGCCGACACCCGCCATCCCGTGCACGACACAGACCCGGCCGTGTTCGCCGCCCTCGCGCAACGCGGCTTCCAGACGGGCCGTTTCCCTCGCGCGTCCGGTCAGCCACTTCGGCGGGGCCGGCAGCTGCACGGGAGCCGGTGCCCCGCCGGGCTCGCGCCTCGTGCGCATCCCCCACCGTGCACGCGTCTCCCCCACGCCGCCGCCTCCGGCGGGCCGGTCGGCCACCAGCAGCCGGGCGTTCACCTCCCGCAGCTCCGGGCCGGGTTCGATACCCAACTCGGTGTGCAGCAGACGACGGCCGTCCCGGTACACAGCCAGGGCGTCCGCCCGGCGTCCGCAGCGGTCCAGGGCGATGATGAGCTGCACCCGTAATCGCTCCCGCAGCGGATGTTCGGCCACCAGCCCGGTGAGGTCGCCCACCAGCTCCGCTCCCCCGCCCAGTTCCAGCCGCGCGTCGAGCACGCGCTCCACCGTGGCCAGCCGGATCTCCTCCAGCCGCGTCGCCTCGGCCTGGAGCACCGAGGTCGTCGGAGCGCCGAGCGCGGGGCCTCTCCAGAGCGCCAGCGCCTCCTCGAAGAGGTCCGCGGCACCGCCGTGTTCGCCCCGGGCCGCTTCCGCGTGCCCTCGTTCCAGCAGCGCCTGGAACAGCTGCAGATCCAGCTGTCCCTCCTGCGGTTCGAACACATAGCCGCGGGGACGGGTCTTGATCACCTCTCGGGTGTCCGGCCTGTGGAGCACCTGTCTCAGCTTGAGGACATACCCCTGCACCAGCTTCGCCGCCGACGCCGGTGGCCGGTCCCCCCACACGGCGTCGACCAGCCGGTCGACCGACACCAGCTTTCCCGCCTCCACGAGCCCGGCGGTGAGCAGCGCGGTCGGCTTGGGCGGGAACGGCGGCAGCCGCTGCCCGTCGAGCCACACCTCGACCGGCCCCAGCACCCGGAACTCCACCTGTCCCCCACGGCTCCCGATCACCGTGGCGCACCGGTCCTGTGCGCCGTCACTCGAAGCCCTCGGTGTCCACGATGCTCGTCCTGCTCACCCGGCGCCAGACATACACCGGCCAGGGGGTGGGAATGGCCGAACCCCACCGAGTGCGGTGGCGCGGGTCCCGCACAAGAGGGCCGGGCAGACGGCTGCGCCGAACTCAGGGCTCTGGTGGGCCGGTCGAGGAGGCGGGCGTCGATGACCGCTGTCCGAGATGGCGACCTGGGCGCGGCCGGTGGCGGCGTAGCGGCGTGTGGCGAAGTGGGTGAGGACGTCGTCCTGGTCGCCGGGGGCGACGCACACCATCCGGCCGTCCTCGGTGGCGAACAGGACGCGGCGGTTCTCGAAGCGGGCGAAGAGGTCGCTGGGCACCTGCCGGGGTACGGGGTCGGGCTCGTCGTACTTCTCCGGCCCCTCGGCGACGGCGACCGCGTGCGCGCGGGACAGGCGCAGCCCGAACCGCTCCGAGCCGGCCGCGAGGTGACCGGGGTCGCCGCGTCCGCGCAGGAGGTCGTCGATGAACTCCCGACGGGTGGCCGCCTCCTTGCGGACCACTAGCCGCTGGGCGCGCTCGTAGCCGTCGGCGAAGGCGTCCACGGCCTGCTCGATGACGGCGAGCGCGCTGTCCGGGTCGGTCGCCCGCGGCCGGTTGTCCCGGCCGGCCACGAGGTGCGCCCGCAGGGCCGCCGGCCGTGTCCGACCTCCGCCGCCCGCGCGCCGAGCGCCCGCCGCGACTCGATCTCGTCCCGCGTCGGGCGACGGCCGGTGGGCGCGGCGCCCGCGAGGACCCGCTCGAAGCCGTCGAGGAAGCCCTGCCCCGGGCCGGCCCCGGCCTGTCCACGCCCGCTTCCCGGCTCAGGCCGCGGCCCGCCGTACGACCTCGGCGACCTCGTAGCCCGCCTCGACGATCGCCGCGCGTACAGCCCCGTCGTCGGCCATCTCGCCGCGTACGGTCACCAGGCCGGCCCGTACGTCGACATCGACCTCGCTCACGCCGGGCACCGCGGCGACCTCCTCGGTGACGCTCGTGGCGCAGTGGCCACAGCTCATCCCGGACACGGTGAAGTACTTCTCGGCCATGGGTCGCTCCTGTCCTCGGGCGGCCCGGTGACCGTGCCGTCGGGGGCGCACGGGCCGCGTGGCACCAGGTACGGCGGACCACCCCCCGACGTTCACTCCCGGCCCGTAAGTGACCGGCAGGTAACCCATCCGATTTCAAGGTCACCCCAGGGAGGGCAAGGTCACAGCCGCGCCCCCTGCTGCTCCTTTGCGCCTCTGGCCTAGCATCCGAGCATGACGGTCCTCCCTGACGACGGGCTTGAGCTGGCCGCCGAGTTCCCTGACACAACCCACGAGCAGTGGCAGCGCCTCGTTGCGGGCGTGCTGCGCAAGTCGGGCAAGGACGTCGAGGGCACTCAGGCCGAGGAAGCCCTGTCCACCGCGCTGGAGGACGGGCTGCGCACCCGTCCCCTCTACACCGCGCACGACACCGCGCCCCCTGCTGGTTTCCCCGGATTCGCGCCCTTCGTACGAGGAGGCCGGGCCGCGGGCAACACCGACGGCGGCTGGGACGTACGCCAGCGGCACACGACGGCGGACCGCGACGCGGTCCTCGCCGACCTGGAGAACGGCGTCACCTCTCTGTGGCTCGTGCTCGGCGAGGCCGGTCTCCCGGTGTCCTCGCTCGGCCGGGTCCTCGACGGCGTGTATCTCGATCTCGCGCCGGTCGTCCTGGACGCGGGCGCCGAGACCGAGCCCGCCGCCGATGAGTTGCTGCGCCTGTACGCCGAACGGGGCGTCGCCAAGGAGGCGGCACGCGGCACCCTGGGCGCGGACCCCCTCGGCCACGAGGCCCGCACCGGGCAGACCTACGACTTCGCGCCCGTGGCCGGACTGGCCCGGCTGTGCGCCGAGGAGTACCCGGGGCTGCGCGCCCTGACGGTGGACGCCCTGCCGTACCACGAGGCCGGCGGCTCGGCCGCGCAGGAGCTGGGTGCCTCGCTGGCGACCGGTGTCGCGTATCTGCGGGAGCTGACCGGGGCCGGGCTGAGCGTCGAACAGGCCTGTGCCCAGCTGGAGTTCCGGTACGCCGCGACCGCCGACCAGTTCCTGACGATCGCCAAGCTGCGAGCCGCGCGGCGGCTCTGGGCCCGGGTGGCCGAGGTGTGCGGGGCGCCCTCGGCCGGGGCGCAGATCCAGCACGCGGTGACCTCGCCGGTGATGATGACGCGCCGCGACCCGTGGGTGAACATGCTGCGCACGACCATCGCCACGCTGGCAGCCGGGGCGGGCGGCGCCGACTCCGTCACCGTGCTGCCCTTCGACCACGCCCTCGGACTGCCGGACGCGTTCGCCCGGCGTATCGCCCGCAACACCTCCACGATCCTCGTGGAGGAGTCCCACCTCGCCCGGGTCATCGACCCGGCGGGCGGCTCCTGGTACGTGGAACGGCTCACCGACGAACTGGCCCACGCGGGCTGGGAGTTCTTCCAGGAGATCGAGCGCGCGGGCGGCCAGGCGGCGGCCCTGCGCTCCGGCGCCGTACGGGAGCGCCTCGCCGAGACCTGGGCGGCCCGCAGCGCGAAGCTCGCCCAGCGGCGCGAACCGGTCACCGGCGTCAGCGAGTTCCCCCATCTGGCCGAGAAGCCGGTCGTCCGCGCGCCCGCGCCCGAGCCGCCGTCCGGCGGTCTCCCCCGCGTCAGCCGTGACGAGACGTTCGAGGCGCTGCGCGCCCGCTCGGACGCCCACCTCGCCGCGACGGGCTCCCGCCCGCGCCTCTACCTGGCGTCCCTGGGCCCCGCGGCCGCCCACACCGCGCGGACGACCTTCGCCGCCAACCTCTTCCAGGCGGGCGGCATCGAGCCCGTCACCGAGGGCACGTTCGAGGAGAGCGGTGCCACGGAGGTCTGCCTGTGCTCCAGTGACGCCGTCTACGAGGAGCGGGCCGCGACATCGGCGGCCGGGCTGAGGGCCGCCGGTGCCTCGCACGTGTTCCTCGCCGGCCGTCCCGCCGAGTACACCGGTGTGGACGGTTTCGTCTTCGCCGGCTGTGACGCCGTGGCCGTGCTGTCCGCGACCCTCGACCGTATGGGAGTGTCCCGATGACCGTCCCTTCCGTCCCCGACTTCTCCGGGATCGAGCTGGGTTCCCCGGCCGTCGGCGGCGGTGCCGACGAGTGGCGTACGGCGGTGAAGAACGCGGCGGGCGGTGACGACCTGCTGTGGGAGACCCCGGAGGGCATCGGGGTCAAGCCGCTGTACACCGGTCAGGACCTGGAGGGCCTGGACTTCCTGGGCACCTACCCCGGCATGGCGCCGTACCTGCGCGGCCCGTACCCGACGATGTACGTCAACCAGCCCTGGACCATCCGGCAGTACGCGGGCTTCTCCACGGCGGAGGAGTCGAACGCCTTCTACCGGCGCAACCTGGCGGCCGGTCAGAAGGGTCTGTCGGTCGCCTTCGACCTGCCCACCCACCGGGGCTACGACAGCGACCACCCCCGGGTGACGGGTGACGTCGGCATGGCGGGCGTGGCGATCGACTCGATCCTCGACATGCGGCAGCTCTTCGACGGCATCCCGCTGGACCGGATGACCGTGTCGATGACGATGAACGGCGCGGTGCTGCCCGTGCTCGCGCTCTACATCGTGGCGGCGGAGGAACAGGGTGTGCCGGCCGAGAAGCTGGCGGGGACCATCCAGAACGACATCCTCAAGGAGTTCATGGTCCGCAACACCTACATCTATCCGCCGAAGCCGTCGATGCGGATCATCTCCGACATCTTCGCCTTCACCTCGCAGAAGATGCCCCGCTACAACTCCATCTCCATCTCCGGCTACCACATCCAGGAAGCGGGCGCGACGGCCGACCTGGAGCTGGCGTACACGCTCGCGGACGGGGTGGAGTACATCCGGGCGGGCCGGGAGGCGGGGCTGGACGTGGACGCGTTCGCGCCCCGGCTGTCGTTCTTCTGGGCGATCGGGATGAACTTCTTCATGGAGGTCGCCAAGCTGCGGGCGGCCCGTCTGCTGTGGGCCAAACTGGTGCGGCAGTTCGATCCGCAGAACGCCAAGTCGCTATCCCTGCGCACCCATTCGCAGACCTCGGGCTGGTCGCTGACCGCGCAGGACGTCTTCAACAACGTCACGCGGACGTGTGTGGAGGCGATGGCCGCCACCCAGGGCCACACCCAGTCGCTGCACACCAACGCCCTCGACGAGGCGCTCGCCCTGCCCACCGACTTCTCGGCGCGCATCGCCCGCAACACCCAGCTCCTCATCCAGCAGGAGTCCGGCACGACCCGGGTCATCGACCCCTGGGGCGGCAGCTCCTACGTCGAGAAGCTGACCTACGACCTCGCCCGCCGCGCCTGGCAGCACATCCAGGAGGTCGAGCAGGCGGGCGGCATGGCCAAGGCCATCGACGCGGGCATCCCCAAGCTGCGCATCGAGGAGGCCGCGGCCCGCACCCAGGCCCGGATCGACTCGGGACGGCAGCCGGTCATCGGCGTCAACAAGTACCGCGTGGAGACCGACGAGCAGATCGACGTCCTCAAGGTCGACAACTCCTCCGTCCGCGCCCAGCAGATCGACAAGCTCCGCCGGCTGCGCGCGGACCGCGACGAGCAGGAGTGCCTGGCCTCGCTGGACGCGCTCACCCGGGCCGCCGGCGGCGAGGGCAACCTGCTGGAGCTGGCGGTGCGGGCGGCCCGCGCCAAGGCCACGGTCGGCGAGATCTCCGACGCCCTGGAGAAGGTGTACGGCCGGCACGCGAGCCAGATCCGTACCATCTCCGGCGTGTACCGCAACGAAGCAGGCGAGTCCCCGAACGTGGAGCGCACCCGGAGCCTGGTGGACGCCTTCGGCGAGGCCGAGGGCCGCCGGCCGCGCATCCTGGTCGCCAAGATGGGCCAGGACGGCCACGACCGGGGCCAGAAGGTGATCGCGACCGCCTTCGCCGACCTCGGCTTCGACGTGGACGTCGGCCCGCTGTTCCAGACCCCGGCCGAGGTGGCCCGGCAGGCCGTCGAGGCGGACGTGCACATCGTCGGGGTGTCGTCGCTGGCCGCCGGGCACCTCACCCTCGTACCGGCGCTCAGGGAGCAGCTGGCCGAGGAGGGGCGGCCGGACATCATGATCGTGGTCGGCGGGGTGATCCCGCCGCAGGACGTGCCCACGCTGCTGGAGATGGGCGCGGCGGCCGTGTTCCCGCCCGGGACGGTGATCCCGGACGCGGCGCATGACCTGGTGAAGAGGCTGTCGGACGACCTCGGGCACGACCTGTGATCGATGTCGACGCCTACGTCAAGGGTGTGCTCGACGGGAAGCGGGCGGTCATCGCCCGCGCCATCACTCTCGTCGAGTCCACTCGGCCCCAACACCGCGCGCTGGCGCAGGAGTTGCTGACCGCGCTGCTGCCGCACAGCGGCCGGGCCCGGCGGATCGGGGTCAGCGGGGTGCCGGGCGTCGGCAAGTCGACGTTCATCGACGCGTTCGGCACGATGCTGACCTCGCTCGGGCACCGGGTGGCGGTGCTGGCGGTGGACCCGTCGTCGAGCCGTACGGGCGGCTCGATCCTCGGCGACAAGACCCGGATGGAGCGGCTGGCCGTCGACCCGGCGGCCTTCGTGCGGCCCTCGCCGACGGCCGGGACCCTCGGCGGGGTCACCCGGGCGACCCGCGAGTCGATCGTGGTGATGGAGGCGGCCGGCTACGACGTGGTGCTCGTGGAGACCGTCGGCGTCGGCCAGTCCGAGACGGCCGTCGCCAACATGGTCGACTCCTTCCTCCTCCTCACCCTCGCCCGCACCGGCGACCAGCTCCAGGGCATCAAGAAGGGTGTCCTGGAGCTGGCCGACGTGCTCGCCGTCAACAAGGCGGACGGCCCGCACGAGCGCGACGCCCGTACGGCGGCCCGTGAGCTGGCGGGCGCCCTGCGGCTGATGCACGGCAGGGACGCGGCCTGGACGCCGCCGGTGCTGAGCTGCAGCGCCCGCGAGTCCACCGGCCTGGACGCCGTGTGGGAGCGCCTGGAGCAGCACCGCACGCTCCTCGACTCCACCGGCCGGCTCGCCGCCAAGCGCCGGGACCAGCAGGTCGACTGGACCTGGTCGATGGTCCGCGACGAACTCCTCGGCCGGCTGCGCACCCACCCCGGCGTACGGTCCCTCGCTCCGGTCCTCGAACAGCGCGTCAGGGACGGCGAACTGACGGCCACGCTGGCCGCCGAGCGGATCCTGGAGGCGTTCGGGGACTCCGGCCCGCAGGAGTAGACGGGCTCCGCCCGTCCCGGCGGGGGCGCGCCCGACGGCCGGGCGTATGTGTTCCGTGGTGTCCGGCCGGGGCCAGGTCCCCCGGACGGACCGCTCCGGTTCACCCGGCTGAGCGCCCCGAGTGGTGGCGGATCGTGATCCGGCTGACGGTGGATCACGTCGGAGCCGGGTCAAGTCAGCTGACGAAGCACCAGCTGCCCGGCTGTGGCGGAAGGACCATCAGATGCGTTCTGCTCGCATGCTTCTCGCTACGGCGGCGGCCACCGCCGTCCTCGCCATCACCGCGCCCGGCGCCTACGCCGACGGTGACCAGTGGGACCACGAGGACCATGGCTACAGCAAGGAGCACGACAAGGACAGCAGCCACGACGGACCGCGCGGCGGGGTTCACACGGGTGGCGGTGCGTTGACCTCGCTGAACACCGAGGGTGACTGGAGCTCCGAGCGGGGCGCCAAGCCCGACGCGGGGGGCTACGACAAGGAGGAGGCCACGAAGGACGGCCAGGAGAAGGAGTCCTGGAAGGACGAGCAGGACAAGGGCTCCTGGAAGGACGAGGAGGAGGGGGCCTGGAAGGGCGACCACGACAAGCCGCGCGGCGGTGTGCACACCGGTGGCGGCGCGCTGGCCTCGCCCGCGGTGACCGCCGGCGGGATGGCCGTCCTCGCGGTGGCCGGTACGGGCATGTACGCCCTGCGGCGCAGGAAGACCGCCGGAAGCGCGGCCTGAGCCCATGCCGGGCGCGATACCTGGCGCGATAGCGGCCGCGGCCGCCACACCGTGTGTCGTGTGGCGGCCCGGCCGGCGTTCCGGGATGTCCCCCGACCGTCCTGTGCCCGTCCGTCCGTTCCGCTGCCGTACCTGGTGAGGTGGTGTCCGATGGCAGCCCGCCCTACTCCCCCCGGTACCGGTCCGGTGCCGGCCCGCCCGAGCGCCCGGGTCAATACGACCGCGTTGTGCGCCGTGGGCCTGATGATCCTCGTGGTGAGCCTGTTCGGCGGTGAGGACTCCTCGACCGACGCCTCCCGCCCGCCGAACGCCCGGCACGCCCCGCAGGCCGCCCCGCCCTCCTCGGCCGGGCAGGACCGCCCCGCCGAGCCGCCGGCACGTCGGCAGCGGGAGAGCGGGTCCCGGCCGGTCCGGCTGCTCATCCCGAAGATCCGGGTGAGCGCCCCGTTCGTCCCTCTGTACGTCGGCCGTTCCGGTCAGTTGGAGGCTCCGCCGGCCGACGACGTGAACCTCGTGGGCTGGCACGCCGAGGGCGCCGCCCCCGGGGAGACGGGCACCTCGATCATCGCCGGGCACGTCGACACGAAGACCTCGCCTGCCGTCTTCGCGGGGCTCGGCCAACTGGAGAAGGGGGACGTCTTCCACGTCGTACGCGCCGACCGCGAGCGGGTGTCCTTCGTGGTCGACGCCGCCGAGACGTTCGAGAAGGACGACTTCCCCGACAAGCGGGTGTACGCCGACGCGTCCCGGCCGGAGGTCCGGCTGATCACCTGTGCGGGCGACTACGACCGCAGCGTCATGGACTACACGAAGAACCTGGTGGTCTTCGCGCACCGGACGTGGTGACGACCCGCCGCCGGCGGCGGGCGCCGACCAGCCGGCCGGACGCGGAGACAGAAGGCGCTCCCCACCCGTGAATTGAACAGTGAGCGACCGGCTGTCCAAAAACCGGCACTGAAGTGACCAAGAACCATTCAAGGGTCAGCCATGATTGATCAACACTCGTCCATGATTCGGCATCTTGAACGTTTGAGCGTTTAGGCCGGACGTACGTTCCTGCCCGTGAATCCTGACGCAGCACCCCACAGCGGCGACGCCGCCGAGGCGACCGCCACCGGCGCCGACGCACCGATATCCCACGCGAAGCCTCGCGGCCGACGCTCACTCCTGCGCGCCGCGCTGGCCGGCACCGCCGTCGTCGGCGGCGGCCTCGCCGTCGGCGCCTTCCCGGCGAACGCCGAGCCCGTCACCCGCTCCACCCGCTCGCACTCCACGCCCCCCACCCCCAAGCGGCCGAGCACGGCGGACGAGGCACTGAAGGAACTCTCGAAGGGCAACCGCCGTTGGCGGACCCTGCACGAGCGGCACCCCGACGAGGGTTACGCCGTGCGCAAGGCCCTGACGACCGGTCAGGAGCCGTTCGCCCTCATTCTCGGCTGCATCGACTCCCGCGTCCCCCCGGAGCTGGTCTTCGACCAGGGCCTCGGCGACCTGATGACCGTGCGCAGCGCGGGCGAGGTGCTGGACCAGTCGGTGCTCGGCAGCGTCAAGTACGGCGTCCTCGAACTGAACATCCCGCTGGTCGTGGTGCTCGGCCACCAGTCCTGCGGGGCCGTGAAGGCCGCCGTCGCGGTGGACGAGAGCGGTGAGGAGCTGCCCAGCGGCATCCAGTACATCGCCGACGAGATCGCCCCGGCCATCGACCACAGTGTGACCGGCGACGCGCGGGTCGCGGCGACGATCGACGCGAACGTCCGGCTCGTCCGCTCCAAGGTCGTGGCCGACCCCGACGTCGCCGCCAGGCTCAAGGCCGGCAAGGTGGCCGTCGTCGGCGCCCGTTACGACCTGACGACGCAGCGGGTGCATCTGCTCAAGTAGCGCGCACGCCCGCCCGGGGCGACAGGCCCGGGCGGCAGGAAGGCGGCTCCGGTGGACCACCCACCGCCGGAGCCGCCTTCTTCTGTGCGGTCGCGGGCGCGCGGCCCGGGACTCGCCCGCCCGCCGGCTCAGCCCTCGACGAGGGTGATGTCCTGCTGCCGCACCGCGTGGAACCTGGGCAGCGGCAGGCCGCCGCCCGACAGTTCGGTGACGGTGGCCTCCACCCGGGCGGGGCCCGGCAGATAGCGGCCCGGCTCGGCCCTGTCCGTGTTGGTCCAGGCGTGCTCGGCGCCGTCACAGACCGCCGACGACCCGCCGACCCCTTTGCGGACCCTGCTGTCGCCCTGCTGGAGCGAGGACGAGACGAACACGGGGCCGCTGCTGCCGAGGCAGCGGTACGTGCCGGACAGGGTGAGGGTGCCGTCCGGGGCGACGTACCCGGTGGGGTCGATGGTCACCGTCTCGGACGAGTCGTACGCGGCACCGGCGGACGCAGCGGCGCCGAGCAGCAGCAGCGCGGCACCGGCGACGGCGCCGAGCACGCGCGGGACCTGCGGAAAGGCCGGGGACAAGGGCATGGGATACCTCCTGGGAACGGGGTTTTCAGAGGTACCGGCCCGGCCGGTGCGCGCCCGTGATCGTCACCCCCGCGTCGGCGCGTCGGTTGCGCCGTCCTCACTACCGGCCGCGGCCCGCGCGCCGGGCGTTGTGTCCGCGTCCTGTCACGGCACGTCCGGGTGCTGTCACGTCTCGCGGAACCGTGTGGCCATGAGGTCCCGGCGCGGGCATGGTCTGGGGTGCGAGGCGGTGCTCGCCGCCGGCACTCACCACGACGTGGAGGTGCGCCATGTGTGCTCACCAGCCCCTGTGCCCCTCGATCGACAGCACGGACCGCGACGCCGCGCACATCGTCGCCTTCCACCCCGAGCAGGGCTGGAACCTGCTGTGCAACGGGGCGATCGTCTTCGACGACACCGGTGAACTCCTGCCCGACGGCAGCGTGGTCGCCCCGCACCGCCCGGCCTTCGGCCACCTGGCGACCGCCGCCTGAAACGCCCTTCCGTTCGCGGCGGAACGACGCACCCTGCGTGACCAGCGGTGATACCGGCGACCTAAAATGATCAACGTGTCGGAACAGCACGCACCTCGTTCGCTCATCGTCACTTTCTACGGCGCCTACGGCCGTTCGGTGCCGGGACCCGTGCCCGTCTCCGAGCTGATCCGGCTGCTCGCGGCGATCGGTGTCGACGCACCCTCCGTCCGCTCCTCGGTGTCCCGGCTGAAACGGCGTGGCCTGCTGCTGCCGGCCCGTACGGCGGCGGGGGCGGCCGGGTACGCGCTGTCGGACGACGCGCGGCGGCTCCTGGACGACAGCGACCGGCGGATCCACGCGCCGGCGGCCGAACAGGACGACGGCTGGGTCCTGGCGGTGTTCTCGGTGCCGGAGTCGGAGCGGCAGAAACGGCATGTGCTGCGCTCCCGGCTCGCCGGACTCGGCTTCGGCACGGCCGCCCCGGGCGTGTGGATCGCGCCGGCCCGGCTGCACGAGGAGACCCGGCACACCCTGACCCGGCTGCGGCTCGACCCGTACGTGGACCTGTTCCGGGGCGAGCATCTGGGGTTCGCGGCGACCGCCGAGGCCGTGGCGCGATGGTGGGACCTGTCCGGGATCGCCAAGCGGCACGAGGCGTTCCTCGACCGGCACGCGCCCGTGCTGCGCGGCTGGGACCGCCGCGAGGACACCCCGCCGCAGGAGGCGTACCGCGACTATCTGACGGCCCTGGACTCCTGGCGGCACCTCCCGTACGTCGACCCGGGGCTGCCCGCCGCGCTGCTTCCGGCGGACTGGCCGGGGGTGCGTGCGGCGGCCGTGTTCCGGGCCCTGCACGCGCGGTTGCGGGACCCCGGGGCGGCATTCGCGGGGGTGGACCCGCGCAGGGGCCCGGGGCGCCCGGGGCACGGGGCGCCGGGCGGGACGGTCTGACCCGTCGGGCCGCCGAGCGCGGGCAGGACGGCGGTCCCCCGTGTCCTCGCCGGCACGCCCGGCGTGACTCGGTCACGGGCGTTCGACAAGGCCGTAACGACGGGATCGGCCGGGCGCGGCGGAGCGTTGCCGTGGGTAGACCGGCGGCAACGGGGCCGAAGGTCCCCCGCGGCGCCCGCCGAGCGGCTTTGCCGGTGCTCGCCGTACCATTCATCACGTTGAAAGCAGGACGAGCCATGACCTGCTCCATGAACGGACCCGCCGCCTTGCAAGAACCCTCCGCCCCCGCCTCCTGGCGCATCGCGCTGCCGCACACCGCCGCGGCCGTGCCCGTGGCCCGTGCACTGGTGCGTACGGCGCTGACCGAACTGGAGCACGGGGCGGACTGCGACACGGCGGAGCTGCTCACGGCGGAGCTGGTCGCGAACGCGATCGAGCACGCGGCCGGTGACGGTCCCATAGAGCTGGTGGTGGAGCTGGTCCCGACCGGCTGCAAGGTGGAGGTCCACGACCCCGACCCGGCGCCCCCGGGCGATCTGACCGCTCCGGGCCACCTCGACCCCGACCCCTGGCAGGAGCACGGCCGCGGACTGCTTCTCATCCGCGCGCTCAGCTCGGCGTGCGGCCACCGCCCGACGGACTCGGGCAAGGCGGTGTGGTTCAGGCTGCCGACGGTGCCGCCCCAGCGCCGCCACGTGTAGCGGGGCCGCGCGGGGCTCAGCCCAGCGTCGCCACCAGAACCGCCTTGATCGTGTGCAGCCGGTTCTCCGCCTCGTCGAAGACGACCGAGTGCGACGACTCGAACACCTCGTCCGTCACCTCCAGCGAGTCCAGCCCGTGCATCTCGTGGATCTCGCGCCCCACCTTCGTGCCGAGGTCGTGGAAGGCCGGCAGGCAGTGCAGGAACTTGACGTCCGCGTTGCCGGTGGCCCGCAGGACGTCCATGGTCACGGCGTACGGGGACAGTGCGCCGATGCGCTCGTCCCAGACCTCCTTGGGCTCGCCCATGGAGACCCAGACGTCGGTGGCGACGAAGTCGGCGCCCTCGACCCCCTCGTGGACGTGCTCGGTGAGCGTGATCCGCGCCCCGCTGATCTCCGCGAGCTTGCGCGCGTGGACGACGATCTCCTCGGCCGGCCAGTAGTCCTGCGGGGCGACGATCCGGACGTCCATGCCGAGCAGGGCCCCGGTGACCAGGTACGAGTTGCCCATGTTGAAGCGGGCGTCGCCGAGGTAGGCGAAGACCGTCTCGTGGAGCGGCTTGGCGCAGTGCTCGGTCATGGTCATCACGTCGGCCAGCATCTGGGTGGGGTGCCAGTCGTCGGTGAGGCCGTTGTAGACCGGGACGCCGGCGTACGCGGCCAGCTCCTCGACGTTGGCCTGGCTGTCCCCGCGGTACTCGATCGCGTCGAACATCCGGCCGAGCACCCGCGCGGTGTCCCGTACGGACTCCTTGTGGCCCATCTGGGAGCCGGAGGGGTCGAGGTACACGGTCCGGGCCCCCTGGTCGGCCGCGGCCACCTCGAACGCGCAGCGGGTGCGTGTCGAGGTCTTCTCGAAGACGAGCGCGATGTTGCGGCCGCGCAGGTGCTGGGTCTCCGTCCCGGCCTTCTTGGCCGCCTTCAGCTCCACGGCCAGCCCGATCAGCCCGCGGAACTCCTCCGCGGTGAAGTCCAGCTCCTTGAGGAAGTGGCGCCCGGCGAGGGCGTGGGGAACGGTCGCCATGGGGCGCTCCTGGGTCGACGGGACAGGGTCAGCGTAAGGAAGACTGGAAGTCTATACGATGTTCCACATTTCTATACGGGCGCATGTCCGGGCGGACGGAGGGACGGAGGGACGGAGGGACGGCCGGACGGAGGGACGGCCGGACGGCCGCATGCCGTAGGGCCGGCCGCCTATACGGCCGATCTCTCCACCGGGCAGCTCATGCAGCGCGGCCCGCCCCTCCCCCGCCCCAGCTCGCTCCCGGGAATCTCGATCACCTCGATGCCCTGCTTGCGCAGATGCGTGTTGGTGGTGGCGTTGCGTTCGTAGGCGACGACGACGCCGGGCTCGACGGCGAGGACGTTGCAGCCGTCGTCCCACTGCTCACGTTCGGCGGCGTGCACGTCCTGCGTGGCGGTCAGCACCCGGATGGAGTCCAGGCCGAGCGCGGCGGCGATCGCGCGGTGCATGTGCTCCGGCGGATGGTCGGTGACCTTGAGCTCCTTCTCGCCGACGCCGGGTTCGATGGTGTAGGAGCGGAGCATGCCGAGTCCGGCGTACTGGGTGAAGGTGTCGCCGTCGACCATGGTCATGACGGTGTCGAGGTGCATGAAGGCGCGGCGTTTCGGCATGTCGAGGGCCACGATGCTCTGCGCGGAGCCGGCGGCGAACAGCTTGTGGGCGAGCATTTCCACGGCCTGGGGGGTGGTGCGCTCGCTCATGCCGATGAGGACGGCGCCGTTGCCGATCACGAGGACGTCGCCGCCCTCGATGGTCGAGGGGTAGTCGGCCTGCCCCTCCGACCAGACGTGGAACGTCTCGTCGCGGAAGAGGGGATGGTGCCGGTAGATCGCCTCGAAGTGGACGGTCTCGCGCTGACGAGCGGGCCAGCGCATGGCGTTGATGGAGACCCCGTCGTATATCCAGGCGGAGGTGTCGCGGGTGAAGAGGTGGTTGGGCAGGGGGTCGAGGAGGAACTCGTCCAGCTCCATGACATGGAAGCGGACGGAGGTCGGCTCCATGTGCGCGTCGAGGAACTCGCGCTTGGTCATGCCGCCGATCAGCGCCTCGACCAGCTCCGTCAGGGGAAGCGACTCGAAGGCGGTCCTGAGATGGTCCGTGGCGAGCGGGCCGTACTCCTTCTCGTCGAAGACCCGGTCGAGGACCAGCCCCCGGGCGACCGGGATCCGCATGGCATCGGTGAGGAGGTCGCCGAAGAGGTGGACGGCGACCCCCCGGTCGCGCAGCACGTCGGCGAACCCGTCGTGCTCGGCGCGCGCCCGGCGCACCCAGAGCACGTCGTCGAAGAGCAGCGCGTCCTTGTTGCTGGGGGTGAGCCTTTTGAGCTCTAGATCCGGCCGGTGCAGGATGACGCGGCGCAGCCGCCCGGCCTCGGAGTCGACGTGGAATCCCATGTCCTCATCCTGACCATTCGGGCGCGTGTTCACCCGCCGGTCGGCCGAATCGGAATCCTTCCATCTCGTCCCCTTGACGATAAGAGGCCGTCCCATTATCGTCTGAGTGACATTAAGCGGGGTCGATCAGTCATCACGAGGGGGATCATCCATGGCCGACATCACCAGACGTCTCGGCTGGCGGCATCTGCGCGGCGCGCCCACCGCGCACATTCGCCACCACCGCTCCGGGCGGCTCGTGCACGACGGCCCGGGGCTGAGCTTCTGGTACCGGTCGCTGAGCGCCGCGCTCTCCGAGATACCGGTGGACGACCGGGAGCTGGCGATGACCTTCCACGCCCGTACCTCCGACTTCCAGGACGTGGCGGTGCAGGCGACGGTCACCTACCGGGTCAGTGACCCGGCGATCGCCGCCGTCCGCCTCGACTTCTCCGTCGACCCCGACACGGGCGTCTGGCGCGGGGCACCCCTGGAACAGCTCTCGACGCTGCTGACGGAGACGGCCCAGCAGCACGCACTGGACGTCCTGGCCCGGACGACACTGGCGTCGGCCCTGGTCGACGGCGTCGCGGCGGTCCGGGAGCGGGTGGCGAGCGGGCTGGCGGCCGAGCCCCGGCTCCCCGCCACCGGGATCGAGATCGTGGCCGTACGCGTGGTGGCGCTGCGGCCCGAGCCCGAGGTGGAACGCGCGCTGCGCACGCCCGCCCGGGAACAGATCCAGCAGGAGGCGGACCGGGCGACCTACGAACGGCGGGCGGTGGCCGTCGAGCGGGAGCGGGCCATCGCCGAGAACGAGCTGGCCAGCCAGATCGAACTCGCCAGGCGGGAGGAGCAGTTGGTCGAGCAGCGGGGGACCAACGCACGGCGGGAGGCGGAGGAGAGGGCCTCGGCGGACGCGGTGAAGGCAGGCGCGGAGGCGGCCCGGACGGTACGGCTGACCGAGGCGGAGGCCGAGCGGACGGTGAGGCTCGCGGAGGCGGAGGCCACGCGGAGCGTGAAGCTGGCCGAGGCCGAGGCGCAGCGGCAGGTCAGGCTCTCCGAGGCGGAGGCGCGTGCCGCGCGGGCCGTGGGTGCGGCGCGGGCCGAGGCACAGGCGGCCTGGCTGCGGGTGCACGCCGAGGTGGACGCGGCGACGCTGCACGCGCTGACCGCGACACGGCTGGCGGAGAACCTGCCGCGCATCGAGAGCGTGACCGTCTCGCCGGACGTGCTGACCGGGCTGCTCTCACGGCTGGGCGGGGCGGGCGGCGGCGGGGACGCGGCGTGAGTCTCGCCCCGCGGGTGGTGCTGGTCCATCGCACCACCGAGTACGAGGAGTTGGTGGCCCGGCACGGGACGCACGGCCAGGCAGCCTTCTTCCTGCGGTCCCGGGGGCGGGACATCGAGGACGTGGCCGAGCGGCACCGGCGCGAGCGCGGGGCGCTGGCGGAGGTCACGGCCTCGGTGCCGCTGACCTGGCGTCAGGCGCGGGTCGAGCGGGGCGACCTGGACCGGTTCCTGTTCGCCCCCGAGGACGTCGTGGTCGTGGTCGGGCAGGACGGGCTGGTGGCCAATGTCGCCAAGTACCTCGCGGGGCAGCCGGTGGTGGGGATCAACCCCGACCCCCGGCGCAATCCGGGGGTGCTGGTGCGCCACCGGCCCGATCAGGCGGGCAAGCTGCTCACCTCCTCGCAGCACGGCGTGGGGTCGGACGAGCTGACCATGGTGGAGGCCGTCGCCGACGACACGCAGCGGCTGGTGGCGCTCAACGAGATCTACCTCGGCGCGGCGGGTCACCAGACCGCCCGGTACCGCCTGGGGTTCGACGGCGACAGGGGTGCCGTCGAACCCCAGGCCTCGTCCGGGGTGCTCGTCGGGACGGGGACCGGGGCGAGCGGATGGATCCGGTCGGTGTGGCAGGAACGGGCGAGTGAGCTGGCGTTGCCCGGGCCCGGCGAGGACCGGCTCCTGTGGTTCGTGCGCGAGGCATGGCCCTCGCCCGCCACCGGGACGTCGCTGGTGGCGGGACAGTTGGCGGCGGCCGCCCGGCTGTGCCTCACCGCCGAGTCGGACCGGCTCATCGTCTTCGGGGACGGGATGGAGGGGGACGCGCTGGAGCTGACGTGGGGGCAGACGGTGCGGGTGGGGGTGGCGGGGGTCCGGTTGCGGCTGGTGGGCTGACACGGTGGGTCGCCCCCCGCCGCCCCTACCCGTCCCATCCCCAGGGGCTGCGCCCCTTCGACCCCCGTCCGCGGGTTCGGTGGGGCTTCTCGCGCAGTTCCCCGCGCCCCTGAAAGGGCCACAGGGCCATCAGGGGCGCGGGGAACTGCGCGAGCAACCACGCACCACCCGCAGCCGCCGACCGAACCGCGCCCCCGAGCTCTGAAGCGGCCCCGTCACTCGGCCCCGTCGGCAGACGTGGGCACCGACGCGGCGCCCTTGCGGCGCTTGCGGTGGGTGTAGGCGACCACCGCCTCCCACAGGTCGCGGCGGTCCACCTCGGGCCAGGGGTCGTCGGTGAAGTGGAGCTCGGCGTAGTGGGCGTGCCAGGGGAGGAAGTTGGAGGTGCGGATCTCGCCGCTGGTGCGCCACAGGAGGTCCACGTCCGGCAGGGCGTGGTGGGGCAGATGGGCGGCGAAAAGCTGCTCGGAGACGCGCGCGGGGTCGACCTCGCCGGCCACCGCGGCACGGGCCAGCGCCGCGCCCGCGCGGGCCAGTTCGGCACGCCCGCCGTAGTTGACGCAGACGTTGAAGGTGAGGCCGGTGCGGTGGCGGGTGGCGTGCTCCTGGGCCCGCAGAACCTCCACCACGTCCTCCGGGAGGCCGTCGGGGGAACCGACCCAGCGCAGACGTACGTCGTGGTCGAGGAGTTCGCCGTCGAGGAGTTCGGCGCGCATGATCGCGAAGAGTTTGGAGACCTCGTCGGGCGACCGCTTCCAGTTCTCGGTGGAGAAGGCGTAGACCGTCAGATGGGCGAGACCGATCTCCAGGGCGCCCTGGACGACGTCCCGCAGGGCGACCGCTCCGGCCCGGTGACCCTCGTCACGGGGCAGCCCGAGCCCGGTCGCCCACCGGCCGTTGCCGTCCATGACGATCGCCACGTGCCGCGGGAGATGAGCCTCGGGTATGGCCGGCGGGCGGACACCGTCGCGGTGCGGGCGCGGCGGCAGCGGCGGTTCGGCGATCCGCGTGGTGCCCGGCCCGGTGCCGTCGGCCAGGGCCGGTGCCGGCGCGTCCGGGGCCCCGTCGGCGGACGGTGTCGTACCCGCGCGGGCCCCGGCCGCCGTCCTCTCCGGGGAGTCGCCCGGCGGCAGCGTCAGCCGCCACACCACGGCCGCCCGCGCCCGCGCCGGGCCGAGGATGCGCCATTCGACGTGCCGGGGAACCCGAACCGGCCGGTGCAGGACGGCCGATCCGGCCCGGACGATCGCGTCCAGCTCCGCGCCGAACAGCTCGACCGCGCTGTCGAGCACGATGGCGGGGCCCAGCGGCAGCGTGTTCCGCAGCGCCCGGCGGGAGTTCTCCAGCCATTCACGGGCCTGGCCCGCGAGGTGCGAGACCAGCCCCCGGACGGCGGGGGTCCACTCGCGGGACAGCAGCTCGGCCGGTGTGACGTGGAAGCGGTCGAGGACCTCGGCGGGGAACCAGACCTGCCCGGCGTCGAGGTCCTCGGGGAGGTCGCGGAGCATGTCGGTGAGGAACAGGCCGTCCACGAAACGGGTGAAGCCCGGAAGGTCGCGCAGGCGCACGGGGACGGGCAGCCCGGACCGGACCAGCATCCGCATCAGCTGCTCGGGCCAGCTGACGTTCTGGGCGTGCGCGCGCTCCCGCCACTCCTGCCAGGTCGCGACGCCCTCACGGCCCTCGTCCCGCCCGACCGCGTCCAGAGAGGCCAGCAGGTCGCCGAGGTCGAGCCCCCAGTGCCACACCGCGTCGGTCAGCGCCCGCCGGACCGGGTCGTCGCTGGTGCCGCTCGACAGGTCCGACTCCAGCGCGGCCCGCCACTGTTCGAGCCGGCGGGCGCGCTCCTGCGGGGTGCCCTCGGTCGAGTCGACCAGGTCGTCGGCGGCGGCGAGGGCGGCGTACAGAGCCCAGCAGGCGGGGCGTACGGCCGGTGGCATCAGCTGCATCAGGGCGTACTCGGTGGGCCGGGTCGAGCGGACCAGGCGGCGGCACTCCTCGTACGCGGCGTCGAGTGCCGATCGCTCTCGCCCGGACCGGGTGACGGACCGCGTGATGCTGCGACGCATGGGAAACCCCACATACCTTCGAATGGGACCGATGGGACCGACTCGGGTGACAGCGATCGCCTGCGACTGGCTGCGATCACTTTCCCCCGAGCACTGCCGGAACCGCCGGAACCATTCGAACGCAGTGCACGGCCACGCCTGGCTGCGACATTATCAGCCGCATTGTCGCCTCCCGGGCGCGGGTCCGCCCGTGCCGGACGGGGGTTCCGTCCGGCACGGGCAGGGGCCGTACCCCATCGCGCCGGGGGCCCGTGGGCCCCGGACGCGGGTTATCACAGACGGGGGTCGACCGGCTCCGACTCCAGGGCCAGTACCCCGAACACCGCCTCGTGCACCCGCCACAACGGCTCACCCTCGGCGAGTCGGTCCAGGGCCTCCAGGCCGAGGGCGTACTCGCGCAGGGCGAGCGACCGCTTGTGGTTGAGGAACCGGCCGCGCAGCCGGTCGAGGTTCTCGGGGCGGGTGTACTCCGGGCCGTAGATGATCCGCAGGTACTCCCGGCCCCGGCACTTGATGCCCGGTTGGACCAGCCTTGCCTGGCCGCTGCGGACCACGGCCCCGACCGGCTTGACGACCATGCCCTCGCCGCCCCGGCCGGTCATCTCCAGCCACCAGTCGATCCCGGCCCGCACCGAGGCCTCGTCGCCGGTGTCGACGAAGAGGCGCCGGGTGGTCTGCAGCAGACCGCTGACGTCGAACTCGACGAGCCGGTCGATGAGGGCCAGCTGCTCGTCGTGCGGCAGGGCGGCGAGGCTGCGGCCCTGGACGGCGAGAATCTGGAAGGGGGCGAGGCGGACACCGTCCAAGCCCTCGGTGGGCCAGCAGTACCGCCGGTAGGCGTCGGTGAACGCGGCCGCGTCGGCGGCCCGCTCACGCTGCTTGCCCAGCAGCTCCCCCACGTCCACGCCACGGGCCGCCGCACCCTCCAGGGCGGCCAGCGCGCCCGGGAAGACGGCGCCGGAGGCGGCCCCGACGGCCGCGTACTGGGTGCGCAGCAGCCCGGACGCCTTCAGCGACCAGGGCATCAGTTCGGCGTCCAGCAGCACCCAGTCGGTGGCCAGGTCCTCCCACAGCCCGGCCGCGGCCACGGCTTCGCGTATCCGGCCGAGGACCAGCTCGGTGCGGGCCTCGTCGTCGAAGAACGGGCGGCCGGTGCGCGTGTAGAGGGATCCGGTGGGACCGTCCACACCGAAGCGCTCGCGCGCCGCGTCCGCGTCCCGGCAGACCAGGACCACGGCCCGCGAACCCATGTGCTTCTCCTCGCACACGACCCGGGCGACCCCGTCCTCCTTGTACTGCGCGAACGCCTCGGCCGGGTGTTCGAGGAAACCGTCGACGCGCGAGGTGGCCGTCGGGGCCATCGTCGGCGGCAGGTACGGCAGCAGGCGCGGGTCGACCGCGAAGCGGCTCATGACCTCCAGCGCGGCGGCGGCGTTCTCCTCACGGACCGAGACCCGGCCCGCGTGCCGGGTCTCGACGACCCGCCGGCCGTACACGTCCGCCAGGTCCAGCGGCCGGCCCTCGTGCCCGCCGGGCGCCTCCGTGGCCAGCGGCCTCGCCGGCTCGTACCAGACACGCTCGGCGGGTACGTCGACGAGTTCGCGCTCCGGCCAGCGCAGCGCGGTGAGCCTGCCGCCGAAGACGGCGCCCGTGTCGAGGCAGATGGTGTTGTTCAGCCAGGTGGCGGTGGGCACCGGGGTGTGGCCGTAGACCACGGCGGCGCGGCCCCGGTAGTCCTCCGCCCACGGGTAGCGCACCGGCAGTCCGAACTCGTCGGTCTCGCCGGTGGTGTCGCCGTACAGCGCGTGGCTGCGCACCCGGCCGGAGGTCCGGCCGTGGTACTTCTCCGGCAGACCGGCGTGGCAGACGACCAGCCGGCCGCCGTCGAGGACGTAGTGGCTGACGAGCCCGTCGATGAACTCCCGGACCTGCTTCGTGAACTCCTCGCTCTCGCCCTCCATCTGCTCGATGGTCTCGGCGAGGCCGTGGGTGTGCTGGACGTTGCGGCCCTTGAGGTAACGGCCGTACTTGTTCTCGTGGTTGCCGGGGACGCACAGGGCGTTGCCCGAGCCGACCATGGACATCACCCGGCGCAGCACACCCGGGCTGTCCGGTCCCCGGTCGACGAGGTCGCCGACGAAGACGGCCGTACGGCCCTCCGGGTGCACGCCGTCGACGTAGCCCAGCTTGCCGAGCAGCGCCTCCAGCTCGCTCGCGCAGCCGTGGATGTCGCCGACGATGTCGAACGGGCCGGTGAGGTGGGTGAGGTCGTTGAAGCGCTTCTCGGTGACGACCGTGGCGTTCTCGACGTCCTCGACGCCGCGCAGGACGTGGACCTTGCGGAAGCCCTCGCGCTCCAGGTGCCTCAGGGAGCGGCGGAGTTCGCGGGTGTGGCGCTGGATCACGCGGCGTGGCATGTCGGCGCGGTCGGTGCGGGCCGCGTTGCGTTCGGCGCACACCTCCTCCGGCACGTCGAGCACGATGGCGATCGGCAGGACGTCGTGTGCGCGCGCCAGCTCGATCAGCTGCTTGCGGGACTCCTGCTGCACGCTGGTGGCGTCGACGACCGTGCGGCGGCCGGCCGCGAGGCGCTTGCCCGCGATGTAGTGCAGGACGTCGAAGGCGTCCTTCGTCGCGCCCTGGTCGTTCTCGTCGTCGCAGACGAGGCCGCGGCAGAAGTCGGACGAGATGATCTCGGTGGGCTTGAAGTGCCGCCGGGCGAACGTCGACTTGCCCGAGCCGGACGCGCCGATCAGCACCACGAGGGAGAGGTCGGTAACGGGCAGGGTGCGCCCCTGCTTCAGCTGGGTCTCGGTCATGCCGCCTTCGCCTCCTTCTCGTTGGTGTTGCGCAGCTTGAACACGGCCATCTGGGTGGGCGGCCCCACCTCCGGGTCGTCCGGTCCGACGGGCACGAACGCGGCCTCGTAGCCGTGCCGTTCGGCCACCCTCGCCGCCCAGGTCCGAAACTCCTCGCGCGTCCACTCGAAACGGTGGTCGCCGTGCCGGACATGGCCGGCCGGCAGGCTCTCCCAGCGGACGTTGTACTCGACGTTCGGCGTGGTCACAAGGACGGTCCGCGGGCGGGCCGAGCCGAACACCGCGTACTCCAGGGCGGGCAGCCGGGGCAGGTCGAGGTGCTCGACGACCTCCGAGAGCACAGCGGCGTCGTACCCCTTGAGCCGCTTGTCGGTGTAGGCGAGGGAACTCTGGAAGAGCTGGACGCGGGCCGTCTGGCGCTCGCCCATGCGGTCGAGCTTGAGGCGGCGGGAGGCGATGGTCAGCGCGCGCATCGACACGTCCGTACCGACGATCTCGGTGTAGCGGACGTCCTTGAGCAGCGCCTGCACCAACTGGCCCTGGCCGCAGCCCAGGTCGAGGACCCGCGCCGCGCCGGACTCCGCGAGCGCGGCGAGGATCGCGTCCCGGCGCTGCACGGCGAGCGGTGTCGGCTTCTCCTCGACCCCGGCCTCGCCGTCCGCGGCCTCCTCGACGGCGTTGTCGATCGCCTCGACCTCACTGTCGTCGGCCTCCGCGAGGCGGACGAGCTCCAGGCGCTCCATGGCCTGCCGGGTCAGCGACCAGCGACGGGAGAGGTAGCGGCTGGTGATCAGCTGGTGCTCCGGGTGGGCCGGGAGCCAGCCCTCCCCCGCGCGCAGCAGCTTGTCGACCTCGTCCGAGGACACCCAGTAGTGCTTGGTGTCGTCGAGGACCGGCAGCAGGACGTACAGGTGGCGCAGCGCCTCGGCCAGGGTCAGCGACTCCGACTCAAGGACGAGCCGTACGTAACGGGAGGCGCCCCACTCCGGGAACTGGGTGTCCAGCGCCACCGGTTCCACGGTGACCGTCCAGCCGAGCGGCTCGAACAGCGCGACGACGAGGTCCGGGCCGCCGCGCGCGGGCAGCGCCGGTATCTCGACGCGCAACGGGCGGTTCTGCTCCGGCAGTTCGGGCCGGGCCTTGCACTGGCCGCGCACGGCGCTGGAGAAGACGTCGTTGAGCGCGACGGCGAGGAGAGAGGAGGCCGCGTACGGGCGGTCGTTGACGTACTGCGCGAGGGCCGCGTCCGGTGCCCCGCCGCGGCCCTTGCCCTTGCCGCGCCGGACCAGCGCCACCGCGTCCACCTCCAGCAGCAGCGCGGCCGTGCACCTCTCGACGCCCGCCTCGGGGTAGAGGACGTGGGCCTTGCCGTACGAGGTGGAGAACGCCTGCGTCCGATCGGGATGCTTGTGCAGCAGGAAGCCGAGATCGGTCGCTGGGCGCTCTGGGGTGCCGGTGGTACTGATCGTCAGAAACACGGTGGAGTGGCCTCGTGGTGAGTGTCCGGGGCGGGTGCCCGCGTCGAGGAGAAGGTGTCTGAACTGCGGATACCTGCGCATCGTCCCGTTTCGGCGCGCGCCCCCAACGTACAGGCAGGGCTCGGGCCGCACGCGGGCATTTTCCGCACGCCACCGCATGCGTGGCGGCCGTGCGCCACGCGTGCGTCCGGCCGCGTGGCCACGCGCTCCCGCGCCTCAGGAGGGCACGGGGACGCGTCCTTTCGCTTCCCCTACGACAGCTGGGACTGCACCTGGCCGGCGATCAGTTCCAGGTGGTCCAGGTCGTCGAGGTCGAGGATCTGGAGGTAGAGGCGCTGGGAGCCGATGGCCTGGTAGCGGGAGATCTTGTCGACGACCTCGGCCGGGGAGCCGGCGAGGCCGTTGGCCTTCAGCTCGTCGACCTCGCGGCCGATCGCGGCGGCGCGGCGGGCGACCTCCGCGTCGTCCTTGCCCACGCAGACGACCAGGGCGTTGGAGTACACGAGGTCGTCGCCCTTGCGGCCGGCCTCCTCGGCGGCCGCGCGGACCCGGCCGAACTGGCGCTCGCTGTCCTCGATCGAGCCGAACGGCATGTTGAACTCGTCGGCGTAGCGCGCGGCGAGGCGCGGGGTACGGCTCGCGCCGTGACCGCCGATGAGAACCGGCACCTTGGCCTGCGCGGGCTTGGGCAGCGCGGGCGAATCGGTCAGCTGGTAATGGGTGCCCTCGTAGGAGAACGTCTTGCCGACCTCGGTGGCCCACAGACCGGTGACGATGGCCAGCTGCTCCTCCAGGCGGGCGAACTTCTCCTTGGGGAAGGGAATGCCGTAGGCCTTGTGCTCCTCCTCGAACCAGCCCGCGCCCAGGCCGAGTTCGACGCGGCCGCCGGACATCTGGTCGATCTGGGCGACCTGGATGGCGAGCACGCCGGGCAGCCGGAAGGTGCCGGCGGTCATCAGCGTGCCGAGGCGGATGCGCCTGGTCTCGCGGGCGAGTCCGGCCAGGGTGACCCAGGCGTCGGTGGGGCCGGGCAGGCCGTCCGAGGACCCCATGCTGAGGTAGTGGTCGGAGCGGAAGAAGGCGTCGAAGCCGAGGTCCTCGGTGGCCTTGGCGACGGTGAGGAGGGTGTCGTAGGTCGCCCCCTGCTGGGGCTCGGTGAAGATGCGAAGATCCATGCCTCCATCCTGCATGCTCGGACACCGGTCGACGGCACCGGTCCCGCCGGTGCCGTCGCGCCACGGTCGGGTGAAATCCGTCGCTCCGGCGCACGGGGCGGGCTCGGCCCAGTGACCGGCGCGAACGGTGATCGTTGCTCGGGAGGAGCCGGACCGCCCGGCACCCGTCGCCGGCGGCCGCTGCCGGGACGCCCGCACACGTGCCCCCTCGGGGGGCGAGGGCCGAGGAGCCGTCACATGTCCCAGGAAGCCGTGCCGGAGCAGACTGCCGTGCCTGCGCAGCCGAAGGGTCTGCTCCAGCAGATGGAGGAGCTGATGGCTGCCCTGAACGCGGACCTGTCCCAGCTCGACGCGGACCTCTCGGTGCCGCGGGCCGCCGCCGCGGAGGAGAGCGGCGCCCTCTGATCCCTCCCTGAGGGTCGCGCAGTCCCCCGCGCCCTGGAAGAACGGGGCCCGGCCCTTGATGAGAGGGTCATCCGGTGGCCGCGTCCCGTTCCGAGAGGACCTGGTCCCTGACCGCCAGGCGACGCAGCATCTCCAGGACGCGGTCGCGGGCCTCGTCCGCCGCGTCGATCGCCTCCATGCACTGCCAGTACGTCGCCTCGTCGCCGGCGCCGCTGGCCAGGCCGACGAGGGCGATACCGACCTCGCCGAGCAGGACGCCGAGCCGCACGAGCGACTCGTGGGCGTCGCCCAACTCGGTGAGTTGGGCGGCGCGTAAGTCGCCCACGCCGAGCGGGGGCGCGCCGAGTATGCCGCAGCCGCTGCCGGCCAGTTCGGTCAACCCGAGGGCCTCGCCGCGCAGTTCGGGAGGCCCCGAGACCGCGAGGCGGCTGCCGATGGCCTGGGCGAGGGCATAGGACTGCCACGCCTCCGCCATGAGCTGAGGTCCCTCGGCGCTGCCCGCCAGTGCTCGCCTGCTCGCCACAATGAGCCGCACCGCATCCATGCGCTGCCCCCGACTGTCCCGACGTGCTCTCACACGTCCGCCTGAACTCCTGCCTGTTCATTACCCACAGTGAGGGTCGCCGATACGGAAAGCCAGAGGAAGTCTGAAATCTGTGGATAACAAGTCGGCTGTGGAGAACTTTTTGACTCCGGAGAGTGACGGTGGTGCGAGAACCCGGTGCCGCCGACCCCCCACCGGGCGCCCGCCGAGCACCGTCAGGGGCGCTCCGGCGCCGGGAATCTCCGCTCGTTGCGGTCGATCTTCGCAGCCAGGGCCGACAGCGGATCGATCCCCAGGACCTCGCACAACTGGAGCAAGTAGGCCAGCACGTCGGCGACTTCGTCCGTGACACGGTGGGCGGACCCGGGGTCCGCCATCACGCGGCCGGACTCCTCCGGCGTCAGCCACTGGAAGATCTCGACGAGTTCGGACGCCTCCACGCTCAGCGCGGAGACCAGGTTCTTCGGGGTGTGGTACCGCTGCCAGTCGCGGGCGGCGGCGAACTCCGCGAGGCGCCGCTGCAGGGTCGCCAGGTCGAGTTCGGTCGCGGACTCCCGCGCGGGTTCAGGATCTTTCACGGTTCAGGTCTACCACCGTCACCCCTGGCAGCCCCGCGGCCCAGGAGGCATCGCTCACCGTGCCGGCCAGCCGGATGTGCCCGCGTTCGCACATCCGGGCCGCCAGTCGCACCAGTTCCAGGGCCTGCCTCGGATCGAGGGACCGGTCGAAGCCGTCGGCGAGGACCGTGAGCGTCTGCAGTGCCGCGGGCACCTCCGCGACCGGGTCGACCTCCAGGACGCCGGGCCCGGTGAACAGCACCAGGGCCAGCGCCAGATACCGCAGTTCCCCGTCACCGAGCAGGCCCAGGGCCGTCCGCACCCCGTCACCCCGGTCCAGCACGGCCCGTACCGCGCCGTCGCGCAGCGGCTCGGCCAGCAGGTCCAGCACCGGTCCCGCGCAGCCGTCGCGCACGGCCCCGACGAGCAGCGCGTGCCGCCGGCCGCACTCCGTGCGCGTGCGCCACAGCACGTCGGCGAGGTTGTCGCAGCCGCGCAGCAGGCGTCCCGAGCCGAGCGGTACGGCGGCGCGCATCCGGCCGGGGCGCGGATCGCAGGCGTAGACCGACCGGAGGGCGACGACCGTCTGCTCGGCGGCGGCGAGGACCTGGCGCTGGCCGTCCGTCTTGCCGGCCACGCGCAGCGGGAGCAGCGCGGTGCCGAGGCGGTCGTCGGGGAGCGGGCCGCGGGTGACCGGGGAGGTGCCGGCGGTGTGCCAGGAGGCCTGGACGACGGGGCGGCCCGGGTCGACGAGCGCCGTCTGCAGCAGGGTGCGGCCGCCGGACGTCAACCGCTCGCCCACGACGCGGAGTTCGGGCTCGGCCTGCACGGCGACGTCGAGGTGCACGGGGCCTTCGGGGCCGTCGGTCGTGCAGCCGATGCGGAAGCCGCGCCGCCGCTGGGCGTCGGGCCGGGCCCGTTCGGGGACGCAGCCGAGCGGGTCGGGGAAGGCCTCGTCGAGGCGGGCGCCGCCGCCGAGTCTCGCGAGCGCCTCGTAGGCCCGCAGGGCGGTGGTCTTGCCACTGCCGCTGCGTCCCGCGAGGAGGGTCAGCGGACCCAGCGGCAGGAAGGCGCCCCGGTGCCCGGCGAAGGCGGAGAGCCGCAACTCGATGACGCTCGGCCGCTCCGGACGCGCCCCGGCGTCCGCGCCGGGGAGCATCGGCGACAGGGATGACACGGTCATATGCGGACAGTAGGGGCCCGTTCGCCAGGCAAACCGTTCCGCCGAGTGGATCTTCCTACGATCGAGGGAGCGCCCTCGTCCGGAGGGGGCGCCCCGCACTCCTCGAAAAGCGCCCCGATCGGATCGGGAGCGGCAGCGCCGGCCCCGAGCACCCCCGCCGCGTTTCTCAGGCCCCGGGAATCCCCGCCCCCTCCATCAGCCCCCGCACCTCGGTTCCGCGTGGGGTGAGAAGGAACACGTTCCGGTCCACGCGGTGCATCCCGCTGGCGAGGCCGAAAACGACCCCTGTGCTGAAATCCAGTACGCGCTTGGCTGTGTCGGCCTCCGCGCCCGACAGATCCAGCAGCACCGGAATGCCCGCCATCAGCGTTTCCGCCACGTCACGGGCGTCCGCGAAGACGTTGACGCGGAGCACCACGAAGCGCCGGCGGGCCTCGGTCTCGGCCTCCGGTATGGTCCGGTGGCCGACCGCGGACGGCCAGGCGTCCCGGCCTCGCAACGGCACGACCTGGGCGAGCCCCTCCCACTGCTCGTCGGTGACATCGTGGCTGTTCACCCTGTTCACCGGCCTTCCCCCTGGCTCGCACTGAATGACTGCATCAGCCAATTCTTACGCATGGTCACCCGTTCGGCCCAACAACGACACGGACCGCCACGCCTCCTTCCGGAACAACGGCCGGAACGCGCCCTCACAGCCCCTTGCGCGGCCGTGTGTGGCGGGCGTAACGCCTCATGATCAGGTCATGTGACACAGGCGTAACGGGCAATTCGTACGATCGAGCCTGCCGGGCCGCGCCCCGGAGCTGAGCGGAAGCCAACCGTCCGCCGTACCTGAGAAGCAACCGGTCCGCCGTACCGGACAGCGACGGCGGACCGGTTCGGACGACCGACCGGACACCCCGGACGCCGACAGAGAGGGGCCGCCCGTGGCCGCACAGGGCCCGCAGAGCACCACGACCCAGGTGCGGACCGTGTGCTCGTACTGCGGTGTCGGCTGCGGCATGCTCCTGGACGTCGGGATGGGCCCCGACGGCCGGCGGACGGTCCTTAAGGCGTCCGGCGACAAGTCCCACCCGGCGAACTTCGGCCGTCTGTGCACCAAGGGCGCCACCACGGCCGACATGCTGGCCGCACCCGGCCGCCTCACCACCGCCCTCGTCCGCGACGACCGGGGGGAGGAGCCGGTCCCCGCGCCCGTCCGCGACGCGATCGCCGCGACCGCCCGGCGGCTGCGCGCGATCATCGACGAACACGGACCCGACGCGTTCGCCTTCTACGTCTCCGGCCAGATGAGCCTCGAAGCCCAGTACCTGGCGAACAAGCTGGCCAAGGGCTTCATCCGCACCAACCAGATCGAGTCCAACTCCCGGCTGTGCATGGCGAGCGCCGGCACGGGCTACAAGCTGTCGCTCGGCGCCGACGGGCCGCCCGGCTCGTACGAGGACCTCGACCGGGCGGACGTCTTCCTCGTCATCGGTTCGAACATGGCGGACTGCCATCCGATCCTGTTCCTGCGCATGATGGACCGGGTCAAGGCGGGCGCCAAGCTGATCGTCGTCGACCCGCGCCGCACGGCGACGGCCGAGAAGGCCGATCTCTTCCTGCGGATACGCCCGGGGACCGATCTCGCCCTGCTCAACGGGCTTCTCCATCTGCTGCACGCGGACGGGCACACCGACCCCGACTTCATCGCCGCCCACACCGAGGGCTGGGAGGCGATGCCCGGTTTCCTCGCCGACTACGCGCCGGACGCCGTCGCCGCGATCACCGGCATCCCGGCGGACGACATCCGCGAGGCGGCCCGGCTCATCGGCGAGGCCGCCGAGTGGACGAGCTGCTGGACGATGGGGCTCAACCAGTCCACGCACGGCACCTGGAACACCAACGCGCTCGTCAACCTGCATCTGGCGACCGGCGCGATCTGCCGTCCGGGCAGCGGCCCGTTCTCCCTCACCGGACAGCCCAACGCCATGGGCGGGCGCGAGATGGGCTACATGGGGCCGGGGCTGCCGGGGCAGCGGTCCGTGCTGGTGGACGAGGAGCGGGCGTTCGTCGAGGAGCTGTGGGAACTGGCCCCGGACAGCCTGCGCGCGGACGGTGTCGGCGGGGGCACGGTCGAGATGTTCCGGAAGATGGCCGACGGGGAGATCAAGGCCTGCTGGATCATCTGCACCAACCCCGTCGCCTCGGTCGCCAACCGCCGGACCGTGATCGAGGGCCTGGAGGCCGCCGAGTTCGTCGTCACCCAGGACGTCTTCGCCGACACCGAGACCAACGCGTACGCCGATGTCGTCCTGCCCGGCGCCCTGTGGACGGAGTCCGAGGGCGTCCTCGTCAACAGCGAGCGCAACCTCACGCTCGCCGCCCCGGCCGCCGACCCGCCGGGCGAGGCGATGGCCGACTGGCGGATCATCGCGGCCGTGGCGCGGGAGATGGGCTTCGAGAAGGGGTTCTCGTACGACACCGCCGAGCAGGTCTTCGAGGAGATCAGGCGGGCGTGGAACCCGAAGACCGGGTGGGATCTGCGCGGGGTGAGCTACGAGCGGCTCCGGTCGGGGTCGGTGCAGTGGCCCGCCGCCACGGAGGACGGGCCGGCGCGCAACCCGATCCGGTACGCCGGGGCCGGGGCGGACGGGGGGCTCCTCTTCCCCACACCCAGCGGACGGGCCGTGTTCCATGCCCGGCCGCACCTGCCGGCCGCCGAGATGCCGGACGACGACTATCCGTTCGTGCTCAACACCGGGCGCTTGCAGCACCAGTGGCACACGCTGACGAAGACGGGCAGGGTCGCCAAGCTCAACAAGCTGAACCCCGGGCCGTTCCTGGAGGTGCATCCGCGGGACGCGGACGCGCTGGGCCTGCGGGACAAGGACTTGGTGGAGGTCGCCTCGCGGCGGGGGCGTGCCGTGCTCCCGGCGGTGGTGTCGGACCGGGTGATGCCCGGGTGCGTGTTCGCGCCGTTCCACTGGAACGACCTGTTCGGCGAGTATCTGAGCATCAACGCGGTGACGAGCGACGCGGTGGATCCGCTGTCGTTCCAGCCGGAGTTGAAGGTGTGCGCGGTGTCGCTGGCGAAGGTGGCCGCGCCGGTACGGGCTCCGGAAGCCTCGGCCGTTCCGGCCGGGACGACCGCTCCGCCTGCTCCGGCCCTTCCGACCGCGCTGACCGTTCCGGCGACCGTGACCGCGCCGCCCTCGGTGACGGTTCCGGCGGCCGTGGCGGTTCCGGTGGTCGCTGCCGGCGCCGAGGTCTTCGGTCTCGAACCCTCGCCCCCGCCCGTGCTCTCCGCCCAGGAGCGCCAGTACCTCACCGGCTTCCTCGCCGGGCTCGGGTCCGGCGTGCGGGGGGTGCCCGTGCTGCCGGTGGACGCGCCGTTCAGCCCCGCGCACGCGATGTGGGTCAACGGGGTGCTCGCCGGGATGTACTCGCGGTCGGCGGACCCGGGACCCGCGCCGGCGGCCGTCACCACCGGGCGTGAGGTCGTCGTGCTGTGGGCCTCGCAGACCGGGACGGCCGAGGAGTTCGCGGTGGCGGCCGCCGAGCATCTGGGAGCCGCCGGACACCGGGCCACCCTGGTCGGGATGGACGAGGCCGAGCCGGAGCGGCTGCCGGTCGGGGCGGACCTGTTGCTGATCACCAGCACCTTCGGGGACGGCGACGCGCCTGACAACGGCTCCGGCTTCTGGGACGCGCTGTCCCACCGGGAGGCCCCCCGCCTGGACGGAGTGCGCTACGCGGTGCTGGCCTTCGGCGACTCCTCCTACGACGACTTCTGCGGGCACGGCCGCCGCCTCGACGCCCGGCTCGACGAGCTGGGCGCGGTGCGCCTGGCGCCCCGCACGGACTGCGAGCCGGACTACGAACCGTCGGCGGACGCCTGGCTGGGCCAGGTCATCACCGCGCTCGGCACCGAGGCGGACGGGACCGGGGGTGCGCCCGGGACTTGGCAATCTCACACCGCCACCGCCACCGCCACCACCACCGCCACCGCCACCACCGCGGCCACGGCCACGGCCACGGCTGTCGGTCCAGGCGCAAGCACAGGCGCAGACACAGCCCCAGCCACAGGCGCAGCCACCACCGTCGCCCCGCAGCCCTCCGCGCCCGCGCCCGCCCGTTCCGCCAGGCCCGCGCCCGCCGCCGCCCGGCTGGTCGGCAACCGGCTGCTCAGCCTGCCCGGGGCGGGCAAGGAGGTTCGCCGCTTCACCTTCGACACCAGCGGGACGGGCCTGTCGTACGAGGCGGGCGACGCGCTCGGGGTGCGGCCGGTCAACTCCCCTGATCTGGTGGCGGAATGGCTGGCGGTGACCGGTCTGGACGGCTCGGCTCCGGTGGAGGTCTCCGGCGCGGGCGAGCTGCCCTTCGCCGAGGCCCTGCACCGGCATCTCGACATCACCCGGATCACCCCGGACCTGCTCCGCTTCGTCTCCGAACGGACGCGGGACAACCGGGAGTTGAAGAAGCTGATGCGCCCGGACAACAAGGACGGCCTCGCCCGGTGGTCCTGGGGGCGGCAGGCCGTGGACGTGGTGGCCGAGTTCGCCGTGCGGGCCGGCGCTGGCGAATGGGCCGGCGTCTTCAAACGGCTCCAGCCCCGGCTGTACTCGATCTCGTCGAGCCCGCTCGTCGACCCGCACCACATCTCGCTGACGGTGTCGGTCGTGCGCTACGAGAACCTGAGCGGGCGCCCGCGCGGCGGGGTCTGCTCGCCCTTCCTCGCGGACGGCGAGGCGGGCCTGGAGGTGCCGGTCTTCGTGCAGCGCTCGCCGCACTTCCGGCCGCCCACCGACCCGGCGACCCCCATGATCATGATCGGTCCGGGCACCGGCGTCGCCCCCTTCCTCGGCTTCCTCCAGGAACGGCGGGCCCTCGGCCACCGGGCGCCCAACTGGCTCTTCTTCGGGGAGCAGCACCGGGCGACGGACTTCTACTACCGGGAGGAACTGGCGGACCTCCAGGAGGCGGGCGTGCTCGGCAGGCTGGACACCGCCTTCTCCCGTGACCAGCGCGCCAAGGTCTATGTCCAGGACCGTATGCGCGAGCATGGGCCCGAGCTGTGGCACCGGCTCCAGGACGGCGCCCGCTTCTACGTCTGCGGCGACGCCTCCCGCATGGCGAAGGACGTCGACCGGGCCCTGCGGGACGTCGCGGTCGCCCACGGCGGGATGACCGAGGGCGAGGCCGCCGCGTACGTGAAGCAACTCGCGACGGAGAAGCGGTACGTCCGGGACGTGTACTGAGCCCACCCAGAACGACTTTGCCATCTCTTTACAACGTGTCCCACCGCTGTCTCGTCTCTCCGCTCGATATGTGACGCCGCCGCGTGCCGGTGACCGGCCGGGCGGCACACGAGGCCGTCGCCCCCGTCGAACCCGACGGCGGGCACGGCCCGTTGAGCCCGACGAGAGAGAGCGACCCATGCGCCGAACCGTCCTCAGTGCCACGGCACTCGTCTTCACCGCCGTGCTGGCGACCGCGCCGTCGGCGTTCGCCGACGACACGAGCCCGACCGTCGTCCCGCGGGAGGCCTCCGCCGCACCGAGCGCGGCGCCGAGCACCGCACCGAGCGTGGTCCCGTCCGCCCCGGCCGACGAGTCCCCGCGCCCGGCCGAACCCACCAAGGCCCCGGAGGACCGCGACGCGAGCCCGGTGCCGAGCCAGGTCTCCGTCGTTCCCAGCGGCGCGCCCGACACCGGTGAGGCGACCGGGTCGGACGGGTCCGGCGGCGCGGGCGTGCTGGCCGGCGCGGGCGCCACCGCGGTGCTCGTCGGCGGGGGCGCGGCCGTCGTGGTGCTGCGCCGCCGCCGGACGAACGGGGCCTGACCTTGTTCTCCAGGCGCGCCTTCGCCGCCGCGGCGACGGCCTCGCTGCTCGTGGGCTGCGACGGCGGGCGGAGCGACCACGCCAGGACCGGGCCCTCCACGGGCGACGCGTCCTCGCCGCCCCCTGCCTCTGCGTCCCCCGCCGGCGCCGTACGCCCCCTCGGCCGGTCGGTCCCGGTCAGACTGCTGATACCGGGCATCGGGGTGGACACTCCGGTCATCCGGCTGGGGCTGGCGCCGGACGGCACGGTGGAGGTGCCGCCGATCACGGCGCACGACCGGGCGGGCTGGTACGAGCACTCACCGACACCGGGACAGACCGGCCCGTCGGTGATCCTCGGCCATGTCACGGTCGGCAGCTACGGCGACGGGGTCTTCCGCCGCCTGGCCCGGCTGCGGCGGGGCGAGCGGATCGAGGCGCGCCTGGAGAACGGCTCGGCACCGGAGTTCACCGTCGACTCCGTGACGACGGTCGCCAAGGCCGACTTCCCGGCGGAGGAGGTCTACGGGAACGTGGACCGTCCCGCACTGCGTCTGGTCACCTGCGGGGGCCCGCGCACGGGGGACGAGTACCGCGACAACGTGATCGTCTTCGCCACGCTGAGCCGCGCGGCGCGGTGACCCACAGCCCGCCCCTCGAAGCGGCGACGGACGTACCCGCGCTGCCGTCTGCCGCACCACCACGACCATGGAGAGCGTTGAAACGGTCCCGTGAGAAGGCCGCGTCCGAGCTGTTCGCCGCCCTCTACCCGCGCCTGGCCGGCTGGTGCCGTCGCCTGGTCGACGACGACGAGACGGCCCATGAGATCGCGTCGGAGGCGTTCACGCGGCTCTGGGCCCGCTGGACGTCCGTCGCGGAGCCGCACGGCTTCCTCTACGTCACCGCGGCCAACCTCGTGCGGGACCACTGGCGCAAGCTGGAACGCGAACGCAGGGCGATGCACCGGGCCACCGCGGAGGCCTCGGTGCGCCGGCCGGCCGGCCATGCCGAACCGTCCGACCCCTCGGTCCGGCTGCTGGTGCAGTCGCTGCCCGAACGGCTGCGCGTGCCGATCCTGTTGCACTACTACGCTGACATGCCGATCCGGGAGGTGTCCGTGCTCACCGGACGCAAGGAAGGAACCGTCAAGGCCGACCTCCACGCGGCCCGCGAACTGCTCCGCGCCCACCTGAGGAGAAGCCTTGACCACACGCCCTGACGAGGGCCCGGGCCCCGGACCCGACGACGACCCGCTCACCGTCATCCTGCGTCCCCCCGCCGACCGTCTCGGGCCGCCCCCCGGCCACTTCGAGACCGTCCGTCGCGCCGCCGCCCGGCGCCGCCTGGTCCGGGCCGCGGCCGGCGCCGCCGCCACCTGCGCGGCCGTCGCCCTGCTCGCCCTGCCCCTGCACTTCGCCGGCAACGACGCCCCCGACTCCCCCTCGGTCCCCCTGGCCCCGCCGCCCGCGACCGGCAGCCCCTCCCCCGCTCCGTCGGATTCCGCCCCGCCCGACACCCCCGCGCCCTCCGACGAAGGCCCGCGCCCGGTCCCCTCGGCCCCGCCGGCCAGGACCGGTGCCGGGACCGTCGCACCGTCGGCGACCCCGTCCGAGGCCGTCGAACGTTCGGTCCCCCCCACCGGGGAGGATCCCGAGGCCACCGCGCCGTCGGCGGCTCCGGCCCAGCCCTCCGAAGCCTCGGCCAGGCTCGGCACGCCCGGGGCGGACTGAGCGCCGCGCCGTCGTCGCGGACACGCCCCGGGGTCGTGTCCGGTGGTGCGCCGGTCGTACGCGGTCGCATGCGGGGCGTGCCCGGAACGCGCTCGGATCGGCTCGGATCGGGCTCGGCACGGTCGGCGATCGCCTCGGCGTACGGCGAACCCGTCGAAGAACATGGTGTCCGAGAGGATCACGGCGGTCGAACGGTCCGGCGCCGCACGGAGCGACGCCTCGTCGGTTGCGCATCGGTGCGTACGGGAACACCGACGCGATCAGGTCGCGCGCCTCGTAGGCAAGATCGATCACACCGGCCGCCTCAGGCGCCACAATGGTTCGCCGTATGCCGTGAACAGCGGAAAGGCGACGTCGAACTGGACGCCACAGAAACCGCGTCCGAGGACTCCGTGAGGCTCCCGGATCATCCGGTGGCGCAAAGACATCCATACGCGGCCACCGTTGGTTGTTTCAGCCGCAAAGCTTGAACACAAATTACACACATCCCCTCTTCAATACTGGCCCCGATGGTCTAGATTGACCGTGCTTCAGCTGTTCGGACACGAGGCGACCGTTAACGATCTATAGGTCCGACGTCGGGGAATGCCGGTTTTTCGCGTCCCCCGCGCCGGACGTGGGGATGATCATTCGCCAGCCCGGGAGGGGGCTACGGGTGCCGGGAGCACCCCGGATTCCGAGGGTTCACGCGCGCCCCGAAATCCGGAACGGCATGGGCGCGGGAGGCGGGGGCCTCCCGGGGGAGAAACAGCGCGACGCGGGGGCGGGGGTCTCCCGAGGGGAGGGACACTGCGGGGGGCGGGGGCCTCCCGGGGCGCGGAAACAGTGTGCGGCGAACACGTCGAACCACTGGGAACCTTGGGGGGTTCTGTGCGGCAAGGGGAATTGGTCAGCCCGTTTCCGTCGGCGCGGGGGCGTCTGGCGGACGGGGCCATCAGCCGGACCACGATCGAGTGGGAACAGCGGTACCGACGTACCGTGATCACCAGCGACACCGTGGCCACGGCCACCGTGGTGGCGGCGATCGGCAATTTCTTCGGGGCCCGGGACGCGGCCAACTGGCACGAGAAGTGGGGAATTCTGGCATTCGGCACCGAACTTCTGGTGCTGGGTGCGCTCGCGGTGAGCCGTGCCTGGGCTCCCGCCGTGCTCGGCCAGGGTGCCGAGGAATTCCGCCGGCTCGGACGCTCGCTGTTCACGGCGACCGTCGTACTGGCTCTGGGCGGAATCGCTCTCACCTCGCGCAACATCAAATTGTGGATCTTCGTCGCGATTCCCGCGATCGCGCTGGTCACCATGACCGTGCGATATCTGCTGCGCCTTTCGCTGCACAGACAGCGAAAGGAAGGCCGCTGTCTGAGACCGGTGCTCGCCGCCGGGAGCCCGGCGACCGTGCGCGATCTGATCGCCCGCACCCGCAAGTTCCCCCACCTCGGCTGGCGGGTGGACGCGGTGTGCACCACGGACGGACTCGGGTTCGGCGGTGAGTATCTGGACGGAGTGCCGGTCGTCGGCCGGCTGGCGGACGTCGCGGGCCATGTCCGCCGCGACGGCTACCGCGTCGTCGCGGTCACCCCGGACCCGCACTGGTCACCGCACCGGCTGCAGCGCCTCGCCTGGAACCTGGAGGGCAGCGACGCCGAGATGGTCGTGGCCCCCGTGCTGATGGAGGTGGCCGGCCCCCGGCTGCACGTCGACGCGGTGCTCGGGATCCCGCTGCTGCGGGTCAGCATGCCGACCTTCACCGGGGGCCGCCGGGCGGTCAAAGAGGTCGTCGACCGCATAGGCGCAACGATTCTGCTGCTGCTGTTCGCGCCGCTGATGGCCCTCGTCGCCCTGTTCGTGCTGGTGGACAGCCGAGGCGGGGCGGTCTACCGCCAGCGCAGGGTCGGCAAGGACGGCCGCGAGTTCACCATTCTCAAGTTCCGCACCATGGTCGCCGGCGCGCACGGGGTGCGCGACGCGCTGGCCGACCGCAACGAGGGCGCCGGCCCGCTGTTCAAGCTCCGCCGGGATCCGCGGGTGACCCGGGTGGGGGCGGTGCTGCGCCGGTACTCGCTCGACGAACTCCCCCAGCTCCTCAACGTGCTGACCGGATCGATGTCGCTCGTCGGTCCGCGGCCCCCGCTGCCGGAGGAGTCCGCCGCGTACGGCCCGGACATCCGGCGGCGGCTGCTGGTCAAGCCCGGCCTCACCGGTCTGTGGCAGATCAGCGGACGCAGCGACCTGTCCTGGGAGGAGGCGGTGCGGCTGGACCTGCGGTACGTGGAGGACTGGTCGCTCGCCCTGGACAGCGTGATCCTCTGGAAGACGCTGCGCGCGGTGATCCACGGGCAGGGGGCCTACTGATGTGCCGGGGACTGTGCCGGGGACTGCAACCCGACCGTGCCGCCGACGCGCGGACCGCAGGCCGTGGGGGCCTGCCTGGGGGGAGGAACGGGTCATGAGAGTCAGCGTTTTCGGGCTCGGCTATGTGGGCTGTGTGTCGGCCGCGTGCCTGGCCAGCATGGGGCACGAGGTCGTCGGGGTGGACGTGAACCAGGTGAAGGTGGACCTGGTCAACGACGGCAGGGCCCCGGTGGTGGAGGAGCGGATCGGCGAAATGATCGCCGAGGTCGTGCGGACCGGGGCGTTGCGCGCCACCGCCGACGTCCGCGAGGCGATCATGGACAGCGAGGTGTCGCTGGTCTGCGTGGGCACGCCCTCGGAGCCCAACGGCAGCCTGTGCACGACCTACTTGGAGCGGGTCACCGAGGAGATCGGCGCCGCGCTCGCCGAGCGGGGCGGGCGGCACACGGTCGTGTTCCGCAGCACCATGCTCCCGGGCACCTGTCTGAACCTGCTGGTGCCGATCCTGGAGAAGTACGTCGGCGGCACGGCCGGGGTGGACGTCGGGGTCGCGGTCAACCCGGAGTTCCTGCGCGAGGGCACGAGCGTGCGGGACTTCTTCGACCCGCCCAAGACCGTCATCGGCGAGCTGGACCCGGCGAGCGGCGACGCGGTACTGGCGCTGTACGACGGCCTGCCCGGCGAGGTCTTCCGGGTGCCGGTCCCGACGGCCGAGGCGATCAAGTACGCGGACAACGCGTTCCACGGCCTCAAGATCGGCTTCGCGAACGAACTGGGCGCGGTGTGCCAGGCCCTCGGGGTCGACTCGCACCAGGTGATCGACGTGTTCCTGGCCGACCGCAAACTGAACATCAGCTCCGCCTACCTGCGGCCCGGCTTCGCCTTCGGCGGCTCGTGCCTGCCCAAGGACCTGCGCAGCCTGGTCCACGCGGCGCAGCGGGCCGATGTCTCGGTGCCCATCCTGTCCCATGTGCTGCCCTCCAACGCCGACCATCTGCAGCGCGCGGTGGAGATGGTCGAGCGCACCGGAAAACGCCGGGCCGGACTGTTCGGGCTGTCCTTCAAGCCCGGCACCGACGACCTTCGCGAGAGCCCGCTGGTCGAACTGGCGGAGAGGCTGTTCGGCAAGGGGTACGACCTGAAGATCTACGACGCCAACGTGAGCCTGTCCCGGCTGCTCGGCGCGAACCGCGAGTACATCGAGACCCGGCTGCCGCACCTCGCGCAGCTGCTCGCGGACTCCGTCGACGAGGTGCTCGAACACGCCGACGTGCTCCTGGTCGGCACCAGGGACCCGGAGGTGCTGTCGGCACTGCCCCACGGCGACGGCCATGTGATCGTCGATCTCGTCCACCTTCCCGACGCCGACGCGCGCCGGACCGAACCGGGGTACATGGGCCTTGCCTGGTGACACGACGCGTGACGGCCGGCCGGACCGGCGTGCGCTGATTCTGGTGGAGAACCTGTCGGTGCCGTTCGACCGGCGGGTGTGGCAGGAGTGCACGACGCTGCGCGACGCGGGCTGGACGGTGCACGTCATCTGCCCGCAGGGGACCAAGCGGGACACCGAGCCGGAGGCGGAGATCGACGGGGTGCGGATCCACCGCTACCCGTTGCGCGCGGCCACCGGCGGCCCGTCCGGCTATCTGCGGGAGTACGGCTCGGCGTTGTGGCACACGGTCAGGCTGGCCCGCAAGGTCGGCCCGGTCGACGTGGTCCACGCCTGCAACCCGCCCGACCTGCTGTTCCTGCCCGCACTGTGGATGAAGCGGCGCGGCGCGCGCTTCGTCTTCGACCAGCACGACCTGGTGCCCGAGCTGTACCTGTCGCGGTTCGACCGCGGCGAGGACCTGCTCTACCGGGCCGTGTGCGCGCTGGAGCGGCGGACCTACCGGGCCGCGGACGTCGTGCTCGCCACGAACGAGAGCTACCGGGACGTCGCCGTGCGCCGCGGCGGCAAACGGCCCGAGGACGTCTTCGTGGTGCGCAGCGCGCCCGACACCGACCGGTTCCACCCCGTGCCGCCCGAGCCGGAGTTGAAGCGCGGCAAGCCGTATCTGCTGTGCTACCTCGGCGTCATGGGCCCGCAGGACGGCGTCGACTACGCCCTGCGGGCGCTGGCGAAGCTGCGCGACGAGGTCGAACGGACCGACTGGCACGCGGTGTTCGTCGGCGCCGGTGACACCTTCGACGCGATGGTGGAGCTGTCCCGGCGGCTCGGGCTCGCGGAGCAGGTGCAGTTCACCGGCCGTATCCCGGACGCCGACCTGGCGCGCTACCTGTCCACCGCGGACGTGTGCCTCTCCCCCGACCCGCACAATCCGCTCAACGACGTGTCGACCATGAACAAGGTGCTGGAGTACATGGTGATGGGTCGGCCGATCGTCTCGTTCGACCTCCGGGAGGCGCGGGTCTCCGCCGGTGAGGCCGCCGTCTACGCGCCGGCCAACGACGAGGCCGCCTTCGCCGGGCTCATCGCGCGGCTCATGGACGATCCGGAGCAGCGGGCCCAGATGGGCAAGATCGGCCAGGATCGGATCGGCGGGGCGCTCTCCTGGCGCAACTCCCAGCGGTCGCTGCTCGCCGCGTACGCCGCGGCCTGCGGCGACCGCTCCCCGGCCCCGGTGAGCGACACGACGGACGGGGTGAGCGGTACGGACGCGACCGGCGGTACAGACGGGGCGAGCGGTACGGCCTCGGCGAGCGACACGGACGGGCCGGGAACGAGGCCGCGCAGTTGAGCGATGACACGATACGCCTGGTCACGATCGGGCGGATTATCCGTCGGCGCCGACGGCTGCTCATCATCCTCACCGTGGTGGGCGCGCTCGTCGGCCACGGCACCTCCCTGCTGCTTCCGCCGCGTTACACGACGTCGGCGTCGGTCCTGCTGCCCGGGGCGTGGGAGGAACGCGAGCTGCTGACACAGGCGGAGATCGCGACGAGTTCGGTGGTGGTCGACCGTGCGGCCACCGCGCTCGGCTGGACCGGGGTCGACGGCAGCGAGGTGCGGGAGCACGTCAGCGCCAAGGCCACCGACGGGAACATCATCAAGATCTCGGGCACGTCCGACACCCCCGAGCGCGCCCAGCGCCTCTCCGACCAGGTGGCCCGGCAGTTCGTCGCCTTCGCCAAGCAGGTCGCGGGCGACAGCGCCGACCCCGACGCGGGGGCGCCCGAAGCACTGCGGCAGACGGTGAAGAGGACCAGCCGCCGCATCACCGAGCTGGCCGAGCAGGCCGGTGCGGGGGAGACCGTGGAGAGCGTGCAGACCCGCACCGAGCTGGCGAAGCTGCGCACCGCGCTGCAGGAGGCCATCGACAAGCTGGACCAGGCCGACCCGGCCGACGAGCAGGCCGCCAACCTGGTCGTCATGGGGTCCGCGGCCCGGCCGGTCGGTGAGGCGCCGCCGACCAGGACCCAGCTCATCGCCGCCGGAGCCCTGCTGTTCTTCCTGCTCACGGTCGTCGGCCATCTCGTCGCCGCCCGGATGAGCCGCCGGCTGCGCACCGAGGCGGAGATCGCCGCGGCGCTGGGTTCGGACCTGCTGGGCGCCGTCGACGTGCCCGGCGGACGGACCGCGCAGCGGTCGGGGGGCCGTGGTCCCGGGGCCCTGCTGCGCCGGCTGCTGGGCGTCGACGTCCGGTGGGACCTGCCGACCCCGCGGACGTCCGGCGACGAGGCCAGCAGACAGATCCGCTACCGCCGGGTGTGCACCCGGCTGCGGGAACAGCTGCCGATCCCCCGGCGGCTGCTGGTCGTCGTCCCCGAGGGCGACGAGACCGCCCGCCGGGCCGCCGACCGGCTGGTCGCCGAGGCCGAGAACGATCCGCTGCTGCGGGTGGTGGGGGTTTCGGTGGCCCGGCCGCTGGTGCCGGACCGCGACCGCGAGTCGGGGGTCCTGGTCGTGCTCAGCGCGGGCAGCTGGACCGCGGGAGAGCTCGCCGGCATCGCCGAGGCGTGTGCGGACGCCAAGCACGAGATCGTCGGCATCGTCCTCGCCGGCCCGGTCCGGGCGCGTACGACGACCCGGTCCGCCGGGCCTCCGCGGGAGGCCGTGGCGCCGGCGCTCGCGGTCGGCGACGACGCGCGGGGAGGTGCACGGTGACGACGAGTACGACCGCGGAGCCGTCGGCCGCCGCACCGCTGGTGGACCTCCAGGGGCTGGTGGTGGCGGTGCGCAGGCGACGCCGGCTCTGGAGCTCCATGGCGCTGCTCGGGCTGCTCGGCGGCGCGGGGGTGGCGGTCCTGCTGCCTCCGCCGCCGACCGCGGTGACCAAGGTGCTGGTGGCGCACCAGGAGGACCAGCCCAACGACCCCGGAACGCTGATCCGCACCGACGTCGCGCTGCTGCAGACCACCCGGATCGCCGGCCAGGCCCTGAAGTCCCTCGGCTCCTCGGAGAAACCCGAGGACTTCATGGAGGACTACCAAGGTCTCGGCCTGACCAACAACATGCTGCAGATCGAGGTGACCGGGGACAGCGAGACGCAGGCGGTGGCCCGCGCGAAGGCACTGGCCGACGCGTTCGTCGCCGATCACGTGAGGCGGATACGGGAAGCCGCGAACGCCGAGGCCAAGGCCCTGCTCGACCAGCGTGACCGCATCAAGTCCGACCTCGCCAAGGTCAACAAGGCGATCGGGGACGGCACACCGGAGAGCGGGCCGAGCGCGTCGGCCGACATGGAGTCCCTCTTCGCCCGCCGGGCCGAACTCACCTCCCGCATCTCCGACTTCGACCAGCGTGCCGCCGAGGCGCGCATCGGCACCCCCCAGCTCGTCGCGGGCACCCAGATCGTGGACGCGCCGCGCGCGGTGCGGCATTCGCTGCCACGGACCCTCGCCACCGACGCGGCGATCGGGTTCGTCCTCGGGCTCGCCCTCGGCCTCGCGGTGGCCGCGGTGGGCACGGTGGTGGCGGACCGACCCGTCCTGCGCCGGGACATCGCCGCGCACCTCGGCGCCTCGGTGCTGACGGAACTGCCCCGCCGCTCGCCCCGGCTGTGGCGGCGGCGCCGGACCCGGGCGGCACGGACACGGCTCACCCTCTCCCTCACCCGCGCCGTCCGCGGCTCCACGGACCCGGTGTCGCTGCTGGAGCTGGGCTGTGCGCGCGGCGCGAGCGTGATCGCCCTGGACCTCGCCGGAGCACTGGCGGCCCAGGGACCGGTGGTCGTCGTCGACGGGCTGCCCGGCCGGCAGCTTTCGGGCCGCCGCCCGAAGCCGGGAGAGCCGGTCGTGGTCGGCGGCGCGCAGGCGGAGGCCCTGCCGCCCGGGGACCGCCGGATCGGCGTCGGCTCGGTGGCCCCCGGCACGGCGTGGACCGACCTGCGGTACCTCGGCACCCGGACGGTGCTCGTCGTGCGTGCCGGGCACGGCAGTGTCGCGTGGCTGCACACCGTGGCGCGGCAGCTCGCGGACCAGCACATCGCGGTGCTCGGGGTGGTGCTGATCGACCCCGATCCACGGGACCGGACCGACGGCACGCTGTGGGACGGGCCGCCCGGCGCGGCGCGTGGCCGCGGCGAGCGGCCCACCGTGCGCAACGGGTCGGGCAGGCGGCGGGCGGAGCGGCTGCCGATGTGGGCTGAGCGGGTCCCGGACAGCGACCAGGAGGCACGGTAGCCATGTGTGGCATCGCAGGTACGTACCGGTGGCCGGACGGGAAGGCCGTGACCGACCGGCTCACCGATGTCCTCGCCCACCGCGGCCCGGACGGGGCCGGCCGCTACAGCCACCCCGTCGGCGACGGCGAGGTGCACCTCGGGCACCGCCGGCTGGCCATCATCGACCTGTCCGACACCGGCGCCCAGCCGATGGTCTCGGACGGCCTGGTCCTGACGTACAACGGCGAGTTGTACAACGCGCCCGAGCTGCGTGCCGAGCTGGCGGGCGCCGGGGTGCGCTTTCGCGGTACGTCCGACTCCGAGGTGCTGCTGGAGGCATGGCGGCGCTGGGGCACGGACTGCCTGCCCCGGCTGCGCGGGATGTTCGCGTTCGGGATCTTCGACGAGCGCACCGGTGAGCTGGTGCTCGCCCGCGACCAGCTCGGCATCAAGCCGCTGTTCCTGCTCCGGCGCGGCGAGGGGCTGGTGTTCGCCTCCGAGCTGAAGGCGCTGGCCGCCGTGACGGGCGGGACGCTGGAGGTGGACCACGCGGCGCTGGTGGCCTCGCTGCTGTACTACTGGGTGCCGGACTCGCGGTGTGCGTTCCGCGAGGCGGAGAAGCTGCCGCCGGGGAGCTGGCTCAGGTGCCGGCCCGACGGCCGGGTGGAGCGCGGCCGGTTCTGGAACCTGCGGGACGTCGCCGCCGAGGGCCGGGAGCGGGCCCTGAGCGGTGAGCTGCCGGACCTCGCCGCCGTCGTCGAGGAGTCGACGCGGCGTCATCTGCTGTCCGACGTGCCCGTGGCGACGTTCCTCTCCGGCGGGCTCGACTCCAGCTACCTGACGGCGCTGGCGGCCCGCGACCGGCCCGGGATCTCCGCCTACACGATCGGGTTCCGCGCCGAGGACGCCAGGTTCGAGGCGATGCCGGACGATCTGCGCTACGCCCGGCAGGTGGCCGAGCGGTTCGGCGTCGACCTGCACGAGATCGAGATCGCCCCGAACGTGCTCGACCTGCTGCCGCACATGACGTACCACCTGGACGAGCCGATCGGCGACCCCGCCGCGATCAACACCTTCCTGATCTGCGAGGCCGCCCGGGAGGCCGGGGTCAAGGTGATGCTGTCGGGGATGGGCGCCGACGAGCTGTTCGCCGGGTACCGCAAGCACCTCGCCAATCTGCTCGCGCTGCGCTACCAGCGCGTCCCGCGGCCCCTGCGGCGCGGGCTGTCCGCGGCCGTGGACCGGCTGCCGGTCGCCTCGGCCCGCCGGGGGTACCGGTCGGTGCGGTTCGCGAAGCGGTTCCTCTCCTTCGCCGACCTGCCGGAGGAGACCGCGTTCCGGCGCAGCTACACCATGTACGACCGGGACGAGCTGCTCGGCCTGATCGATCCGGATCTGGCCGGGACGGTCGACGACGTGCTGACCGAGCACGCGGACGTCTACCGGGACAACGACCTCGACGACTTCGTCAACCGCATGTGCCTGGGCGACACCCGGATGTTCCTGCCGGGCCTGAACCTCGCCTACACGGACCGGTCGAGCATGGCCGCGTCGACGGAGGTGCGGGTGCCGTACGTGGACGTCGAGGTGGTCAGGGCGGCGTTCGCCGTGCCCGGTGACCGCAAGATCGTCGGCCGGCAGGGCAAGGCCGTCCTCAAGGAGGCCGCCTGTTCGATCCTGCCCCGGGAGATCGTCTACCGGCCCAAGGGCCTGTTCAGCGCCCCGCTGCGGGCCTGGATGAGCCGGGACCTGGCGCCGCTGGTGCGCGAGGTGGTGAACGACGGCGAGCTCGTCCGTTCCGGGTTCCTGCGCCGCGACGCGCTGCGACGGCTCGTCGCCGAGGACGCCGCCGGGCACCGGGACAACTCCAAGCATCTGTGGCATGTGCTGACCCTCGAACACTGGTATCGCGGCGCGACCTCCGGCTCCGGCCGGACCGCTCCCTGACGGCGTAGAGACAAGGGACTTCGGGTGAAACAGGTAGTGCAGAACTACAAGAGCGGCGAGTTGGCGCTGCTCGACGTGCCGGTGCCCGGGTGCAAGCCGGGCGGCGTGCTGGTGCGGACCGCCCACTCGCTGATATCCACCGGTACCGAGCTGATGAAGGTGTCCGAGGCCGGCATGTCGATGGTGGGCAAGGCCCGCTCGCGGCCGGACCAGGTGGCCAAGGTCGCGCAGAGCGTGGCCACGAACGGGGTGGGCGCCACCTACCGCAAGGTGATGGGCAAGCTGGACTCCTACACGCCGCTCGGCTACTCGCTGTGCGGGGTGGTCGAGCAGGTCGGGGCCGGGATCGACGACGTGAAGGTCGGCGACCTCGTGGCCTGCGCCGGCAACGAGCACGCGCTGCACGCCGAGCTGAACTGGGTGCCGAAGAACCTCTACGCCCCCGTGCCGGACGGCCTCGCGTCACGGCACGCGGCCTTCGGCACCGTCGGATCGATCGCGATGCAGGGCGTCCGCCAGGGCGAACCGCAGCTCGGCGAGGTGGCACTGGTCATCGGCCTCGGGCTGATCGGGCAGTTGGTGGCGCAGTTGCTGACCGCCTCCGGTGTCCGTGTCGTCGGGGTCGACCCGGATCCGGCGCGCTGCGAGCTGGCCGAGCGCCTGGGCGCCGCCGCCTGCGGCGATCCCGACTCCCCGGCCGTGGTGAACGCCGTCGCCGAACTCACCGACGGCCATGGCGTGGACCAGGTGTACCTGGCCGCCGGCGGCGCGAGCAACCAGCCCGTCGAGCTGGCCGCCCGGCTGTGCCGGGACCGCGGCCGGGTCGTCGACATCGGCAAGTGCCGCCTGGACCTGCCGTGGAACGCGTACTACGAGAAGGAACTGGACGTCCGCTTCTCCCGCAGTTACGGCCCCGGGCGCTACGACCCCTCGTACGAGCTGGAGGGACGGGACTACCCGATCGGCTATGTGCGCTGGACCGAGCGCCGGAACCTCGCCTGCTTCCTCGATCTCCTCGCGCGCGGCCGGGTCGACGTGCAGCCACTGATCTCCCACACCGCCGACTTCGACGACGCGGTCGAGACGTACCGGAGCCTGAAGGACGGCGAGCTGAAGGCCGTGGCGGTGCTGTTCCGGTACCCCGGTGACCAGCGGGAGACGGAGGAGGCCGCGGCCCCGGAGGTCGCGGTGCCCGCGGTGCGGCGCGGTGGCGCGGGTGCCGCCCCGCGCCGGGCGGCCGGGGCGCCGGTGCGGCTGGCGTTCGTGGGCGCGGGGAACTACGCGACGTCGATGCTGCTGCCGCACCTGGCGCGGCGTGAGGGCGTCGAGCTGTCCACGGTCGTCACCACGACGGCGCTGTCGGCGGCCAACGCCCAGCGGAAGTTCGGCTTCGCCGAGGCCACCACCGACCTGGACGCCGTGCTCGGCGACAAGTCAGTCGACGCGGTGTTCGTGGTCACCCGGCACAGCTCGCACGCCGAACTGACCCGCAGGGCGTTGCTGGCCGGCAAGGCCGTGTTCGTGGAGAAACCGCTGGCGCTCACCGAGGAGGAGCTGGCCGGGGTGCTCGCGGCGGTGGAGGAGTCCGGCAACGACCGGCTGCAGGTGGGCTTCAACCGCCGGTTCGCGCCGCTGCTGCGGGAGGCGAAGCAGCGGTTCGGCGCCCGCACCGGACCGGCGAGCCTGCGCTACCTGGTCAACGCGGGCCGCCTCGACCACGGCAGCTGGTACCTGCGGCAGGACACCGAGGGCTCGCGGTTCGCCGGTGAGGGCGGACACTTCGTCGACACGGCGAGCTGGCTGCTGGAGGCCGACCCGGTCTCGGTGTACGCCCTCACCACGCCCGGCAACGAGGACCTCCAGGTCGTCCTGCGCTACCCGGACGGGTCCACCGCCACGATCAGCTACGTCACCACCGGCGCGCCCGGCTTCCCCAAGGAGACGCTGGACCTGGTCGCGGACGGCAGGGTGCTGCGGCTGGACGACTTCGTCCGTGCCGCCGTCTACGACGGCCGCCGCAGGCAGTGGGTCGGATCGCGGCTGCCCAAGGCCCGGGACAAGGGCCAGTCCGCCGAGCTGGCCGCGTTCGTCAGGGCCGTGCGCACCGGCGGGCCGATGCCGGTGCCGCTGGAGTCGCTCGTCGCCACCACGGCGGCCACCCTCGCCGTGCGGGCGGGCCTCGCCGCCGGCGCGCCGGTGACGCTGGCGCGGACGCGATGACCGTGCGCGCGGGAAGTCCGGGCTGGTACCTGCGGCGGCTGTCCCGGATGGGGCCGCGGGAGGTCGGCGGCCGGGTGGGCGACACGCTGCGCAGGCGGCGGTGGCGGTCGGCGCCGCCCCGGAGCCCGGCTGTGACCGGTGCCCGGTTCACCGCCGTACTGCCCGCGGGGACCGTCGCCGCGGTGCCCCCGCACGCCGCGAAACGTCTCGTCGCCGCGGCGGACCGGCTGATGGACGGGCACGCCGAGTACTTCGGGGTGCTCCGCGACGACCTGGTCGACCCGGACTGGTGCCACGACCCGAAGACCGGGCGCCGGGCGCCCTGGGGTCACGCCTTCGACGTGCCCTACCGCGACGAGGACGCGGTCGGCGACATCAAGCAGATCTGGGAGTTGTCCCGGCACCAGTACCTCACCGTGCTCGCCGCCGCCTACGCGGTCACCGGGGACGAGCGGTACGCCGAGCGGGTGGCCGCCCATCTGCGGTCGTGGTGGGCGGCCAACACACCGCTGCGCGGGGTGCACTGGACCAGCGGCATCGAGCTGGGCATCCGGCTGCTGTCCTGGGTGTGGGTGCGCCGACTGCTCGACGGCTGGCCGGGCGCGGCCGGGCTGTTCGAGGGCAACCCGGTGGCACACCGGCAGATCTGGCACCACCAGCGCTGGCTGGCCGCCTTCCCCAGCCGGGGTTCCTCCGCGAACAACCATGTGATCGCCGAGACCGCCGGGCAGTTCGCCGCGGCCTGCGCCTTCGACTGGTTCCCCTCCTCGGCGCGCTGGCGCACGGACGCGTTGCGGTCACTGGAGCGGCAGCTGCGCGCCAACACCTTCCCCTCGGGCCTCAACCGCGAGCTGGCCACCGAGTACCACGGGCTGGTGCTGGAGCTGGGCCTGGCCGCGCTGGCCGAGGCGGACGCCGCGGGCGTGCCGGTGCCCGCGACGGTCCGGCTGGTGCTGCTGCGGATGACCGACGCGCTCGCGGCCGTCGTGGACAACCGGCTGCGGCCGCCGCGCCAGGGGGACGCGGACGACGGGCACGGTCTGGTCGTGGACGGCGCGGGCACCGACCGCTGGGCCTCGCTGCTGGCCACCGGGGACGCCGTCTTCGGCCGGCTGGACTGGTGGCCGGCGGTGACCGGCACCGACGTACGCACCCCCCTGCTGGCCGCGCTGGTGCGGCCCCACCCGCGTGAGGGGACCGCGCCTGCCGTGGCCCGCCCGGCGACCCGGCCCGACCGTTTCGCCGACGCCGGCATGACCATCCTGCGGGGTCCGCAGGAGATCTGGTGCCGCTGCGACGGCGGCCCGCACGGCTTTTTGTCCATCGCCGCGCACGCGCACGCCGACGCGCTGTCCCTGGAGGTGCGGCACGACGGGGTCGACGTGCTGGCCGACCCGGGGACGTACTGCTACCACGGGCAGCCCGAGTGGCGGCGGTACTTCCGCTCGACCCTCGGCCACAACACCCTGGAACTGGACGGCGACGACCAGTCCGTCTCCGGCGGTCCGTTCCTGTGGACCCGGCAGGCCCGCAGCCGTGTCCTGGTCGCCGACACGTCCGGCCAGGGCGTGGCCCGCTGGTGCGCCGAGCACGACGGCTACGAGCCCTCCGTGCACCGGCGCCGGGTGGAGCTGACGGCCGCGAGCCGGGAGCTGCGGGTGAGCGACGAGGTGCGCGGCCCGCGCCGGGCCGTGCGGCTGGCGTTCCACCTCGGCCCGGCGATCGCCGCGGACCTGGTGGGCACCGTCGCGGAACTGACCTGGACCCGGGACGGCGAGGACCGCTCCGCGGTGCTCGAACTGCCCGGGCAGCTGTCCTGGCGGGCGCATCGCGGCGAGAGCGACCCGCCGCTCGGCTGGTACTCCGCGGGCTTCGGGCGCAAGGAACCCGTCACCACACTGATCGGCACCGGCTTCGCCGGCGGCACCGCGTCCGGGGAGTTCACCACCGTACTCGGGTTCCGGGGCTAGGGGAGGACGCTTGGGGATCAAGGGGCGGCGACGAGCACGGGTCACGGCACCACTGGTGCTGGCCCTGCTGGCGGCGACCGGCTGCGAGGGCACGCCGGACGCGCGGCCGAAGCCGACCACCACACCGTCCACGTCCGTGGCCCGGGTGTGCGCCGAGCGCGCGGCCGGGCCCACGAAGGCGCCGGCCGGCGCGGTGACGGTGGACCCCGCCGTGCCCGGTGACCTGGCCGTGCAGACCGAGAGCAATCCCCCGGGCACCACGTTCTGGCTGCTCCCGGGCAAGCACCGGCTCGGCCCGGACCGCTACGCCCAGGTCCTTCCCAAGGAGGGGGACACCTACGTCGGCGCTCCGGGCGCGGTGCTCGACGGCCGGAAGACCAACCAGTACGCGTTCGGCGGCTCCGCCCGCGACGTCACCATCCGCCACCTGACCGTGCAGCGTTTCGTCGCGCCGCACGACGAGGGCGTGGTCAACCACGACTCGGCCGACGGCTGGGTCATCGAGCACACGACGGTCCAGAACAACTCCGGCGCCGGGCTGATGGCCGGCGCCCGCCAGCGGGTGCGCGGCAACTGCCTGCGTGACAACGGCCAGTACGGCATGAACGCCTACAAGGCCGACGGCCTCATCACCGGCCTGGTGGTCGAGGGCAACGAGATCGTGGGCAACAACACGGACGACTGGGAGCGGCGGCGGCCGGGCTGCGGCTGCACCGCAGGCGTCAAGTTCTGGGCCGTCGACGGCGCCGACGTACGCGGCAACTGGGTGCACGACAACCGCGGCACCGGGCTGTGGGCGGACACCAACAACAACGACTTCCGTATCGAGGGAAACCTGCTGGAGGCCAACGACGGTGCGGCGCTGATCTACGAGACCAGCTACAACGCGGTCATCCGCAAGAACCGGATCCGGCGGAACAACTGGGTCGAGGGCCGCGACTACGCCGGGCGCGGCGACAGTTTCCCGTTCGCGACCGTGTACATATCGGAGTCCGGCGGGGAGCCGCGCGTCCCGGCCCGCACGGACAAGATCGAGATCTACCGCAACGTGCTGGAGAACAACTGGTCCGGGATCACCCTGTGGGAGAACGCGGACCGGTTCTGCAACAGCCCGGCCAACACCTCCTCGGGTGAGTGCACCCTCCTGGTGAAGGACATCGACCGCTGCGAGCGGCCCGCGATCGCCAAGGCGCCGCTGTACGACGACTGCCGGTGGCGGACCCAGCGGGTGGACGTCCACGACAACCGCTTCACGCTGGACAAGTCCGTCCTCGACTGCACGGCGAAGTGCGACCGCATGGCGGTGCTGGCCAACTACGGCACCTATCCGGACTGGTCCCCCTACCGGGGCGAGCGGGTGGCCGAGGCGATCACGCGCAAGCAGCACAACCGCTGGCACGACAACGTCTACCGGGGACCGTGGAGGTTCGTCGTCCACGACCCGAGCCGGGTCCTGGACTTCTCCCAGTGGCGGGACACGCCGTACCGGCAGGACGCGGGCAGCAAGTACCGTGCCGGGAAAGGCGGTTGAGATGCCCGCCGACCACACGTCGAAGATCGTCGGGACGGTCTGGGGGCTGCTGGTCCTCAACACGCTCGGCTCCGCCGGGGCGAAGACCATCGTCCCGCTGCCCCGCTCACTCATCCAGATGGCCACCATGGGCGCGCTGGTCGCCGCGTTCGCGCTGGCGCTCGTGGTCAATCCCCGGCTGCGCGTGCGGCCCAACGCCTTCCTGTTCCTGCTGACCCTGCTGCTGGTGCCGAGCGTGATCTCCAGCGCGGACCTGGAGTCCGGGTTCGGCGCGGTGTTCCGCTGCGCCCGGCTGGCGCTGTTCGTCAGCACGCTGTGGCTGCTCACCCGCTGGTGGGACGGCGACCTGCGGTTCGTCCGGCTCCACATCCGGATGTACTTCGTGGTCCTCGGGTCGGTGGCCGTCGGCGCGGTCGTCTCCCCGGGCGCCGCCCTGCCCGAGCTGTACGGCGGGCGTCTGGTCGGCGCGCTGTGGCCGCTCACCCCGCCGCAGATCGGACAGTACGCGGCGGTGATCATCGGGCTCTCCGTGCTGCTCCTGCTGGGCCGCCGGACGACCCGGGCCAGCGCGGCGCTGGTCATCGTGCCGTCCCTGGTCCTGCTCGCGCTGACCCACACCCGCACGGCCACGCTCGGGATGCTGATCGGGCTGGTGCTGGCGATCGGCTCGCTCTTCCTGACCAGCACCGCCGCCCGCCGGTTCTTCGCCTGGGTGGTGCTGTGCGCCGCCGTGGCCGCGGTGGGGTTCGGCCCCGCGCTGCGGTCGTGGTTCCTGCGCGGACAGAGCCAGGAGAACTTCACCAGCCTCACCGGCCGGGCCAAGGTCTGGGAGGCGCTGCTGGCGGCACCCCGGACGACCTCGGAGTACCTGTTCGGCATGGGCCTGGGTGACAAGTCCTTCGGCGGGCTGCCGATCGACAACAGCTGGCTGGCCGTCTTCCACGAGCAGGGGATGACCGGCGTGACGCTGGTGGCGGCGGTCATCGTCGTCCTGGGCGGTGTCGCACTGCTGCGGCCGCCCTCGCTGTCGAGGGCCTGCGCGATCTTCCTGATCAGCTACTGCGGGATCGCGTCGTACACCGAGGCCGGGCTGGGCGACGCCTCGCCGTACCTGCTCCATCTGGCGGTGGCCGCCTCGCTGTTGGCGGTGCCCGACACGGCCGCCGCCCTCCCGGCCCCCGCAGTCCCCCGACGGCGCGTCACGCGCTGGGTCCGAAGAACGGAGGTGGCCTGAAGCATGCATGTTCTCGTGGTGCACAACCGCTACGCCTCGGCGCAGCCGAGCGGCGAGAACAAGGTCGTCGACCAGGAGGTGGCACTGCTGCGCGAAGCCGGCCACCGGGCCGAGGTCTTCGAGCGGCGCAGCGACGACATCGCAGCCCGGTCCCTGCCGGCCAAGGCCGCGATCCCGCTGCTGGTGCCGTGGAACCCGGCGGTCCGCAGGGAACTCGCCGCGAAGCTGCGCGCCGAGCGGCCGGACGTGGTGCACGTCCACAACGTCTTCCCGCTGCTGTCGCCGGCGGTGCTGGCCGCCTGCGCGGACGCCGGGGTGCCGGCCGTCGCCACGCTGCACAACTACACCCAGGTCTGCCCGCCCGGCACGCTGCAGCGCGACGGCCGGCCGTGCGCCGAGTGCGTGGGGTCCGCGCCGCTGCCCGCCGTCCGGCACGGCTGCTACCGCGGCTCCCGGCTCGCGACGGTGCCGCTCGCGGTCAGCCTGTCGGTGAACCGGCGGCGGTGGTGGTCCGGTGTGGAGCGGTTCTTCTGCATCTCGGCGGCCCAGCGCGAGGTCCTGGTGCGCTCCGGGATGCCGGCCGAGCGGCTGGCGGTGAAGCACAACTTCGTGCCCGACCCGGACGTGCGCCGCGAGGGCGACGGCGAGCACCTGCTGTATCTCGGCCGGCTCGCGGAGGCCAAGGGCGTACGGCTGCTCATGGCCGCCTGGGACGAGCTGACCGCCGGCGGCGGGGTGGGGGTGCCGCTGGTGATCGCCGGAGCGGGGCCGCTGGAGCCGGAGGTCACCGCCTGGGCGGCGGGCCGCGACGACGTGCGGTACGCCGGCCTGTACGACACCGCGCAGGTCCGCGAGGCCGTCGCGCGGTCGGTCGCCGTGGTGGCGCCCTCGACGTGGCTGGAGGCGTTCGGCCTGGTGGTCGTGGAGGCGATGGCGGCCGGGGTGCCGGCCGTCGCCGCCGGTCACGGCGCGTTCGTCGAACTCGTCGAGGACGGGGTGACCGGTCTGCTGCACCGGCCGGGCGAGGCCGCCTCGCTCGCGTCCTGTCTGCGCCGGATCACGGCCGACCCGGCCCTCGGCCGGGAGCTGGGCCGGGCGGCCCGGAGCCGTTACGAGCGGGACTTCAGCCCGGCGGTCGGGCTGGAGCGCCTGGTGGAGGGGTACCGCTCCGCGATCGCGGGGCGGACGGAATCATTGGGGGGCAGTAGATGACCGGATGCCGACTCTGCGGCTCGTCGGCGCTGGAGAGCGTCGTCGACCTGGGGGCGACCCCGCCGTGCGAGAGCTTTCTCGCCGCGGGACAACTGGACCTGCCGGAACCGGCGTACCCGCTGCACCTGCGGGTCTGCACCGACTGCTGGCTCGCGCAGATCCCTCCGCTGATCACACCGGAGGAGACGTTCGAGGAGTACGCGTACTTCTCCTCCTTCTCGACCTCCTGGGTGGAACACGCGCGCGCCTTCGTCGCGGGCGCCGTGGAGCGGGTGGGCCTCGGCCCCGACGCCTTCGTGGTCGAGGTCGCGAGCAACGACGGGTATCTGCTGAGGCATGTGGTGGACCGGGGGATCCGCTGCCTCGGCGTCGAGCCGTCGGTGAACGTCGGGGCGGCGGCGCGGGAGGCGGGGGTGCCCACGCTCACGGCGTTCCTGGGCCCGGACACCGGCGCCGGCGTCCGCGCCGAGCACGGCCCGGCGGACCTGGTCGTGGCCAACAACGTGTACGCGCACATCCCCGACGTGGTCGGGTTCACCCAGGGGCTGCGGGCGCTGGTCGCCGACGACGGCTGGGTCTCAGTCGAGGTGCAGCACCTGCTGACCCTGATCGAGGAGAACCAGTACGACACGATCTACCACGAGCACTTCCAGTACTACACGGTCGCGGCCGCGATCCGGGCGCTGGCGAGCGGCGGACTCACGCTCGTGGACGTCGAGCTGCTGCCCACGCACGGCGGGTCGATCCGGCTGTGGGCCCGCCCGTGCGAGGTGGCCGGCGAGCCCACCGCGCGGGTGGCGGACGTACTGGCCCGGGAGAAGGCCGCCGGGCTGCAGGAGCTGTCCGGGTACACCGAGTTCTCCGCCCGGGTGGCCAAGGTGCGCCGGGACCTGCTGCGGTTCCTCATCGACGCGGCCGAGCGCGGCGAGACGGTCGTCGGCTACGGCGCCCCGGGCAAGGGCAACACCCTGCTCAACCACTGCGGCATCCGGCCCGACCTGCTGGCGTACACGGTCGACCGCAACCCCTACAAGCACGGCAGGTTCACCCCGGGCACCCGCATCCCGATCCTGCCGCCCGAGCGGATCGCCGCCGACCGGCCGGACTACGTCCTGGTGCTGCCGTGGAACCTGCGGGCCGAGCTGGTCGAGCAGCTGGCGTACGTGCACGAGTGGGGCGGCCGGCTGGTCTTCCCGATACCGGAACTGAGCATTGTCGAGGTCAAGGCATGAAGGTCGTCCTGTTCTGCGGCGGTTACGGCATGCGGATGCGCAACGGAACCTCCGACGACGTGCCCAAGCCGATGGCGATGGTCGGCCCGCGCCCGCTGATCTGGCATGTCATGCGCTACTACGCGCACTTCGGGCACACGGAGTTCATCCTCTGCCTCGGCTACGGGGCCCACCACATCAAGAACTTCTTCCTCACCTACGAGGAGACGACGTCCAACGACTTCGTGCTGCGCGGCGGACGGACCGAACTGCTGTCCACCGACATCGCCGACTGGACGATCACGTTCGCGCAGACCGGCGTCGAGTCGCCGATCGGGGAACGGCTGCGCCGGGTGCGCCACCACCTCGACGGCGACGAGATGTTCCTCGCCAACTACGCCGACGTGCTCACCGACGCGCCGCTGCCGACGATGATCGACTCCTTCGCCCGGCGTGACGCCGGCGCGTCGATGATGGTGGTGCCGCCGCAGTCCTCGTTCCACTGCGTGGACCTGGGCGAGGACGGCCTGGTGGGGGGCATCACCGCGGTCAGCGACATGCCGCTGTGGGAGAACGGCGGCTACTTCGTGCTCCGCCAGGAGATCTTCGACCACATCCCGCAGGGCGGGGACCTGGTCGCCGACGGCTGCGGCCAACTGGCCAAGCAGGGCCGCCTGGTGGCGCACCAGCACCGCGGCTTCTGGAAGCCGACCGACACCGTCAAGGAGCGGGCCGCGCTCGACGACGCCTACGCCCGGGGCGACCGCCCGTGGGCCGTGTGGGAACGGGACGCCACCGGGGTGGGCGCGTGATCCGGCTCGGCGCCGGGCGCCCGGACCGGGTCGTCGCGGTGGGCGCGCACTGCGACGACATCGCCATCGGCGCCGGCGGCACGCTGCTGACGATGTGCCTGGCGCGCCCGGGCCTGCGCGTCGACGCGCTGGTGCTGTCCGGCGGCGGCGGCGACCGGGAGCAGGAGGAGCGGGCCGCGCTCGCCGCCTTCTGTCCGGGAGCCGACCTGCGGCTGACCGTGCACAAGCTGCCGGACGGCCGGCTGCCCGCGCACTGGGAGGAGGCCAAGGCCGCGGTCGAGGAGCTGCGCGCGGCGACGGACCCGGACCTCGTGCTTGCCCCGCGCACCGACGACGCCCACCAGGACCACCGCGGCCTGGCGAAGCTGATCCCCACCGCGTTCCGCGACCACCTGGTGCTCGGCTACGAGATCGTCAAGTGGGACGGCGATCTCGGCCGTCCGGCGGCGTACCAGCCGCTCTCGCCGGAGACCGCCGAGCGCAAGGTGGGGCTGCTGCAGGAGCACTACCCCTCGCAGCGCCACCGGCCCTGGTACGACCGGGAGGCCTTCCTCGGTCTCGCCCGGATCCGCGGTATCGAATGCCACGAGCGCTACGCCGAGGCGTTCGCCGTCACCAAACTCACGCTCAACCTGGGGGGTTGAACCATGCGCGTACTCCTGACCGGACACCAGGGCTACCTGGGCACCGTGATGGCCCCGGTCCTCGCCGAGGCCGGGCACGAGGTCGTCGGCCTCGACGCCGGCCTGTTCGCCGACTGCGTGCTGGGGCCGAAGCCGGCGGACCCGCCGGGTGCACGGGTGGACCTGCGCGACCTCACGGCCGCACACGTGGCCGGGGTCGACGCGGTGATCCACCTGGCGGCCCTGTCCAACGACCCGCTGGGCTCACTGGCGCCGCAGCTCACCTACGACATCAACCACCACGCGTCCGTGACGCTGGCCCGGCTGGCCCGCGACGCCGGGGTGCGGCGCTTCCTGTACGCGTCGACGTGCTCGGTGTACGGCGCCGCCGGCGGTGACGAACTGGTGGCCGAGGACGCCCCGCTGCGCCCGGTGACCCCGTACGCGGAGTCCAAGGTGCGGGTCGAGGACGACCTGCACGCGCTGGCCGACGCCGACTTCAGCCCGGTGTACATGCGCAACGCCACCGCCTTCGGCTACTCCCCCCGGCTGCGCGCCGACATCGTGCTGAACAACCTGGTGGGCCACGCGCTGCTGTCCGGCGAGGTGCTGGTGCTCTCCGACGGCACCCCCTGGCGCCCGCTGGTGCACGCCGCCGACATCGCGCGGGCCTTCACGGCCGCGCTGGACGCGCCGCGCGAGGCGGTGCACGACCGGGCGTTCAACATCGGCACCGAGACCAACAACGTGACGGTCGCCGAGATCGCCGAGCAGGTCGCCGAGGCGGTGTCCGGCGCGAAGGTGGTGATCACCGGCGAGAACGGGGCCGATCCCCGGTCGTACCGGGTGGACTTCTCCCGGTTCCGGGCCGCGATCCCCGGCTTCGACTGCGAGTGGTCGGTGAAGCGGGGGGCGCTCGAACTCGCCGACGCCTACCGGAAGTTCGGGCTGACCCAGGAGGCCTTCGAGCGCCGCTTCACCCGGCTGGCCGTGCTGCGGGCGGCGTCCGAGGCCGGCACCGTCGACGACACCCTGCGGTGGCGCGGATGACCGTCGGCGAGGAGATGCACGCGCTGGTGGAGCGGTTGTACCCGCTGTGCCGGAGCATCACCGGCGACGGGGTGCGCGCCACCCTGGACATCGTCGGCGAGTACATCCCGCTCCAGGTGCACGAGGTGCCGACCGGGACCCAGGTGCTCGACTGGACGGTGCCGCAGGAGTGGAACATCCGGGACGCCTACATCGCCGACGCCGCGGGCAACCGGGTCGTCGACTTCGCCGCGTCCAGCCTGCACGTGCTCGGCTACAGCGTGCCGGTGTCGGCGACGATGCCGCTGGCCGAGCTGCGCGAGCATCTGTACACGCTGCCGGAGCGGCCGAGCTGGGTGCCGTACCGCACCAGCTACTACAAGCCGCAGTGGGGGTTCTGTCTCTCCCAGGACATCCTGGACGCGATGCCGGACGGCGAGTACGAGGTGCGCGTGGACTCCACGCTCGCCGACGGCCACCTCACCTACGCCGAGCACGTGGTCCCCGGGCAGATCGCCGACGAGGTGATCGTCTCCTGCCACGTCTGCCACCCGTCGCTGGCCAACGACAACCTGGCCGGTGTCGCGGTGGCGACGTTCCTGGCCCGGGCGCTGGCGGAGCGGACCCCGTACTACACCTACCGGTTCATCTTCGCGCCCGGCACCATCGGGGCGATCACCTGGCTGGCCCGCAACGCGGAGAGGATCGAGCGAGTCAAGCACGGCCTGGTGCTGGCCTGCGCGGGCGACCGGGGCCGGCTGACGTACAAGCGGAGCCGGCGCGGTGACGCCGAGATCGACCGGGTGATGCGGCATGTGCTGACCGCCTCCGAACGCCCGCACCACATCGCCGAGTTCACCCCGTACGGCTACGACGAGCGGCAGTACTGCTCACCGGGCTTCGATCTCGGCGTGGGCTCGCTCAGCCGGACCCCGTACGCCGGTTACCCGGAATATCACACCTCGGCGGACAACCCGGACTTCGTCACCCCGGAGGCGATGACGGACACGCTCACCCTGTGCCGCGAGGCGTTCGCCGTGCTCGACGGCAACCGGCGGTACGTCAACCTCAGCCCCTACGGCGAGCCCCAGCTGGGCCGGCGGGGCCTGTACGACTCGCTCGGCGGCCGCAGCGACGCCAAAGAGGCCCAGATGGCGATGCTGTGGGTGCTCAGCCTCTCCGACGGCGAGCACGCGCTGCTGGACGTGGCCGAGCGGGCCGGGCTGCCTTTCGACACCGTCGCCGCCGCGGCCGGCGCCCTGCACGGCGCCGGGCTGATCAAGGCATGACGCCGATGACCACCGAGAAGGAGAAGGCGACGGCACGGGCCGGGCCCGCCCGGCGGGCCCTGCTCGGCCGGCTGTCCTGGGGGCTGGCCGACCAGGCCGCCTCCAGCATGACCAACTTCGCGGTGGGGATCTACGTCGCGCGCTCGCTCGGGCTCACCGCGTTCGGCGTGTTCAGCCTGGCCTGGGTGACGTACGGCGTGGTGCTCAGCGTCTCCCGGGGGCTGGCCACCGACCCGCTCGTGGTGCGCTTCAGCGGGGTGCCGGAGGCCTCCTGGCGCGGGGCCGTGGCCCGTTCGTCGGGTACCGCCCTCGGCGTCGGCGGCGTCATCGGCGCGGCCTGCCTGGGGGCGGGACTGGCCGTCGGCGGTCCGGTGGGGCCCGCCTTCGCCTGCCTGGGCGTCCTGCTGCCGGGGCTGCTGCTGCAGGACGCCTGGCGGTACTCGTTCTTCGCCGCCGGCACCGGGCGGAAGGCGTTCGTCAACGACCTGGTGTGGGGCGTCGCGCTCGTCCCGGCCATGGTCGTGGCGGCCCGCGTGGGCACGGTGGCCGCGTTCGTCCTGGCCTGGGGCGCGTCCGCCGCGGTCGCCGCGGTGTACGGCTGCCTCCAGTCCGGCATCCGGCCGCGGCTGACCGGAGCGCGCGCCTGGCTGCGCGAGCACCGCGACCTCGGCTACCGGTACCTGGTCGAGAACACCTGCCTCAGCGGCGCGGCCCAGCTGCGGGCGTACGGACTCGGCGCGATCGTCGGGGTCGGCGCGGTGGGTGTGGTCCGGGGCGCCGAGCTGCTGCTCGGCCCGTTCCTCGCCGTGCTGATGGGGCTGTCGCTGGTCACCGTCGCGGAGGCGGCGCGGGTGCTGCGGCGGGCCCCGCACCGGCTCGGAAAGTTCTGCCTCCTCCTGGGCGGCGCCCAGGCCGTCGCCGCGCTGCTCTGGGGTGCGGCCCTGCTGCTGGTGCCGGACCACGCCGGCGAACTCGTGCTCGGCGACGTCTGGCAGGCCGCCTCGGAGCTGATCGTGCCGGCCACGCTCGGTGTCGCGGGCGCCGGTCTCGGCACCGGCGCGGCGGCCGGGCTGCGCGCGCTCGGCGCGGCCCGCCGCTCTCTGCGCTGCCAGCTGTTCGCCTCCGCCTGCTACGTCGGCGGCGGCCTCGGCGGGGCCGTCGCGGCCGGCACGGTCGGCTCGGCCTGGGGCGTCGCCGCCGCGACCCTCGCGAGCTCCGCCGTGTGGTGGCTGCAGCTGCGCTCCGCCCTGCGCGAGCACCACCAGGACTCCATCCGCGAAGTGAGGACGCCATGACCGCCCACCCCAGGCTGAGCATCGGCCTGCCCGTCTACAACGGCGAGGAGTACCTCGCCGAGTCGTTCGACGCCCTGCTCGGCCAGACCTACGAGGACTTCGAGCTGGTCGTCTCCGACAACGCCTCGACCGACGGGACCGAGGACATCTGCCGCCGGTACGCGGCGAAGGACTCCCGCATCCGCTACATCCGGCTGCCCCGCAACATCGGCGCCGCGCCCAACCACAACTTCGTGTTCACCGAGTGCCGCGGCGAGCTGTTCAAGTGGGCCTCGCACGACGACCTGTACGCCCGGGACCTGCTGCTGCGCTGCGTCGAGGCGCTCGACGAACGGCCGGACGTGGTCCTCGCGCACAGCGACCAGGCGGTCATCGACGAGGACGGCAAGGTGAAGGTCCCCTACGCGTACGGGCTCGCCACCGACTCGCCGCACGCCCCGGAGCGCTTCCGCAGCCTGCTGTTCGAGCCCGGCGGCGACGACTTCTACGGGGTGATGCGGGCCGACATGCTGCGCCGGGTGAAGCCGCACGACAGCTACCACCACGCGGACCGCACGTTCGTCGCCGAGATCACCCTGCACGGCCCCTTCCACCAGGTGCCCGAGCTGCTGTACTTCCGCCGCGACCACCCCACCCGCGCCGAGCGGGCCAACCCCTCCAAGCGCTCCCGGTGCGTCAACCTGGACCCGCGCCGGGCGGGCCCGCTGCACCCGACGCCCCGGCTGCTCGCCGAGTACGTGTGGGGTTTCGTCTCGGCGATCCGGCGGGCGCCGCTGTCCCCGGCCGACCGGCGCGCCTGCCACCGCCATCTGGCCGCGTGGATGACCAGCCGGGTCCGGCCGGGCGCGGGCGAGCGGGTCGAGGACCGCGCCCCCGTCGACCCGGACCTGCCGACCGTCCGCGTCGACGATCTCGTCGCCGGCCGTGAAGGCAGGCAGGCATGACGTCCGCGCCCGGCAGGCCGGTACGCGTCGGGGTGTTCGGCCTGCTCGGCTCCGGCAACCTCGGCAACGACGGGTCCCTGGAGGCCGTGCTCGGCCAGCTCCGCGCCGCGCATCCGGAGGCGGTCGTGGACGCGCTGTGCGGCGGACCCGAGGTCGTCACGGCCCGGTACGGCATCCCCGCGACGCGGCTGCACTGGTATCGCGGGGAGTACCGGACCGCCTCCCGAGCGGGCGCGATCGCGGGGAAGGGGCTGGGCAAGCTCGTCGACGCCTTCCGCACCGCCGCCTGGGTGCGGCGGCACGACGTGGTGATCGTGCCGGGCATGGGCGTCCTGGAGGCCACGCTGCCGCTGCGGCCGTGGGGGTTCCCGTACGCGCTGTTCCTGCTGTGCGCGAGCGGCCGGCTGTCCGGCACCCGGGTCGCGCTGGTCGGCGTGGGGGCCGGCCCGATCGGCAACCGGGCGACCCGGACCCTGGTGCGCTGGTCGGCGCGGCTGGCCGCCCACCGGTCGTACCGGGACGAGCTGTCCCGTGACGCGCTGCGGGCGATGGGCGTGGACACCTCGCGCGACGAGGTCCATCCGGACCTCGCCTTCGCCCTGCCGGTGCCGCCGGTGAGCGCGGCCGGCGACCCGCCGGGCCTCGTGTGCGTCGGCGTCATGGACTTCCACGGCGGCGACGACGACCGCGACCGCGCCGAGGAGATCCACCGGCGCTACCTGGACGGGACGACCCGCTTCGTCCGCGCGCTGGCCGAGGAGGGCAGACCCGTCCGGCTGCTCACCGGCGACGCGTGCGACGCGCCGGTGGTCGCCGCGATCCTCGACGCGGTGGACTCGCCGCTGGTCACCGCCGCCGAGGCGACCTCGCTGGCCGACCTGCTGAAGGAGACGGCGGCCGCCGAGACCGTGGTGGCGACCCGCTACCACAACCTGGTCTGCGCGCTGAGGGCCGGCACCCCGACGCTCGCCCTCGGCTACGCGGCCAAGAGTGACGCGCTCATGGCGAGGATGGGGCTGGACACGTACTGCCATCCGGCTCGCGAGGTCGACGCCGACCGGCTGCTCGAACAGTTCCGGGAGCTGGAGAAGAACGCGGCGGACGTACGGCGGACCCTCGCCGAGCGGAACCTGACCGTCGCCCGGCAGCTCGACCGGCAGTTCACGGCTCTGACAGCGGCCCTGTTCCCGGCGGCCGGCCGCACCCGCACCCCCTCCCCCGCGTCCACCCGGCAGGAGACACCATGAAAGCGACCGCCGTCCCGGAGATCTTCGGCGCCTACCTGTTCGAGCCGACGCCGTACGCCGACGAACGCGGCTTCTTCTGCCGTACCTTCGACGCCGACGTGGTCCGCTCGGTGGGGCTCGACCCGGACGCCTTCATCCAGGACAGCCTGTCCCGCTCGGTCGGAGGTGTGCTGCGCGGCCTGCACCTGCGCTCCGGCGCCGGCGAGGCCAAGCTGGTGCGGTGCTCGTCCGGGAAGATCTTCGACGTCGTCGTGGACCTGCGGCCCCACTCGCCGACCTACCTGGGCCGTGCCTTCTTCGAGCTGTCCGGCGAGACCCAGAGGACCCTGTACATCCCGGCGGGCTGCGCGCACGGCTTCCAGGCGCTGACCGCGACCGCCGACACCTCGTACCGGATCGACCGCCCGCACGACCCGGCCGAGGACGTGACGATCGCCTTCGACGACCCGGAACTGGCCATTCCCTGGCCGCTGCCGGTCACGTCGATGTCCGAGCGGGACCGGAAGGCGCCGAGCCTCGCCGACGTCCTGAAGCACAGGGAGAGTTGAGGTCGCCGTGGACACCGAAGAGTACGAACTGCCCCGGTCGCGGGCGGCCAACGAGCGGCTGCACGCCCTCGTGCCCGGCGGCGCGCACACCTACGCCAAGGGCGACGACCAGTACCCGGAGCACCTGGCCCCGGTCATCAGCCACGGCAGCGGCGCCCATGTGTGGGACGTCGACGGCAACCGCTACATCGAGTACGGCTCCGGCCTGCGGTCGGTCAGCCTCGGGCACGCCCACCCGCGCGTGAGCGAGGCTGTGCGTCGGGAACTCGACCGCGGCAGCAACTTCGTACGGCCGTCCATCGTGGAGGTCGAGGCCGCGGAACGCTTCCTGGCGACGGTGCCCACCGCCGACATGGTGAAGTTCGCGAAGAACGGCTCCGACGCCACCACCGCCGCGGTGCGCCTCGCGCGTGCCGCCACCGGGCGCCGGCGGGTGGCCCTCTGCGCCGACCATCCGTTCTTCTCCACCGACGACTGGTTCATCGGCACCACGGCGATGTCCGCCGGCATCCCGTCGGCCACCAACGACCTCACCGTGACGTTCCCCTACGCGGACCTGGCCGCCACCGAGGAACTGCTCACCCGGTACCCGGACGACATCGCCTGCCTGATCCTCGAACCCGCCACCCACAGCGAACCGCCGCCCGGTTACCTGGCCGGCCTGCGCGAACTGGCCGACCGGCACGGCTGCGTCCTCGTCTTCGACGAGATGATCACCGGGTTCCGCTGGTCCGAGGCGGGCGCCCAGGGCCTGTACGGCGTCGTCCCCGACCTCTCCACGTTCGGCAAGGCGCTGGGCAACGGCTTCGCCGTCTCCGCGCTGGCCGGCCGCCGCGCCCTGATGGAGCTGGGCGGGCTGCGCCACTCCGGCGACCGGGTGTTCCTGCTGTCCACCACGCACGGTGCGGAGACGCACTCCCTGGCGGCCGCGATGGCCGTGCAGAGCACCTACGTCGAGGAGGGCGTCACCGCGCGGCTGCACGCCCTCGGCGAGCGGCTGGCCACCGGCGTCCGTGAAGTCGCCGCCGCCATGGGCGTCGGCGACCACGTCCTCGTCAAGGGCCGGCCCAGCAACCTGGTCTTCGCCACCCTCGACGAGCACGGGCGGCCGTCGCAGGAGTACCGCACCCTGTTCCTGCGCCGGCTCCTCGCGGGCGGGGTGCTGGCCCCGTCGTTCGTGGTGAGCGCCGCGCTCGACGACGCCGACATCGATCGGACCGTCGACGTGGTCGCCCAGGCGTGCGCGGTGTACCGGAAGGCGCTGGACGCCGGCGACCCCACGCCCTGGCTGTCCGGACGGCCGGTGAAACCGGTGTTCCGCCGTCTGGCGTGAGGGAACGTCAGCGAGGCCCTGCCCGTCCGCCCGTCCGGTCGACCAGCCACGCGGTGGCCGGTGTCACCGCCAGCGCGGTGCACCAGCCGCCGAGGACGTCGGTCGGGTAGTGCGCGCCCAGCACGACCTGCGCCCAGCCCATGACGGCCCCGGCGGCCGGCGCGGCGGCGAGCACGAGGGTGAGGCCGGCCGTTCTGCCGAGGCGGAGCCGCCCGGCCGCGAGCAGCGCCACCGCGAGGGCGAGCGCGGTGAGGAAGGCGGTGTGCCCGCTCGGGTACGACAGGTTGTCGTCGCCGTGGATGGTGCGTCCGACCAGGGGCTTGAGCAGCGTGGTCGCCCCCACGGCGCCGCCGACCGAGGCGAGGACGAACACCGCGGCCCGAGGACGCCGCAGCAGCAGGAGACAGCCCGCCACGACGGCCACGACCAGCACCGCCGCCCCGGCGGGCTCCCCCAGAAAGTCCGTGCCGAGAGCGACCCGCCGCCACGAGGGCCCCACCCCGTCGACCACCGCCGAGACCCGCACGTCCACCGCACCGGGCTCCCCGTCCCCGGCGAACACGACCCCACCGACGGCCACCCCCAGCGCGGCGAGAACGGCCACCGTCCCGAGCCACGCACGCAACACCGCCGGCAGCACGGGCGGCGCGGACAGCACGGGCGGCGCGGCCCGCCGCCCACCAGGTCCGCCGGGCCCGACCCCGACATGGCCCTCGACCTCCGCCACCAACGCCCCCCCGTCGTGTCCCTGCGCGCCACCCTAACCCCCCACTTTTCATGGACGGCAGGTCGCCCGCACCGGGCCGCCGGCGTCGCAGGTGTCTCCCCGGTGCCGGACCTGGGGCCCTTGACGCGGCCGGCCGTCCAGTCGCTCTCCACTGACGCTGGAGCGGCGGCCCCGAGACTCGCTGTGACATCTCGGGAAGGGGTACTTCATGCCGGACTCAGGCGTCGTCAGGACGCGTCATGCGATCCATGTGGCGGCCGAGCCCAAGGCCGTGTACGAGCTGATCGCGGCGGCGGAGGACTGGCCGCACATTTTTCCTCCCACCGTGCATGTGGAGAAGTTCGACCGGGACGGCCGGTCGGAACGGCTGCGGATCCGGGCGTTCGCGAACGGGGAGGTGCGGTCGTGGACCTCCCGCCGGGAACTGGATCCGAGCGCGCTGCGGGTGACGTTCCGCCAGGAGGTGTCGTCCGCGCCGGTCGCGTCGATGGGCGGCGAATGGATCATCGAGGCCGCGCCGGGCGGCAGTAGCGTCGTCCTGCTGCACGACTTCACCGTCGTCGACGACGACCCGGCGGACCGTGAGTGGGTGGGGCGCGCCGTCGACACCAACAGCGAATCCGAGCTGGCCGCGCTGAAGACGGCCGCGGAGTCCCTGGCAGCGGAGCCGGGGGCCTTGCTGTCGTTCTCCGATCACGTCGACATCTCGGGCGCGCGGCAGGAGGTGTACGACTTCCTGTGGCGGGCCGACCTGTGGGAGGAGCGGCTTCCGCATGTGAGCAGGCTCGTGCTGACCGAGCCGGGCGACGACCTGCAGACGGTGGAGATGGATACCCGCGCCGCCGACGGTTCGGTACACACGACCAAGTCGGTACGCGTCGGGTTCGCGCCGGACCGGCTCGTGTACAAGCAGATCCAGGTGCCCCCGCTGATGGCCGCGCACACGGGCCGCTGGACCGTCGAGACCACCGAGGGCGGGGTGCGCGCCACCTCGCACCACACGGTCGTCCTGCGCCCGGATCGGGTGCGCGAACTGCTGGGCCCCGAAGCCACACTCGCCGCGGCCCGCGACCTCGTACGCGAGGCCCTCGGCAGGAACAGCACGGCCACCCTCACCCTGGCCAAGGAGGCCGCGGAACGCACCGCGTCCCGCTGACGCCGGGCGAACGGAAGCGGGCGGGGCCCCGGACAACCGGGGCCCCGCCTCCGTGTTCCGGTTCAGCTTCCCGACAGGGACGAGTTGACCAGGTCGACGAAGGCCCGGGGGGTCTCGGCGCCGTCGAGGTCCTCGTCGGGAAGGGTCACGCCGTAGGCGCGGGTGATACGGCCGGCCACCTCCAGCAGGGCGAGGGAGTCGTAGCCGAGGTCCGTGAAGGACACGTCGGCGATGTCTCCGCTCAGGTCGACGCCCTCGTCCTGGCCGGCCGACTCGCGCAGGATGCGGGTGAAGTCGTCGATGCTCAGTGCCGTGACCCCGTTGGCGCTCATGAGTGGTTTCCTTCCGTCGGATGCGTGCTCGGGTGGGTTCACCGGGGGTGCCGGTGGTCTGTGCGGGCGCTGGTTCTTCGGTGCGGCGGTGGTTCAGTTCGCGCGCGTGACCACCGCGGCCGCGTTGAAGCCGCCCTCGCCGCGGGCCAGGACCAGCGCCGCGTCGCCGGTGAGCGTGCGCGCCTCGCCCGTCACCAGGTCCACGGGGCAGTCCGCGGCGACCGAGGTGACGTGCGCGGTCGGGGGAACGCTCCCGTCACGCAGGACCAGCAGCGCGGAGGCCAGGTCGAGGGCCCCGCCGCCCGCGTACAGGCGGCCGGTCTGCGCCTTCGGTACCGCGACCCGTACCCCGCGGGGGCCGAACACCGCGGCGAGCGCGGCCGCTTCGGCCCGGTCCGCCTCGGGTACGCCGGCCGCGTCCGCGAAGACGACGGCGATGGTGTCGGGCGTACGGTCCGCGTCCGCGAGGGCGGCACGGATCGCGCGCTCCAGACCGTCGGCCCCGGGGTCGCGCGGATCGGGGTCGAAGGTGGCCGCGTATCCGGCGAGTTCGCCGTGGACACGGGCGCCGCGTTCCTCGGCGGACACCGGGTCCTCCAGCACCAGGTACGCGCCGCCCTCGCCCGGGACATGGCCCGACGCCGCCTCGTCGAAGGGCAGGTAAGCGCGGTCGGGGCGGTTCTCGGTGCTGAGCCGACCGGACGCGAGCTGTCCCGCGAGGCCCAGTGGGCACAGGGCGCCGTCGACGCCTCCCGCGAGCATCACCTTCGTACCCTTGCGGATCTGCCGCCGCGCGTGCCCGATGGCGTCGAGTCCGCCCGCCTGGTCGGTGACGACGGCGCTGCTCGGGCCCTTCAGCCCGTGCCGGATCGAGATCTGGCCGGTGTTGACGGCGTAGAACCAGGCGAAGGACTGGTACGCGCTGACGAACTGGCCGCCCTTGCTCCACAGGTTCTGCAGTTCGCGCTGGCCGAACTCGAAGCCGCCCATCGACGAGGCCGAGGAGACGCCTGCCTCGTAGGGGGCCAGGGCGGCGAGATCGATACCGCTGTCCTTCAGTGCCTCGTCGGCCGCGTACAGGGCGAGGCGGGTCATGTGGTCGGTCTGGGGCAGCAGCCGGCTCGGGATGTGCGCGGAGGCCTCGAAGCCGGGTACCTCGCCGGCGAGCCGCACCCGGTAACCGGAGGCGTCGAAACGGGTGATCTCCGCGATGCCGTTCGTGCCCTCGACGACGGCCGACCAGTGTGCGTCGGTGCCGAGGCCGGTGGGGGCGGCGACACCGAGTCCGGTGATCACGGGTCGGGTGGCGGTGGCCGTCACGCGGCACTCCTTTCGGGACGGGCGAGGACGACGGCGCTCTGGAAACCGCCGAAGCCGCTGCCGACGCTGAGCACGGAGTCGACCCGGGCCTCCCGCGCGATGTTGGGGACGTAGTCGAGGTCGCACAGCGGATCGGGTTCGTGCAGGTTCGCGGTGGGCGGGATCAGGCCGTTCTCCATGGCGAGCACGCATGCGACGAGTTCGAGCGCGCCGATCGCGCCGAGCGAGTGCCCGATCATCGACTTGATGGAGCTGACGGGCACCCGGTGGGCGTGCTCGCCGAGCGAGGTCTTGAACGCGGCGGTCTCGTGCCGGTCGTTCTGCTTGGTGCTGGAGCCGTGCGCGTTGACGTAGTCGATCTCCCCCGGTGCGAGCCGCGCCTCCGCGAGCGCCACCCGGATCGCCTCGGCCATCTCCGCGCCGTCCGAGCGCAGTCCGGTCATGTGGTACGCGTTGCTGCGCGTGCCGAATCCGGCGACCTCGGCGTAGATCCGTGCGCCGCGCTTCCGCGCGTGCTGGAGTTCCTCCAGGATCAGCACCGCCGCGCCTTCGCCGAGGACGAGCCCGTTGCGGGAGTTGTCGAAGGGGCGGGAGGCGTGTTCGGGGTCGTCGTTGCGGGGCGTGGTCGCCTTGATGGCGTCGAAGCAGGCGAGGGTGATGGGTGAGATCGGCGCGTCGGTGCCCCCCGCGACGATGACGTCGGCGCTGCCCTCGCGGATGAGATCGGCCCCGTGACCGACGGCGTCGAGGCCGGAGGTGCAGCCGTCGGAGACCAGCGACACCGGACCCTTGGCCCCGACCTCGCGGGCCAGCTCGGCGGCCAGCGAGCTCGGCACGAAGTGGTCGTAAAGCCGGGGCACCGCGTACGCGGGGTCGACGAGCCAGTGGGCGCCGCCGTCGCTCAGGACGACGTACTCGTCCTCCATCGACGTGGTGCAGCCCACCGCGCAGCCGAGCGACACACCCGTGCGCGCCGCCTGTGAGGTCGTGAGGTCGAGGCCGGAGTCGGCCACCGCCTCCCGGGCGGCGATCAGCGCGAACTGGCCCGCGCGGTCGAGCCTGCGCTCCTCCTGCGGGGACAGCCCCGCCGCGGCGGGCCGGAGGTCGACCTCGGCCGCGACCTGGGAGCGGTACGGGGAGGCATCGAAGAGGGAGATGGTGCGGGTGGCCGTCCGCCCGGTCGACAGCAGATCCCAGTACCTCTTGATCCCTGTTCCCCCGGGCGCCACCGCACCGATTCCGGTTATGACGACGCGTCGTTCCATGGGCATCCTCACTCGCTGTCGGCGGGAACCGGCGCTCCGGTCCCGGGTCGCAAACGTGTCAATCCGGCCTGGAGACCCGCTCGAACCGGCCTGGACGCCTGTGCCGTCGCGTCGGCGGCCGGTTCTGCGGGTGCGTCGGAGAGTTCGGCGAGGGCCCTGTCGAAGGCCTCGCGCTCGGCTTCGGGTGTGCCGGGGCGCGCGAGCAGCAGACCGACCGCCCGGGAGCCTCCTCTCGCGACCCGTGGATGGCGGCGCGCGAGCACGGTGAGCCCCTGTCCCGGACCCGCCTCGGCGAGCACCACCTCCCGCTCGGCGAGCAGGAGGTCGAGCGCCGGCCCGAACAGCACGGGACGCGCGGGCTGGAGCGCCCAGAACCTCGGGTCCCGGGCCCGTTCGTAGGTCAGGGGCCCGGGCTCGTACGCCGAGTGCAGTACCAACCGGGGCCGACGGACGGGCACCGAGGCGAGCAGCGGCAGCGCGCGCAGGGCCGCTTCGGTGAGCACCGGGCTGTGGAACGGGTTGAGCGCGCGAGCCCTGCGGCAGGTGAAGCCGTCGGCGCGCAGTTTCTGCTGCGCGGTGCGCAGGCCCTCCTCGGGGCCGGCGAGCAGCACCTGGCGGGGCGCGTTGACGGCGCCCACGACGACCTCGTCGGTGGTGTACGGGGTGACCTCGTCGGGGCTCGCCTGCACGGCGAGCATGCCGCCCGGCGGGGTGCCGTCGAGCTGGCTGATGCGGTCCGCCATCAGGGCCACGGAGTCGGTCAGGTCGAAGAGGCCGGCGAGGGTGGCCGCGGCGACCTCTCCGACGCTGTGCCCGAGCAGGGCCGCGGGCCGCACCCCGGCGTCGAGGACCGTGCGGCCGACGGCCCAGTCGAGTGCGAACAGCAGCGGCTGGGCGGTGCGCGGACCGTCGGTCTCCGGGCCGGTGCGGGCGGCGAGCCAGTCGGCGCGCAGATCGAACCCGTGCGCGCGCCACAGTCCGAGGACCTCGTCCATGCGGGTCCGGAAACCCGGATGGGCGCGGTACAGGCCGACGCCCATACCGGGTTGTTGCGCGCCCTGCCCGGGAAACAGCAGTACGGCCGGCCGCGGTGCGGTCACGACGGGTCTCCTCTCCTCGCTGTCCCGCCATGCTGGAGGCGTCGGCTGGAGCCTCGGTCGACCCCGGGCACAACGTCCGCGGCCGGGCGGCGCGGCACCGCACGGACGCCGTCCGCCTCGCAGCGGCCCCGACCGAGCCGCTCCAGCCGTTCTGGACCGCTCGTCCACCGGCCGGCCGGAGTGTTGTCCCCAGCCGGAGGCACGCGACCCGTCGCCCCGGTGCGCCGCGGGCGGAACGAAGGCCGCCGGGCCGGGTACCACCCGGCCCGGCGGCCGTCGGTGTCCCGACCGTGGTTCCCCTGACGGCCGGTGAAAGGGCATCGGGACATGAGGTTCGAGGACCTGTACATCGCCGGGGCCGCCGTGCACCTGGAGGGCACGACCACCGTGGCGGAGGCGCTGCGGGACGGGCGGTGCGACGAGCGCACCGCGACGCGCAGCGGGATCGCCTCCGTGGCGGTGTCGACGGGCTCGTCCGCGCCCGAACTCGCGGTGGGCGCGGCGCGGCAGGTGCTGGAGCGTACCGGCACGCATCCCACCGACATCGATCTGGTGCTGCACGCGACCGTGCAGCACCAGGGGCACGATCTGTGGGCCCCCGCCTCGTACATCCAGCGATACGCGCTCGGCAACCGATGCCCCGCGATCGAGATCAAGCAGCTCTCCAACGGGGGCATGGCCGCGCTGGAACTCGCGTCCGCCTACCTCGCCGGCGCGCCCGGCCCCACGGCCGGGCTGCTGACCACGGGCGACGTGTTCACAGATCCCGGCTTCGACCGCTGGCGCAGTGACCCCGGCACCGTGTACGGGGACGCTGGTACCGCGCTCGTCCTGGCCCGGGGACGCGGGGGTTTCGCGCGGCTGCGCAGCCTGGTGACCGTGTCGGACGCCGATCTCGAACAGATGCACAGGGGGCGGGACCCGTTCTCGCCGGTGCCGTTCGCCGTCCGGCAGCCCATCGATCTGGGGCTGCTGCAGAGGGCGTTCATCGAGGACACGGGGCGGTCGTACAGCGTCGCCCGGATCACGGCCGGGCAGGACGAGACGTTGAAGCGGGCGCTCGCCGAGGCGGACTGCACGCTCGCCGACCTCTCCTGGTTCGTGCTCCCGAACTTCGGACGCGGCCGGCTGAACTCCACGTTCCTGCGTCGCTGGAGCATCGAGGAGGAGCGGACCACCTGGCGGTGGGGCCGTTCGGTCGGTCACCTCGGGGCCGGTGACCAGTTCGCGGGTCTCGCGTTCCTCGCCGAGTCGGGCCGGGCGCGCGCCGGTGAACTGGGGCTGCTGTTCGGGGTCGGTGCGGGTTTCACCTGGAGCTGCGCGATCGTGGAGTTCACGGGTACGGGCGCGGGAGAGACGGGATCCGGATGACCGCGCCGCGCCGGTGGCGCATGCGCGCCGAGCGGGTCGGGGCGGGCCGCCGGTCCGCGGCGGCCCGCCCCTTGCCTCTTTCTGTCCTCTTGTCCCTGTTTCTGTCCTCTTGCCCCTGTCGCCGGGTCAGGGCTGCGCCGGCGGGTTGACGACCGACTTCTCGACGGCCGCCGGCTCCAGCTGCCACTTCTTGAGGATCTTCGCGTACGTGCCGTCCTCGATGAGCTGGTTCACCGCCTCCTTCAGGGGTTCGGCGAGCGGGGAGCCCTTCTTGACGGCGAGACCGATGTTCTTGCGTTCGATCTCGTTGAGGTAGCGCAGGTCCGGCTGCTGGGTGGCCGCGTAACGCAGCACGCTGGCCGTCGTCATCAGGACGTCCACCCGGCCCTGGCGCAGCGCGAGGAAGTGCGCGGCCGCGTCCGGGTAGGTACTGATCTCGATCGGCTCCTTGTCGTCGGCCGCGCATTCCTTGCTCGCCGCCTCAAGATCCGCCTCGAACGTCGTGCCCGTACCGGTGCCGACGCGCAGTCCGCAGAGCTGACCGAGGTCGTCGACCTTCTTCAGCGCGCTGCCGTCCCGCACGGCGAAGCCGGTGCCGTCGGTGACGTAGAGGACGAAGTCGAGCACCTGCTTGCGTTCCTCGGTCACGGCGAGATTCGCGGTGCCGAGTTCGTACCGGCCGGCGCTCAGGCCGGTGATGAGGGAGGCGCCGCTGACGTGCTTGCGCTCCACCTTGAGTCCGAGGACGCGGGCCACGGCCTCGGAGACATCGATGTCGATGCCGCGCGGCGGGCCGCCGTCCTCGGGGCTGAACGCGACGGGGGGCACGCCGATGCCGGAACCGATGCGCAGCACCCCCGACTCGCGCAGCTTCGCGGGCAGGGCCGCGGAGATGGCGGATTCCTCGTGGACCGCGGAGACGACGTCCTCGCGCCCCAGGTCGGCGGCCCGGGTGTCCTCGGGGATCTCCTCCTTGCCGGAGCCACAGGCCGCGAGGAGCAGGGTGAACAGGGTTGCCGTGGTGAGCGCCCGAGTGGTGCGCGGGCGACGTCCGCGCACGCCCGTGGGGCGCGCGGCCGGAGTTCGGGACATGGGGTCTCCTCGACGGTACGGGGCTCTGTTCTGGGACGGGTGGGGCACGGTGAGGGGCGGGGACCGGGCACGGCCTCCCGTCGAGCGCGGGCGGCGGCGCGGCCTCCGCGTCAGCCACGGGCCAGGAAGCGGACCAGGCGGTCGTTGTGCGGGGCGTCGAAGACCTCGTCCGGCGGGCCCGTCTCGACCACCCTGCCGTTGTCCATGAAGAGGACCTGGTCGGCGATCTCCCGGGCGAACCGCATCTCGTGCGTGACGACGATCATCGTCATCCCGCCGTCGGCGAGTTCCCGGATCACGGTCAGCACCTCCTGGGTGAGTTCGGGGTCGAGCGCGCTGGTCGGCTCGTCGAAGAGCATCGCCCTCGGTTCCATGGCGAGGGCCCGGGCGATCGCGGCCCGCTGCTGCTCGCCCCCGGAGAGCTGATGCGGACGGGAGGTCTCCTTCCCCGCGAGGCCGACCCTGGCGAGCAGGTCGCGGGCCCGTTCCTCGGCCGGGGCACGCCTCAGCCCGAGCAGGGCGCGCGGTGCCTCGGTGACATTGCCGAGCACCGTCATGTGCGGGAAGAGCCGGAAGTTCTGGAAGACCATGCCGGTACGGGTCCGCTGCCGGGCGATCGCGCGGCGGGGGCGCTCGTAGAGCCGGTCGCCTCGCCACTCGTGGCCGACGAGTTCGCCGTCGACGACGATGCGTCCGGCGTCGATGCGCTCCAGCCGGTTGACGCACCGCAGCAGGGTGCTCTTGCCCGATCCCGAGGGGCCGATGACACAGGTGACGGTGGACTCGGGGACGGTGAGCGAGACGTCGTCCAGTACGGTCAGCCCGCCGAACGACTTGTGGACACCGACTGCCTCGATCATCCGCGGTCCCCCGTCGCGTAGCGCCGTTCGACGAAGTGCTGGACGACGCTGAGCAGCGTGGTCAGCAGCAGGTACCAGAGCGTGGCCACCAGAAGCAGCGGGATGACCAGGTAGTTGCGGTTGTAGATCAGCTGGGTCGCGTAGAGCAGGTCCTGTACGGCGATGACGCTGACGATGGACGTGCCTTTCAGCAGGCCGATGATCTGACTGCCGGCGGGCGGCAGGATCGCGGGCATGGCCTGCGGCAGCACGATGCGGCGGAAGGTCCGCCAGCCGCCGAGGCCGAGGGCCTCCGCGGCCTCGGTCTGGTCGCGTCCGACGGAGAGGATGCCCGCCCGGACGATCTCGGCGAGCTGCCCGGCTTCGTGGAGGACCAGCCCGATGACGGCGGCCGTCAGGCCGCTGATCATCCGCTCGGTGGAGAACTCGGTGAACGCGGGCCCGAACGGGATGCCGAGGGACAGCTCGGGGTACAGCAGCGAGATGTTGTACCAGAAAAGCAGTTGCACGAGCATCGGAACGGACCGGAACAACCAGGTGTAGCCGAAGCTCAGCGTCACGAGGATCGGGTTGCGGGACAGCCGCATCACGGCGAGCGCGGTGCCGAGGACGAAGCCGCCGGTGAAGGCGATCGCCGTCAGCCACAGCGTGGTGCCGAGTCCGGCGAGCACCGTCTCCGCGGAGAGGTACTTGGCGACGACGTCCCAGCGGAACGCGTCGTTGGTGATCAGGGCGTTGAGGGCCATCGCCAACAGGACCAGGCCCGCCGCCGCGGCCACCCAGCGAAGCGGGCGGGGGCGCGGCCGTGCGAACGCCGCGTCCGCCCCGTCCGCCGCCTTCCGGCCCGGCCCGCCGGTTCCGTCCGAACGGAGCCTGCGGGCCCGGGACGTACGGTCCTCGCCGCCGGTGCCGTCGCCCGGGCCCGTGCGGCCGTGCTCGGTGCGCAAGGAAACCATCGGCGGTCCGTCCCTCAGTCGTTCGCTGCGTAGTGCGGCAGAAGGTGCTCGGCGAACAGGCGCATGGTGCGGGCCGATTCCTCGAACGGCATGGCGCCGGAGATGACCTGGAGGCTGATGGTGAAGTCCCCGAACCAGCCGCGGATGTCGTCGATCGCGGCCCGCACTTCGTCGGGGGTGCCGACCAGCGCCTTGCGTTCGGCGACCGCGCGGTCGAAGTCGCCGCGGCCCGCCTTCTCGACGATCTTCTCGTATCCGGGGTAGTCGGCGCTGCGGGTCTCGCGCCACGCGGACACCGCGGACGCGAGCGCCCGGTTGGCCCGCTCGGAGGCCTGTCCGCCCTTCTGCCGGGCTTCCTGGCCGTCCTCGGCGAGGTAGCAGTTGTAGCTCATGTGGATGTCCTCCTCGGTGGGCTTGAAGCCCGCGGCGGAGGCGGCGTCGCGGTACAGGGAGAGCGTCTTCTGCACCTGTTCGCGGGGGTTGATGGAAGGGACGAGCATGACGCCGTGCCCGGCGCGGGCCGCCGCCTCCGCGGACGCGGGCGTCTTCGCGGTGGCGACGAGGATGCGCGGATGCGGGCGCTGCCAGGTGCGCGGAAGCATGGTGACCGGGCCGAAGCGGTGGAAGGTGCCCTCCCAGACGACGTCCTCCTCCGCCCAGAGCCGGCGGACCGCCTCGACGCCCTCGTCGAAGCGGGCCCGGCTCTCGTCCATCGAGATCTCGAACGCGGTGAACTCGTCGGGCAGAAACGCCCGTCCGAAGCCGACGTCCAGGCGGCCCTGGGAGATGTTGTCGAGCATGGCGAGCTTGCCGGCCAGCTTCAGCGGGTGCGTGAAGACGGGCAGTACGGCGCCGGTGACGAGGCGTACCCGGCGGGTGCGGGCCGCGGCGGCGGCGAGGAAGGTCACCGGGTCCGGGCTGTAGCCGCCGTACTCGTGGAAGTAGTGCTCGACGGTCTTGACATGGTGGAAGCCCAGTTCGTCGGCGAGTTCGGCCAGCCGAAGCGACTCCTCGAAGTGCTGTCCGGCGGATTTCTCCGCAGGTCCCACGGTGGGGAAGAGGTTGATGCCGAACTTCATGGGGTCCTCTCGATGTGATGGCTGGACGGACGGTGTGTGCGTCGCGGCCGGGGGCCGCGGCTGCCGGCTAGTCGGCCGTCACGGTCCCGGACAGGGCCGGTACGGGCAGATGGATGTAGTCGCGTTCGTGGTAGAGCATCGGCGCGCGGCCGTGCACGACGGCGCCCTCGATCCGGCCCAGGAACACGCTGTGGTCGCCGGCCGGTACCTCCTGGTGCACCAGGCACTCGGCGACGGCGCTGAGGTGGTGCGCGGGCAGGAGTGGGGCCTGCGCGGCCCGCCCCGAGGGCCGCCAGTCGAGGCCGTCGAACTTCTGGGTGCTCTTGCCGGCGAAGCGCTCCGAGAGCCGTTCGTTGTGCACGGCGAGGAAGTTGACCGCGAAGCCGCCCGAGTGCCGGATGGCGGCCAGGGTCCGCGACCCGGTGCCCACACACACGAGCAGCAACGGCGGGTCCATCGACACGGAGGTGACGGCGCTGGTCGTCAGACCGCTCGGCCGGCCGTCGGGGCCCGCGGCGGTGACGACACAGACCGCGGCCGGGTGCGCGCTGAACATCGCGCGGAACAGTTCGTCATCGATCGCCATGGGTCTGTAGCTCCTCCCTTGCCCGCTCAGGCTTTCGAAGGGCGCTGGAGGGCGGGTCCATAACCTCTGGAGGGGGAGTTCCGGCGGTGCTCGTCCAGCACCTTCGCCAGCAGCGCCGTCGCGTTGCGGTGCAGGGGGAAGTCGGTGCCGGGGGGCAGGATGCCGCTCTCGTCGAGCAGCCGGGCCACACGCGCGGTGACGACGCAGAACCGGTACGCCGCGAACAGCTCGTAGTACGGAAGGTCGCGCGCGGTGCGCCCGACACCCTCCTCCCAGCGGGCCACGGTCTCGGCCCGGCCGGGCAGCCCGGCGAGCCGGGGCAGGCCGATGCCCTCGCTGAGGTGCCGGTCCATGTGCAGGTACCAGGCAAGGTCGCTCTCGGCGGGCCCCAACGCGGCCATCTCCCAGTCGAGCAGCGCGGCGGGCCGCGTCCCGGCGTAGATGATGTTGCCGATCCGGGCGTCGCCCCAGAGCAGCGACGCCGGTCCCTGGTCGTCGGGCACGTGGGCGCGCAGCCGGTCGAGAGCGTCGGCCGCGGTCGTGTTGTCGTCGGCGACCCCGTAGAAGTCCAGGTGATGCGTGAAGTGCCGCAGCAGTTGCGCCGGACCGGTGGGGCCGAACTCGGGCCGGTCGAGGAAGTCGGCCCCCGCCTCCTTCGGGTCGAGGCGGTGGACGGCGGCGAGCGCGTCCACTCCCCCGTTCCACACGGCGGCCCGGCCGGGGGGCGGCAGCCGGGTCAGCCAGCCCTGCCGGTGGTAGGAGGGCAGATCGGCGGGCACCTGGCCGTCGACGCGTTCCATGACGAGGAACGGCGCGCCCAGGTACTCGGCGGAGGGCTCGTCCCACAGCACCGGCGGTACGGGCAGGCCGGTGTCGCCGAGCAGCTTCAGCAGCCGTACCTGGTCGCCCCAGAAGTCCTCGGGAAAGACCCGGTGCCCGGTCGGGGCGACGCGGACCGCGAGCGGCCGCCGCCGGGAGGTGCCGCCCTCGGTCCACTCGGCGTCGAACAGCAGGATCTCTCCGGAGAATCCCGCCTCCTTCGGCACGGTGACGGGTCCGAGCTCGACCGCACCGATCTCGGCGGAACGGGTGCCGAACCAGTGGGTGAGGACGGCACGGGTCAGGTCGGGGTCGCGTTGCAGAGGTACGGGCACGGGAGGGGTCTCCTTACGGCCGGCGCCGGCCGGGCACGGACGGTGGGACGAGCGGAAAGGGGACGACGACGCTGCCGCCGCGCCGGATCGCGGCCTGCAGCCGCCCGATCACGGGGCCCGGCACGACGCCCAGGTCGCGGGCGAGCCGGCTGGTGAGCCGGGACGCGACATCGAGCGCGTCACCGGCCCGGCCGGTCTGGTGGAGCGCGGTCATGTACCGGGCGTGCAGGGCTTCGTGGGTGGGGTGGCTGCGGGTGAGGACGGCCAGTTCGGCGAGCACGTCGCGCGGGCGTCCGAGCCGGAGCCGCACATCGAGATACATCTCGTGGACCTCCAGACGGCGCCGCTCCCAGTGGGTGACGGCGGACCGGAGCACCGGTCCGGTCCGCACATCGGCGAGGACGGGCCGACTCCACAGAGCGAGCGCGCCGCGCAGCAGCCGCTCCACGGTGGCGTCGTCGCCGGCCCGGCCCGCCTGCTCGACGAGCCGCTCGAACCTGAGCAGGTCCAGCTCCTCGGGCTCGACGACCATGAGATAGCCCTGTCCGGTCGTCCTGAGCCGGTCACGGGCGGCCTCACGGGAGCCGACGGACGGCATGCGGGCCAGCAGTCGGCGCAGGTGCATCACATACGTCTGCAGGGTGGTGGCCGCGCTGGGCGGCGGATGCTCGCCCCAGATCTCGCTCACACAGGTGTGGGCGGGCATGACCTCGCCCGCGTGGAGCAGCAACAGACCGAGCAGCTGGCGCTGCTTGGGCGCGGTGGGCAGATGGCGGCCATCGCTGTCCTCGACGGACAGCCCCCCGAGCACGCCGAATTCCATCGTGGATCCTCTCTTCGCCTGGGGCGGTGGTTCAGGTGCGGCTTCCGTGGTCCTTCCAGCGGCGCTCCACCGGCTGTCGGCCCAATGGACGGGCAGGGAACCGAGGTTGCGCGGAACAGGTGGAGGGGTCATGCCGGGGACTGTGGTGACGGTGGCCGACGGGGTGCACGCGTATGTACAGGAACCGGTCGGCTGGTGTGTGAACAACGCCGGGATCGTCGTGGGCGGAGACACGGTCCTCGTCGTGGACACGGCGGCCACCGAGAAGCGGGCACTCGCGCTGCGGGAGGCTGTGGACGCGTTGGCGCCGGGCCCGCGCCGGATCGTGGTGAGCACCCACCACCACGGCGACCACACCTTCGGCAACCATGTGTTCTCCGGCCCCCACACGCTGCTGGTCAGCCATGAGGCGGGTCCTGCCGAACTGGTGCGCAAGGGCACGGCGTTGCAGTTGATGTGGCCGGGGGTCGAGTGGGGTCACACCCCGACCGTGCTGCCGACGCTGACCGTGCGCGAGGGTGTCGGCCTGCGCCTCGGCGACATCACCGCGCAGCTGATCCATCCCGGTGTGGCGCACACCTCGGACGACCTGGTGGTGTGGTTGCCCGAGCGGCGGGTGCTGTTCGCGGGCGACCTGGTGTTCTCCGGGGCCGCGCCGTTCGTGCTGATGGGTTCGCTGGCCGGGTCCCTCGCGGCGCTCGCGCGGCTGCGGGAGCTCGATCCCCTGGTCGTCGTCGCGGGGCACGGGCCCGTCGGCGGGCCCGAGTTGCTCACGTTCACCGAGGACTACCTGCGCTGGGTCGCGAAGCTCGCCGAGCGGGGACTCGCGGACGGGCTGAGCCCCCTGGAGACGGCGACGCGCGCCGACGAGGGCGCGTTCGCCACCCTGCTGGACCGCGAGCGACTGGTCGGCAACCTCCACCGCGCCTACCACGAGGCGTGCGGCGGTGCGCCCGGCGCCCGTATCGAGTCGGCGCCGGCGATGCGCGAGATGGTCGCCTTCAACGGCGGCCGTCCCCTGCGCAGCCCGGCCTGACGGACAGCAGGGCTGCGTGCTCCGCGGTACGGAGGTGTCCATGCCCCGCAGCGTTCCGGCGCCCGGTGGAGCGGGACTCCAGGTGCGCTGGACGACTCTCCCGGGCGTGCCCGCGCATCGGAGGGTCTCCAGTCCTCCTCCGTCGAGGCGCGAGCCGTGCCGCGCACGCTCGGCGAAGTTGCGAAGCCGATGCTGTGGAGGAGAGATGGATCTGCGTGGCAGGACCGCCGTCGTCACCGGGGGGACCCGAGGGCTCGGCCGGGACGTGGCGCTCGCGCTCACCGGTGCGGGAGCCACCGTCGTGGTGGCCGCACGGGAGGTCCCGGACGACCCCGGTGACGGGCTGATCGCCTTGAAGGCGGACGTGACCGCCCCCGACTCGATGGCGGCGCTGATGGACACGGTCCACGAGCGGTACGGGGGTCCGCACATCGTGGTGGCGAACGCGGGTCTGAGCCGCCCGGGCCCGGTCGCCGCGCTGTCCGTGCAGCACTGGAACGAGGTGGTCGACACGAATCTGCACGGCGTGTTCCACACCGTGCGGGCGGCGGCGCCGTATGTGCGTGAGACCCCGGGCGGCCGGATCGTCACCATGTCCTCCCTCCTGGGTTCGCGCGCCATGCCGGGCGCCGCGGCGTACTGCGCGTCGAAGGCTGCGGTCGAGGCGTTCACCGCCGTCGCCGCGCTGGAGCTGGCCGCGGACGGGGTGACCGTGAACTGCGTGGCGCCGGGCTACATCGATTCCGGCATGGGCAAGGCCCTCATCGGCAACGAGACGCTGTGGCCGAAGCTCGCCCCGTCGCTCGCGGCCGGACGTCCCGGTACGGGCGACGAGGTGGCCCGGGCGGTGCTCTTCCTGGCCTCGCCGGAGAGCAGTTACATCAATGGTCAGGTGCTGCGTGTCGACGGTGGCGTGCGCTGAGCGCGTCCCCTCGGGCGATCGCGGGCCGGCGCGTGGTGTACGTGCCGACCCGCGGTCCGCTCCGGCTCAGACCTGGGCGGCCCGGCCCTGTCGCACCGGCAGGCTCAGGTGCGGTTCGCCCTTGATGAGCCCGGTGAGCGCGTCGAGCCGGCGGCGGAACTCCGGCTCCGCGAGAGCCTTGCGGAAGGTGTCCTCGTCATCCCACTCGGCGATGTTGAAGTACACGGAGTCGTCCTTGGTGGACCGTACGAGGGAGTAACGGACGAGGCCCGGCTGGGTCTCCATGAAGGCTCCGACGGCCTCGTAGCGGCTCTCGAACTCCTCGGCGTCGCCGATCAGGGTGAGCTTGTTGACGAACACGACGGCCATGGTGGTCTCCTCGGGTGGATGTTCGTACGCGGGTGGTCGTGCGTGCTGGGCGGCGCGGGTACGTGGGGCGGACTTCGGTCAGCCCGCGGTGCCCGCCGCGCCGGCGGCGGCGAGGACCGGGTAGTCGGTGTAGCCCTGGGCGCCGCCCTCGTAGAAGAACCGCGGGTTCCAGGCGTTGAGCGGGGCGCGGGTGCGCAACCGCTCGGGCAGGTCGGGGTTGGCGAGGAACTGGCGGCCGAAGGACAGGAGGCCGGCGCCGTGGGCGAGGGCTTCGTCGGCGGCGGCGAGTGTGCCGTCGGTGTCGAGCGGTCCGGTGCCGAGGTTGACGACGGCGGTACGTGGCCACCGTCGGCTCAGCTCGTGGACGAGGGCCGGATCACTGCCCGCGACGAAGTGGAGATGGCCGAGGCCGAGTGCGGCGAGCGCATCCACGAGCACCGGATACACCTCGGTCCGGTCCGGCTCGGACATGTCGTTGAGCGCGAACCCCGGGGAGAGCCGGATGCCGGTGCGTTCCGCCCCGATCTCCGCGGCGACGGCCCGGGCGACCTCGACGGGGAACCGGATGCGGCCCTCGGTGTCGCCGCCGTACCCGTCCTCGCGCGTGTTGGTCACCGGCGACAGGAACTGGTGCAGCAGATAGCCGTTGGCGCCGTGGATCTCGACGCCGTCGAAGCCGATGTCGGTGGCGGTGCGGGCGCAGCGCACGAAGTCCTGGATCGTGGCGGCGATCTCGTCCCGGTGCAGGGGTCGCGGTGTCGGGTGGGCCGGCTTGCCGGCAAAGACCCGGGCGGTCCCCTCGGCCCGGACGGCGGACGGCGCCACGGGGGTCTCGCCGTGCAGGTCGGGGTGGCTGACCCGGCCCGCGTGCATGATCTGGAGGTACATCCGCCCGCCCGCCTCGTGCACGGCGTCGACGATCCGGGCCCAGGCGCGGGCCTGTTCGGCGGTGTGCAGCCGGACGCTGTGGGCGTGGCCGACGGCCAGGGGGCTCGGATGGGTGGCCTCGCTGATGATGAGTCCGGCGCTGGCGCGCTGCGCGTAGTACTCGGCCATGACCGGCAGCGGCGTTCCGTCGACTGTGGTCCGGCCGCGGCCCATCGGGGACATGACGATCCTGTTCGGCAGGGTGAGGCCACCGAACGGGGTCGAGCCGAACAGGCCGCTCATGCCCCGGCCCCGGCGACGGCTTCGCGTCCGGTGATCGTCTCGGCGCCGTCGTGGCTGATGTAGCGGCTGCGGACGGACCATGTCCCGGCACGGCGCTCCAGGACGTCCTCGGCGGTCGTGCTCAGGTACAGCCGGGGTTCGCCGCCCTTCGGGGTCTCGAACACGACGGCGTAGTAACGGGTGCGCACGACTCCGGGCTCGACGGGCTCGGCGGCGATCATGCCGAACCAGTGGCGGCGGGTCAGACCGCGAGCGGCGAGCGCGTCGATGCCCTTGCGCATGCCGGCGGCGATGTCCGCGCGGCCGCGCTTGACGCCGGGTTTGACGTTCTGGGCGAACGTGCCGTCCTCGGTGAACTGCTCGGCCCATTCCTCCGCCCGGCCGGCGTCCAGCAGTTGCGCGTGTCCGGCGTAGAACCGGGTGATGGCCGCGTAGTCCAGGTCGGACACGGTGTGGGTGTCCGGAGGTGCGGTCCGTGTCACGGTCTTCCTCCTGTGCTTCGTGGGCGCCTGTCGGGCGCCGAGGTCCGGGCCACCTTCGCCGGTTCCGGTGGAGCAGGCGTGGAGTCCGGCTCCACGCGTACGGGCCGGGCGCGGGGGTCAGCCGGCCGTGCGCAGCGGTACGGGTGTGCTGTCCGGCCCCGGCAGGTACACGGACTCCCTCACCGGCACGGAGTTGAGCAGATCGGCGTGCAGGTCCCGGACCCGGGCCGAGGGCTCCAGGCCGAGTTCGGTGCTGAAGGTGCGGCGGAGCCCGGCGAACACCTCAAGGGCGTCGGCGGTGCGCCCGGACCGGGAGAGGGCGATCATCAGCTGGGCGTGGAGATTCTCGTACGTGGGGTACTGACGGGTGAGCACACGGAGTTCGCCGATGAGCCGGTGGTGGCGGCCGATCCTCAGGTCGGCGTCGATGCGCTGTTCGAGGGCGCCCAGCCGTGTCTCACGCAATCCACTGAGCCGGGTGCGCAGCAGCGGTCCGCAGGTCACGTCGGCGAGCGCCTTGCCCGACCACAGTCCGAGGGCCCGGTGCAGGAGCTCCGACTCGCGGGTGTGGTCGCCGACGATGCGGGCGAGGGATGCCTGCTCGACGAGCTTCTCGAACTGGTGCAGGTCCAGTTGACCGGCGCCGACGGCGAGGAGGTAGCCGCGGTCACGGGTCTCCAGGTACATCTCCGCAGAGGTGCCGGTGGCGGTGGCGGCGCTTCTGAGGGTCTTGCGTATCTGCATCACGTACGTCTGGAGTGTGGAGTGGGCGCTGTGCGGGGGCGAGTCCGCCCACAGTTCGTCCACGCATTCGTCCACGGTGACGACCTGCCCGGCGTGCAGCAGCAGCAGACTCAGGAGCTGGCGCTGCTTCGGGGCCCGCGGGGTGACGGTGCGCGGGCCGTCGGAGAGGGTGAGCGTGCCGAGGATTCGTGCGTACATCTCGCCTCCAGGGCTGGCTTGATGGGGTACGGGCACCATCGTGGCCGCTGGATCTTGCACCTCACTTTCGGCGGCCTTTCAGCCCGGCGCGATCCTCCCTGCACGCGGCGTCGCGGGGCAGGGCCGTCGTACGGCCGCAACACGGCGTTGACGAAGCCGCCCTGCATGCTCAGGGGCGCCCTTGCCCGAAGGCGCCCCTGTCACCGCTCCCGCCACCGTCATGCACTGCATTCCGGGAACAGTGCGTGGAGGCTGCCGGACGCCTCGGGCAGGACCGTGCCGCTGTCGTCCGCGCGCCTTCCGGCGGACTCCGGGTGTTCCCGGCCGGGCGTGTTGCCGGTGCGTCGGCACAGCTCCTCGGCCTGGGCGCGAAGGAGGAGCAGCCCGGACCCGTCGGCGACGGTGACCGCGCGCGCGCCGAGCTGGTAGGCCTCGGCAGGCCGGCCCCCCGCCAGTTCGAGCCGCCCGAGGCCGATGAGGGCGTGGGCCTCCGACTGGGGATGACCGATGCGTTCGGCGATGGCCAGAGTGCGGGTGAACTCCTCGCGGGCGTCGGCGGATCTGCCCCGGATGAGGTGCAGCCCGCCCAGGGTGTTGCGGGCGTTGGCCTCCAGGGCGACATAGCCGTGGTCGCGGGCGATGACGACGGCGCTCTCGGCGTGCTGGTACGCGAGGTCGACATAGCTGTTGCAGGCGTAGACCTGGGCGAGCCCGTAGGAGGCGAGAACAGTCGAGTGAGGGGCGTTGAACTCCTTGCTGAGCGACAGCGCGAGGCTGAGATTGGCCATGGCCGCGTCCCATTCGCGCAGGTCGGCGTGGACGGCACCGAGCCGGGCCAGCACCTCGGGGCGGGAGCGCTGGACACCGTCCTCGTCGAGGATCGCGGCGGCGCGGCTGAAATGGGCCTCGGCCACGTGCAGCCGCCCCTGGCTGTGCCGGGCCATGCCCAGGTACATCAGCCCGCGGGCCTCGACATGCCGCAGTTCCAGATGCCGGCTGATCTCCAAGCCGCGTTCCAGCAGGGTGACGGCGCTGTCGATGTGCTTGGTGGGTCGCTGAAGCTGGTTCATCGCGATGGCGTTGACGGTGACGGCCTCGAAGTCGCGCACGCCCAGTCGGATGAACTCCCGGTGGGCTAGGCGCAGTTCGCGGGCCGCGTCCGGGAGCCGGTTGAGACCCTGCAGCGCGAGTCCGACGCTGAGCCGCATCACCGCAGTGGCCCGTTGGTCGCCGAGCGAGCGCGCGGCGCGCAACCCGGCCTGGGCGATGGTGAGCCAGTCGGTCTGGAGCCGGCCGAGGGTGAAGTAGCCGCGGAGCATGTCCACCAGGCGGACGCAGACCTCGTCCAGGTGCTCGTCGGCGGCGCGGACGACCAGGGCCACGAGGTTGGACTGCTCGACGCGCAGCCACTCCTGCGCGGCCCGGGGTTCGACCTCGATGTCCGGGCCGTGGGGGTCGGGCCGGAACACCCGCAGGAAGCCCGGGTAGCAGGACCGCACGGCCTCGTCGGTGCGGCGCAGGTACCAGCGGCACAGCCGGTTCAGGGCCTGCCTCCGGTCGGCGGGACCGTCCTCCTCGATGCTGCGCTCGGCCGCGTACAGGGCGATGAGGCTGTGGAAGCGGTAGGTGTCCTGGGACGAGACCTCGATGAGCTGGGCCGCGGCGAGCTTGTCGAGGAGCTGGTCGGCCACCTGGGGCTCGCAGTCGGCGAGTTGGGCGGCGGTAAGGGCGGTGAAGGCCATGTCGCCGACGACGCCGAGCAATCGGAAGAACCGTCGGGACAGTGCGGGCAACGACTCGTAGGCGACGCCGAACGCGGCCCGTACGGCGGTCGACGGGCTGTCGCCGAGGGCGAGGAGTTCCAGCGGGTCGCCCTCGCGCAGCGCCTCGGCGAAGGACTCGACGGAGCGCCAGGGCCGTCCGGCCAGGTGTCCGGCGGCGATGCGCAGGGCGAGCGGAAGCCGGCCGCACAGTTCGACGAGTTCGGTGACGGCCGTGGCGCACAGGGTCTCCGGGGCCCTGCCGAGAACGGCGGTGAGTACCTGTTCACCCTCCTTCTGCGACAACAGGTCGAGGGTGAAGCTGCGTGCGCCGTAGACGGCGACGAGGTCGGGCCGGTATTCGCGGTGCAGGGCGAGCACGGCGCAGCTCGGAGAACCCGGCAGCAGGTCGGGGACCTGCTCACTGTTGTTGACGTCGTCGATGACGATGAGGACGCGCCGGTCGGCGAGCCTGCTGCGGAGCACGCCGGTGAGCTGGTGCCGTTCGGTGGGCAGTACGGAGACGTCGGCGCCGGAGGCGTGCAGCAGCTCGGCGATGATGTCGTGCACGGGCCGGGCTCCGCCGCAGGCGTCGTGGAGGCGGATGTACCACTGCCCGTCGGGGTAGGCCGGGCTGAGCCGGTGCGCGGCCCGCAACGCGAGCGCGGTCTTGCCGACGCCGGGTGGGCCGACGAGGCTGACCAGCGGTACGGCCGCGCGCTGGCGTGGCGTGAGCGCGGCGACGACTTCCTCCAGCAGTTCCTCCCGGCCGACGAAGTGGGTTGCCTCTGGCGGGAGTTGGCGCTGCACCACCCAGGGCGCGCTGGGGTTGGTGGGCTGCACCCCGGCGGTCCGGTGCACCTCACGGACCGCGTACGCGCGGCGGCCCGAGGGGCCGGCCTGGGGGGTGTGGAGTTCACCGGTCTCGGCGAGCAGTTGCCGGTGCAGCTCCTGGAGTTCCTGCCCCGGGGGGAGTCCGAGTTCACGGTCGAGCATCCGGTAGTAGTCGCGGTACTCCTCCAGCGCCGCGGCGACCTGCCCGGTGCGGTGCAGAGCCCGCATCAGGTACTCGCGAAGCCGTTCCCGTACCGGGTGTTCGGCTGCGAGTGCGCGCAGCTGCGGAATGATGTCGGCGCTGCCGCCGAGGTCGAGGAGGAGCGCGAAGCGCCGTTCGACGAGGGTGAGGCGTTCCTCCGCGAGCTGCGGTACGGCCTCGGTCTGCAGCGAGGCGGAGGGCACGGTCTCGAAGGGATCCCCGCGCCATTCGGCGAGCGCTCGTTCCAGGGCGGCCAGTTCCCGGGCGGTGTCCCCCCGGCCCCGGGCGAGGCGGGCCTCGTCGGCCGCCTTCCGGTAGCGGGTGAGGTCGAGGGCCGCCGAATCCATCGCGAGCCGGTAGCCGCCCGGGTGGGTCTCGATGACCGGAGGGTCGCCGACGTCCAGTGATTCGCGCAGCAGCGCCCTCAGCCGGGTGGTATGGACGTGCAGCGCGGCGCGGGTGTCTCGTGGCGGCTGGTCGTCCCAGAGCCTTCGGATGAGTTCGTCGGACGTGACCACCCGGTCGGCCCGCAGCAGCAGGGACGCGAGAAGCACCCGCTGCTTGGGGGACGAGACGGTCAGTTCTCTTCCCCCTGTGAGGACCGCCAGGGGTCCGAGTATTCGGAAGTCGTAGATCGAAGCGTGTTCCCCATTCACGTGCACACCTGCCCCGTCGGTCCCCCTGCGCACGGTCAGCCGTGCCCAGCGCCACAGTAGAACGTGCTTGCGCAGGGGGCCGCCGTCATGTGATCCAGGCCACATTCGGCGAGCCGGTGTGTCATATGGTTCCGGACATTCTTCGGCAGGCCGTCCGCTCCGCTTCACGCGGCACTGTCGCCGCCGCCCTCCCCGGTCAGCCCGAAGCGCCGCGCGAGCAGTTCATAGGAACGCATGCGATCTCGGGGGGCGTGGATCGTGGAGAGCACCATGAACTCGTCGATCTCCAGCGCCTCGGTCATGGACGTGAGCTCCTTGTGCACATGGTCGGGGTCGCCGACCACGCACCTCGGCCATTCGGCCACCTCGTCCGCGAGCGGTTCCACCTCGCCGCGCAGCCCGTCGAGAGCGGCCTCCGGCGACGGCAGCGGCAGCAGCAGCCCGCGGCCCATGCGCAGCCGGAAGAGCCGCTGGCTGGCGAAGATCCGCCGGGCCTCCTCCTCCGTGGGCCCGCAGTACACCCCGATACCGATCTGCACGCGCGGCCGCGAGCCGTCGTGACTGTCGAAGGCGCCGCGGTAGGCCTCGACGACGGAGCGGGTGACCTGGGGCCGGCCGAAGTGGGCTATGGACACCGGCAGCCCGAGCCGGGCGGCCAGTTCGGCGCTCTGCGGGCTGGCCACCAGGAGCCACACCTCGGGCGCGCCCGCGGTGGGCATGAGCTGGATGCGGCCATAGGGGTGCCCGTCGGGGAAGCCGCCGTGCAGGAAGGCGAGGAGTTCGGCGAGCTTGCCGGGAAAGTCCCCGTCGTCCCCGCCCCCGGAGGTACCCGGGGCGAGCGCGTGCGCCTCGATGCTCCCGGCGCCGATACCGCGGCCGACACCGAGATCGATCCGGCCGGGCGAGAGCGCGCCGAGCACCCGGAACACCTCGGCGACCTTCAGCGGGCTGTAGTGCGGCAGCAGCACCCCACCGGAGCCGACCCGGATGCGACGGGTCTCGGCGGCGACCCTGGCGGCCATGATCTCCGGCGCGGGGCCCGCGAAGGAGGGCGTGGCGTGATGCTCGGCGAACCAGTAGCGGTGGTAACCGAGCCGGTCCGCGAGACGTGCCAGGTTCAGGGAGTTGTGCAGGGCGGTGGCCGGGGTGCTTCCCTCCGGCACGACGGACTGGTCCAGGACGGACAGTTTCACGCTGGTCTCCTTCACGGACAGGGCCGAAAGGAGGGGGTGACGCGCTTAAGGGGTGGCGGCTCCGGCCGCGCTGTGCCGGAAGCGGGAGACGAGCGATGCCCAACGGTCGTCGAACGAGGCGACATCGAGCAGTCCGGTCAGCTCCTCACGGCAGCGGGCCTCGGCCCGCTCACCGCGCTCGGCGCCCGCGGGCGTCAGCATGCAGTAGACGCCGCGGCGGTCGTGCTCGCAGGAGACGCGGGTCGTGAGGCCCTTGTTCTCCAGGCGGGTGACGAGCCGGCTCATGGACGACTGGTCGAGCCCGACCGCGGTGGACAGCTCCTGCACCCGGGTGCCGCGTTCGTGACCGTGCCGCAGCTCGATCAGCACCATCAGCTCGGGCAGGGAGATCTGATGCTCGCTCGCGAGCGTCTTCTCCAGCGACTGGTTGAGCTGACCGACCATCAGCGTCATCCGACGCCACAGGTCGAACTCACCGGGACGCCCTCCACGGTCATCGGCCGCCATGTCCGCCTCCCCTTCGCTCACTCCCCCTCCACTATAACCAACTCCATGCATAAACCATGTCTATGCATGCATTTTTCAAGCGCTTTCCCTCACAGCCTGCCCCATTGGACCGGCCATCAGCAAGGCAGACAGAGATCTGTCCGAAAATTAGATGCAGGCGCCTGCATTTACTCGTAGGGTGAGGGACGCACAGAGCGCGGCGTCGTTCCGCGCCCGTCCCCGACTGCATCGACCCCAGGCGGTACGCATGACACGCGGAACTCCCGAATCGTCCACGGCACCCGATACGACACCCGACCCCTCGCAGACCGCTCCAGCGGCGGCGGAGAGCGCCGCCGAGGTGAACGACAAACTCGACCCGGCCTTCATGCGCATGGCCGGTGTCCTGCTGCTCGCGCTGCTGATGGCACTGCTCGACGAGACGATCGTCAACGTCGGCGTGAAGACGCTCAGCGGCGAGTTCGGCTCGCCGCTCGCGACCGTCCAGTGGGTGACCGCCGGCTATCTGCTCGCCGTCGCCGTCGCCACACCGTTCGCGGGCTGGGCCGTCGACCGCTTCGGCGGCCGCACGATGTGGCTCGCCGCCGTCTCCCTGTTCGTACTCGGCTCGGTACTGTCGGGCTTCGCCTGGTCCATCGAGTCGCTGATCGCGTTCCGGGTGCTCCAGGGCCTCGGTGGCGGCATGATCGTCCCCGTCGTGCAGAGCGTCCTCGCCACGACCGCGGGCCCCGCGCGCGTCGCCAAGGCCATGGCACTGATCTCGCTGCCCCTCACCCTCGGCCCGATCCTCGGCCCCGTCCTCGGCGGTGTCCTCGTGGACGCCGTGAGCTGGCGCTGGATGTTCCTGATCAACCTGCCCATCGGTCTGGTCGCCCTGCTGCTCGCACTGCGCACCCTGCCCGCCGACCAGCACGCCGGCCGCCCCGAGGAGCGTCTGGACGTCCTCGGCCTGGCGCTGCTCTCCCCCGGGTTCGCGGCCCTGGTCTACGGCTTCACGACGGCCGCGCACTCCGGTGACGCGTCGTCACCGAAGGTGCTCGTCGCCTTCGGCGCCGGTGTGCTCCTGCTCGTCGGATACGCGGTGCACGCCCTGCGCACCTCGGTCACACCGCTCATCGACCTGCGCATGTTCGGCAAGCGCGGCTTCACCATGGCCGTCGTCACGATGTTCTTCGTGGGCGCCGTCGCCAACGCCCTGCTGCTCCTGACCCCGCTGTACTACCAGCAGTCCCGCGGGTTCGGCGCCCTGCACGCCGGTCTGCTGCTGATCCCCTCCGGCATCCTCGGCGCCGCCGGCGCGATCACCTCCGGCAAGACGGCGAGCAAGGTCACCGCGCGGCTCACCTCCACGGTCGGCATGCTCGTCACCGCACTCGGCGCGCTCGCCTTCTCCCAGATCGGCTCGGGCACGAACACCGCGTTGCTCTCCGTCGCCTTCGGCCTCACCGGCTACGGCATCGGGCTGACCGCGCCCGGCACCATGGCCTTCATGTACAGGGCGGTCGGCGAGGCCGCCGCGGCGCGGGCCACCAGCGCGCTGTTCATCTTCAACCAGATCGGCGGCGCGCTCGGCATCGCGGTCATCGCGATCACCCTGCAGGAGCGGCTCGGCACATCCGGCGAGCACCCCGCGGGGGCGTACGGCGGCTCGTACTGGGTGATCATCGCCTTCAGTCTGATCGCTGCCCTCGCGGCCCTCGCCCTCCCCGGCTCCTTCCGCGCGGAAGCACCCCCGGAGCAGCCCACGGGGGACAAGGGCGCCTTCCCGCAATCCACCCCGGCCTGACCGCCGCGCCCCCGGCACCGGCCCGCCCCTCATCGCCCCGGGGGGCGGGCCGACGTCTTTCCGTCCGCCGGGCCCACGGCGGCACCCGGCATCCGCTCGGTCCGCCCCATGGCCGCTGGACCAGGAATCCAGCGCTCCCTCCTATACCTGGGAGAACCCACCGCACCCGTCTGCCCGCGAGGAAAACGTTGAAGGCTCTGGTCACCACCGCCGTGGATCCGCTCACCGTCGAGCTGCGGTCCGTACTCGACCCCCGCCCCCGTCCGGACGAGGCACTGGTCGAGGTCCATGCGACGGCCCTGAACAGGGCCGATCTCCTCCTCGCGGTTCGCCGTCCGATCGGTTCCTCCCTGGGGCTGGACGTCGTCGGCACGGTCCTGCGCCCCGCGTCCGACGGCAGCGGCCCACCCGCGGGCGCCCGTGTGACGGGCCTGGCGGAGAACAGCGCCTGGGCGGAGCTGGCCGCGGTGCGCACCGACCGCCTGGCGGTCATCCCGGACGGCGTCACCGACACCGACGCGGCCACCCTCCCCGTCGCCGGCCTCACCGCCCTCTACGCACTGAGGAAGGCCGGCTGGCTCCTGGGCAGGCGCACCCTCGTCACCGGGGCCAGCGGCGGCGTCGGCCGTGTGGCCGTACAACTGGCCCGCGCGGGCGGCAGCGAGGTGATCGCCTGGGTCGGTTCCCCGGCCCGCGGCAAGGGGCTCGCCGACTTCGGCGCCGACGTCGTCGCCGGCTACGACGAGCCTCCCACCACCCCCGTCGACATCCTCGTCGACAGTGTCGGCGGCGAGGTGTTCAGCACCGGCTACCGGCTCCTGCGCCGCGGCGGCGTGGCGACCGTCTTCGGCAACACGGTCCGCGCCGAGCTGCGCCTGCCCGCCGACTGGGGCCACGCACGCCCGGGCGTGCGCATCGAGTACCTGTTCCTGCTCGATGAGGTCACCCGGCGCGACGTACCGGCGGACCTGTCTCTCCTGCTCGCGCTGGTCGCCGCCGGAAGGCTGGTGGCGGAGCCCGGCCTGCTGATGCCCTGGACCAGCCCGCAGCGCGCGATCGACGCCCTGTACTCCCGCGAGATCAACGGCAAGGTCGTCCTGTCCATGTGACCCCGGGCGCCCGTAGTGCGCCGTACCCGCGAAGCCCACTTCCCTCACCGCACCGCGAGGTTCCCATGCGACTGATCAGCTATGACGAGCACGGCTCCCCCGACGTCCTGCGCGTCGAGGACGTCCCCGTGCCCACCCCCGGCCCCGGTCAGCTGTTGCTGCGCACCGAGGCCGTCGGTGTCAATTTCATCGAGACACAACTGCGCGGCGGCACCGCCCCGTTCCCCTCCCCGCTGCCCGGCCGCCCCGGTGGCGACGTGGTGGGCCGGGTCGAGGCGCTCGGTCCGGACACCGAGGGCCCCGCGCCCGGCACCCGGGTCGTGGCGTACGGCGTGCCCGCCGCGTACGCGGACGAGGTCGTCGTCGACGCCGAGCGCCTCGTCGTCGTCCCCGCGGACCTCGACGCGGCCACCGCGACCGCGCTCGGTTCCACCGCGCAGACCGCCTGGAGCGTCCTCGACGCGGCCCGGGTCGTGAAGGGCGACACGGTGCTCGTGCACGCCGCGGCCGGCGCGATCGGCCATCTCGTCACCCAGCTCGCGAAGGCGCGAGGCGCGGGCCGGGTGATCGGCACGGTCGGCTCGCCCGCCAAGGCGGACTTCGTCCGCGCGCACGGCGCCGACGACGTCGTCGACTACCGGCAGCCCGACTGGGCGGACAAGGTCCGCCGACTCACCGGCGGGCAGGGCGTCGACGTGGTCCTCGACAGCGTCGAGGGCGCGGTGTTCAAGGACGGGCTGAAGCTGCTCAGGCCGTACGGGAGACTCGTCTACTACGGCTTCGCGGGCGCCGACGGCGAGGTCGCGAAAGTGGCGATGACCGAACTCCTCGGTCTCACGTACGTGGTGGGCACCTCGCTCGACGCCTGGGCGAAGGCGGACCCGGTCCGGGTGACGGAGGCACGCGCGGAGCTCGTCCGGCTGGTCACGTCGGGCGGACTGCGGGTCGCCGTGCACACCACGCTGCCGCTGACCGAGGCGGCCGAGGCCCACCGGGTCATCGAGAGCCGTACCCAGCTGGGCCGTGTCGTCCTCGTCCCCTGATCCGCGGGAGCCCGTCACCATGACCCAGAGAGCGCGACGGCCGGATCCGGCCGCCCCACCAACACCCGTACCCGCGCCCGCGCCCGCGCCCGCGCCCGCGCCCGACGAAACCGTGCCCGTCCTCGTCGCCGGAGCCGGCCCCGGCGGCCTCAGCACGGCCGTCTTCCTCGGCCTGCACGGCGTACCCGCGCTGGTGGTCGAGCGCCACCCGGGCACCTCGACCGCGGTGAAGGCCACCGGCCAGTACCCGCACACGATGGAGGCGCTGGCCATCGCCGGCGCCGCCGGGACCGTGCGGGAGCGCGGTCGCGCGTACCGCAGCGACTTCCACATGGTCGTCGCGAAGACCCTCGCGGGTCCGGTGCTGCGCACGCTGATGAGCGGCGACCAGCTGAGCATGCGCCATGTGTCCCCGGAGGACTGGGGCACCGCGAGCCAGTCCGCCGTGGAGAGCGTGCTCGCCGACCGGGCGGCGGAACTCGGCTCGCGGCTGCGCTTCTCGACCCGGCTGACATCGCTCACCCAGGACGCCGACGGGGTCACCGCGGTCACCCAGCACACCGGGACCGGCGAGCGACGGGTGATCCGGGCGCGGTACCTGGTGGTGGCGGACGGCTGGCGCAGCGGCATCCGCCAGTCCCTCGGCATCGAGATGCGCGGTCGGGGCACGGTCGGGAAGGTGCTGCGCGTCCTGTTCGAGGCCGATCTGAGCGAGCCCCTGTCGCACACGGACGGCGCGGCGGACGGCCGCCGGTTCACCGCGCTGCATGTGGGCCGCGCGGTCCTGTTCAACACCGAGATCCCAGGGCTGTACGGGTACTTCCGCAACCTCACGCCCGAACTGCCGGACGGCTGGTGGACGAACGAGGACACCGTCGCCGCGCAGATCCGCTCCGACCTCGGCATCCCGGACATCCCGCTGAAGATCGAGGAGATCAGCGAGACGGAGATCTCCTGCGGGGTCGCCGAACGCTTCCGCGAGGGCCGTGCACTGCTCGTGGGCGACGCCGCGCACGTGATGCCGCCGACCGGCGGTATGGGCGGCAACACCGCCTATCTGGACGGGCTGTACCTGGGCTGGAAGCTCGCGGCCGTGCTGCGGGGGACGGCGGGCGAGACTCTGCTCGACAGTCACGACGCCGAACGCCGTCCGTACGCCGAGGAGTTGGTGGAGCAGCAGTTCGCGAACCTGGTGGACCGCATCTCGCCCGAGCTCGCGGACGAGTCGCTGGCCGTGGCGTTGCCGCCACCGGTCGTCGCGTTCGGCTACCGCTTTCCCAAGGGGGCCGTACTCCTCGAACCTGACGACGACGGCGAACTGTTCGAGGACCCGTCCCGGCCCACCGGCCGGCCCGGCTCCCACGCCCCGTACGTCCCTCTCACCCGGAGGGACGGCTCCGCCACCTCGACGACCGCCCTCTTCGGTCACGCGTTCGTGCTGCTCACCGGACCGGACGGCGCCGCGTGGGCCGAGGGCGCACTCGCCTCGGCGGACGCGCTCGGCGTCGCCGTCCAGGTGCACCGGGTCGGTCCCGGCTCCGAACTGCTCGATGCGGAAGGAGCGTTCTCCACCGCGTACGGCATCGGTGCCGACGGGGCCGCGCTGGTGCGGCCCGACCGGTTCGTGGCGTGGCGGTGCACCGGGACGCATCCGGACCCGGCCGCCGAGATCGAACGCGCCCTGCGGCACGTGCTGCACCGGCCCGCGCACTGAACAGCCCGCAGGGCATCCCGCACCTCCCCGAACGTCATGGCGAAAGGATCCGCAATGGCAGTGGCACAAGCAGCCTCTCAGCAGGAGAACGCGAAGGCCGGACAGCGGCGGGTGGCCCTGGTCACCGGGAGCACGAGCGGCATCGGCCTCGCCGTCGCCGAACTGCTCGCCGAGCGGGGGCATGCGGTGTTCCTGTGCGGCCGGGACGGTGAGACGGTCGCCACCGTCGTGGACAAGCTGCGCGGCCGCGGCTTCGAGGCGGACGGAGTCGCCGCCGACGTCACGTCGAAGCCGGACGTCCAGCGCCTGGTCCGCTCCGCGGTGGACCGCTTCGGACCCCTCCACGTCCTTGTCAACAACGCGGGGCGCGGCGGGGGCGGGGTGACCGCCGAACTCCCCGACGAGCTGTGGGAGGCGGTCATCGAGACCAATCTCAACAGCGTCTTCCGCATCACCCGCGAGGTGCTGTCGCAGGGTGGCATGCTGGCACGCGGCCACGGCCGCATCATCAACATCGCCTCCACCGGCGGCAAGCAGGGCGTCGAACTGGCCGCCCCGTACTCCGCGTCGAAGCACGGCGTCATCGGCTTCACGAAGGCACTCGGCAAGGAACTCGCCCAGTCCGGCATCACCGTGAACGCCGTGTGCCCCGGCTATGTGGAGACGCCGATGGCGGCCCGGGTACGTCAGGGCTACGCGGCGCACTGGGGCACCACGGAGGACGAGGTGCTGACGAAGTTCCAGGCGAAGATCCCTCTCGGCCGTTACTCGACCCCGGAGGAGGTCGCGGGCCTCGTCGGCTACCTCGCCGACGACCTCGCCGCCTCCATCACGGCTCAGGCCATGAACGTGTGCGGTGGTCTGGGCAACTACTGACGGTGGCCGGCCGGGCCGGGGGCGGGACCTCGGTCCCGCCCCCGGCCCATGAGCCCCCAGTCCAGGAGCGCCCGCCCCCCGACATCCTGGGCGCGGTCTCCGGATGCCGGTGCGCGCCCCCGGCAGAGACGAGAATCCATGATCAGGTACTACACGGCGGACCGGCTGATCACCGGTGATCGCGGCAGATGCATCCGGTACGGCGGAGTGCTCGTGGACGGGGAGCTGATCCGCTGGGTGGGACCCTCCCACGAGGTGCCGTGGCGGCTGCGTCGGCGGAGTGAGCATGTGGATCTCGGTCCGCTCACGCTGCTGCCCGGGCTCATCGACAGCCATGTCCATCTGGCACTGGACGGCGCGCCCGGCGCCATGGACCGGATGCGGTCGGCCTCACCCGCGGAGCTGTACGCGCTGATGCTGCGCAACGCGGGCGCGTTGCTGTCCGCGGGCGTGACCACCGCCCGGGACCTCGGCGCACCCGGGAGTCTCGGTGTACGCGTCCGCGACGCCGTCCGCTCGGGCCTCGCTCCCGGGCCGGCACTGGTCGTGTCGGGAGCGCCGCTGACCGTACCGGACGGACACTGCTGGTTCATGGGCGGTGCCCACGTCGGTGAACAGGCGCTGCGGCAGGCGGTACGGGAACAGACCGGAGCCGGTGTCGACCTCATCAAGGTCATGGCCACCGGCGGAGCACTCACGCGGGGTTCGGCCTTGTCCGAGGGGCAGTTCACGGACCGGGAGCTCGCGGCCGTCGTCGACGAGGCGGCGCGGGCGGGTGTCCCCGTCGCCGCGCACGCGCACGGCACGGCGGGAATAGCGGCGTCCTTGAGGGCCGGGGTGCACACCATCGAACACTGCAGCTTCCTCGACCCGTCCGGCGCGATCGCCCCGGATCCCGCCCTCGTACGCCGGCTCGCCGCCAGCGGTGTTCACGTGTGTCCCACCATCAGCGAGCGCTTCACCGAACGCTGGGACCGGCTCGCCCCCGGCCCGCTGCCCGCCCTGCCGACGCTGTACCGGCAGGGCGTCCCCATCGTCGCGGGCACCGACGCGGGCACCGACGGCGCACCGCACCACGCCTACGTCCAGGGCCTGATAGGGATGGCCCGGCTCGGTCTGCCGCCCGCGGAGATACTGGAGGCCGCCACGTCCCGTGCGGCCCGCGCCCTGCGGGTCGAGACCCTGACCGGCAGGATCGCACTCGGCCTGCGGGCCGACCTCATCGCGGTCGAGGGCGACCCGCTGCACGACGTGTCGGCCCTACGGGACCTTCGCCTCGTCGTCGCCAGGGGGCAGGCCATCCGCTCACCGTCCCGGCCACCCTGCCCCGACGAGTCGGTGCAGTGAGCGAGGGCGGCCCTCGAACATCGTGAGAGGCCCGAGCCGTGCCGTGCCGTACCCGAGCCTGGAGCCGCTCTCCGGCGCCTCTCCACCGCCACCGGCGACGCTTCCCCCATGCATGGTGAACCCGAACGACTCACGCCCCGGACATCACCGGCCCCTTCCCGGGAGCACCTCGCCCTCCGGCTGGCCTGCGCCCTGTTCGCCCAGGACGCCGCGTCGGCCGCCGCCCGCCTCATGGGGCTGCCCCCGGATCCCGGGCCGTCCCCGTCCCCGCCCCATGACTCCTCGCCGTACGCCCGTGCGCTCGGCATCGGAGCGCGACGAGTCGCCTCCCGCGGTTGACCCGCGCTCCGGGACGGGAGTCCTGAGGAGCGTCAAACGGGCGTCACCACCTGCCGAAGCGGCAGCCGACCGAACTGGAGCTCGTCAGCGAGGACCCCGGCCGTAGCGGCGTGCCTCGGGGCCGTAAGGGGCTCCGTTGAGCGCGGCCGGCCGCGAACGTGACGTCATACGTGAGCATTCCGTCCGCCGGGTGCCCGTGGTCGACGAAGGCCGGCACCCCGTGGGCATCGTCTCCATCGGTGACCTGGCCATGGAGCGTGACTCGGAGTCCGCTCTCGGCGACATCAGCGTCGCGCGGCCCAACCGGTGACGCTCAGGGCCCGCAAGCTCCGACGAGCCGGGACGGATCTCCCGGTCGGGGACGGCGCCGGGCGCCGTCGGGCAGGTGGCTGCCGGCTGGCGGGCCCAAGCGCAGCATGCCCCCGTCGACCGCTCAGGAGGCGCCCGTGACTCAAGGAGGCGTCGGCCCCCGCGAGGAACGCGATGACAGCCGCGACCTGGCGGGCGTCCCCGGGCCGTCCCACTGGTGTGCCGGCACGCCGCTCGGTGTCGGCGTCGCCGTCCCCCTGGCCCGTCATCGGCGGGGTGATCTCCCCGGGGGCGACGGCGCTGACGGTGATCCCGTGTTCGGCCGGTCGAGCCCCATGACTGGGTGACCAGCCCGAGGCCGCCCCTGGCCGCGCAGTACGGCGCCGCGCCCACGCGCGGCTGGTGTTCGTGGACGCTCGTGAACGATCCGGCCACCGTCACCCTGAGCGATCATGCGGCGGGCGGCACGCCGGGACCTGGTCTGTAGGGTGGATCGGGAGAGGCCCTGCCGCGTCGGCTGATGTGCCGGCGATGAGATGGTGGCCGCCCGCGCTGGAGATGTTCCTTCGGAGACTGGGCTCCGTCGCCCCGGTGATCATGGCACCTAACACGGGGCCGACGGCCTCACGAAGGATTACCGGTGAGTTCCGACGACACGCACGACAGTGCTTCCGTCATGCAGTGGCTGCTGGAGACCGAGTCACTGGAGGGCTTCCTGCAGTCTCTGGCCGACGCGGCTCTGGAACTGACCCGCGCCGAGGGCGCCGGGGTCACGATCGAACGCGATCACCGGCCTCTGACCGTGGCCAGCGCGGGTCCGCCGGCGCTGAAGCTGGACGAGAAACAGTACGGCCAGGACGACGGCCCGTGCCTTCGGTCCGCCCGCACCGGCGAAGAGGTCGTCGTCGAGGACATGCTCAGGGAGACCCGCTGGGGCAATTACCCGGCCTACGCCGCGGCCTGCGGGATCCGCTCCTCGTTCTCCCTGCCGATCTCCGCCCGCACCCACACCACCGGCGCCCTGAACCTCTACGCGGGCCCGCCCCACGCCTTCAAGGACGCCGATCTCAGCGCGCTGCGCTCACTGGCCGCGCAGGCCACCGGCGCCATCGCTCTGGCCCAGCGCATCGCCGACGCGCAGGAGTTCGCCGAGCAGATGCAGACGGCGATGCACTCCCGTGGCGTCATTGACCAGGCCCTCGGGGTGATCATGGGCCAACGCCGCTGCACCGCCGACGACGCCTTCGACATCCTGCGCTCCGCTTCCCAGCACCGCAACATCAAACTCCGCGACCTGTGCGCCGAACTGATCACCAACCTCACCGGGCAACCCCCCGCCGGCCCTGACCTGCGCCCCCGGCCATGAAGCGATGGAGCGCCGATCTCCCCGTGTGACACTGCTCGCCGCCCCCTTGGGGGACAGCAGCGGCTCATGTTCGTTTTCGCGCATGACTGGCCCACACCGCCACCCTTGTCCTGCACCTGCCTCTCAGCAGCAGCGAGCACGATGGCACAACCCTCCCGAGTCAGGGGACTTGGCGATGGTGTCACCGAGGGCGCCTGGCAGATCGGCCTCGACACGACGCGCGTGCCTCTCCTGGTCGCTGAGATCGCCCGTTTCTCATCCCCGTGCAGACAGCCCCGTGGGCCCTCGAAGGGCGGTGCACAGTTCAGAGGCGGATGATGACGAGGGGATGTCATCGGGGCCTCCGTCGGCGACGCCGAGAGACGGCGCGGCAGCGCGTCGGCCGGCTGCTCGGGGGCGAGGGTGGGTCCTGGGCCAGGGCCGTAATCATGCGTGCGAGGCCGATGTCGAGGTCCTCGCCTCGGTGCTCGACCAGACCGTCGGTGTACAGCACAGGGGGGTGTCAGGAAGCCGGGTGCAGTGGGTATCCGTGCGAGTGGAGCGGAAACGGCTGTGCGAGTGGAACGGAAACGGCTGTCACAACAATGGGAGGTGGCGGGCGGTGGACCGGCCCGATCGCGATCGACATGTACTCGACATGATCGACTGGCTCTTGGAGACCACTTCCCTTCGGGAGTTCCTGCAGCACTTGGTGGACGACGCCGTCAGCGCCTCGGCCGCGGACGGCTGCGGCGTGACCGTGCAACGGCGGCACCGGCCGCTGACCGTGGTCAGCACCGGTGGGGTGGCGGAAAAGCTGGACGAGAAACAGTACGGACTGGACGACGGCCCGTGCCTTCACTGTCTGCGCAGCGGGGGCAGCGTGTATGTGCCGGACATGCTGGGTGAGGCCCGGTGGGAGTCCTTCCCAGGGTTCGCGGCCGACATGGGTATCCGCTCCTCGCTGTCCCTGCCGATACCCGCCCGCACCCATACCGCAGGGGCCCTCAATTTCTATGCCGCCGGCCAGGACGCGTTCACGGAGGACGACCGAGGCAGGCTCGCGCTGCTCGCCGCGCAGGCAGGTGGCGGGCTCGCGCTGGCGCAGCGGCTGGCCGACGCGGAGGACTTCAGCCGCGACCTGCAGACGGCGCTCGCCTCGCGCAGCGTCATCGACCAGGCCATCGGCAGCGTGATGCAACGGCGGCACTGCACCGCGGAAGAGGCTTTCGACCTGCTCCGCCGGCTCTCCCAGGAAACCAATCTCAAGCTCCGGGACGTCTGCACGCGTCTGGTCACCGGTCTTGCCGGCGGGCCTCCCGCTCCCCGGCCGCCGCTGCGACCCCGGCCGTGACGTTCGCAGCCGGAAAGTCCCTGCTGTCCGCCCTGTACGGGCGGTGATTGTGGTGAGACCGTGGAAGTACGTGAGACGCAACCGTGACGGCACGCCGACACAGCTTCTGCCTCGCGAGGGGTCGCTTAGGAAGCCAGGCGATGGCCGTCCGCGCTCGCGAGAGCATGGCTGCAGTGCATCCGCCCGCCCGGGGCCCCCGGCCGGACGGGTGCATCCCCGGCCTGTACGTCCCTCAGTGCCAGGGCGATCGTCTCCCCCGGCGGTACGGGCGTCGAGCACCTGGCTGACTTGCGGACCCTCACGCCCCGTTCCCTTCCTGGTCGCCGGTCCGGCGTCCGCGCTCTATGGCCGGTCGATCGGACATCCACGGCTCTGTGCCCACCCAGCTCGTGGCAGCGTCGACGGCTCCGCTGTCCGAGGCCGAGCGGTCGCGTACCACGTCCTCGAAGGGCTGGCGGAGTAGGGCGGCACCGGTGTCAGTAAGGTGAGGTGAGGAAGCGAGGGAGGAGCAGTGAGAGCGCCGCGCACTCTGACAACCCTGGACGAGGTCGACACCGGTGACCACGTCTGCCAGGTGCTGGACCGCATGGACGACGTCATCGACCGCAGCCGGGCCTTCGTCGCCGACGGCGCGTTGCACGGTGACAAGGTGGTGATCGTCGGGGCCGCTTTCCAGGCGGGGACCGAGTTCGCTCAGCTCGTACTCGACCCTGGCCGACTGGACGGCTCTCTTCTCGCCGCGGTGCGTCGCGAGGCGGCCTATGCCGACCGTGAGGGATTCCGCTCGCTTCGGGTGCTGCACCATGTCCGGCCCAGCTGCCATGCGGAGCAGGCGAGGGAACTGTTGCGCAGCGAACTCGATCTCGAGGAGTTCGCGGCCGATACCGGCGCCCTGGTGGTCTGTGCCTACAGCGGTGTCGGCTGGGACCTGTCCACGCTGCGGCAGCTCGGTTGCGTGCATCCGCATCATCTGGGCAGCCGTGCAGCCTCACCCGCGTTCCAGGTGTACCGGGCGGGACGGAAGGGATGGGCGGTGGACGGGATCGTCGACAGCGACGGCGCGGCGCTTTTCGGCACCATCCTGTGCTCGCTCGTCGCCCAGACGGCGACGGTGCGCCTGCTGTGCCATGCCCTGGAGTTCTTCGACGCCGCCGGGATGAGCGCCTTGGCCGATGCCGCCAGGTACCTTCCGGACCGTAAGGTGATCATGGAAGGTGCCAACGAGACCGTGCGGCTCGCCTGGGAGTTGTCTGGCTTCGCGATCCCCGACATTCCGGTGGTGATGGCACCATGACCGCCTCGCTTGAGCCTGCCCCCGCCACCCCGGGCACGGGGTACCGGCACGAGCTGTACCCGTACACCGGCGGGGACGAGTTCGTCCACGGCACACTGGGTTTCATCCGGGACGCGCTCGAGGGGGGCGAGGCCGTCGTGGTGGCTGTCCCGCAGGACAAGGCGTCCCTGCTGCGCGCCGAGATCCGCGAGAACGAGGCTGTGCGCTTCGTCGACACGAGCCGGGTGGCGCGTCGTCCGGGACGACTCATCGACGCCTGGCAGGAATGGATCAGGGAACACGTCGCGCAGGGGCGGCCGGTCCGCGGGATCGGCGAGTCGCCCTGGGACCAGGTCCGCAGCCCTGCGGAGGCCGAGGAACTGCGCTACCACGAGTGGCTGCTCAACCGAGCTTTCGCCCAGGGGCCGGCCTGGTGGCTGCTGTGTCCCTACGACATCGCTCACGACGAGGCCGGTCTGCAGAAGATGGCCCGGTGCCACCCCGAACTGCGCAGGGACGGCCGGACGATGCCCTGCGAGGACTACGACCCGCAGGTACCGTACGCGTTCGTCCCGCTCACCCACCCTTGCGATCCGTACGACGAATTCACCTACACCACCGGTGACCTGCCCGCCCTGCGGGAAAAGATCGCCGCGTGCGCCGAGGAGCACGGCTTGGCCGGCAGGCGCCTGCGCGAGCTGCATCTGGCCGCCACCGAGGTGGCCACCAACAGTATCCGGCACGGCGGCGGACAGGGGGTGCTGCGCACGTGGAGCGAGGGCGACCGCCTCGTATGCGAGTTCCGCGACGCCGGCTACATCGAGAACCCCCTGATCGGGCATACACGGCCGCACCCCGGGCAGGTCGGCGGACGCGGACTGTGGCTCGTCCACCAGCTCGCGGATCTTGTCGAGATCCGCTCCACACCGGACGAGGGAACAACGGTGCGCCTCCACACCGAACTGCCCGAGTGAGCCCACGCTGTCGACTCCCTCGGGAGGGCATCCAAGGCACGCGGGAGGCCGGCCGTGCCGGGCTGGACGCGAATCAACGGCCGGGAAGCGGCACATCCGTCTGCCCTGGACGCTCGTCAGCAGGGGCCCCGGTCTGCATGCGCCCCTCTCGGCCCTGACGCGGGGCGTCAGCCGCCGGCCGGGCGCAGTTCGAACATCCGCCGCCCCCCGAGCACGATCCCCTCGCGGAGTAGGTGGCGAAGTTGCGGGAAAACGTGCAATTACGCTTTGGCACAGCACGGCGGAAACAGCGAGGACAAGTCGGGAGTACCTATTCCATGGTCATCGTGCGAATGCAGGACGGGGACACAGCGGTGGCCCAGTTGCCGAAGCAGGTCGACTACGACAACGCCGCGCTCGTCGGCGCACTGTGCGAGGACCTGGTCGGTCAGGGATGTGCCACCCTGGTGCTGGACGCCTCCCAAGTGGATTATCTCGACTCCTCAGGCATCAGCATGATCATCAAGCTGTGGCGTGTACTCAGCGACCGGGCCGGCACTCTGCGCGTCGCCGCTCTCAACGCCCACTACCACCAGGTGTGGCGCCTTCTCGGCCTCGACTCGCTGTTCCCCCTCTCCCCCACGGTGCGCGCGGCCCTCCCCGCTCGTGTCGCGGGCGAGCGTGCCGGAACGTCCGAGTCGTCCGGCTGTGTCTGACGATCCTGGTGCCTGCACCGATCATCGCCGCCGCGTAAGGACCCGGCCCGACGGCCGGCGTTCTCCTCACGAGGCAGAGACCGCCGATCCATGGATAAGCCGTCCTCTCCCGCCCTTGTGCGGACGCTCTTACGGTCGAGGCTGCGGGCGCTCACCGGCCCGCCGTACCGAAGGAGCAAGACCTCCATGAAGATGACCGGCAACACGATCCTGATCACCGGCGGAACCTCGGGCATCGGCCTCGGCCTGGCCCTGCGGCTGCACGAGGCCGGCAACGAGGTGATCGTCGCCGGCCGGCGCAAGGAACTTCTCGACGACATCACGGCCGAGCACCCGGGCATCGGCGCGCTCGTCCTCGATGTCGCGGACCCCGACTCGATCGCCCGGGCCCGTGAGAGCGTGGCGGCGAGCCACCCGGGGCTGAACGTCCTGGTCAACAACGCGGGCATCATGATGCTGGAGAACCTCCTCGACCCGGCCGGACTCCGGGTCGCCGAGGATCACGTCACGGTCAACCTGCTCGGCACGATCCGGATGACGTACGCCTTCCTGCCCCTGCTGATGGGCAAGGACGACGCGGCCGTCATGAACGTCACCTCCGCGCTGGCGTTCGTACCGTTCAAGAGCACCCCGACCTACAGCGCGACCAAGGCCGCGCTGCACTCCTTCTCCGAGAGCCTGCGCATCCAGCTCGCCGGTGCTGACGCCGGCGTCCAGGTGATCGAGGTGGTCCCGCCGGGCGTGCGCACCACCCTGCTGGGCCAGCAGGACAGCGAGCAGTCCATGCCGTTGGACGACTTCCTCACCGAAGCCCTCGACCTGCTGCGCGAGCAGCCCGACGCGAAGGAGGTGGTCGTCGAGCGCGCCAGGTTCATCCGCGACGCGGTGGCGAACGGCTCCTACGACGACGTCCTCGCCATGATCAGCGGCGGCTGACCGACTCGTCATGCCAGGTCAGGACGCCTTCGGCTGCGCCCCGGTCGTCACGCTGGAGACGCCCGGCTCCGTCCTGAGTGGCGGGGGCGGGCGAGCGCCCGTTCGACACGGCGAACACCGTCGTCTCAGACGTGCCGGGCCGGGCGACGAGGCCCGGCGCCGGTCCACAGCGTCGGGCGTCCTCGGCGGAGGACCGGCGCCGCGGGCCGTCTTCCCTGCCGGCACCTTGCGGCGCACCGCCGACAGCCGGCGCATTCCCGGCGGGTCATGCGGGTCAGGTCACCGTCGGGACGCCTCGCCGCGAGCGCCCTCGGCGTCGGCCGTGCGAGCGGCTTCGTGCGCGGGTGGGAGAGAACTGCTCAGCCATGGATCGGCGGTCCCTGGATAGCCGGGCGGGATGCGGCGAAGATGGGGGCATGGACAAGAAGGAACTGGCGGCATTCCTGCGCCACCGCCGTGAGACGCTGCGGCCCCGCGACGTCGGGCTGGTCGAGGGGGCGCGCAGGCGTACGCAGGGGCTGCGCCGCGAGGAGGTCGCGCAGCTCGCCGGCATGTCCACCGACTACTACGCCCGCCTGGAACAGCAGCGGGCGCCGCAGCCCTCCGTCCAGATCACCACGGCGCTCGCCCGGGCGCTGCGGCTGACCCTGGACGAACGCGACCATCTCTTCGTCCTCATCGGACACCACGCCCCGGCCCGCTTCCACCGCTCCGAACACGTCAGCCCGACGCTGATGCGGGTCCTGGACCGCCTCGAAGACTCCCCGGCCCTGGTGACGACCGACCTGGTCGACACCCTCGCGATGAACCCCTTGGCCGTCGCCCTGCTCGGTGACCAGACCCGTCACACCGGTCTGGCCAGGAGCGGCTACTACCGCTGGTTCATGGACCCGGCCGAACGTCTGGTGTATCCCGAGGAGACCCACGAACGCCACGGCCGCGCCCAGGCAGCACGCCTGCGGGCCGCGCTGACGGCCGGCAGCGACACCCCCCGAGCCGCCCGGATCCTCGCCGAACTCCAGGCACGCAGCCCCGAGTTCGTCCGCATGTGGGAACTTCAGGAGGTCGCCCGCTACGGCGACTGCAAGACCATCCTCCATCCCGAACTCGGCCGCATCGACGTCGACGCCCAGCTCCTGTACACCGAGAACCGAGCCCAGACCCTGGTGGTACTGACCACCCGCCCCGGCACGGAGAGCCACAGCAAACTCGAACTGCTCTCCGTCGTCGGAAACCAACGGCGACCGCAGTCCCTGCCCCCCGGGCCGCCCAGGCTCCTCCCCGTCAGCTGACGGCGACGGGCCGCCGCCTGGACACGGCCGGTGGATCGAGGCCATGCCCTGCAGCCAGTTGAGGGCGTGTGCCGCAACCGGTGTACGTCGGAGTGACGCCGAACGGCAGCGGGGAGCGCCTGGGAGAAGCGGAGGGCGGGAGATCGATGTGGTCGACGCACGCTCCTGGCGACCCTCCTGGACCGACGACCCGGCCGGACTGTTGGATGTCGAACCGTTCCTCACCCGGGCCCCAGCCTTCACCGGCCTCCGCGGCTCGCCCCGGCACATGCCGTCCTGACGCTCCTGGACGCACCCCGGCCGATGACGATCCCCGCCGCCCCCGAGGCGTTCAGTCCGCACGGTCCGCGCACCTGGGCACGCATCCAGGTCACCGCGGCCGAAGCGGTGCTCACCACACCCACGGACACCGCAGGGTCAGCGAACAGGACCTGGAACTGCCGCGCTCCACGCAGCAGCCCGGAAGCTCCTCGGTGACGTGGGTGGCGGTCTCACCGCGCCCTCGGCGCGCCGGCCCCTGGGCAGGGAGGCATCACCCTGACTCCACCACCGGGCAGGCCGTGGCCGGCGCCCGGTCAACGCCCAGGGACCACCTGACGCCGCGTCTGAACCAGCGTCACATGAGCGTCAGGACGCTTGCCCTTACACCGCCACGGATCGAGGTGAATGCGTCCCAACATGTCGAGCGCACCCGGGCATGCCTGAGCAACCTGGGAAAACCGCAGGTCAGAGCCCCTTTGCAGCAGGCTCCAAAATCGCCACGCACTCCACATGGTCCGTCATCGGAAAGATGTTGGTCTGGGCGAGTCTCGGAAACTCCCAGGTCAGAGCCGGTTTCTCGGCTCACTGTCCCGCGTGCGGGCTCCCAGAGCGTCAAACGAGCGTCATGACCCACAGTCCATCCCTCCTCTTCGGGCGGAACAGGCTGCCACGACCAGCTCACCTGCAGAGCCCGCTCCCGCTCACTCCGGACGCAAGCTCGCACATCATGACCCTCACCGCTTCTCCGGCCGCCATATGGAGTCATGCCCTCCAGCTCACAGCACGCCGCACCCACGCCGAGCGACCCCTCGGGCGCGGTCGCCGAGGACCTCGCGCTGTACCGAGAGAAGTTCCGGCGGCGTCTGCCGGAGTCGCTGGACGTGTTGCACGGCCCGACCCAGGGGATCGTAGACCTGCCGCTACACATGGCTTGGTCGGGGATGACCTCGTACGACCTGGGCAAGCCTCGCCAGCGCATGGGCCTGTACCGCACTGTCCTGCACGAGGGCCTGCGCGACGATCTGCCCCACTACCTCAACGAGGACCTGCTCCTCCATCTGTGGCCGGTGCTGCGCACTCTCGTCGGCCGCACCGTGCGCGCCGTATGGGAAGACGCCTTCCCCCAGCTCGCCTCCCGCGCCCGGGCAACCGCGTGACGGACATGCCGGAGCTGCACAGGCGGCTCCTGGCGGATGTGATCGCGCTCGGCTCGCCGTATCCCCTGGTCCTCACCGGCGGATATGCCGTACGGGGCGCACCGCCTTGTGAACCGCCCCAGTCAGGACCTTGATGTCGCCACCGAGAACCCGGCGCCCATGGCCGATATCGCCGCCACGCTCCAGGTGGGCCTGGAAGCCCGCGGCTGGAAGGTGCACGCGCTGGAGACCGCTCCGCTGTCCGCCCGTTTCACCGTGACCGACCCGGCACCGGGCAGGAGTGCGAAGTCGACATCCTCAAGGAGATCTTCTGGCGACCGGTCGCTCAGAGTCCGTACGGGCCCGTCCTCGCGGAGGAGGACGTGATCGGGACCAAGGTCCGCGCCCTCGCCGACCGCGGAGCGCCCCGCGATCTGATCGACGTGTTCGCGGCCTCCCGCCGCTGCTCCAATTCAGAACTCGAGGAGTTCGGCCGCCGCCACGCCCGTGGCCGCTTCGAGCGCGAGGATCTGCAGGCGAACCTCACAGGCGCCGAGTGGACCGACGACGAAGCCTTCGTCGCCTATGGGCTCGATGACGCCACCATCACCGCTCTCCGCACCTGGGCCGTGCAGTGGGCCGACGATCTCGCCACCGTCTCCTCGAAGAGGCCGGAGAGCCGGACATCGACTGATCACGTCCGGATGAGATCACATCCGCAAGCGACCAGAGCAAGTGCCAAGAGACGAGCAAGTAGGAAAGCAGCCAGTCGCGGACTTGTCCCATCTCAAGCACATCGGGCCTGCCATGGGAAATCAGTCGGCGAGAAGGCTGCAGCCCCGGTAACTGTGAGGTGGGCGAAGACTCCGCGGAGTAGGGTCGACGGGCGGGGAGGACTCGGGCGTCTTGGAGGCCATCGTCAATCCATTGTTCCGGACCGGCGTCCTCTACTGGGCAGGATGTCCGCTTTTTCTGTGCTCGGCACGCTCATGCCGCCCTTCCCAGGTCAGCCGGAACACCACCGACGACGTCACCATCAGCTCCGGACAAAACGCACCGATTCCGCGAGTACGGCGGTAGCGGACTCCGTGTCGGCCAGCCGCGCCGACAGGGTGGTCTCGGCCAGGCGTGGAGGAAGGGCTTCGCCGAACTTCAGCCCCCGCACAGCGCGTTCGTCGACGTCCGGCAGGCACAACCGGTCCGTCACGTCCCGCGTCGCATCGCTCCAGGTACGCGCGGTGATGTCCTCCCGCAGGCGGATCCACCGGTCGTTGATGTGCTGCGCGCCGGCACGGCGACCGTGCCGAGGGTCGCGGCAAGTGTGGCGTTCGTGCGATGGCCCGCCCAGGTCCACCAGCGCAGGTGGCCGCCCGTGTCCTGAATGATCAGGGTGCCTCCGGGGTGCACCCGCTCCAGGTACTCCTCGCGGGCCTGGCGCAGGGCGGCAGTCGCCCGCCCCGTCATCCGCACGGGCGGGTCCTCGCCCAGCAGTACCCGGCGTTCGGCGCGCGTCAGCTCATGGGAACCCGCCGGGCCGAACCCTGCGCTGCTCCACTTGGCCTTTCCTCCCCCGTCGACGGGCTCGACGAAGCAGCGCCTGCGCCGCCAGTCGATGTACGTGACCTGCCAACTCCGCCCGCCCAGCAGCAGCCTGCGCGGACCGTCGATCCGTTCGGCGAGGAGGCTGGGGTCGGTGCGGCCGATCTCCGCGCGCCCTTGCAGGACGGTGAACTGCGGGGGCGCGGTGAACACGGCGGTGAGGTTCATGAAGTGCCGGTGGCCGGAGCGCCGTTCCGCCTCCGGGCCGATGAACAGCATTCCGTCGTCCCGGTCCAGGTAGCCCTGGTCGACGAGGTGGCGCACGATCGGCTCGGCCGATGTGCCGAAGGGACCGAGTCCGTTCCCTGTTCAAGGCATCACAGGGCAACGCCTCGAGTGAGAGCCCGCGAGATGAGGGCCAGAGGCGGCTTCGGCCCATCAGACCCGTCCACCATTTTCCGCGTCAGATGAGCGTCACGGTCCGCACGTACTTCCGCGAGTGGGACCCGGCGGAGCTGCGTTCGCCGGTCATCCCCTCGGTCTGCTGGAGATGGCGCGGGAGGAGCAGGGAGGCGTCACTCCCGCTCTCGAACCATGCCGGAGCCACTCGGCGGGCAACTGTCCTGGATCCAGGAGAGGTTCGTGCACCCCGCCGTCGTGGGGACGACGGCGGGGTGCGCACGGTTCACGGTCCGGCCGACGAGCGGCCCGCGAGCGAACGAGCAGGTTCAGCCTCGCGTCCCCCGCGTAACGGGCCGCGTGCCCTTTCCCGGCGGGAGGGCCGTCGGCCGTTCGGTCACTTGGCCAGGAAGGTGAGGAGGGCCTGGGTGACTTCCTGGGCGTGGGTCCACAGCAGGCCGTGGGGGGCGCCGTCGATGACGACGTAGTCCGCCTGCGGGAGTGACTGGTGGAAGCGTACTCCGGTGGCCTCGATGGGCAGGATGCGGTCGGCGGTGCCGTGCAGGATCAGCGCCGGGACGTCGATCTTGGGGAGGTCGGCACGGAAGTCGGTGGACCAGGTCGCCACGCAGGCCAGGGAGGCGTACGCGGAGGCTCCGGCGGCGACGTTCCAGCTGTTGCGGACGGCTTCCTCGCTGATGCGGGTGCCGAGGTTCTCGTCGAGGTTGTAGAAGTTCTCGTAGAACGCGGTGAAGTAGGCATAGCGGTCGGCGGTGACTGCCCCTTCGATGTCCTTGAAGATGGTGCCGTCGACGCCGCCGGGGTTGTCGTCGGTCTTGAGGAGGAAAGGCTCGAGAGAGGCGAGGAAGGCTGCCTTCGCTATCCGGGCGGAGCCGTAGGTTCCCAGGTAGCGGGCGACCTCGCCGGTACCCATGGAGAAGCCGACCAGGACGACGTCGTTGAGGTCGAGGGTCTCCAGGACCGTGTTCAGGTCGGCGGCGAAGGTGTCGTAGTCGTAGCCGGTGGTGGGCTGGCTGGAGCGGCCGAAGCCGCGCCGGTCGTACGTGATCACGCGGTAGCCAGCCGACAGCAGGGCGGCGGACTGCTTCTCCCAGGAGTGGCCGTCGAGCGGGTAGCCGTGGATCAGTACGACCGGCTGCCCGGTGCCGTGGTCCTCGTAGTACAGCTCGATGCTGGTCGAGTTCTCCTGGCCGACGGTGATGAACGCCATGCTGGTTACTGCCTTTCGGTGGGAAACGCGTCTGGTGGTGAAGTGCCCGGGTGGGCATGGCTGTGGGGATGTGCGATGACGCGACGGGGCGGAACCGTCGGTCAGCGGACCGTGCGGGCCGCCTGCTCCACGATGCGGGCGACGGCCTCGGGGCGGGACACGGATACCGCGTGCGACGCGTCGATGACCGTGGTGCGAGCCCCGGCACGGGCCGACATGTAGCGCTGGGCGGCCACGGGAATGTTGAGGTCCTCGGTGGTGACCAGCGACCAGGAGGGGATCGTCTTCCAGGCTGCCTGCGTCGACTTCTCCTCCAGCGCGGCGGCGGCGATCGGACGCTGTCCTGCTGCCATGAGCCTGGCCTTGTCCGCCGGCACGTCCGCAGCGAACTGGTCGCGGAACTTTTCCGGCTTGATGTACACGTCTGCGCCCTGACCACCGTCGGGCAGCGTGTAGTTGACGGACTCGATCGCCTGGCCGAGGGTGCTGCCGGGGAACTTGTTCGTCAGTCCGAGCGAACTCTCGCCCGTGTCGGGCAGGAACGCGGCGATGTAGACCAGCGCCTTCACCTTGCCCTCCAGGCCTGCGGCGGCCTGGCTGATGACGGTACCGCCGTAGGAGTGACCGACCAGGACCACGGGCCCGTCGATGTGGTCGACGACGCTGCGCAGGTAGGCGGCATCAGTCGCCGGACCGCGCAGCGGGTTGGCGGCGGACACCACGGGATAGCCCGCACGCTGCAGCCGAGTGACGACACCGTCCCAGCTCGACGCGTCGGCGAACGCCCCGTGCTCCAGCACGATCGTCGGACGTGTCGGATGGTGGGACACCGCACCGGCTACGCCGGGCAGGGTGGCGGCGGCCACAGACAGCCCCACGGCCGCTGTGACACCGAGCAGGGCGGATCTGCGGCTCGGTCGGGCCAGGCGGGTGATGCGCATGCGTGAATGTCCTTTTCCTTGGTTGTCGGCTCTCACCGGCCTGTGCGCCGGCGAAGCGGGCCGGTGCGTTCGAGGAACGAAGCACCGGGTTCCTTTGTGGATGACCGAGTTGTTGTGCGTTCCGTCTGCGCCAGGTGGTCAGCGCGGATCGGATGGGTGCTGTGCGACACGCGGCAGCGGCCCGGAGAGCGGCTGCCGGGCTGCCGCCGACCTGGCCCTGGAGCATCGCCCGAACCCTCAACTGCCGGGGCAGAACGTCTTTCGTCCTGTCCAACGATGAGGAGACAGGGCCGGTTCACCCCGGGGACGGGATGTTCGTTCGCGGGCATCGAGCGTGGCTGCGTGGGGCTCGGCGGTCAGTCGCTGGGCTTTGCCCACGGAACTGCTGGTCCGGGACTCCGGGCCTCCGGGCCTCCGGGGTGGAGCGGGCGGGCCTCAGTCGGTCCTACGTTGTTGGTGGGTTGGACGGGTCGTCGTAAGGTCCTGAGATCCAGAGACGGCGGGTATGGCTTTCAGTCGGTTGCACAAGATGGTTCACCCCACCTGGCCACCCGGCGTCTCACGACGACTCGGCCGCTGATTAGGAGCTGCGGGCCCCTGCGGGTGCATCGCTGAGTAGGACCACGCTGGCGAGGTCGTCCGGACGAACCGCGCACCTCGAACGACGGGAGGAACAGGTGGCCCTGATCTGGGCGGGGACGGACATCGGCAAGACCCACCACCACTGCGTGGTGCTCGACGCCGACGGCAAGCGACTGCTGTCGCGGCGGGTACTCAACGATGAGCCGGAGCTCCTGGCCCTGTTCGCCGACGTGATGGCCATCGACGAAGACGTGGTCTGGGCGGTCGACGTCGCTGATGGCATGGCAGCCTTGTGGATCAACATCCTGCTCAACCATGGCCAGCAGCTCGTCTACATACCCGGCCTCGCGGTCAACCGAGCCGCCGCCGGCTACCGAGGCACCGGCAAGACCGATGCCAAGGACGCCGTCGTCATCGCCGACCAGGCCCGCATGCGCCGGGACCTGACCACACTGCGGCCCGACGATGAACACGCTGTTGAACTGCGCGTCCTCACCGGCCGCCGGGCCGACATCAGCGCCGACCGCACCCGGCGAATCAACCGCCTGCGCGGCCAACTGACCAGCATCTTTCCCGCACTTGAACGAGTACTCGATCTGGGCAACGTCGGCCCGCTGGTCCTGCTGACCGGCTACCAGACACCCGCAGCTCTCCGCCGCACCGGCCGCAAACGGCTGGAGACCTGGCTCAGAAACCGCCAGGTCCGCGGGGCCGAGTCCCTGGCCGAAGCCGCTCTCTCGGCAGCCGACCGACAGCAGACCGCGCTTGCCGGGGAGAAGATCACCGCGCAGGTGATCCACACCCTGGCGAAGGAGGTGATGGGCCTCAACGAGCAGCTCGCCGAGATCGACAAGCTCATTGCGGCCCGGTTTCGCGAGCACGAACTCGCCGAAGTGATCGAGAGCATGCCCGGCATCGGCCCGTTGATGGGCGCAGAGTTCCTCGCCGCGACCGCCGGTGACATGAGCCGCTACGGCTCCGCCGACCGGCTGGCCAGCATGGCCGGCGTCGCTCCGACTCCCCGGGACTCGGGCAGCGTCAACGGCAACCTGCACCGGCCGCGTCGCTACCACCGCGGCCTCCAACGCGTCTTCTACACCTCCGCGCTGATCAGCATCCGCAACTGTGATGCCTCTCGGCGCTTCTACGAACGCAAGCGCGCCGAAGGCAAACGCCACGTCCAGGCGGTCCTCGCCCTGGCCCGTCGACGCGTGAACGTCCTGTGGGCGCTGATTCGTGACGGACGGTGCTACCAAGACAGACTCCCGGTCACAGCAGCGGCTTGACAACGTCATTAGGAGGTGGAGTCCAGGACTTCGTAGACATGCCTGATGTAGCTGTGGGTGCGCTCCGAGCCGAGTATTCCGTCGCCCAGCCGGTTCATCGTGTACGAGAACGTGACGCGCCGGTCGAGGTCCATCATGACGATCGAACCGCCCCGGCCGACCCAGAAGCAGACCCTTCCGGTGGGCATGTGCGGCATCGTCCTCGCATCGGCGAGCGCGAAGCCGATGCCCCAGCGCACGGGAACGCCCAGGAACAGGTCGATTCCGTCGGCCTGTACGTCGAGGACCTTGTCCACCGTGTCCGCGGAGAGGAGCCGGAGGCCGTTCACCTGACCGCGCCGTGAGATCACGGAGAGGGCACGGGCCATGCCTCGTGCGTTGCCGTGTCCGTTGACGGCTCCGAGTTCGGCACGGCGCCACTGCGGGGTGTCGACGTGCTCGTCCCGAGCGGGGCTTCCGAGCAACGTCTTGGTGAAGATCCCCTCGGGATCGAGGCCGGCGGGCATTCCGGGGAGCTGCGACGGGGCCACCAGCTCGGCGATGCGCGGCCAGTCGGCCTGCCGCGCACCGATCTGGACGTCGGCTTGTGACGGCTTGGCGATCTCGGTGTCGACGAACTCGGTCAGGGTACGGCCACTGACCCGCCGGACAAGCTCTCCCACCAGCTGTCCCTGAGTCTGCACGTGGTAGCCCGAGGCACTGCCCGGCTCCCACCAGGGCGCCTGCGCGGCCAGCCGGGCGCTCGCGGTCGGCCAGTCGTACAGATCGTCGATGGTGAAGGGCTGCTGCCAGCCGGAGAGCCCCGAGGTGTGTGACAGGACATGCCGCACCTCGATGTCCCGCTTGCCCTGAGCAGCGAATTCGGGCCAGTAGTGCGCGACCGGGCGGTGCAGATCCAGTGCCCCCCGGTCGACGAGGACGAGGGCCGCCAGACTGCTGAGGGTCTTGGTGGTCGACCACAGGCTGACCAACGTGTCCTGGTGCCACGGAACGGTCCGCGCTTCGTCGGCATGCCCACCCCACAGATCGACTTCCATGACTCCGTCGACATCGACGGCGATCGACGCCCCCAACTCCTCGCAGGACTCCAGGTGCGCTGCCAGCGCCGCTCGGACCGGTTCGAACCGGGCGGTGCTCGTTCCTTCGACGATGACCATGTCTTTTTCCCACTCCTGACGACGACCGTTCGACCACTCAACGGAATGAACATCACGCTGGTTCACGCTTCGTCGCAGGTGAGAGGTGTCCGCGGGGGCCCTCTGGCAGCAGGTCACCTGCAGGGGCCGTCCACAGGGAATCCGGCCTGCTCTGCGAAGAAGGCGGCCGAACTGGACCCAGGCACCTGATACGTCTCGGCGCCGGCGACGCAAAAGTACGGGGCACGGTGTTCCTGCCCCGCGCCGCCACCTTCGGGCTCGCCCGCTGAACCTCTATCGCCGCCTGGGCACCTCGATGGCGCCCGGGCACGAGCGCAGCGACGACGAACTCCAGGAGGCCGCCATGCGCAACCGACGGAGGAGCGCCCCCGAATCCCGCATCGGACAGTTCGTCGATGCGGCCGGCAACAGCACACCGCTTCCACTCTGATGCGCGACGCGGCCATCCCCTTCCCATCAGCGAGCACCCGGCCAAGGACGTGCCGTCGGCACGGGTACGGGCCCACGCGGCGGCAGCTCCGGCGTTCGACCAGGGTGGACTCGTCCCGGGCCATCTGACGCGCACCGTGCTCAGCGCTCCAGCGGCCGCGTTTCCCCGTGGACGAGGAAGCTGCCCAGCGCCTGGCCGCCGGCGAGAGCCTTCCTCTCAGGACGGGTGGGATGCTGCGTGGCTGCGGGCCCCGCGGCCGACGAAGGTGCCCCTGTCACCTCGGCGCATCGCGCCGCCGGTGAAGTCATCCCGCCGGGTGGCGTCCTGCTAATGTCCTGTCCGATATGCGGGAAGCGGACGACGGGGTCCTCGCCACGGCGATCACATGCTCCGGTCCCCCACCCCACCTCGGCGGACAGGTCACCGCGACGAGGGTCGCGCGGGTGCCCGGGTGTGTCGGCGCGCGGTTTTCGTCACCGCGGGAGCGGGTCGCCCGCAGGTCCGCGGGTCATGGTCATGTGTGTGCCCCCGATGGCGGCGCCGTCGAGCGGGATTCTGAGTGGGTACGGTGGCAACTGTGAGGCAGGGGCTCGACTTCGGACTGCTGGGTCCGCTGGTGGTACGACGGGCGGGCACGGTACTCGATCCGGGTCGGCGCAGGCAGCGGCTGCTACTGATCCGCCTGCTGCTCGCCGACGGCCGGGCGGTCACTCCGCAGACGCTGTGCGAGGAACTGTGGCCGCAGCAGCCGGGACGCACACCGGGCGCAGCGATGGGCTCCCTGCACGCCCACATCAGCAAGGTACGCGCGGTCCTGGAACCCCAGCACCTGCGCCGACAGGGCACCTTCGAGGTGCTGGTCACCGAACCCCTGGGCTACGCCCTGCGTGTGCCGCCCGAGAGCCGTGACACCGTACGCTTCGAGCGGGCTCTTGCCCAGGCACACCGGTTCATGGAGCAGGGCCGGCCCGAACGCGTCGTGGAAGAGGCCGGAAAGGCCTTGGAGATGTGGCGCGGTACCCCGTTCGCCGACGCCGCGCACCACCTGTTCGCCATCCACGAGGCAGCACGCCTGGAAGAACTGCGGCAGACCACCCGCGAGATCCGCACCTCTGCCCTGCTCCTGCAAGGACGGATCACCGAAGCGCTGGACGCGGCACAGGAGATGACCACAGAGCATCCCCTGCGGGAAACCGGCTGGGGCTTGCTGCTGCGCGCCCTGTACCTCGCCGGCCGGCACCCCGAAGCGCTTCAGCGCTACACCGACCTGCGCCGGCACCTCGCCGACGAACTCGGCCTCGAACCGGGCCCGTCCCTACGTGCCCTGCACCACGGCATCCTTCACCACGACCTGCCCCCCTTTCACGCAGCCGATGAACTGAACAGATTCGGCGCGGCATCCGTCCCCGGCGGGGGTGCCGCGCACGGCCGCGATCCGATCGGGTCGGCCATGTCCAGGGTGCCGGACGAGGGCAGGGCAACCGCGCCCGTCGGCCAGGCCGCCGACGCACCGGCCGACGAGGCCGATCGGTCCGCTGCGAGGTGCTACCCGGCCACGGATGACGAGAGAACCACGTCGCCGCCCCTGGCGCGTCCGGCACAACTGCCGCGCGCGCTGCCGGTGTTCGCCGGGCGGGCGGCCGAGGGTGCGTGGCTGTCGGCCGTGAGCGGTGCACCGGGCCGGCCGGGACCGACCGCTGCCCCTGTCGTCGTCATCAGCGGTGCTCCCGGTGTCGGCAAGACCACCTTCGCCGTCCACCACGCCCACCGCATCGCCCCCTCCTTCCCCGACGGTCAGCTTTTCGTCAACCTGTGCGGATTCCACCCCCACGCACCCGCCGTCGAACCCGGCAACGCCCTGCACGGCTTCCTCACCGCCCTCGGTGTTCCCGCCCAGCGCATCCCCGAAGACACCCCCGGCCGCAGCACACTCTTCCGCAGCCTCCTCGCCGACCGGCAGATCCTCCTCGTCCTGGACAACGCCCGCGACGAGCAACAAGTGCGCCCCCTGCTTCCCGCGGGAGCGGGCTGCCTCACCCTGATCACCAGCCGCAACCAACTCCCCGGCCTGATCACCACCGACGGCGCCAAACCCCTCACACTCCCCCTGCCCTCACCAACCGAGGCCCACCAAGCCCTCGAACGACGCCTGGGAACCGAACGACTGGTCGCCGAGCCCGCCGCCACAGCCGAAATCATCCGCCTGTGCGGACGACTTCCCCTGGCCATGGCTGTGGTCGCCGCCCGCGCCGAACTCGATCCTTCCTTCCCCCTTCACGCCATCGCCGACGAGCTGCGGCACACCCACGGCGGCCTCGACGCGTTCACCGGCTTCGACACCACCACCGATGTACGCGCCGTCTTCTCCTGGTCCTACCAGTCCCTGGACGAGTCCACCGCCCGGCTCTTCCGCTTCATGGCCCTGCACTCCGGCCCGCACATCACCGCCCCGGCCGCCGCCGGCCTCGCCGGTCTTTCCCTCCCCCGGACCCGCCGTGCTCTCGCCTGCCTGGTCAGTGCCTGCCTGGTGGAACAGCCGCTACCCGGCCGCTACAGCCTGCACGACCTGCTGCGCGGCTACGCCACCGAACTGACCGACACCCACGACACCACCGACGAACGCCACCACGCCACCCTCCGGGTCCTGGACCACTACCTGTTCACCGCCCACGAGGCAAACCAGCTCCTGAAACACGACACAACGCCCGAACTCGACCTCGGTACACCCAACCCGGGCGTCACCCCGGAGAACCTCACCACCATCGAGCAGGCAACCCGATGGCTCACCGCCGAACACCGGGTGCTGACCGGCCTGCTCCACACCGCCGTCAGCCAGCAGCTGGACCACCACACCACCGGGCTGGCCTGGTCGCTCAAGGACTATCTCTACCGGCAGGAATTCTGGCCCGAAGCCATCACCGCGCTGACCCCCGCCCTCGAAGTGGCCCGGCGCCAGAACAACCGCCTCGAAGAAGGCCGTTGCCTACGCCACCTCGGTGGCGTCCACGGCTATCTCGGCCATCAGGAACAAGCCCTGCACCACCTGCGACTCGCCACCACGATCTTCGAGGAGCTCGACGCAACCGGTGAGCTGGCCCGAGCCCACTACGTCACGGCGTGCGCGCTGTTCCTGTTCGGCCGGGTCCAGGAGGCCGTGACGTCCTCCGAGCGGGGACTGGAGCTGTCCCGGGAGACAGGTGAAGAGTTGTGGTTGGCCGAGTGCCTCGTCGAACTCGCCTGGTTCCGATCCAACCTGGGGCAGCTCGAGAAAAGCCTTCAGTACAGCGAGGAGGGCATCGCCCTGTTCCAGCAGCTGGACGCGCCGTGGCAGCTGGCCCAAGCCTGGGACATTCTGGGCTACAACCTCCGCATGCTCGGCCGTTACGAAGAGTCGGTGGCCACGTACCAGCGGGCGACGCGGGCGTTCGAGGAACTGGGGGACCACCGGAACGCCATCGGCACACTGATGCGACTCGGCGACACGCGGCTGGCCCTGGGCGACCGGGAAGGGGCACGAGCGGACTGGGCATGCGCCCTCGACGGCGCCGTCGAGCGAGCCATGCCCCACAGCGCTCAGCAGATCCGCGACCGGCTCACCGCTCTGGACATGGACTCGGACCCTACGCCCGCCGTTCCGGAGAGGGCGGAGGGGAGCCATCGGCTCCCGACGCCGAGGAGTGGTGACCCTGCGCGTCAGGGCTCCGAGCGGGACGGTTCGGCGGGTGGCCACTCGTCCGCCGTCCGCTGATCTTCAGCGGGCGTATGAGGCTTCTCCTGCGGTCCCGGACGGTTCAGGCTGCTCAGCCGGACCGCCCGGGACCGAACCCGGCTTCACTCCTGAGTGCCGGCCGGTACGGTGCTCTCCCGCGTCGGGATCGCACGGGCCGGAAGCTCGTCAGCTCGTCGCTGTGGATGGGGAGCACGCCGGTCGAGCCACCAGCCCCGTAACACCCCATGTCGTAGATGTAGTTCTCGTGCCGGTCCATACCGACGGTGTGGTTGGTCCGGTTCCGGAGCGAGGTCGTACGGTTGTTCATGTAACTGCCGACATTGGGCGTGCTGTTCGGGCTTGACACCGGCCAGTATTGCTCCGGGCAGCAGGAACCGGCGAAGCCGTGAACCGATCACACATATTCCTCTTCATCTCGACACCGGCGAGAACGCCGGGGGCATGGTGGATGGGAAGCAGGCCCGCGAGGCGCGGCGCAGCGTCCGTCGCAGAACCGCGCACCGTGTTCTCCGAACGCGTGTCCCTCTCTTGCGAACGACCGGAACAGGGCGGCGGTTCACCTTGTGCCGCGGACGATGAACGGTCCGCTGCACAGAACGGGTCGCCATGGAGCCGTCGGCACCGAGGGCCGGAGCTGGCACCCGTGCACCAGGGCCGCCGAGCATCACCCGCCGCCCGCCGACCTTCACCTGGCCCTTGTCGCTCTCGCCGGCCGGCACGACAAGGGAACGACAAGGTTTGGCTAAGGGCTTCCTACGAGTGTTGAGCCACTCGCCCGCACCTGCGGTAGAGCACGCAATAGAGCACTTGAACAGGAATGGGCACCACCCATGAACGGGATCATGGAAGCGGGGACCGCCCTCCTCGCTCCGGCTCGGGCGCACGCCCGGCCCGTCGCATCGGAGACCGACTGCGACGCCTTTGTCCGAGACATCTACGATCAGTACGGGCCTCTGCTCGTTCGGTACGCCACGCGACTGTTGGACGGTGACTGGCACGAGGCCGAGGACATCCTCCAGGAGACTGCGGCCCGCGCCTGGAAGCACGCCCGGTTCCTGGGCACCCGCGGCGAGCACATCCGGCCGTGGCTGTTCACCGTGGCGAGGAACCTCGTCATCGACCACCATCGGGCCCGGCGGATCAGGCCGTTGGAGCTCATGCCGGTCGAGGACCTGGACGCCTCCTGGGACAGCACGGAATCGACGATCACCTCCCATGTGGTGCTGAAGGCCCTGCAGGAACTGAACGAGCAGCAGAGAACCATCATCCGCCTCATGTACTACCTGGAATGCAGCGTCGCCCAGACGGCCGAGCACCTCGGCATCCCGCCCGGTACGGTCAAGAGCCGTGCCTTCTACGCCGTGCGGGCACTGCGTAAGGGACTGCAGAAACAGGGTGTTCTCGGGGAATAGTCACGGCCGGTGTAACCGTCCGTGCTCTCCACCGCTCCACCGGGCCTGCATATGGCCCTCCGTGCGGGCTTTCCTCCGCCTCCTGACGAGGCCCTCTCAAGTCGTCATCCCGCGCCGTGCCCCCACAGAAGCGAAGCATGGTGAACTGCGAGTTGATCAGGGAGGAGCCGCCGTCCAGGCCCTGCGTGGTGATCGGCGCACTGGGCAGGACGCCGGAAACGCCGCCCACGTCGCCGGTGCCCGGAGTGCTCGACCGAGCAACGGCACTTCGCCGATGTGTCCCTTGCCCTCTCGACCATCGACCTGCGTGACTTCGAGGAGATGCGGCGGCCGACGCTCTGACCACTGTGCGAACGGTGTCAGAGCCGTGCGACGCGGCCCCTGATGCCCAGATCGACCCAACGCCGGCCCGGGCGAAGCGGACCCGCCCACCAAAACGACGCCGTGGCGGTCGACTCGGAGAGAGGTCGTACGGCACGCATCATCTCGCGGCGGAGAGGCTGAACCTTACGAGGGTGGCCGTGACCGTCCATAGTCTGGAAGCCATCAGCGCAGCCGATACACACGTCTGCCGCCCGTGCTCATGCAACAGATCCGACGGCTTCCATGACGAGGGTGCCAGCAACGCACATGAAAGGCCGAACTCCTGTGCCGCTCAATACCAACCCTCTGCCCGAGAAAGACCGTGAGACTGCGGGCAAGGCTCTGCAGGCGCCCCTTCCCGAGCTTCTCGTCCTCTCCCTGGTGGCCAAACAGGCCCACTGGGCATCGGTCTCCGGGAGCTGAGGTACCTTGCGTGGCCAGAGATACCGGCCTCGCCCGGTGATCGTCTCCCGCGATGAGAGCAACGCGGCTAACCCAGAGCCCCGAGATGAGCGTCATCCGAGCGTCAACGATCTCCGAACGAGACCCTGAAGGCGTCTCCGTTGCAAGCGTCTCTCCCATGAATGCGCAGGTCAGGCAGCCTGCAAGGTCGGTCCTGTCGCTCGACCCCCCGTTCCGAGGGAAACAGGTCGAGCGACTCACCGGAACCGCGAAACCGCAGCTCAGGCACCCTTCCCGGCAGGCTCCAGAATCGCCACGCACTCCACATGATGCGTCATCGGAAACAGATCGAACGCCCGCAGCATCCGCACCCGATACCCGCCCTCCTTGAAGTACCCGAGATCCCGCGCCAGCGCCGCCGGGTCGCAGGCCACGTAGGCGATGCGGCGGGCGCCCAGCGACGCCATGTGCTGGACGGTCTTCTTGCCCGCCCCGGCGCGCGGGGGGTCCAGGACGATGAGGTCGACCTTGTCGATACCCGTGCGCGGCAGTACCGCCTCGACCTTGCCCTGTTCGATCCGCACCCGGTCGAAGCCGGCGAGGTTGTGCCGCGCGTCCTCGACCGCGCGCTTGCCGGACTCGATGCCGAGCACGGCGCCCTTGTCGCCGACGCGGTCGGCGAGGGCGCCCGCGAAGAGGCCCACCCCGCAGTAGAGGTCCAGCGCCATGTCGCCCTTGCGCGGCAGCAGGCCCTGCATGACGGCCTTGACGAGGGTGTCGGCGGCCTTGGGGTGGACCTGCCAGAAGCCGCCGCTGCCGACCCGGTACGTACGGTCGTCCGCGCGCTCGCGCACGAAGGGGCGGCCGTGCACGCGGTGCACGCCCCCGTCCTTCTCCTCGACCCGCATCACCGACACCGGCCGGTCCAGCTCGACGAGCGGCAGGCGCGCGCCCGGCCGGGGTTCGAGGATCACCTGGCGGTCCTGCGAACCGGTGGCGGCGATCGCGTCGATGGAGGCCATGCCCGCCCAGTCGCGCTTCTCGATGCCCAGTTCGGAGACACCCGGCGCGGCGATCATGCAGTGGTCGATCGGCTCGACCTCGTGCGAGCGGTGCTTGCGCAGCCCGGCCCGGCCCTCGGCGTCCACCGCGTACTGCACGCGCGTGCGCCACGCCGGCACCTCGCCCGCCGGAACCTTGTCGCCCTCGGCCGGCATGACCGTGCCGTCCCAGCCCGCCTCCTCGGGCGTGAGGCCCGCGAGCCGCTGCAGCTGCTCGGCGATGACCTCGCCCTTGAAGCGCCGCTGGGCGCCCGGCTTGGCGTGCTGCCAGTCGCAGCCGCCGCAGCGGCCGGGGCCGGCGTAGGGGCAGGGGGCCTCGACGCGGTCCTTGGAGGCCGTGAGGACCGAGACCGCGTCCGCCCGCAGGTAACGCGCGCCCTCCTCGCCGTCGGTCACCCGCGCCACGACCCGCTCGCCGGGCAGCGCGTGCCGGACGAAGAGGACCTGGCCCTCGGACGTACGCGCGATGCAGTGGCCGCCGTGGGCGACGGGGCCGACCTCGACCTCGTACTCCTCTCCCACCAGCGATTTCTTCGGTTCTGCCTGCATGGTGGGGTGACTCCAGAAGATGGGGAACGCGACAACGGCCGGACAACAGCCCACCAGTCTACGTGGGTGCCGTCCGGCCGTTGACCACGAAGGTCGGCCGGGGAGCGTGTGGCCCGGGCGCGCGTCGGCCCGGGCGCGGGTCAGCCGTTGTCGGCCGACGACGTGCCCGACGACGTGCCCGACGGCTTGTCCGGTGCCTTGCCCGACGTCCTGGCCGATGCCTTGGCCGAGGATTCCTTCGGCCGCTCCTGCGCCGGTCCGCGCCGTACCGACCCCGGAGCGCTCCACTCCTGCCGCTTGCGCGCCCGCCGCTTGGCGACCTCGGAGGACTCCAGCTGGTACGGCACGGAGGTGACCATGACACCAGGCGTGAACAGCAGCCGGCCCTTGAGCCGGAGCGCGCTCTGGTTGTGCAGCAGGTGCTCGTACCAGTGACCGACCACGTACTCGGGGATGATCACCGACACCGCGTCGCGCGGCGACTCCTTGCGCAGCCCCTTGACGTACTCGATGACCGGCCGGGTGACCTCGCGGTAGGGCGAGTCGAGGACCTTCAGCGGTACGTCGATGCCGCGCCGCGTCCACTCCTCCTGGAGGGCCTTGGTCTCGACCGGGTCGACGTTGACGCTGAGCGCCTCCAGGGTGTGCGAGCGCATCAGCTTGGCGTAGGCGAGGGCCCGCAGGGTGGGGCGGTGGATCCGGGAGATCAGCACCACGGAGTGGACCCTCGACGGCCGGACGACGTCGTCGCTCGGGCCGTCCGGCGCGGCGATCTCCGCGGCGACCCGGTCGTAGTGCTTACGGATGGCCGTCATCGTCGCGTAGAAGATCACCATGCCGAGCAGGGCGACCCAGGCGCCGTGCGTGAACTTGGTGCCGAGGACGACGATCAGGACCAGTCCGGTGAAGAAGGCGCCGAAGGTGTTGATCGCGCGGGAGCGGATCATGTGGCGCCGCTTGGCCGGGTCCTTCTCGGTGCGCAGATGGCGGTTCCAGTGCCGGACCATACCGGTCTGACTGAGCGTGAAGGAGACGAACACCCCGACGATGTACAGCTGGATCAGACGCGTGGAGTCGGCGCCGTAGATCCACACCAGGAGCACGGCGGCGCCGGCCAGCAGGACGATGCCGTTGGAGAAGGCGAGGCGGTCGCCGCGGGTGTGCAGCTGGCGCGGGAGGTAGCGGTCCTGGGCGAGGATCGAGCCGAGCAGCGGGAAGCCGTTGTAGGCGGTGTTGGCGGCCAGGAACAGCACGAGGGCGGTGGCGGCGGCCAACACGACGAAGAGGAACGTGCCGTCCCCGAAGACGGCGGCGGCCACCTGGGAGATCACCGGGTTCTGGACGTAGGAGTCGCCGACCGGGGTGCCGTCGCGCAACAGGTCGCTCGCCGGGTTCTCCGCCATCCGCACCTCGGTGGCCATGGCGAGGCCGATGATCCCGCAGAACATGGTGACCGCGAGCAGGCCCATCGCGGCCAGCGTGGCGGCCGCGTTCTTCGACTTGGGCTTGCGGAAGGCGGGGACGCCGTTGGAGATGGCCTCGACCCCCGTGAGGGCGGCACAGCCGGAAGAGAACGCGCGCAGCAGCAGGAAGACGAGCGCGAAGCCGGCCAGACCCTGATGCTCGGGCTTGATCGCCAGGTCGGCGGTCGGCGCCCGCATGGTCTCGTCGAGGACCAGCCCGCGGAACGCGCCCCACGCGATCATCAGGAAGACACCGACGACGAACACGTAGGTCGGGATCGCGAAGAGCTTGCCCGACTCCTTCACCCCGCGCAGGTTCATCAGCGTGAGCAGCACGATGATGCCGATCGCGCACAGCACCTTGTGCTCGACGAAGAAGGGGACGGCCGAACCGAGGTTCTCCACGCCCGAGGAGATCGACACGGCGACGGTGAGGACGTAGTCGACGAGGAGCGCGCTGGCGACGGTGAGACCGGCCTTGGGGCCGAGGTTGGTGTTCGCCACCTCGTAGTCGCCGCCGCCGCTCGGGTAGGCGTGCACGTTCTGGCGGTAGGACGCCACGACGGTGAACATCAGCACGACGACCGCGACGGCGATCCAGGGGCTGAAGTGGTAGGCCGACACGCCCGCGATGGAGAGGACCAGCAGCACCTCTCCGGGTGCGTACGCCACGGACGAGAGCGGGTCGGAGGCGAAGACGGGGAGTGCGATGCGCTTCGGCAGGAGCGTTTCACCCAGCCGGTCGCTGCGCAGGGCCCGCCCGATCAGGATCCGTTTGGGCACGTCGGTCAGTTTGGACACGCAGAGGATCGTAAGCGCCCCGACTGGTTCTGGGCACATCCGGGTGAAATCCCGGCGGGCCCCGGGGTGAAATCCTTCCCGGGACGGCTGCGAAGTGCGTCACGTCACGCATCCTCCGGTCTCATGGACGGCGTCCTCACGTCTATATGACGAATCCCGTGCGGACGCGTCGCCCGCCGGAGGCGCTCGCCGACCGCCGGGTGTGCTCCGCGTCCACGACGAACGCCGTGACGTACTCGTCCACCTCACCCTCTGGAGACCCCATGCAGGCCGCGACCGCGGAGTTGATCGGCGCTCTCGCCTCCCTACTCGGGCTGGGCGTCCTGACGGGGATCAGCGTCCGCCGGATCAGCCGGCGTCGTCCCACGATGTGACCCGAGTCTGCACGGGGGGTGCCCCCGGTGGACCGCACGTGTGTAGCTTGGGCGACGGTCTGAGACCCTGTTTTCGACGTTTCGGCTGAACAGTAGCTATTGACACCGGAAGGACGGTCGTGCACATCGTCATCATGGGCTGCGGGCGGGTGGGTTCCACCCTCGCCCAGACCCTGGAGCAACAGGGGCACACGGTCGCCGTGATCGACCGGGACCCCACGGCCTTCCGTCGTCTGGGCTCGGGTTTCGGCGGCCGGCGCGTCACCGGGATCGGCTTCGACCGCGACACCCTGCGCGAGGCGGGCATCGAGGAGGCGGGCGCGTTCGCCGCCGTCTCCAGCGGCGACAACTCGAACATCATCGCCGCCCGCGTCGCCCGCGAGATGTTCGGCATCGACAACGTGGCGGCGCGGATCTACGACCCCCGCCGCGCGGAGGTCTACCAGCGCCTCGGCATCCCGACGGTCGCCACGGTCCGCTGGACCGCCGACCAGATGCTCCGCCGGCTGCTGCCCTCCGGGGCCGAGCCGCTGTGGCGCGATCCCACCGGTGGTGTCCAACTCGCCGAGGTACACGCCTCGTCCGCCTGGGTGGGCCACAAGATCAGCAAGATGCAGGAGGAGACCGGGGTCCGCGTCGCCTTCCTCACCCGGCTGGGCGAGGCGGTTCTGCCGACCTCCCAGACCGTGCTGCAGGAGGGCGACCTCGTGCACGTGATGATGCGGACGGACGACGTGGAGAAGGTCGAGGCGGCCTTCGCCGAGGGCCCCGACGAAGAGGGCGGTCACTGATGAGGGTCGCCATTGCCGGAGCCGGAGCGGTGGGCCGCTCGATCGCGGGCGAACTGCTGGAGAACGGCCACGAGATCCTGCTCATCGACAAGGCGCCGACCGCGATCTCGGTCGAGCGCGTCCCCCAGGCGGAGTGGCTGCTGGCCGACGCCTGCGAGATCACCTCGCTGGACGAGGCCGCGCTCCAGCGCTGCAACGTCGTCATCGCCGCGACCGGCGACGACAAGGTCAACCTGGTCGTCTCGCTGCTGGCGAAGACGGAGTACGGCGTTCCGCGCGTCGTCGCCCGCGTCAACAACCCCAAGAACGAGTGGCTGTTCAACGAGTCCTGGGGCGTGGACGTGGCCGTGTCGACCCCGCGGCTGATGTCGGCCCTGGTCGAGGAGGCGGTCAGCGTCGGTGACCTGGTCCGGCTCCTCCGCTTCAGCCACGGCGACGCGAACCTGGTCGAGCTGACCCTGCCGCCCGAGTCGGCCCTGGCCGGCACCCAGGTGGGCGACGTCGAGTGGCCGGAGGACACCTCCCTGGTCACGATCATCCGCGGCACCCGGGTCCTCACCCCCACCGCGGACGACTCCCTGGAGGCAGGTGACGAACTGCTGTTCGTGGCCGCCCAGGCCCGCGAGGAGCAGCTGGAGGACCTCCTCTCGGTCCGCCGCGAGGACGCGACGAGCTGAGCGACCGCCGCACGGCGACGACAGCAAGGGGCGCCCGGAGATCTCCGGGCGCCCCTTCGCCTTCGGTACGGCGGGTCGGCTTCGGCTTTGGTACGGCGGGTCGGCTGCGGCTTCGGCACGGCGGGTCGGCTTCGGCACCGCGGGGCGGCGCGACTGTTCGGCGCCGCTGCTCAGTGTCCCGCCCGGTGCAGCTCCGCGGCGCCTCCGGGAGCGGTGCCTCTGCCAGGTGCCTTCGCACCGGGCCGCTGCTCGGTGCCTTCGCCGTGCCGCCCCGCTTCCCCGCCGCCACTTCGCAGCGGTGCTGCGCACCCCACCGGGGCCCTCCAGCCCGGCGCTCGCGGACGAGGCCGTTCAGGCCGAAGTGGGGGTCCGGGGGCGCAGCCCCCGGTGCCCCCGATGCCCCCGGTGCTCCCGCGCCGGTACGCGCGCCCGCGCCCGGCGCCTGCCCGGCAGACCGCGGCTACTCGGCGGACCGCGCCGCGGCCTTCCGCTCCTCCTCCGCGCGCTCCTCCGCCTCCATCTCCGCGAACACGTCGATGGGGGCCGGCGCCTTCGCGAGGAAGATCCAGGTCAGCCACACCGCGAGCAGGAACGGCGGGATCTTCAGGGCGATGAGCACCCAGCCCAGCTGGGTGGTGTCGGCCCACCAGTAGAGCGGGAAGAGGATCGCGCACTTGGCCAGCAGGATCGCACCCCAGGCGTAACTGGCCTTCGCGTACGCCTTCTTGCGGCCGGGGTTCCGCGTCCGCCAGGACAGGTTCTCCTTGAAGACCGGGCCGAGCATCAGGCCGATCAGCGGCACACCGGCCAGCGTCGTGATGATGTACGCGAGCCCGAGGCCCAGCGTGTACAGCATGCCCGGCAGATAGAAGTCCTTGGCGTTGCCGGTCATCATCGCGAAGACCACGCCGAAGGCGACCCCGAAGACACCGCTGAAGGCGTGCTTGACGGTGTCCTTCATGACGAGCCGCACCACGACCAGCAGGACGGAGACACCGAGGGCCGCGAGGGCCGCGGAGTGCAGGTCCTTGTTGATCGTGAAGATGGAGACGAAGAGCAGGCCCGGGAGCACGGTCTCGACCATGCCGCGCACGCCACCGAACGCCTCGAACAGCGCGGCCTCCGTCACCGCCCTGGAGTCCTGCGAGCCGTCCTGTCCGCCCTGTGCGTCCTGGACGCCGCGCTGGGCGTCTTCCGTCGGCTTGTCGAGCGACGTCACCGGCTACTCCCGTCCGAGGGGTCTGAGTTCGTACTTCGGGTTGAACAGCACCCTACGGCCCCGGCTCATCGAGACCCGGCCGGATGCGATCAGCTTGCGCCCCGGCTCTATCCCGACGATGGAGCGCCGGCCCAGCCACACCACGTCCAGCGCGGCGGAACCGTCGAACAGCTCGGCCTCCAGGGCCGGGACACCGGCCCGGGGGCGCAGCGTGACCGTGCGCAAGGTACCAGTAACCGTCACTATCTGTCGGTCGTGGCAGTCACAGATGCGCGTGCAGCCCGCGGTGTCCGCGTCCTCGCGCAGCTCCTCGGACTCCAGGTCCGTCTGGGACGAGGAGAGCCGGTCGAGCATGCGCCGGAACCGGCCCGCCGGCTTCTCGGAACGAGGAACAGCACTCATGACGAAAGCGTACCGGGGCGCGCCGTGAGAGCCGTAACCCCGGCTACTTCTCGAAGCGGTACCCCATGCCCGCCTCGGTGATGAAGTGCCTCGGCCGGGACGGGTCGCCCTCCAGCTTGCGCCTCAGCTGGGCCATGTAGACGCGGAGGTAGTTGGTCTCCGTCCCGTACGACGGCCCCCAGACCTCCTGGAGCAGCTGCTTCTGGCCGACCAGACGCCCGGTGTTGCGGACCAGCACCTCCAGGAGGTGCCATTCGGTGGGTGTCAGCCGGACGTCCCTGCCGTCCCGGTTCACCTTCTTCGCGGCCAGGTCCACGGTGAAGTCGTCGGTCTCCACGATCACGTCGCCCTCCTCGCCCCCGACGGGCTCGGCACGCCGGACGGCGGCGCGCAGCCGGGCGAGCAGTTCGTCCATGCCGAAGGGTTTGGTGACGTAGTCGTCGGCGCCGGCGTCCAGGGCCTCGACCTTCTCGTCGGAGGTGTGGCGGGCGGAGAGCACGATGATCGGCACCCGGGTCCAGCCGCGCAGCCCGTTGATCACCTCGACGCCGTCCATGTCGGGCAGCCCGAGGTCGAGGACCACGACGTCGGGGTGCCGGGCGGCGGCGAGTTCGAGGGCCGTCGCACCGTCGTGGGCCGCGTCGACCTCGTACTTGCGTGCCTTGAGGTTGATCACGAGCGCACGCACGATCTGCGGCTCGTCGTCGACCACGAGCACCCGGGTCATATGCCCCGCCTCTCCACCGATACGGCCCCACGACCGGATCCACCCGCGCCGGCCGACGGGGCCACGTCGGCCCGCCCACCCGCACCTGCCGGAGTGCCCCCGCCCGGTGAGGAGGCCGAGGGTGAGGGCGTCCCGTCCGACGCCCCTGCCGCCACCGCCGTGGAGCCCTTCGCCACCGCCCGCACCGTGAGGACCATCGTGAGCCCCCCGCCAGGGGTGTCCTCGGCGTCCAGCGTGCCGCCCATCGCCTCGGCGAAGCCGCGGGCCACCGCGAGGCCCAGCCCCACGCCGGTCCCGCGCGGAGCGTCCCCGTGGCGCTGGAAGGGGGCGAAGATGCGGTCCTTGGCCTCGTCCGGGACGCCGGGCCCCCGGTCGGTGACCCGGACCTCGACCCGGCCGCCGAGGGCGCTGGCGGAGACCTGGGCGGGCGTGCCGGGCGGGCTGTACTTGACGGCGTTCTCGACGATGTTGGCGACCGCGCGCTCCAGCAGCCCGGGGTCGACGGCGACCATGGGCAGGCTCTCGGGGATCTCCAGTCCGACGCTGCCCTCGGGAACGCCGCCGAGGGCCATCGGCACCACCTCGTCGAGGTCGATCTCGCGGATCAGCGTGGTGACGGTGCCGGTCTGGAGGCGGGACATGTCGAGGAGGTTGCCCACGAGGTGGTCGAGCCGGTCGGCGCCCTCCTCGATCCCGGCGAGCAGCTCGGCCTCGTCCTCCGGCGACCAGGCCACGTCGTCGGAGCGCAGGGAGGAGACGGCGGCCTTGATACCGGCCAGCGGGGTGCGCAGATCGTGGCTGACGGCGGCGAGCAGCGCGGTGCGGATGCGGTTGCCCTCGGCCAGCTCCTTGGCCTGGTCCGCCTCGTGCTGCAGGCGCCGCCGGTCCAGTACGACGGCGGCCTGGGCGGCGAACGCGGCGAGCACCCGGCGGTCCTCGGCGGGCAGGACGCGTCCGGAGAGGGCGAGCGCCATGTGGTCGCCGACCGGCATGTCCACGTCCGCGGCCTCCGGACGGTCCACCTGGCGGGGCCCCACGCTGCCCGCGCAGGTCCACGGCTCCACGTCGCTCCCGCGCTCCAGCAGGGCCACCGACTCCATCCCGAAGGTCTCCCGTACTCGCTCCAGCAGTGCTTCCAGGCTGGTCTCCCCGCGCAGCACGCTGCCCGCGAGGAAGGAGAGGATCTCCGACTCGGCGCGCAGCCGGGCCGCCTGGTGGGTGCGCCGGGCCGCGAGGTCCACCACGGACGCCACCGCCACCGCGACCCCTATGAAGACCACGATGGCGACGATGTTCGTCGGGTCGTCGACGGTCAGGGTGTGGACGGGGGGTGTGAAGAACCAGTTGAGCAGCAGTGATCCCAGCACGGCGGCGGCCAGGGCGGGCAGCAGACCGCCCAGCAGGGCCGCGGCCACCGTCAGCGACAGGAACAGCAGCATGTCGTTGGTGAGGCCCAGGTCCCTCGCGGCGTTGGCGAGCAGCAGGGCCAGCAGCAACGGGCCCACCGTCCCGGCCAGCCAGCCCCAGATCATCCGGGCCCGGCCGAGCCGCGCGCCCCGTGCGACGGGCAGCCCGCGCCCCTTGCCCGCCTCGTCGTGGGTGATGAGGTGGACGTCCAGGTCGGGTCCGGAGTTCCGGGCGACGGTCGCGCCGACACCCGGTCCGAGCACGTACTGCCAGCTCTTGCGGCGCGAGACGCCGAGCACGATCTGGGTGGCGTTGACCCCGCGCGCGAAGGCCAGCAGCGCCGCCGGGATGTCGTCGCCGACGACGTGGTGGAAGGTGCCGCCGAGGTCCTCGACGAGGGTGCGCTGAACGGCGAGTTCCTTGGGCGAGGCGGAGGTCAGCCCGTCGCTGCGGGCGATGTAGACGGCCATGACCTCGCCGCCCGCGCCCTTCTCGGCGAGCCGGGCGGCCCGCCGAATCAGGGTTCGACCCTCGGGGCCGCCGGTGAGCCCGACCACGATCCGCTCGCGCGATCCCCAGATCCGCGACACCTGGTGCTCGCTGCGGTAGGCGTTCAGGTACTCGTCGACCCGGTCCGCCACCCACAGCAGCGCCAGCTCGCGCAGCGCGGTCAGGTTGCCGGGCCGGAAGTAGTTCGACAGGGCCGCGTCGACCTTGTCCGACTGGTAGACGTTGCCGTGCGCCATCCGCCGTCGCAGCGCCTGCGGCGACATGTCGACCAGCTCTATCTCGTCGGCCCGCCGTACCACCTCGTCGGGCACGGTCTCGCGCTGCCGTACGCCCGTTATCGACTCCACGACATCGCCGAGGGACTCCAGGTGCTGGATGTTGACCGTCGATATGACGTCGATGCCGGCCGCGAGCAGTTCCTGGACGTCCTGCCAGCGCCGGTCGTTGCGGGAGCCGGGCACGTTGGTGTGGGCCAGTTCGTCCACGAGGGCCACGCGCGGCCGCCGGGCGAGGACGGAGTCCAGGTCCATCTCGGTGAAGACCGCGTCCCGGTACTCCAGCTCACGACGCGGGATCTGTTCGAGACCGTGCAGCATCACCTCGGTGCGCGGGCGGCCGTGGTGCTCCACGACGGCCACCACGCAGTCGGTGCCGCGTTCGGTCCGGCGGTGCGCTTCGGACAGCATCGCGTACGTCTTGCCGACGCCCGGTGCCGCGCCGAGGTAGATCCGAAGCTTTCCGCGTGCCATGTCCCCACTGTCTTCCCGTGACCGTGGTCGCTCGTGACCGCTGCCTACGCAGCGTCGACCCTACGGCCAATAATCGCGGCAAAGGGGACGGGAGACCCGCCGGAGCGGCTCTTTGACGTAACCCTGACGCGCACCGGACGGCAACGAGCGGGCGGCAGGCAGGAGTGCGTGAGCGGGCGGCAGACGGCGGACGGCACATGGCAAAGGGCCGCACCCCGCCAGGGATACGGCCCCACCGAGCACCGAACGCTCAGCGCACCTCGGTGATCTCCGGTCCGCGCTGCAGCTGCCCCATGCCTCCGGAGAAGCGCGAGCCGGCCTGCTCGTCCTGCTGGACACCCTCGGGGACCATCTGCGCGTCGTTCGGCAGCTTGAGGACGATCGGGTCGCGCGGGGCCATGGGGCCCTCGCCGCGGACGACGACCGTGTCCCGGAAGATCTGCTCCAGCAGCCCGGCGGTCTGCGGCTCCACCGCGCCCCGGCCGGAGATCACTCCGCGCAGGAACCAGCGGGGCCCGTCCACGCCGACGAACCGGACGACCTGGAAGCCGCCCGTGCCGTCCGGCAGCTGCACCGGCACCTGGGCGCGCAGCTCCCAGCCGAGGGGGCCCTCGACCTCGTCGATGACACCGCCCTGCTGGGTGATGCCGGAGGCGATCTCCTCACGGACCTCGCCCCAGATGCCCTCGCGCTTGGGCGCGGCGAAGGCCTGCAGCTGGACCGCGCTGTCGCGGAGCACGACGGTCGCGGCGACGATCGCGTCGCCCGCGACCTCGACCCGCAGCTCCATGCCGTCGACTCCGGGCACGAAGATGCCGCCGAGGTCCACCCGGCCCTCGCCGGGCTCGCGCACCTCGGTGCTGTCCCACGGACCGTCGGGGCGGGGCTCCGGTTCGAGCCGTACGCGCTCCCGGCCGCCCTCGTCCGCCTCGGTGTCGACGTCCCCAGCGACGCCGTCGACCTGCTCGGCCTCGCTCGCCGCGTCCGCCGCGTCCTCGGCGGAACCCTTCTTCTTGCGACGTCCGAACACGTCACTGTCCTTCCCGGTCGGATACGACCGAAGCGTATCGATTCCCACCCGTTGCCACCCATGGTCCGCCCACGGCGGCATGACCGCCCGTGGACCCGAAGCCCCCCTCGGCCCGCGCCGAGTCGGGAAGCTCCGCCACCTCCTGGAAGCGCACCTTCTCGACCTGCTGGACGACCAGTTGGGCAATCCGGTCGAAGCGCTCGAACCGCACGGCTTCATGCGGGTCGAGATTCACCACGATCACCTTGATCTCCCCACGGTACCCGGCATCAACCGTCCCCGGGGCATTCACCAGGGCGACGCCGCAGCGGGCGGCGAGGCCGGACCGTGGGTGTACGAAGGCCGCGTACCCCTCCGGGAGCGCGATGGACACTCCCGTGGGCAGTACGGCCCGTTCGCCGGGCTTCAGCTCCCGGCTCTCGGTGGTGCGCAGATCGGCTCCCGCGTCACCGGGGCGCGCGTAGTCCGGCAACGGCACGTCGGGGTCGACGCGCCGGATCAGGACGTCGAGAGGGGTACGGCCGTCGCTCACGGGTTCACCTCGAAGGCGCGGGCCCGCCGGACCTGGTCGGGGTCGTCCATGGCCGCCCGGATCTCCTCGGCGCGCCCGTGGTCGATGAAGTGGTCGACCTTGACCTCGACGAACAGCGCGTCGGCGCGGACGGCCAGGGGGCCGTCGGGAGCGCCGATGCGTCCCTCGGCCGTCGCGAAGATCTTGCGTCCGGCCACCGCCGTCGCCTCGGCCCGCAGATGCAGCACGGTGCCGACGGGGACGGGCCGCAGGAAGTCCGTCTCCAGCCGCCCGGTCACCGCGATGGTGCGCAGCAGCCAGGTGAGGGAGCCGAGGGTCTCGTCCAGGGCGCTGGCCAGGACTCCGCCGTGCGCGAGGCCCGGGGCTCCCTGGTGCGCGGGCCGCACCGTGAACTCGGCGGTGAGAGTGACGCCCTCACCGGCCGTCGCCTCCAGGTGCAGCCCGTGCGGCTGCTCACCACCACAGCCGAAACACTGCCCGTAGTGCGCGCCGAGCGGCTCACCGGGGGCGGGCGCCTCGGGATGCCGTACGGGCGCCGTGGCGTCAGCCGGGGGGCGCAGGGCCGCGGAAGTACCTCTCACAGGCGCAGACCTTACCCGCCCGTCAGCGTCCGGCCACCGTCCCTACGGACAGGGTTTCCCCTCGGACGCCCCTATTCCGGGGCGGGAGGGTCCGCATGCCAAGCTTGACGCCATGCAGCTCCCCGCCTCGCCGTACGAAGAACGCCTCACCGCGCCCCGCACCTGGTGGCTCGTCTGCTTCCTGGTCGGCGTCTCGATGGCCCTCATCCTGCTGCCGTTCGGCACCCTCCCGCTGCTGGGCGGGCTCGTCGGCGGCACCGCGGTCGCGGCGGTCGTCGCCAGCTCGTACGGCTCGGTCCGCATCCGTGTCGTCGGCGGTTCCCTGGTCGCGGGCGAGGCGAAGATCCCGGTGAGCGCCCTGGGCGAACCGGAGATCCTGGACCGTGAGGAGGCCCAGGCCTGGCGCACGTACAAGGCCAACCCCCACGCGTTCATGCTCCTGCGCGCCTACATCCCGACCGCCCTGCGTATCCCGGTCACCGACCCGGCCGACCCCACCCCGTACGTGTACCTGTCGACGAGGGAGCCGGAGCGCCTGGTCGCCGCCCTGGAAGCGGCACGGACGACGGCTTAGCGCGGCGAGCCCCCGGGGCGCACCTCCCGGTGGGCGGCACGGTTTCTCGCCGAATTCCTACCGGCGCTCAGCCCCCGCCCAGTTCCTCGGGCAGCTCACCCACCGTCAGGGGATCGGCCGGCTCGTCCAGCGGCGGGAGTTCCGGCAGCGCCTCCCACGGCACCTGTGTGCGCCGCAGGTCCTTGCGGATGCGCTCCGCGACGCGCTTGGTGTCCCGGTGGTTCATGACCGCCCCGACCGCCGCGCCGACCAGGAACGGCATCAGGTTCGGCAGGTCCCGCACCATGCGCTTCATGATCTGCTGACGCAGCTGCCGCTTCATCTGGCCGCCGAGCGCGGAGTTGACCGTGGAGGGTCTGGTCACGTCGATGCCGCGCTCACCGGACCAGGAGTTCAGGTAGGCGGTACTGCGCTGCCGCAGGTTCCCCGGCGGCCGCGCGCCGTACACCTCGTGCAGCTCGGCGATGAGCTTCAGCTCGATCGCGGCGACCCCGGTGATCTCGGCGGCCAGCTCCGCGGGCATGGCGGGCGGCGCCGGCAGCATCGCGGCGGCCCCGACGCCCGCGCCCACCGTGGAGGTCGCGCCCGCGGCCCCCGCGACGAGCTTGTCGGCGATCTGCTCGGGCCCCAGCCCCGGGAACTGGGCACGCAGGGTCGCGAGATCGCGTACGGGAATCCGCGGGGCGATCTCGATGATCCGGTCGGTGATGTACGCGAGCCCCGCTCGGGCCCGGTCACCGCTCTTGCGGGCCCCGACCTTCAGGCCCTGTTTCAGTCCCGCGCGGACGACGGCCGCGCGCCGGGTGGCGACCGGCGCCGGGGCGTCCACCGGTACGGGCAGACGTTCCTGCTCATCCGTGGCGCCCCCCGACGCCATGGCGGACGCCCGTTCGAGCGAGGCCGCTCCCTGATCGGAGGAGCCCCGCTCGTCGTCACGCACGCCGTCGGAACCCACTTCGGGCCCCGGGTCCGCCCCCTTGCGGGAGCGGCGCTTCCAAGGAGGGGTCGAGCCAGTCACGGCCGACCCTGCCTCAGTCGCAGTCGCGGCAGATCGGCTGACCGTTCTTCTCGCGGGCCAGCTGGCTGCGGTGGTGCACCAGGAAGCAGCTCATGCAGGTGAACTCGTCCTGCTGCTTGGGCAGCACCCGGACGGCCAGCTCCTCGTTCGAGAGGTCGGCCCCGGGCAGTTCCAGGCCTTCTGCCGCCTCGAACTCGTCTACATCCACGGCGGACGTCGACTTGTCGTTCCGGCGAGCCTTGAGTTCTTCCAGGCTGTCCGAGTCGACGTCGTCGTCGGTCTTGCGTGGGGTGTCGTAATCCGTTGCCATGTCGCGCTCTCCCCCTCTGGGTGTCTGCGGTGTCTCCAGCGCACGTAACGCGTGAGAGGCCGGACTTGTGCCCGACCTGAGGCGGAGATTTTGCCTCACATCAAGGTCTGTTACTCAATCGACACCCAACCGGATCCCTCGAGAGTGATCGGCTTGGATGGCGAACGGGACCGTACACGGTCCTGAGGCTGCATACAAAGGCGCTTCAGCATGTACTTCCCGTGATCCCAACCCCCGAAAACCCGGATTTTCCCGGCTTTCCGGCGGCCACATGATCACTCTCGGTATATGGCTGGAAATTCGCCCATGTGATCGATCACACATCGGTCGTGCACGACCGTTTCGATCAGGTACCCCGGAAATTCCGCGCAAAGCGAACACGTCCTGGAAACCGGGGTCATTTTCTCAGACGGGCAGGGTCACGCGCATCACGAGTCCGCCCCCCTCTCGTGGCCGGGCGGCGATGTGGCCGCCGTGCGCGCGGGCCACGGACCGGACGATCGACAGGCCGAGGCCCACGCCCTTGTCACTGCCCGTGCGCTCCGTACGCAGCCGCCGGAACGGCTCGAAAAGATTGTCGATCTCGTACGCCGGGACCACGGGCCCGGTGTTCGTGACCACCAGAACCGCCTGTCCGTGCTGCAGCTCCGTCGTGACCTCCACCCAGCCGCCCGGCCCCGGCACGTTGTACCGGACGGCGTTCTGGACCAGGTTCAGGGCGATCCGCTCCAGCAGGACGCCGTTGCCCTGGACGACCGCGGGGGCCCATTCGCCGCGGATCTCCACCTTCTTGGCGTCCGCCTCCGAGCGCACCTGGTCGATGGCCTGGGAGGCGACCTCGGCGAGGTCCACGGGCTTGCGTTCGACGATCTGGTTGTCGCTGCGGGCGAGCAACAGCAGACCCTCGACGAGCTGCTCACTGCGCTCGTTGGTGGCCAGCAGCGTCTTGCCCAGCTGCTGCAGCTCGGCCGGCGCGCCCGGATCGGAGAGGTGCACCTCCAGCAGGGTGCGGTTGATCGCGAGCGGCGTCCGCAGCTCGTGCGAGGCGTTCCCGACGAACCGCTGCTGGGCCGTGAAGGCCCGCTGGAGCCGCTCCAGCATGTCGTCGAAGGTGTCCGCCAGCTCCTTCAGCTCGTCGTCCGGGCCGTCCAGCTCGATGCGCCGGGACAGGTCCGAGCCGGCCACGGCGCGCGCGGTACGGGTGATCCGGCCGAGCGGTGCGAGCACCCGCCCCGCCATGGCGTACCCGAAGGCGAACGCGATGACGGCGAGCCCGAGCAGAGCCAGCAGGGAGCGACTGAGCAGCGTGTCGAGGGCGACCTGGCGCTCATGGTCGATGCACGCGGCGATCGCCGCGTTGAAGTCGTCGAGCTTGAGATTGGTCGGGGCCGTGTCGGCGTCGACGGCGGGGCAGATATTGCTGGAGACGCTGATGTTCGTGCCGCCCTCGATCTTGAACACCGGGGTGTTGCCGGTGCTCACGGCCTGGGCGGCCAGCAGGTAGATGATCGACAGCAGCAGGATCCCGGCGATCAGGAACATACCGCCGTACAGCAGCGTGAGCCGTATCCGGATGGTCGGGCGCAGCCACGGGAGCGGGTTCTGCGCCCGCCGGGGGTCCCAGGTGGGTTTGGGGGGCGCCTGGGGCGGCGCGGGGGTGGGGGCCACGGCGGATCAGATCCGGTAGCCGGAGCCGGGCACGGTGACGATGACCGGCGGTTCGCCGAGCTTGCGGCGCAGTGTCATGACCGTCACGCGCACGACGTTGGTGAACGGGTCGGTGTTCTCGTCCCAGGCCTTCTCCAGGAGCTGCTCCGCCGAGACGACGGCGCCCTCGCTGCGCATCAGGACCTCCAGGACCGCGAACTCCTTGGGGGCGAGCTGGACCTCCTTGCCGTCGCGGAAGACCTCACGGCGGTTGGGGTCGAGCTTGATCCCGGCGCGCTCCAGCACGGGCGGCAGCGGCAGGCTCGTCCGCCGGCCGAGGGCCCGTACGCGCGCGATGAGCTCGCTGAAGGCGAACGGCTTGGGCAGGTAGTCGTCGGCGCCGATCTCCAGGCCCTCGACGCGGTCGCTGACGTCGCCGGACGCGGTCAGCATCAGCACGCGCGTGGGCAGCCCCAGCTCGACCACCTTGCGGCAGACGTCGTCGCCGTGGACGAGGGGGAGGTCGCGGTCGAGGACGACCACGTCGTAGTCGTTGACGCCGATGCGTTCCAGGGCGGCCGCACCGTCGTACACGACGTCGACGGCCATGGCCTCCCGGCGCAGTCCGGTGGCCACCGCATCGGCGAGCAGCTGCTCGTCCTCGACGACGAGTACGCGCACGTCGCTTGTCCTTCCTGTGTCCACCCGCGTAGCGCGCCGAAGGCGCGCACGGGCAGGGGTTCGTGGGTGTGTGACCTCCATCCTGCCTTTTTCGGCCGTAAGTCGGCGGTAAGGCGGCCACCGGGCAGGAAGGCCGCTGGGGCCCGGCCGGGAATACGGGATTTTTTCGTTCGGTTGAGGTTTCCGTCGGAAGGACCGGGGGGAGGACGGCTTTACACCCCGCGATCACGCTCCGCTTGTGCCGCACCACCATGCGGTACGCGGCAATCCGCTTTTCCGCAGAGCGGGCGTGGGTGTCCGGCACCGTCGCCGCCCGGCAGGGCAGCGCTGGGCACCCGCAGGAGACGTGATCGCCCCTTCCGAACGGCACACCCCCGTGCCACCGACCCACGACCCAGGACGAGGGGGCGCAGCATGGACGCATTCACCGCAGGACTTCTGCAGCGCATAAGGACGACCGAGTCCGACCTGACCAGGGCACGCGACGAGGGCGACGACTTCCTCGCCGAGGTCGAGCAGGGCGAACTCGACGACCTGCGTCGCCTCGCCGCCGACCACGGTGTGGAGGTCGGCGCCTAGGCGTCCGCATTCCCGGCCCACTTACCAGCCCTACGCACCACAGCGGGCCCCCGCCAGATCCAGGCCGGGGGCCCGCTGCTCTGCGCGGGTGCGTGTCAGTCGTGCCAGGCGCCGAGCTCCTCCAGGCGGGTCTGGAGGACCTCGAAGAGGGCGGGTGGGGCGGCGACGGTCAGCTCGGGCGAGAGGGGCTCCGAGGGGCGGCCACCGGTCAGGGCGCCCGCCTCCCGGGCGATGAGGTCGCCCGCCGCGTAGTCCCAGGGGTTGAGACCGCGCTCGTAGTAGGCGTCCAGGCGGCCCGCGGCCACGTCGCACAGGTCGATCGCGGCCGAGCCGCCGCGTCGGATGTCCCGCACGTGCGGGATCAGCTCGCGCAGCACGTCGGCCTGCGCGGCCCGCCGCTCGGCCCGGTAGCCGAAACCGGTGCCGACGAGGGCCAGCCCCAGTTCCGGGGCGGGGCGCACGCGCGCGGGGCGGTCGTTCAGGTAGGCGCCCTCACCGAGGACGGCCCGGAAGGTCTCGCCTCGCTCCGGAGCGTGGACCACGCCCACGACCGTCTCGCCGTCCACCCGGACGGCGATGGACACGGCCCAGCTGGGCAGGCCGTAGAGGTAGTTGACGGTTCCGTCGATGGGGTCGATCACCCACTGGACGCCGCTGGTCCCCTCGACGCTGGCGCCCTCCTCGCCGAGCACGCCGTCGTGCGGCCTGCGCTCGGCCAGCAGGCCGGTGATCAGCTTCTCGGAGGCGATGTCCATCTCGGTGACGACATCGACCGCGCTGGACTTGGTGGCGGCCACGCCGAGGTCGGCGGGGCGGCCGTCGCGCAGGAAGGCTCCCGCGCGGTGGGCCGCGTCCAGGGCGATCTCCAGCAGTTCGGCCCGCAGGCCGTCCGGGCGCTCTGTCTGGTCGTTCACGGTGCTCCTCACGCGTACGGGCTGTCGACGCCCGCGGCGGCGGGCCGGGGGGCGCGGGCCGGGCAGCAGCCGACCGGGCACAGGTGGTGGCTCGCGCCGAGTGCGCCGAGGGCGCAGGGTGCGACGTCGTCGCCCCGCTCGACGGCGGCGCGCTCCAGGACGAGATCGCGGACGGCGGCGGCGAAGCGCGGATCGGCGCCCACGGTGGCCGACCGGCGGACCGGCAGCCCCAGCTCCTCGCCCTTGGCCATGGCCTCGGTGTCGAGGTCGTAGAGGACCTCCATGTGGTCCGAGACGAACCCGATGGGCGCCATCACGACGGCCGGGACCCCGGACTCGTGCCGCTCCTGGAGGTGGTCGCAGATGTCGGGCTCCAGCCACGGGATGTGCGGGGCGCCGGAGCGGGACTGGTAGACGAGCTGCCAGGGGTGCTCGACCCCGGTCCGCTCGCGCACGGCCTCGACGATGAGCCGCGAGACCTCCAGGTGCTCGGCGACGTAGGCGCCGCCGTCCCCGTGGTCCTCGGCCGGGCCGGAGGTGTCCGCCGAGGCGTTCGGGATGGAGTGCGTGCAGAAGGCGAGGTGCGCGCCGTCACGGACGTCCTCGGGAAGGTCGGCGAGCGACCGCAGGACGCCGTCGATCATGGGCTCCAGGAAGCCCGGGTGGTTGAAGTAGTGCCGGATCTTGTCGATCCTCGGCGGCTGGAGGCCCTCGGACTCCAGGGCGGCGAGCGAGTCGGCGAGGTTCTCGCGGTACTGGCGGCAGCCCGAGTACGAGGCGTACGCGCTGGTGGCGAGGACGAGGACGCGGCGGCGGCCGTCGGCCACCATCTCACGCAGCGTGTCGGTCAGATAGGGCGCCCAGTTGCGGTTGCCCCAGTAGACCGGCAGGTCCAGGCCGTGTTCGGCGAAGTCCTTGCGCAGGGCGTCGAGCAGGGCGCGGTTCTGGCCGTTGATGGGGCTGACCCCGCCGAACAGGAAGTAGTGCTGCCCGACTTCCTTGAGGCGTTCCTTGGGGATGCCGCGCCCCCGCGTCACGTTCTCCAGGAACGGGACCACGTCGTCCGGGCCCTCCGGGCCGCCGAACGAGAGCAGGAGCAGAGCGTCGTAGGGGGTGGCGTCGTGCGCGTGTGGCATGTCTTCGATCCTGCCACCCGGCGCCGGCTGCCGGGATCCCGGCCCACGTCCGAGGAGGACCGAGGGTCACCTCACCCGTAAGCTGTATCGACCACAGTCACGCCTTACGAGGAACCTTCTCCTCCGCGTACCGGACCGACCGGAGACCCCGTGCCCAGCCCCTACACCGCCCTGTTCGCCGCCCCCGGCACCAGGGGTTTCACCGCCGCGGGTCTTCTCGGCCGGATGCCGCTGTCCATGATGGGCATCGGCGTGGTCACGATGATCTCCCAGCTCACCGGACGGTACGGCCTGGCGGGCGCGCTGTCGGCGACCATCGCGCTGTCCGCCGCCGTACTCGGCCCGCAGATCTCCCGGCTGGTGGACCAGTACGGACAGCGCCGGGTGCTGCGCCCGGCGACCCTCGTCGCACTGACCGCGGCGGCCGCGCTGCTGTTCGCCGCGCACTACGCGTGGCCGGACTGGGTGCTCTACGTCTGCTCGGCCGGCATCGGCTGTGTGCCGAGCCTCGGGGCGATGACCCGGGCGCGCTGGGCGGCCCTGTACCGGGACACCCCGCAGCTGCACACCGCGTACTCCTTCGAGTCGGTCGTCGACGAGATCTGCTTCATCTTCGGGCCGATCATCTCCATCGGGCTCTCCACGGCGTGGTTCCCGGAGGCGGGCCCGCTGCTCGCCGCCTGCTTCCTGGCGGCCGGCGTCTTCTGGCTCACCGCCCAGCGCGCGACCGAGCCGGCGCCGCACCCGCGCGCGCGGCACGACAGGCGCCGTTCGGCGCTGCGCTCGCCCGGACTGCGGGTCCTGGTGGCCACCTTCGTGGCGACCGGGGCGATCTTCGGGGCCGTCGACGTGGTCACCGTGGCCTTCGCCGAGGAGCGGGGCCACAAGGCCGCCGCGAGCGTCGTCCTGGCCCTCTACGCGGCCGGTTCCTGCGCCGCGGGCATCGCCTTCGGGCTGGTGCGCTTCGGCGGGGCGGCTGAACGACGGTGGCTGATGGGCGTGTGCGGCATGGCCGTGAGTATGATCCCCCTCCTACTGGTCGGAAACTTGCCGTTCCTGGCCGTGGCGCTCTTCGTCGCCGGACTGTCCATCGCACCCACGATGATCACGACGATGTCCCTGATCGAGGAGCACGTACCACGCACGCAACTGACCGAGGGCATGACCTGGGTGAGCACCGGACTCGCGGTCGGGGTCGCGCTCGGCTCCTCGGTCTCCGGCTGGGTGATCGACGCAGCCGGGGCGAAGGCGGGGTACGTGGTTCCGGCGGCGTCCGGGGCCGTCGCGGTCGCGGTGGGTTTCCTCGGGTACCGCCGGCTGCGCAGGCCGGCTCCAAGGCGGGGAGGGCCCCATGAGCACCACAGTGATCGGCAAGAGCGGCACGTGGCGTAACTGGGCGGGGAACGTCACCGCCCGGCCCGTACGGGAGGTCACCCCGGCCACCGTCGAGGAGCTCGCAGCGGCCGTGCGGAAGGCCGCCGAGGACGACCTGCGGGTGAAGGCGGTCGGCACGGGTCACTCCTTCACGGCGGCGGCCGCCACGGACGGTGTGCTGATCCGTCCCCAACTGCTGACGGGCATACGCAGGATCGACCGTGAGGCCATGACCGTCACGGTCGCCGCGGGCACCCCGCTCAAGCGGCTCAACCTGGCCCTCGCCCGCGAGGGCCTGTCGCTCACGAACATGGGCGACATCATGGAGCAGACGGTCTCCGGCGCCACCAGCACCGGAACGCACGGCACCGGCCGGGACTCGGCCTCCATCGCCGCCCAGATCCGGGGCCTCGAACTGGTCACCGCGGACGGCTCGATCCTCACCTGCTCGCCGACGGAGAACGCGGACGTCTTCGCCGCCGCCCGCGTCGGCATCGGCGCCCTCGGCATCGTCACCGCGATCACCTTCGCCGTGGAGCCGATCTTCCTGCTCACGGCACGCGAGGAACCGATGTCGTTCGAGAGGGTGACGGCCGAGTTCGACGAACTGCACGCCGAGAACGAGCACTTCGAGTTCTACTGGTTCCCGCACACCGGCAACACCAACACCAAGCGCAACAACCGCAGCGCGGGCCCCGAGAAGCCCGTACCGCAGCTGAACAGCTGGTTCGAGGACGAGTTCCTCTCCAACGGCGTGTTCCAGGTGGCCAACTGGGTCGGCCAGGCGGTCCCCGCGACCATCCCCACCATCGCGCAGATCTCCAGCCGCGCCCTGTCCGCGCGGACGTACACCGACATTCCCTACAAGGTCTTCACCTCTCCGCGCCGAGTGCGGTTCGTGGAGATGGAGTTCGCCGTGCCGCGCGAGGCCCTGGTGGACACGCTGCGTGAACTCAAGGCGATGGTCGACCGTTCGAAGCTGCGCGTCAGCTTCCCGGTCGAGGTGCGCACCGCGCCGGCCGACGACATCACGCTCTCCACCGCCTCCGGCCGCGAGAGCGCGTACGTCGCCGTGCACATGTTCAAGGGCACGCCCTATCAGGCGTACTTCACCGCCGCCGAGCGGATCTTCACCGCGCACGAGGGGCGGCCGCACTGGGGCAAGGTGCACACCCGCGACACGGACTACTTCGCCAAGGTCTACCCGCGGTTCGGCGAGTTCACCGCGCTGCGTGACCGGCTCGACCCCGAACGGCGCTTCCAGAACGACTACTTGCGCCGGGTGCTCGGCGCGTAGCGCCTCGGGCGGTTGTCGTCGATCGTGTGAAGGGCGTCCCTCCCGAGGTCACGAAAAGGTCTGTTCCCACGCCGGATCGACGTCTGGCGTGAGAAGTTGGGCGGCGTGCCGATCCACGCAAGTGGCCCGAATGGAGTACTGTTGCGAGCCCTGGGTCCGGACTCCCGCCAGGGTGTCCGGGGCCTTCGAGGACCGCCGGGAGGGGGATCGTTGCACAGGGTGATGAGGTTCGTCACTTAGCGTTGCGAATTGATAACCGTGCCATAACGGCAACCTCGGGCTCACGCCCGACACGCCGGGCAACTCGGCAAGGTTGTGGCAGGCTGCACCCGGGCAGGCCACACTCGACTAGCGGAAGCAGCGACGCACGTGACGTCGGCAGGCACCACCCGGGAGGTCCCCATGCCCGAACTGCGTGTCGTGGCCGTCTCCAATGACGGCACACGGCTGGTGCTGAAGGCTGCCGATTCCACGGAGTACACGCTTCCGATCGACGAACGGCTGCGTGCCGCCGTGCGCGGCGACCGTCCACGCCTCGGCCAGATCGAGATCGAGGTGGAGAGCCATCTCCGCCCCCGTGACATCCAGGCGCGGATACGCGCGGGTGCCACGGCCGAGGAGGTCGCGCAGCTCGCCGGCATCCCCGTCGACCGGGTCCGCCGGTTCGAGGGTCCCGTCCTCGCCGAGCGGGCCTTCATGGCCGAGCGGGCCCGCAAGACGCCGGTCCGCCGCCCCGGCGAGAACGCCGCCGGACCCCAGCTCGGTGAGGCCGTCCAGGAGCGACTGCTGCTGCGCGGCGCCGAGAAGGACACCGTCCAGTGGGACTCCTGGCGCCGCGACGACGGCACCTGGGAAGTCCTGCTGGTGTACTGCGTCGCGGGCGAACCGCACTCGGCGAGCTGGACGTACGACCCGCCCCGACGGCTCGTCCAGGCCGTCGACGACGAGGCACGCTCGCTGATCGGCGAGTCCGACGACCTCGGGACGCCCGAGCCGAGCTTCCCGTTCGTGCCGAGGATCGCGCGGCTGCCCCGTGACCGCCCCCTGGACCGCCAGGCGGAACGTCCCGCCCTGCCCCCGCCCTCGGAGTCCGACGACGAGTTGGTGAGCGAGCGCGACTCGCTCACCAGCATCCTGGAGGCCGTCCCGAGCTACCGGGGCGACCTGGTGGTGCCCGAACTGCCCTCCGTGGAACCGCAGGAGGAGTCCTCGTCCGTCTCCGTCGAGGAGGGGGCGGAGGAGGAGTCCGCGGCCCCCGCGGCCTCGGCCGGTTCCGCCTACGCGGACGTCCTCATGCCGCGGTCGGTCAACGGCCATCGCGACCGGCTCATCGGCGCCACCGACCGCCAGGCCGAGGCGGACGGCGTCCGTCCGGGCCGTCGCGCGGCGGTGCCGAGCTGGGACGAGATCGTCTTCGGTACGCGGCGCAAGAAACAGGAGTAGCGGACCCCACGGTGGGGAGTCGGACCGGTCGTTCTCGCGGACGCGTTTCTTCGTCTGTGTCTGTGGCGGTGTCCTGTCTGCGTCTTCGCTGATGGTTTCGCTGGTGGTGTGTGCTGGTGTTTTTTGTGGGAGCAGGATCGGTCATTCATACGTGTGTGGGGCCCGCGTCGTTCAGACGCGGGCCCCACGGCGTTCGTGTCAGCGGTGACTCACCGGGGGTCGGGCCCGGTGGCGACCGGACGGCTCCCGTCCCGGGACCACTCCGACCACGAGCCCACGTACAGGGCCGCCGGGATGCCCGCGACGGCCAGCGCCAGCACCTGGTGGGCGCCGGAGACCCCGGAGCCGCAGTAGACGCCGACCTCGGAGTCGGCCGTCGCGCCGAATCCCTTGAAGCGGTCGGCGAGTTCGGCGGCGGAGCGGAAGCGGCCGGATTCGGTCACGTTCTCCGTGGTGGGGGCGGACACCGCGCCCGGGATGTGGCCGCCGACCGGATCGATGGGCTCCACGTCGCCGCGGTAGCGCTCGGCGGCCCGGGCGTCCAGGAGGAGTCCGGTGCGGGCCAGCTCGGCGGCGCCGTCCGCGTCGAGCAGCGGCAGCGCGCCGGGGACGGGCTCGAAGGTGCCGGGCTCGGGCCGCGGGATCTCGGCCGTCAGGGGGCCTTCCCAGGCAGCCAGGCCGCCGTCCAGGACCCGTACCGAGGGGTGACCCGCCCAGCGGAGCAGCCACCACGCGCGCGCGGCGGCCCAGTTGAGCCCGCCGTCGTACACGACGACGGGGCGGTCGGCGCCGACCCCGGCCGCCCGCATCGCAGCGCCGAAGGCGTCGGTGTCGGGCAGCGGGTGGCGGCCGCCGGAGCCCGCCGGACCGGCGAGTTCGGCGTCCAGGTCGACGAAGACGGCTCCGGGGAGGTGCGCCTTGTCGTACTCGGGACGCTGGTTCGGGCCGCCCAACTGCCAGCGGACGTCCAGGAGGACCGGCGGACGGGGTCCCGCCAGTTCGCCGGCGAGGTCGGAGGCGGTGATGATGGCGTTCATGGCTCCATCCTCGCGCACGGGGTGGCCGCGTCGCCCGGGTCCGGCTACTCTGCCCGCCGGTGCCGATCACCAGCAGTACGGGATCGGACACATGCCGTACGGCCGATGGACACCGCGCGGCAGCGACGCGGACGGCGGCGGGTACCGGATCGTCGGGCATCCTCGCGCACGTACACCTCGCTCGGCGGTGCGGCGCGGGCCCGTGGCGCTACGGCTGGTGCGAGCATCGGCACGGGGCGTGATCGCGCGCGGACGCGGTACACGTACGGAGGGCGGACGGACACGGCCACCGCGAGCGGCCGAGGAGAGAGTGACGATGACGGAGGCACGGGGGTCGGCCGGCCTGAGCGGCACGGCGTATCCACCGGGCACACCCTGCTGGGTGAGCCTGATGGTGCACGGGATGGCCACGACCCAGGATTTCTACGGTGCGTTGTTCGGCTGGGAGTTCCAGCCCGGCCCCCAGCAGCTCGGCCCGTACGTGCGGGCACTGCTCGACGGGCGCCAGGTGGCGGGCATCGGGCAGCTTCCGCCCGACCGCCATCTGCCCATCGCGTGGACGCCGTACTTCGCCTCGGACGACGCGGACCGGACGGCGGAGACCGTACGGCACTGCGGAGGCACCGTCGGCGTCGGTCCGCTGGACGCCGGTGAGGCGGGCCGGCTGGTGATCGCCTCCGACCCCGCGGGAGCCGTCTTCGGTGTCTGGCAGGCGGCGGAGCATCTCGGCGCGGACATCACCGGAGTGCCCGGCACCCCGGCGTGGGACGAACTCCTCACCGTCGACAGCTCGCTGGTCGCCAAGTTCTACGAGACGACGTTCGGGTACGAGGAGGAGCCGGTGGTCTCCGCCGACGACGACTACGTCACCCTGCGCGTCGAGGGCCGCTCCGTCGCCGGCATCCACGGCGTCGGCGGCGCGCTGCCCCGCGACCGGGGCCCCCACTGGCTGACCTACTTCGAGGTGAGCGACCCCGACGAGGCCGCCAACCGCGTCATCGAACTCGGCGGACGCGTCCTCGACCCCGTCCACGACACCCCGCACGGGCCGGTGGCCACGCTGGCCGACCCGGAGGGCGCGAAGTTCGCCGTGGTGCACACGCAGCGCTGAGCCGCCTGCTCGGCCCGTCACACGATCGGGTGATCCCGGGCGGCGCCCGCCGCCCCCTCAGACCGTCTCGACCGGCAGGACGTCCGGGGCGAGGGCGCTCGCATGGGCGGAGGCCGCCGTCATACGGCGGCGGTGGTGGCGCCGGCACAGGACCTCGTAGCCGATGTCGTCGGGCTGATTGACGTCACCGACGACCACCTGGGCCCCCTCGACGACCATCTGGCCGCCTATGGTGCGGGCGTTGTGGGTGGCGCGGGCGCCGCACCAGCACAGGGCCTCCACCTGGAGGACCTCGACGCGGTCGGCCAGCTCGACCAGACGCTGGGAGCCGGGGAACAGCTTGGAGCGGAAGTCGGTCGTGATGCCGAAGGCGTACACGTCGAGGCTCAGGTCGTCCACGACGCGGGCAAGCTGGTCGATCTGTTCGGGGGCGAGGAACTGGGCCTCGTCGGCGATCACGTAGTCCGCGCGGCGGCCCTGGGAGAGATGATCGACGAGGTAGGCGTAGAGGTCCTGTCCGTCCTCGACCTCGACGGCGTCGGTGACCAGGCCGAGCCGTGACGACAGTTTGCCCTCGCCCGCGCGGTCGTCACGCGTGAAGATCATGCCCTGGAGGCCGCGCGCCGAACGGTTGTGCTCTATCTGGAGGGCCAGCGTCGACTTCCCGCAGTCCATGGTTCCGGAGAAGAACACCAGCTCGGGCATGGTGAGTTGAGCACCTTTCGGCATGGACGGCGAGGGGCGGGGCGGACGGGCGCGGGCGAACGGACGGCAGGGCGAGGTGCCTCAGGAGCGTACTTCGAGGAGGGGGACCAACTGCTCCACGGGGGTCATCGAGCCGTGGTTGCCGACCATCGCCGACTCCTTGGGCTCCCGCTCGGAGGCGATGATCAGGACGTCGTCGTGTGCCGCCGCGACCACGTCGCCGATGCGGGCGTACACGCGCTCGTCGATCCGCGGTCCGAACCACCCCGCCGCGATCGCCTCGTCGCGCGAGGCGATCCAGAACTGCTCGCCCAGCACCTCGCGCCAGCAGGTCAGGACGTCCGACTCGGCGCCCGGCACGGCGTACACATGGCGGGCCCGGCCCTCGCCGCCCAGCAGGGCGACCCCGGCGCGCAGCTCCCAGTCCTCGTCGAAGTCGATGCGGTGCTGCTCGTCGAACGGGACGTCGAGCATGCCGTGGTCGGCGGTGACGTACAGCGCGGTGCGGGGCGGGAGTTGCTCGGCCAGGCGCTGGGCCAGCCGGTCGACGTGCATGAGCTGGCCGCGCCAGGCGTCCGAGTCGACGCCGAAGCGGTGGCCGGCGCCGTCCAGCTCGGAGTAGTACGTGTAGACCAGCGCGCGGTCCCCGGCGGCCAGTTGCGCGGCGGCCACGTCCATACGGTCCTCGCCGGAGAGACGGCCGTGGAAGGTGCCGCCGCTCAGCGCGATCTTGGTGAGCGGGGTGTTCTGGAAGGCCGGGGAGGTGACCTGGGCGGTGTGCACACCCGCCCGGTCGGCGAGCTGGAAGATCGTGGGGTAGGGCTGCCACTCGCTCGGGGACGTCCAGGGCTGCCAGCGGAGCTGGTTCATCAGCTCCCGCGTCTGCGGGTTGCGGACCGTGTAGCCGGGCAGCCCGTGTGCGCCCGGGGGCAGGCCCGTACCCACGGAGGCGAGGGAGGTCGCGGTGGTGGCCGGGTAGCCCGCGGTGATGGGGCGACCGGTGCCGCCGCGCGAGGAGGCCAGCAGCGCGGTCAGGTAGGGCGCCTCGTCCGGGTGCGCCTTCAGCTGCTCCCAGCCCAGGCCGTCGACCAGGAAGACACAGGCACGGTCGGCCTCGGTCAGTTCCGGTATCGACGCGGTCGTCCCGGCGACCCCCATGCCGGCCGCGAGGGTGGGCAGGAGATCCGCGAGCGAGCCGGCGCCGTACTCGGGGACGGGGGCCGAGCCGAGGGCCAGCGGCTGCGGGTCGTCCCAGGTGGGCAGCGCCATCAGCGGGCGGTGTCCGCGGTCGCCTCGGAGAGGGACTGCGCGAACGCGAGGGCCTGGCGCACGGTCTCCGGGCCGTCCCCGGCCTCGCTGACGCGCAGGCTGAGGTCGTCCGCCGTCGAGCTGCCCGTGTAACCGTGGTCCGCCTCGCAGTTGGGGTCGCCGCAGGCGGCGGGCTCCAGGTCGATGCGGGAGACGGCGCCCCAGCCGATGGTCAGGACGACCTCGCGGGGCGGGGTGCCCGGCGTGTACGACTCCGGGTTGGCGACGACACGGCTGAGCACGACCGACGAGATCCGGCCGATCTTCACCGACTCGGTCGACGTCGTGGCGTACGGCGTCGGCGAGGTGGTGTCCGCGGCCTGCTCGTCGGTGTGGCTCACGATGAAGCGGTTGCCCGTGAGGACGAGGACGGTGACATGCCGCCGCACCTCGTTCGCGTCGAACGTCGTCTCCTGGTGGACCAGGTACGACTTGATGGCCTCGCCGCCGACAGCGGCCTCCACCGCCTCGGCCACGAGGGCCGGGTAGTAGCCGCTGCGCTCGATCGCCGCACGCAGCCCCTGGGTCGTCGTACTGGTCTTGGCCATGATGTCCATCCTACGGTGGCGCACTGACTGCGAGGGACCGCTCTGCCGTCTCTGTTCTGTCGTGGACGGATCAATGCGGGCTGCCGTGCGCCGTCCGCACGCGGTGCGCGCGCCCTCGCGCGGCGGGCCGGGCGGCCCTCGCACGGGGTGGGCCGTGCGGCTCGCACCGGGTGGGGGCGCGGGCCGTCGTCGGCTCGCTGCGGCGGGTCCGTCAGTAGACCGGAAGCGTCCTCGGGCCGAGGTCGTCACGCAGGGGCGGGCGGGCGAGCCGGACGGTGGCGCCGAGGACGCTCAGGCCGTGCGGGGCGACCACGACGGGTTCGAGGGAGACCGCCACGACCTCGGGGTGGTCGTCGACCAGCCGGGAGACCCGCAGCAGCAGCTCCTCCAGCGCGTCCGTGTCCACGGGGGCCGAGCCCCGCCAGCCGAAGAGGAGCGGTGCCGTCCGGATCGACCGGACCAGCGAGGCCGCGTCTCGTTCGGTGGCCGGAATCAGGCGGTGCGCCATGTCGCCGAGCAGCTGCGACGCGGGCCCGGCGAGCCCGAACGAGAGCACGGCGCCAGCCGCCGGGTCCACCACGCTCCGCACGATCGTGTCGACCCCGCGCGGGGCCATGCCCTGCACGACCGGGCGCAGTTCCGCCGGACTCCCGAACAGCTCGGTCAACTCCGTGTACGCCCGGCGCAGTTGTTCCTCGTCCGCCAGGTCGAGCCGTACGCCGCCGAGATCGGCCCGGTGCCGCAGGTGCGGGGCCGTCGTCTTGAGCGCGACGGGATAGCCGAGGGCCTCGGCCGCCCGCGCCGCCTCGTCGGGCGTGGGGGCGGGCCGCGCCTGCCTCAGGTGGATGCCGTACCGGCCGAGCAGCGCGCCCGCCTCCTCCGCGCCGAGCGTGAGCCCCTCACCCGTGGCGAGGAGCGCGTCGATCCGCTCGGCCGCGCCCTTCTCGTCGATGTCCTCGTACGCGGGCACCCGTCCCGGCTCCGCCGCCTCCCGTCGCCACTGCGCGTAGTGCACGGCCTCGGAGAGGGCGCGGACGGCCCGCTCGGCGGCGGGGTAGGCGGGGATGAGCCGGGAGCCGGCGCGCTCGGAGGGGGACGCGTTCGCCTCTCCCGTCTCTGTCGTCTCCTGGCTTGGGGTAAGCGGTGGTTGCGCAGGGCGGGACAGGCCGGTGCCGCCGTCGCTGCCGGGCGTCCTGTCGCCGGCCTGCGGTGCCGTGCTGGCCGCGGCCGACAGCGCCTCGGCCAGGCCGCCCAGCTCGACGTGCACCACGAGCACCGGCTTCGAGGGATTCGCGGCGGTGGCCGACCGCAGCGCCTCCGCCAGGGCCGCGTCCCCCGGCGACGTCTCCCCCAACGTCGGTATCGCCGTCACCACCACCGCGTCGCACGCGTCGTCGGCGAGCGTCCGCGACAGCGCCGCGTGGAAGTCCCGTGCCGAGGCCCCGGTCGTCAGGTCGAGCGGGGGCAGCGGCCGCAGCCCCTCGGAGAGACACGCGTCGTACGTGAGCATCCCCAGTGACTCGGAGTTCCCGAGGATCGCCACCCGGGGCCCCGCCGGCAACGGCTGCCGGGCCAGCAGCAGCCCCGCGTCGACCAGTTCCGTGATCGTGTCGACCCGGATCACCCCGGCCTGCCGCAGCAGCGCGGACACGGTGGTGTGGGGCAGCTCGGTGGCGCGCCCGGCATGCCCCTGGGGCGCGGAGCCGTGGCGCGCGCCCTGCACGACCACGAGCGGCTTGACCGCCGCCGTGCGCCGGGCGAGGCGGGTGAACTTGCGCGGATTGCCGATGGACTCCAGATACATGAGGACGACATCGGTGTCCGGGTCCTCGTACCAGTACTGCAGGACGTCGTTCCCGGAGACGTCGGCGCGGTTGCCCGACGACACGAAGGTGGAGACGCCCGTGACGCCGGTGACCCCTCCGCCGCGCCGGTGCAGCCGGGACAGGAGTGCGATCCCGATGGCGCCGGACTGGGCGAAGAGACCGATGCGCCCGGAGCGCGGTGCCTCGGGGGCGAGTGAGGCGTTCAGCCGTACGTCCGGGGCGGTGTTGATGATCCCGAAGGCGTTCGGCCCGATGATGCGCATGCCGTACGTGCGCGCCTGGCGCACCAGTTCGCGCTGGCGCTCGCGCCCCTCGGGGCCGCTCTCGGCATACCCGGCGGAGACGACGACGAGCCCCTGCACACCGTGCTCGCCGCACTCGGCGACGACCTCGGGGACGTACGCGGCGGGGACGGCGACGACCGCGAGGTCGACGGGCCCCTCGATCTCGGTGACGGACCGGTGCGCGGGCACCCCGTCGATCTCCTTCTCGTCCTCGCCGAGAGCCCTGTTCACCGCGTACAGCCGTCCGGTGAAACCCGCGCCCCGGAGGTTGGCGAGGACGCCGCGGCCCACTCCGCCCGGCGTGCGCCCGGCGCCGATGACGGCGACGGAGCCGGGGGCGAGCAGACGCTGGACGGATCTGGCCTCGGCCCGCTGCTCCCGGGCGCGCTGCACGGCCAGGGAGCGGTCGGTGGGCTCCAGGCCGAACTCCAGGCGGACGACACCGTCCTCGAAGCTGCGCTTCTGCTGGTACCCGGCGTCGGTGAACACCTTGATCATCTTGCTGTTGGCGGGGAGCACCTCGGCGGCGAAGCGTCTGATGCCGCGCTCGCGGGCGACGGCGGCGATGTGTTCGAGGAGGGCGGAGGCCACGCCGCGGCCCTGGTGGGCGTCCTGGACGAGGAAGGCGACCTCCGCCTCGTCGGCGGGGGCGGACGCGGCCATGCCGTCGGCGCCGATCCGGTCGTAGCGTACGGTGGCGATGAACTCGCCGCCGACCGTGGCGGCGAGCCCCACCCGGTCCACGAAGTCGTGGTGCGTGAAGCGGTGGACGTCCTTGGCGGACAGGCGAGGGTACGGCGCGAAGAAGCGGTAGTACTTCGACTCGTCCGAGACCTGCTCGTAGAAGCTGACCAGACGCTCGGCGTCGTCGACGGTGATGGGCCTGATGCGTGCGGTGCCGCCGTCGCGCAGCACCACGTCGGCCTCCCAGTGGGCGGGGTACTCGTGCCGGTCCGACGAGGTCTGCATGGGCCCCAGAGTACGGCTCGCGCCAGGCTACGGCGCGGGGCAGTCTGGGGAAGCACAACAGAAGCGCGAGAGCCGGTTCGTGGCCAGGCCGTGGGCCCGTTCCGCTCCGTCGCGCCATATGGGAAACTGGTCTAGACAACCCGGTCTAGACCTCTCTGAACCACCCGAGACATCCGAAGGGCAGCATCACATGGCTGAGCGCCGCGTCAACGTCGGCTGGGCCGAGGGCCTCCACGCCCGACCCGCATCCATCTTCGTCCGGGCCGCCACGGCCTCCGGTATCCCCGTGACGATCGCCAAGGCCGACGGGAACCCCGTCAACGCGGCCTCCATGCTGGCGGTCCTGGGCCTCGGCGCCCAGGGCGGCGAGGAGATCGTGCTCGCGTCCGAGGCCGAGGGCGCGGACGTCGCGCTCGACCGTCTGGCGAAGCTCGTGGCCGAGGGACTCGAGGAACTTCCCGAGACGGTCTGAGCGACCCCGTGACCGGGCGCCCGGAACGGAAACAGGCCTGAAAGGCCACCCGCACACACATCGAAGGGCTCGTCCGATTTATCGGGCGGGCCCTTCGTCATTTCGTTCCCCTACCGCTCCGATTTCCCTCTGCCGTCGTCCCGATTTCGTTCTGCGGGCAGCAGAAAGAATGCCCCTCGGAATTCCCGCCTCTTTGTATACGGCTCCCGCGTTAATGCCGCAGGCTCGACATGTTTACGGGGTGTTGCGAAGTCCTCACACGCTCCGCCCGCTCCGCCGCGCCGGCCCCGCCCGGAAACCGGAAGCGGTGCGCGTCGGTGGCGCGCTCGGCGTGCAGGGACGTGAGCGTCCGGGCCCGGTCGCCGTCGCCGCGCGCGACGGCGTCCACGATGCCGCCGTGTTCCGCCCAGGACTCCACGGGGTCGGCGGGTGCCTCGACCGCGTACATCCAGGCGATCTTGTGCCGCAGCTGGGCGAGTGTCGAGGTCAGGGCGGGGCTGCCGGACGCCTGTGCGAGCGTCTCGTGGAACCAGCCCCCCAGGGAGCGCAGATCCTCGCTGGTGCCCCGTCTGGCCCGTTCCTGGCCCAGTCTGACCAGGCCGCGCAGCACCTTGAGATGGGCCTCCGTGCGGCGCTGGGCGGCGCGGGCGGCTCCCAGCGGCTCCAGCAGCATGCGCATCTCCAGCAGGTCGGCGGCCTCCTGCTCGGTCGGCTCGGCGACGCACGCGCCCGCGTGCCGACGGGTCACCACGAAGCCCTCGGCCTCCAGCGTGCGCAGCGCCTCACGCACGGGGACCCGGCTGACGCCGTACCGGCGGGCGAGCAGTTCCTCGGTGAGACGGCTGCCGCGCTCGTAGACACCCGCGACGATGTCATCTCGGATCGCCGTGCATACCGAATGCGCCGGAATACGCATGACCGACCTCCGCCTTAATCCCCGTGAAACGTCGATGATTGACGTGTCTTCCAGCGACTCTATTGCAGCGAGCCGGAATTTCCGACGGCGGGCCGGAATCCAGGGATATTTTTTGGACAGGAGGCGCGTCACCGGGCGTTCGCACAACGCGGAAAGCCCCGGCTCGGTGAGCCGGGGCCTTCGCCAGAAGCGTGGAGCGGTGTCTCAGACGTTCACGCCGTGCGAACGCAGGTACGCGGCGGGGTCGATGTCCGAGCCGTACTCGGCCGTCGTCCGGGCCTCGAAGTGCAGATGCGCGCCCGTGACGTTGCCGGTCGCCCCGGAGAGGCCGATCTGCTGGCCGGGGGTGACCGTCTGGCCGACGGAGACGCCGATGGACGACAGGTGGCCGTACTGGGTGTACGTGCCGTCGGTCATCCTGATGACGATGTTGTTGCCGTACGCCCCGCCCCAGCCCGCCTCCACGACGGTGCCGGAGCCGACCGCCATGACGGCCGTGCCGGTGGCGGCGTGGAAGTCGACGCCGGTGTGGCTGCCGGAGGACCAGACGGCGCCGCCGGCCTTGTAGCCGGTGGAGATGTACGAGCCGCTGATGGGCGAGACGTAGGTGTTGAGGCGCTCGCGCTCGGCCGCGCGGGCGGCGCGGGCCTTGATCTCCTCGCGCTCCTTGGCGGCGGCACGTTCCTGCTCGGCCTTCTCGGCGGCGGCCTTGCGGGCCTCCTCCTGCGCCTTCTTCTTGACCTCAGCCACCTCGGCGGCCTGCTGCTGGGCAACGGCCTGGGCGTCCACCTGGTCGGCGACCGTGTCGCCGAGGACGATGATCTGGTTCAGGCCGGTCTGCTCGACGGCGGGCTCCTCCGCGGCGAGCGCGGGGCCGGCGAGGGTACCGATGACACCGGTGGTGGTGAGAGCGGCTACGCCCACGTTCCTCGTGGTCGTGCGCTGTACACGGCCGGGACGGCGGTGCTTCCCAGGGGCGCGGGTGAACGCCATGAAGTGGCTGGTCCTTTCCTTCCTTCTCGCCTACCGGGTTAGCTGACGGGTTCGGAGCAGGAAGGTCTCCTACGGCTGCCCCCCGTTTCGCGTCGCTCGCGAAGGGCACCCGATTCACCCCGGGGGACTAGGTGGGTCCCCGGCTCCCCGGGCTCGCGCCATGGGGACTCGGCGATGACTGTCCGGTGCCGCGGCTGCGGCGAACATCTGACGAACAGCCGGACCGACGCTAAGTGCGGCGTCTTCGAAATAACAAACGGATCACAGGATTTGTTAGCTACGCCACAGGTCAGACACACAACCTCCGCCATCAATACGGACAAACCTGGGCCCTGGTGACTCTTCAGTCACCAGGGCCTCACACGTGCGTGTCCTTCCGCCCGGTTTCCCCTCGGCTCCCTACTCGGCCGGTACGACGGTGACTTCGCCGATCCCGAGGGCCCTGACCGGCTCCTCGATCTGCGCGGCGTCCCCGACGAGGACGGTCACCAGACGGTCCACCGGGAAGGCGTTCACGACGGCCGCGGTAGCCTCCACCGTGCCGGTGGCGGCGAGTTGGCGGTACAGCGTCGACTGGTAGTCGTCCGGCAGGAACTGCTCGACCTGGTCGGCCAGCGTGCCCGCCACGGCCGCCGCCGTCTCGAACTTCAGGGGGGCGACCCCGACGAGGTTCTGCACGGCGACGTCGCGCTCGGCGTCGGTCAGCCCCTCGGCGGCGAGGGTCCGCAGCACGGTCCACAGGTCGTCGAGCGCCGGACCGGTGTTGGGCGTGTCGACGGACCCGCTGATGGCCAGCATCGCCGTGCCCGATCCCTCCGGCCCGGAACGCAGCACCTGACTGAACGCGCGCACCCCGTAGGTGTAGCCCTTCTCCTCCCGCAGGACGCGGTCCAGGCGGGAGGTGAGGGTGCCGCCGAGGCAGTAGGTGCCGAGCACCTGGGCCGGCCACACCCGGTCGTGCCGGTCGGCGCCCACCCGTCCGATGAGCAACTGGGTCTGCACGGAACCGGGACGGTCCACGATGATCACGCGCCCGGTGTCGTCGGCGCTCACCGCGGGGGCGACGCTCGGCTTGGCCGGGGAGCCGGTCCAGGCGCCCAGGGTGTCGCCCAGCAGCGTGTCGAGGTCGACCCCGGTGAGGTCGCCGACGACCACGGCGGTGGCGGTCGCGGGGCGCACGTGCCGCTCGTAGAAGGCGCGTACAGCCGCGGAGTCGATGCCCTCCACGGTCTCCTCGGTGCCCTGCCGGGGCCGCGACATGCGCGAGGTGGCCGGGAACAGCTGCCGGGAGAGCTCCTTGGCGGCCCGGCGGCCCGGGCTGGCGGTCTCGTGCGGAATCTCGTCGAGCCTGTTGGCCACCAGACGCTCGATCTCGCCGTCGTCGAACGCGGGGGCCCGCAGGGCGTCTGCGAGCAGCCCCAGGGCCTTCTCCAGCCGCGACACGGGCACTTCGAGGGACAGGCGGACGCCGGGGTGGTCGGCGTGCGAGTCGAGGGTGGCGCCGCAGCGCTCCAGCTCGGCGGCGAACTCCTCGGCCGTGTGCTTGTCGGTGCCCTCGGAGAACGCCCTGGTCATGATGGTGGCGACACCGTCGAGGCCGGCCGGTTCGGCGTCCAGGGGCGCGTCGAGGACGACCTCGACGGCGACGACCTGCTGGCCGGGGCGGTGGCAGTGCAGCACGGTCAGGCCGTTGGCCAGGGTGCCGCGCTCGGGCGCCGGGAACGCCCAGGGGCGGGCGTCGCCGGCCTGGGGCTGCGGGTGGAATTCCATGCTCGCGAGCTCGGTCACTTCGCCGACTCCTCGTTCTCGTCGGTGCTCTCGACGGCCTCCGCGTCGGCGGCCTCCTCTTCGGCGCCCTCTGCGCCGGCGACGGGCTCGTACACGAGCACCGCGCGGTTGTCGGGCCTCAGGCGGGCCTTGGCGATCTCCTGGACCTCGTCGGCCGTCACCTCCAGGACGCGGTCGACGGCGGTGAGGGCGAGCTTCGGGTCGCCGAACAGGACCGCGTACCGGCACAGTTCGTCGGCGCGGCCGGCGACCGTGCCGAGCCGGTCCAGCCACTCGCGCTCCAACTGTGCCTGGGCGCGCTCCATCTCCTCGGCCGTCGGGCCCTGCGCGGCGAACCGGGCGAGCTCCTCGTCGACGGCGGCCTCGATGACCGGCACCTCGACGTCACCGGAGGTCTTGACGTCCATCCACGCCATGGAGGGCGCGCCGGCCAGCCGCAGCAGGCCGAAACCGGCCGTCACGGCCGTACGGTCACGTCGTACGAGCCGGTTGTAGAGGCGGGACGACTCGCCGCCGCCGAGGATCGTCAGCGCCAGGTCGGCCGCGTCGCACGCACGCGTGCCGTCCTCCGGCAGCCGGTAGGCGGCCATCAACGCGCGCGCGGGCACGTTCTCCTCGACGACCTCGCGCAGCTGCTCGCCCATGACGTCCGGCAGCGAGCCGTCGCGGGGCGCGGGCTTGCCGTCGTAGGTGGGGATGGAGCCGAAGTACTTCTCCACCCACGCGAGGGTCTGCTCCGGGTCGATGTCGCCGACGATAGACAGGACGGCGTTGTTGGGCGCGTAGTACGTCCGGAAGAACTGCTGGGCGTCCTCCAGGCTCGCCGCCTCCAGGTCGTCCATCGAGCCGATGGGCGTGTGCCGGTAGGGGTGGCCCTCGGGGTAGGCCAGGCGGAAGATCTTCTCGAAGGCGGTGCCGTAGGGCACGTTGTCGTACCGCTGGCGGCGCTCGTTCTTGACGACGGCCCGCTGGTTGTCCAGGTTCTTCTGGTCGAGCGCGAGCAGCAGGCTGCCCATGCGGTCGGCCTCCAGCCACAGCGCCAGCTCCAGCTGATGGGTGGGCATGGTCTCGAAGTAGTTGGTGCGCTCCCAGCTGGTGGTGCCGTTCAGCGAACCGCCCGCGCCCTGGACCAGCTCGAAGTGGCCGTTGTCCTTGACCTGGCCCGAGCCCTGGAACATCAGGTGCTCGAAGAGGTGGGCGAGGCCCGTACGGCCCGCGACCTCGTGACGCGAACCGACGTCGTACCAGAGGCACACCGCGGCGACCGGGGTCAGGTGGTCCTCGGAGAGCACCACGCGCAGGCCGTTGTCCAGGCGGTGCTCCCTCACTGTCAGGCCTTCGGAGCCGGCCTCGGCTGTGGCCGTGTGACCCATGGGCGGTACGTCCCTTCGATCGCTGTGCTGTGTGCGCGGGATCCGTCGTGGAATCGTCGCGGAAACCGCTGTTTCCTGCCGGTCCCGCCACTGTATGCAAGCGCGCGGACCCCTGGAGAAGTTCCCGGGCGTCGTACGCCGAGAGCGAGACCGGGGTTGCGGCCGGCGGTCACTGGTTAAGGTCGGCGCACGCTGTTGACGTGGCGGCCCGGCAGGCCGTGCCCGGCGGTCGGTGCCGGGTCGTGTCGGGGTTGTCAGTGCGGCAGTCCACAATGGTGCGCGTCAGTTCCCGTTCACCTCGCGCCGCGAGTGAGCCGGAGACGTGAGCGCCCCGTAGGTGAGCGACCAGAAAAAGAGGAGCCGGCAGCGATGGCCCGCCGCAGCACGAAGACCCCGCCGCCCGACGACGCGTTCGAGGAGCGGATCCTCGACATCGACGTCGTCGACGAGATGCAGGGCTCCTTCCTGGAGTACGCGTACTCGGTCATCTACTCCCGAGCCCTGCCGGACGCCCGTGACGGACTCAAGCCGGTGCACCGCCGGATCGTCTACCAGATGAACGAGATGGGCCTGCGCCCCGACCGCGGCTATGTGAAGTGCGCCCGCGTGGTCGGCGAGGTCATGGGTAAGTTGCACCCGCACGGCGACTCCTCGATCTACGACGCCCTGGTGCGCCTCGCCCAGCCCTTCTCCATGCGGCTCCCCCTGGTCGACGGCCACGGCAACTTCGGCTCCCTGGGCAACGACGACCCGCCGGCCGCCATGCGGTACACCGAGTGCCGGATGGCCGACGCGACGAGCCTGATGACGGAGTCGATCGAGGAGAACACGGTCGACTTCTCCCCGAACTACGACGGTCAGGAGCAGGAGCCGGTGGCCCTGCCCGCCGCCTTCCCGAATCTCCTGGTCAACGGCGCGTCGGGCATCGCCGTCGGCATGGCCACCAACATGCCGCCGCACAACCTGGGCGAGGTCATCGCGGCCGCGCGCCACCTGATCCGGTATCCGAACGCCGACCTGGACACGCTGATGAAGCACGTCCCGGGCCCGGACCTGCCGACCGGCGGCCGGATCGTCGGTCTCACCGGCATCAGGGACGCGTACGCGACGGGTCGCGGCACCTTCAAGATCCGCGCCACGGTGACGGTGGACAACGTGACGGCCCGCCGCAAGGGCCTGATCGTCACCGAACTGCCGTTCACCGTCGGCCCGGAGAAGGTGATCGCCAAGATCAAGGACCTGGTCGGCGCGAAGAAGCTCCAGGGCATCGCCGACGTCAAGGACCTCACCGACCGCGCCCACGGCCTGCGCCTGGTCATCGAGATCAAGAACGGCTTCGTGCCGGAGGCCGTCCTGGAGCAGCTCTACAAACTGACGCCGATGGAGGAGTCCTTCGGCATCAACAACGTGGCCCTGGTCGACGGCCAGCCCCTCACCCTGGGCCTGAAGGAGCTGCTGGAGGTCTACCTCGACCACCGCTTCGAGGTGGTGCGGCGCCGCTCGGAGTTCCGCCGCGGCAAGAAGCGCGACCGCCTGCACCTGGTCGAGGGCCTGCTCACCGCGCTGGTGGACATCGACGAGGTCATCCGTCTGATCCGCTCCAGCGACAACTCCGCCCAGGCCAAGGAGCGCCTGATCGAGCGCTTCGCGCTGTCGGACATCCAGACGCAGTACATCCTCGACACCCCGCTGCGCCGCCTCACCCGGTTCGACCGCATCGAGCTGGAGTCCGAGAAGGAGCGGCTCAACGCCGAGATCGCCGAGCTGACCCGCATCCTGGAGTCGGACGCGGAGCTGCGCAAGCTGGTCTCCGGCGAACTCGCCGCCGTGGCGAAGAAGTTCGGCACCGAGCGCCGTACGGTGCTGCTGGAGTCCTCGGGCACCCAGGTGGCCGCGGTCCCGCTGCAGGTGGCGGACGACCCGTGCCGGGTGCTGCTGTCGTCGACGGGTCTGCTGGCCCGGACGGCGAGCGCCGAGCCCTTCACGGCGGACGAGGACGGCAGGCGGACCAAGCACGACGTCATCGTCTCCGCGGTCCCGGCGACGGCCCGGGGCGAGGTGGGCGCGGTGACCTCCACCGGCCGCCTGCTCCGCCTGAGCGTGGTCGATCTGCCGCAGCTGCCGGACACCTCGGCGGCCCCCAACCTCTCGGGCGGCGCCCCGCTCGCGGAGTTCCTCACCCTCCAGGACGGCGAGACGCTCATCTGCCTGATGACGCTCGACGAGTCGTCGCCCGGGCTGGCCATCGGCACCGAGCAGGGCGTCGTCAAGCGCGTGGTCCCCGACTACCCGTCCAACAAGGAGGAGCTGGAGGTCATCACGCTCAGGGACGGCGACCGGATCGTCGGTGCCGTCGAGCTGCGCACGGGCGAGGAGGACCTGATCTTCATCACGGACGACGCCCAGTTGCTGCGTTACCAGGCCTCCCAGGTCCGCCCGCAGGGCCGCCCGGCCGGCGGTATGACCGGCATCAAGCTCACCGAGGGCGCGAAGGTCATCTCCTTCACGGCCATCGACCCGGCCGTCGACGCGGTCGTCTTCACGGTCGCGGGCTCCCGCGGCACCCTCGACGACTCCGTCCAGACCACGGCCAAGCTCACCCCGTTCGACCAGTACCCCCGCAAGGGCCGCGCCACGGGCGGCGTCCGCTGCCAGCGGTTCCTCAAGGGCGAGGACTGCCTCTCCGTCGCCTGGGCGGGTCCCGCCCCGGCCCGCGCCGCCCAGAAGAACGGCACCCCGGCCGACCTCCCGGAGATGGACCCGCGCCGCGACGGCTCGGGCGTGTCCCTGGGCAAGACGGTGGCGTCGGTGGCGGGGCCGGTGTGAGCGGAGACCCCGCAGGACGTCGTAGGCGGCCCGCGGGACGTCGTAGTGGGCCCGCGGGACGTCGTGGGGTTCACAGGACGTCGCAGGAGGCCTCGGGGTCCTCGGCCGCTGCCTCCTGGACATAGCGCAGGACGCCCCACATGCCGTGCTCGTCGGCGTGCGGGGCGTCCTTGCCGCCCTTGCACGCCTCCAGCTCCTTGCGCAGCGCGGGGGCGTCGACACCGGCCCCGATGAGCACGAGCTGGGTGAGCCGGTGGCCGTTGCCGATGCCGTCGTCGCCGTCCGGCCAGGGCTCCGGGTAGAACCGCAGGAACCGCCCCACGGCATGCACGGCATAGCGGTTGCGCGGGTCGTAGGGTCCGAAGTCGACGTACCCCTTGATCCGGTAGAGCCCCTCGGCCCTCCCGTCCAGGAAGGCCATGAGCCGCCGGGGGTCGAGCGGCACGTCGGAGACGAAGGCGACACTGTCGTAGCCGGTGTGCAGATGCCCGGCGTCCTCGTGGAGTTCGTCGGGGTCGTGCCGGTGCAGGTCGTCGAAGGAGAGCTGGCCGACGCGCTCCTCGGACGGCCGGCAGTCGAAGAGGAACTCGGGGTCGACGCGCCCGTGGACGGCCGGCACCACGGCGGCACGGTCACCGAGCGACCGGACGAGCGACAGGACCCCGTCCCCGTCCTCGGCCCGGTCGAGCTTGTTCACGACGACGAGGTCGGCGAGGGCGAGGTGCCGGTCGATCTCGGGATGCCGCTGCCGGGTCTGCGGGAACTCGGCCGCGTCCACGACCTCGACGAGGCCGCCGTACACCACCCGTGGGTTCTCGCTGGCGAGCACCATCCGCACGAGCTCCTGCGGCTCGGCGAGCCCGCTCGCCTCGATGACGATGACGTCGATCCCGGCGGCGGGAGCGGTGAGCCGCTCCAGATACTCGTCCAGTTCACCGACGTCGACGGCACAGCACAGACATCCGTTGCCCAGCGACACCGTGGAGTCCCCGAGCGCGCCGGCCACCGCCATCGCGTCGATCTCGATCGCCCCGAAGTCGTTGACGACGGCTCCGATACGGCTGCCGCCGCTGCGGTGGAGGAGGTGGTTGAGCAGGGTGGTCTTTCCCGCGCCGAGGAAGCCGGCGAGGACGACCACGGGGATCTGGGGCGAGGGCTGCGAACGCTGCGCGTCCTGCGTGCTCTGAGTGTCCTGTCCGACCTGTCCGACCTGAGAGTCCTGCACGTTCTGCGAGTCCTGTGCGTTCTGCGAGTCCTGTGCGACCTGCGGGTCGTTCGGGCGGTACGAGCCGTGTGCGGCCTTGGAGCTGTGCGGGCCTTGTGACTCCCGTGAGTCCTGGGGGCTGCGCGAGCGCTGCGACTCACGTGAGTCCTGGGGGCGGTGCGAGCGCTGCGACTCAGGCGACTCCTCAAACTCCCGCGAGCCCTGCGGCCTCGATGCCTGCCGGGGCTCCGGGTTCGACCCCACCCCCGGTCCCGGCAGAGACCCGAGCCCGGTCAGGGACCCGAGTTCCGGCTCAGACCCGAGTCCCGGCTCAGGACGCGCGCCGGGTTCGGGCTCCGGTCGGGTCTGCGGCTCCGGCTCCGGTCGCGTCTTCCGGTCCTGACTCGACGACTGGCTCAACACGCGCCCTCTCTCACACCGTTGCGTGCGCCGGCACGCGGCCGATCACCGCCCGAGGCCGGTTCACGAACCGGCTCACACCGGAACACCGCAGCTCCCGCGCCTTTCTTGAATGCCGCCCCAGGATACGAGTGGGGGCCGAACGCCCCGGGGAGTGGACGGTTGTCAGCGGCGCCCGAGGGGCACACGTTGGGCATGGCGTCGGTCCGCGCGACCCACACATCCTTCCGTGCGCCTCCTCTCCGCCTCCCAGCCGACCGGTGCCGCTCGGCGACACTGAGAGGCGGCAAGCGCCGCCCATCGCTCGCCGGTACCCATCCCGTCGCCCCGTACCGACGACCGGCGGACGGCCGCCTGAATCGGGGGTTGACATGGCCACACAGAATCTTGGGGCGCGGGGAATCGGCCCCGCCGCAGCAGCGGGCTTCGCCTTCCTGGTGGGAGCGCTGGGCGCGGTCGCCGTGGAGCGGCGCGTCCGCACCGTACTTCGACGCCTGGAACGGCTGGAACGGCTGGAGCGCGAGACCGAGCAGCGTGCCGCCCTGATCAGCTATCAGCAGCACAACGTCGACCTGGTCATGAAGGCGGCAGCGGACCCGACACTCCTTCCGGTCCTGAACGCCTATGAGGAGGAACTGTCCACCGACAGGCAGCGGCAGTACCTCTTCGCCAACCTCCTCTACACCCACGTCCTCCAGGGCTACCGGGTGGGCGTCTTCAGCCGGGCCGAGTTGTACGGACACCTCCGCGGCATCTTCCAGAGCACCCTCATGCGCGACTACTGGGCCGCCACACGACACCACCGGTCGAGCCTGAAAGAGGGGTCGGAGGAGTCGGAGATCGGCAGGATGGTCGACGCCCTGATCAGCGATCTGGAGGACGCGAGCACGGACGAGTGGTGGGTCGTGGGCGAGCCGCCCGCCGAATAGGATCCACGCCCCTACGGCCCTCAGCCCCACGGCGCTCGCTCCCACGGCCCTCGCTCCCGCAGCCTTCACCCCCACGGCGCTCGCCCCCCCACAGCGCGACCCCTACCTCCGCCTTCACTCCAGCGCACCTTGGATGCATGCGCATCAACCGGCTTCATGCGGCTAAGTTTGGCCCGCTCGTTATCACTACTCATGATTCAAGGATCGAACCCGTTGAAAATCGTGCGCCGCATCGGTGCGTCCCCTCGTGAGAGGGGCAGTGCCGCGGGGCAGACATGCCCAGACATCTTCGAACTGCAGGATGGCAACTTCGCAGTGATCGGGACCGACCAGACAGAGAGACTCGACCCCGAGCTTCCTGTCGACGCCTCGCGCGCTGACTACGAGAGGATCGTGGTCATCAGCCGCGACACTCTCATCCGGGCAAAGTCGGACATCCCCGACGCCTGATCCTGAACGGGGGCTCGCCTGCACTACAGCGCGGGCCCCTCGCGCCGCCGGACCGCTCGACCGGGTCTGATCTCTCACCCGTCGGCAATAAACCGGGCCCCAGCCCCCGGACCCAGTTCCCCGGGCCCCAGCCCCAAGCCCCTTTCTCGGCCTTCGCGCAGCCCTCCGCACACTCCTTCGGCCCCTCCGGAAGCCGCCCGGACGCGAGTCAGGTTAGGCTCACCTCTGTGAGTACGTGCACATCCGCGTCCCGACATCTCGGCGAGCCTCTCGCCGGGACCGCCGCCACGGCGAGGACATGGCTGCTGCTGGAACAGCCCGGCCCCTGGGGCGTCAAGGCGCTCACCTCCAGCCATCTCGACCCCGTGCTCGGCCGTGCCCTCGAAGCCGCGGCCGAGGGCACCGGCGTACGCGTGGCGCTCATCCGGCGTCCCGGCCGCCACGCGGACTGCCGTGAGATCCGCGAGCGCCGGGTGTACGTGGCGCACACCGTCCCCGGGAACGTCTGGCTGCACACCGCCACGACGTCCGACCCCCACGAACTGCTCGGTCTCGACTTCGCCGCCCTCGGCCAGGGCGACCACCGCACCTTCGCAACGGCTCTGCGGGGGCGGCCCCACACCGGCGCCCCCCTGGCGCTCGTCTGCACCAACGGCAAGCGCGACCGGTGCTGCGCCCTCCTCGGCCGGCCGCTCGCCGCCGAACTGGCCGCCTCGGGGGTCGAGGGCACCTGGGAGGTCACCCATCTGGGTGGTCACCGCTTCTCCCCCACCCTGCTCGTGCTCCCCTTCGGGTACGTGTACGGCCGCGCGGAGGCACACCACGTCAAGGAAGTCCTCCACGGCGTACGGGAGGGCCGTGTCGTGACCGGGGGGTGCCGGGGCAACTCCGCCTGGGAGCGTCCCGGCCAGGCGGCCGAGCTGGCGGTGCGCACCGAGACCGGGGAGGACGCGGCCGCCGCGCTCACCGTCCTGCGCACGGACGGCTCGGCTCCTCGGTGGGAGGTGACCGTCGCCCACACCGACGGCCGCCGCTGGACCGTCGCCGTCGTTCAGGGTGCCGCCCAGCCGCCCCGCCCGGAGAGCTGCGGCTCCCCGCTGGGCTCCCCGGCGCGGTTGGACGTACTGACCGTACGAGAGCTGTCGCCGATCGCGGCCGCACACTAGCGGTCCGGGCACCAGCGGGCACGGACACAGCCCCCGCCTCGTCCCGTCGCCGTCGTAGAAACACCCGGTGCCTGAGATCCACGCCACACCCCTCTACGACCGGCCCACCCTGTCCACGTACCGTCTTGGGTATGAGCCCCACTCCCCCCGCGCGCCGCCTGCGTCTCGGTATGCCGCGGCGGGTGTTCTCGCAGGTCCTGCTGATGCAGGTGGCGATCGCCGCCGGTGTCGCCGTCCTCGCGACCGGGCTGTTCCTCGCGCCGCTCAGCGAACAGCTGGACGACCAGGCGATGCGGCGGGCCCTCGCGATCGCGCAGACCACCGCCGCCCAGCCGCAGATCGCGGAGGACCTGGTGTCGACGCGGCCGTCCGTGCACGGCCCCGTCCAGGTAGAGGCCGAGCGGATCAGGAAGGCCAGCGGAGCCGAGTACGTGGTCGTGCTGGACCGGGTCGGAGTGCGCTGGTCGCACCCGGACCCCGCGGAGATCGGCGGGCTCGTCTCGACCGACCCGCGCCGCGCCCTGGCCGGTCACGAGGTCATGGAGATCGACTCGGGCACCCTGGGACGCTCCGCCCGGGGCAAGGTGCCGCTGCGTGACGCCGACGGGAGGATCGTCGGCGCCGTCTCGGTGGGCATCGAATACGACAGCGTGCGCGCCCGGCTGATTCACGCGATCCCCGGGCTCCTGGCATACGCGGGCGGGGCCATGGCGGTCGGGGCGCTGGCCGCGTACCTCATCTCCCGACGGGTCCACCGTCAGACCCGTGACCTGGCCTTCTCCGATATCGCGGGGCTGCTCGCGGAGCGCGAGGCGATGCTGCACGGCATCCGGGAGGGCGTGGTCGCGCTGGATCGCGCCGGTCGCGTACGCCTGCTGAACGACGAGGCGCGGCGGCTGCTCGGGATCGGCGACGAGGCGGTCGGCCGATCGCTCGACGAGGCGCTCGGCGCCGGCCGTACGACGGATGTGCTGGCGGGCCGGGTCACGGGCACCGACCTCCTGACCGTGCGCGGTCAGCGCGTACTGGTCGCCAACCGCATGCCCACCGACGACGGAGGCGCCGTCGCCACCCTGCGCGACCGCACCGAACTGGAGCAGCTCGGCCGTGAACTGGACTCCACGCGCGGCCTGACCGACGCCCTGCGCGCCCAGGACCACGAGCACGCCAACCGGATGCACACCCTCCTCGGCCTGCTCGAACTGGAGATGTACGACGAGGCCGTGGAGTTCGTCGGCGAGGTCGTCGGCGACCACCGGGCCACCGCCGAGCAGGTCACCGAGAAGATCCACGATCCGCTGCTCGCCGCGGTCCTGGTGGGCAAGGCGACCGTCGCGGCCGAGCGCGGGGTGGCCCTCGCGGTCGCGGACGGCACGATGCTGCCGGACCGGCTGATCGACCCGCGTGGGCTCGTCACCGTCGTCGGCAACCTGGTCGACAACGCCCTGGACGCCGTCGCGGGCACGCCGCACGCGCGCGTGGAGGTCGATCTGCGCGCCGAGGGGCGCACGGCGATCCTCCGGGTGCGCGACACGGGCCCCGGAGTCCCGCCCGACAAGCGGGAGTTGATCTTCACCGAGGGCTGGTCCACCAAGACGCCGCCCGTCCATCGCGAGCGCGGCATCGGCCTCAGTCTGGTGCGCAGGCTCGCCGAGCGGCAGGGCGGCAGCGCCCGGGTCACGGAGGCGGCGGGCGGCGGCGCGGAGTTCACCGTCGTCCTGCCCGACGCGCTCTCGGAGCACGGCCCGGGGACGCCGGTGCCCGCACCCACGCCCACCCCTGTGGCACCCGAGGACCGACCGGCGCGGCAGGACGAGCCGATCGCCGGTCACGAAGGCCGGCCTGGCCCCGCGCGGGAGCCCGAAGCCGCCGGCAGAGCCGCCGACAAGGAGCCGCGATGATCGAGGTCCTGATCGTGGACGACGACACCAGAGTCGCCCGCGTCAACGCCGCCTACGTGGAGAAGGTCGCCGGTTTCCACGTCGCCGGTGTGGCCCACAGCGCGGCCGAGGCGTTGCACCGCCTGGAGACGCTGCCGCACGTGGACCTGGTCCTGCTGGACCACTATCTGCCGGACGACACGGGGCTCATGGTGGTCCAGGAGATGCGGCGCCGGGGTCACCAGAGCGACGTGATCATGGTGACGGCGGCCCGAGACGTCTCGACCGTCCAGGCGGCGATGCGCCAGGGCGCGCTCCAGTACCTGGTCAAGCCGTTCGCGTTCGCCGGGCTGCGGGCGAAGCTGGAGGCGTACGCGGAGCTGCGGCGCACCCTGGACGGTGGCGGCGAGGCCGAACAGGCGGAGGTGGACCGGATCTTCGGCGCGCTCTCGGCGGGCGGCGAGCCGGACCTGCCCAAGGGCCACTCCCCCACCACCACCGAGCTGGTACGCCGTGCCCTGATGACCGCCGAGGGGCCGCTGTCCGCCCAGGAGATCGCCGACCGGACCGGACTGAGCCGCCAGACCGCCCAGCGCTATCTGAAGCTCCTGGAGCGCACGGGACGGGCCCGCCTGACCCTCAAGTACGGGGACGCCGGCCGCCCGGAGCACCGTTACGCATGGGCGACCCGCCCCTGAGAAGCCCCTGGCCGACCGCCACGTCGTCGTAGGCGCCCCTCGCTCTCACACCGCCCCGGCGCCCGTCAGCGAACGCACCTCGGTCTCCGCGTGCTTGGCCTCGTCCGGCGGCTCGGCCGACAGGACCGTACCGAGCCAGCCCGCGAGGAATCCCAACGGGATGGAGACGAGGCCGGGGTTCTGCAACGGGAAGACCTGGAAGTCCAGGCCGGGGAACAACGAGTCGGCGCTGCCCGACACGACGGGCGACAGCAGCACGAGGACCAGGGAGGGGACGAGTCCGCCGTACACGGACCACACCGCGCCGCGTGTGGTGAAGCCGCGCCAGAACAGCGAGTACAGCAGTACGGGCAGGTTGGCGGAGGCGGCGACCGCGAAGGCGAGGCCGACGAGGAAGGCCACGTTGAGATCCTTGGCGAGCAGCCCGAGCCCGATCGCGAGCATGCCGATCCCGACGGCGGCCGTACGTGCCACGGCGACCTCGCTGCGCGGCTTCGATCGTCTGCGCCGCAACGACGCGTACAGGTCATGGGCGACGGACGCCGACGACGCGAGGGTGATACCGGCGACGACCGCGAGAATCGTGGCGAAGGCGATGGCGGCGACGATCGCGAACAGAACCGTTCCGCCGGTGGAGTCCACGCCACCGCCCAGATCGAGGGCCAGCAACGGCACAGCGGTGTTGCCGGCCGCGTTGGAACCCCGTACCGCCTGAGGGCCGACCACGGCGGCCGCGCCGAAGCCCAGCACGATCGTCATCAGGTAGAAGCCGCCGATCAGACCGATCGACCAGACCACCGAGCGGCGCGCGGCCCGCGCGGTGGGCACCGTGTAGAAGCGCGACAGGATGTGCGGCAGCCCGGCCGTGCCGAGGACCAGCGCGAGTCCGAGACTGATGAAGTCGAAGCGCGCGACCCAGTCACCGCCGTACTTCAGCCCGGGTGCGAGGAACGCGTCACCGTGTCCGCTGCGCTCGGCGGCCGTCCGCAGCAACTGGTTGAAGTCGCCGTGGAACCGCAGCAGTACGAGCACGGTCAGCGCGGTCGCCCCGCCCATCAGCAGGACCGCTTTCACGATCTGGATCCAGGTGGTGGCCCGCATCCCTCCCAACGACACATAGACGACCATGAGCGCGCCGACCCCGATGACCGTCCAGGCCTGCGCCGCCTCGCTCTCTCCCCCCAACAGCAGCGCGACGAGGGTGCCCGCTCCCACCATCTGCGCCACCAGGTACAGAACGGACACGGTCACCGAGGAAGTTCCCGCGGCGATCCGCACCGGCCGCTCGCTCATCCGGGCCGCGACCACGTCGGCGAGCGTGAACCGCCCGCAGTTGCGCACCAGTTCGGCCACCAGGAACAGCACCACGAGCCAGGCGACCAGGAAACCCACCGAGTAGAGCAGCCCGTCGTACCCGAAGAGCGCGATGAGACCTGAGATCCCGAGGAAGGACGCGGCGGACATGTAGTCGCCCGCGATGGCAAAACCATTCTCCATCGGCGAGAACAGCCGCCCCCCGGCGTAGAACTCCTCCGCCGAGCCGTGCCGGTGACGGCTCACCCATGTCGTGATGCCCAAGGTGACCGCCACGAACGCGCTGAACAGCAGCAGTGCCAGCGTCTGATGGTCGGCGGTCACCGCTCGCCCCCTCGGACGCCACGCGTCAACTCCTGGGTGTCCCAGCGCAGATCGAGCGCCGCCCGGTCCCGGCGCAGCCGGGCATGCCGCGCGTACGCCCAGGTGAACAGGAACGTCGTGAGGAACTGCCCGAGCCCCGCCAGCATGGCCACGTTCACCGCGCCCGCCACCGGCCGCGCCATCAGCCCCGGGGCCGTCGTCGCCGTCACGACGTACGCGAGGTACCAGCTGAAGAAGACGGCGACACCCGGGATCACGAATCTGCGGTAACGGCTGCGCACCTCCTGGAAGGCGGCGCTCCGCTGGACCTCCAGGTACACCTCGGCCGCACCCCCGACCTGGCCCTCCCGCGCCTCGGCCACGACCGGGGCCGACTCGCCCGTGCCGTCCAACTCCCCCCAGCCGGAGGCCAGCGCGTCGTACCAGGGATCGTCGAACCGCACGTCCTCGTCGTCGAGGACGTGCCCCACGTGCTGCTCAACCGGGCTCTCAGAACCACCCCCGCGTCGGCGGGGACGGCCGGTGCTTGACTGCATGCCCAAGCATGGCCAGAACAGATAGACCCTCGACGTACCTCTTCACGATTCTTCACCCCATCAGGTGAAACCCCGGCCAGCCTCCCCCACTCGGACAGAACGAAGAACTCGCGCCCCCAATCCATGACCCGAAGGCACGCACGACGGCCGACCGCGTACGGCGCGAAGGGGGCGTGCCGGGTGGTGTCCGCCCGCAGCGGTCGGCGCGTCAACGCCCCGCGCCTCCCAGCCGACCGACTCGGCGCCGTTCCGAGGACGGATACCCCCTGCACGCCGCCGACCCCCAACCACCGAAGGCGCCCGGCCCGAGCCGGACGGCATCCCAGCCCCCGACCCGGCCCCAGCCGAACGGGACCCAAGCCAGACCGCCCACCCTCAGACCGGGCCGGGCCAAGCCAGAACACGGCCGGCCCAGGCACCCTCGCCCAAGCCCAGCCCAGCGCAGCGCCTACGCGTCGATGCGCGACCGGTCCAACGTAGCCGCCGAACTGGAGATGAACTCCTTGCGCGGCGCGACGTCGTTCCCCATCAGCAGGTCGAACACCTGCTCCGCCGCCTCCAGGTCCGACAGGTTGATCCGACGCAGCGTCCGGTGCCGCGGATCCATCGTCGTCTCCGCCAGCTGGTCCGCGTCCATCTCGCCGAGGCCCTTGTAGCGCTGGATGGAGTCCTTGTACCGGACACCCTTGCTCTGGAACTCCAGCAGCCTGTCGCGCAGCTCACGGTCCGAGTACGTGTAGACGTACTTGTCCTGCCCCTTCTTCGGCTGGACCAGCTCGATCCGGTGCAGCGGCGGCACGGCCGCGAAGACCCGTCCCGCCTCGACCATCGGCCGCATGTACCGCTGGAAGAGGGTCAGCAGCAGGCACCGGATGTGCGACCCGTCCACATCGGCGTCGGTCATCATGATGATCTTGCCGTAACGTGCCGCGTCGATATCGAACGTACGCCCGGACCCGGCCCCTATGACCTGGATGATCGCGCCGCACTCGACGTTCTTGAGCATGTCCGTGACGGACGACTTCTGGACGTTGAGGATCTTGCCCCGGATCGGCAGCAGCGCCTGGAACTCGGAGTTCCGCGCGAGCTTCGCCGTGCCGAGCGCCGAGTCGCCCTCCACGATGAACAGCTCGCTGCGCTCGACGTCGTCACTGCGGCAGTCGGCGAGCTTGGCGGGCAGGGACGAGGACTCCAGCGCCGTCTTGCGACGCTGCGCGTCCTTGTGCTGACGTGCGGCGATACGGGTACGCGCGGCGGCGACGGCCTTCTCCATGACGACCCGCGCCTGAGCCGCGGCGTCCCGCTTCGTGGAGGTCAGGAACGCCTTGAGCTCCCTGGCGACGACCTGCGTCACGATGCGCCGGGCCGCCGAGGTGCCGAGCACCTCCTTGGTCTGCCCCTCGAACTGAGGTTCGGCCAGACGCACCGTGACGACGGCGGTCAGACCCTCCAGGGCATCGTCCTTGACGACGTCGTCCTCGGCGACGCGCAGCATCTTCTTGGCGCGCAGCACCTCGTTCATCGTGGAGGCCACGGCCTGCTCGAAGCCCGCGACGTGGGTACCGCCCTTGGGGGTGGCGATGATGTTCACGAACGACTTGAGGGTCGTGTCGTAGCCGGTGCCCCAGCGCATGGCGACGTCGACACCGAGTTCGCGGGTGACCTGCGTGGGCGTCATCTGACCGTGCTCGTCCAGGACGGGCACGGTCTCCTTGAAGATGCCCTGCCCGGAGAAGCGGAGGACATCGCAGACCGGCTTGTCGGAGGCCAGGTACTCACAGAACTCGCTGATGCCGCCGTCGAAGCGGAACGACTCCTCGCCCTTGCTGCCGCCCTCACCGAGTCCCAACTCGTCCCGGACGACGATGGTCAGTCCGGGGACGAGGAAGGCGGTCTGGCGGGCGCGCTGGTGCAGGTGCTCCAGCGAGAGCTTGGCGTCCTTGAGGAAGATCTGGCGGTCGGCCCAGTACCGCACGCGTGTGCCGGTGCGCGTCTTGGGGATCCGCTTGCCCTTGCGCAGGCCGCCGGCCGACTCGAACTTCGCGTCCGCGCCCTGCCCCGCGAAGGCGCCGGGCACCCCGCGCCGGAAGCTGATGGCGTGCGTGGCGCCGTTGCGGTCGACCTCGACGTCGAGGCGGGCCGAGAGCGCGTTCACCACGGAGGCGCCCACGCCGTGCAGACCGCCGGAGGCGGCGTACGAGCCGCCGCCGAACTTGCCGCCGGCGTGCAGCTTGGTCATCACGACCTCGACGCCGGACAGGCCCGTCTTGGGCTCGACGTCGACCGGGATGCCCCGGCCGTTGTCCCGCACCTCCACGGAGGCGTCGTCGTGGAGGATGACCTCGATGTGGTCGCAGTACCCCCCGAGGGCCTCGTCCACGGAGTTGTCGATGATCTCCCAGAGACAGTGCATCAGGCCTCGACTGTCGGTCGAGCCGATGTACATACCGGGGCGCTTCCGCACGGCCTCGAGCCCCTCGAGGACGAGCAGGTGCCGCGCGGTGTAGTTGGAACCGTCCCGGTCTGCTCCGGTCAGCAGCGCTGTGGACGGCACGGACGTATCGGCGGTCACGCGGTTCGCTCCTCGCTGAATTTCAGGTGAGGCCCTTTTGGGTAAGGGGCCGGGCTCTGTTGCCGGTCCGAGGGTACCGAGGCCTGGTAGAGCCGTTGTCACGCCACCCTCGTCCGAAAGTCAGAGTAGTGCAGAGTCGCATACGCGTTCGATCCCTCGATGGGGTGAAGTACATATCACGTTCCCTTCGGGGCATGAACCATTTAGGCTCCGGGCACGTCCTCATGAACAACCGGCAACCCAGCCGGGAGGACCGTACAACCGAAAGAACGACAACCAGAACCACCGACAGCCAGCGCGAAGCCCGTACGACACGAAGACACGCACTACGGCTCATTCGCCGCCAACCGGCAGCAGACAGCCGGCCCGGAAAGATTTTTTCGAGTTAAAGCCGCGAGCGGGAACGTTTTCGGCCTGGTTGGATGTTGACCCTGGTACGACAGCTCGTCGAGCTAGAGAAGAGGCGACGTGACTACTGTTCTGACCCCCGCGACCCCGCTGACGGCCGCGGACCGATGCGACCGCTGCGGCGCCCAGGCATATCTGCGCGTCGTCCTGCTGAGCGGTGGGGAGCTTCTGTTCTGCGCCCACCACGGTCGCAAGTTCGAGCCGGAGCTCAAGAAGATCGCCTCGGAGATACAGGACGAGACGGAGCGGCTCACGGCTGCTCCCGCCACCGCGGAAGAGGACGAGCGCTGACGCTTCGCACCTACGACGAGCCCCCACCGGCTCGAGGCCGGTGACCGGGCGGCCACTCCCGTACACACGGGGTGGCCGCCCGCTCTCGTGCCGCACATACACGTCTACGACGGGCGCACCGCGCCTCAGCGGCTCCCCGTGAGCACACGGGCGACGTACGAGCCCCTGGTGTAGACGCCGGGGTTCCCGGCGACCCCACAGCCGCTGCCCCAGGACACGAGCCCGATCAGCTTCCCCTGGGCGACCAGCGGCCCACCGCTGTCCCCCTGGCAGGCGTCCCGGCCACCGTCCTCCTCACCGGCGCAGACCATGGACCCGGACAGGTATCTTCCGTCCGCACTGCCCGGGTAGGCCCTCGCGCAGACCTCGTCCGCCAGCACCTTCACCGGCGCGGCCCGCAGGCTCCCGCCGTAGTCGCCGGCGCCCGTGGTGTCCCCCCAGCCGTAGACCGCGGCCGGTGTGCCGGACGCGTACGCGGAGTCACCGGCCGTCGCCAACGCGATGACGGAGCTCTCGGGCAGCGGTGAGGCCAGCGTCACCACCGCGAAGTCCCCCGCGTTCGTATAGGGGTCGTACTCGGGATTGACCCACGCGCCGCTCACCGCGATCTCCTGGCCCTCGGCCGACTGCAACTCGGCACGGCCGGCGATGACCCTCAGGTCGCCGACGCGTTCCGGAGGGCCACCCAGCACGCTCTCGCTGAGGCAGTGGGCGGCCGTCAGGACGGTCGAGCGGCCGACCACCACGCCGCCGCAGAACTGTCCCGCCCGCGTACCCCCGAACCGGTCACGGCTGGACAGCGCCACCGTCCAGGGCGCCTGGGAGATCTCGACCGGATGGCCGCCGATGACGACCTCGGCCGTCGCCGGCGGCGGTGACGCCAGCGGTATGACGGCGGCGGTGGCCGCGACGGCCAGCAGTCGGGCGAACGATCGACGCATGCGCGCTCCTCACTCCAGGACATGGATGGCACACCCAGAGTGATCCACGGGATCGGCTTCCGCAGCCGCACAACGCCGAAGACCCGGCTCCGTCGAGGGAACCGGGCCTTCGGACCGACCGGGCGGCGGATGCCGTGCCGTCTAGTCGAGGTAGTCGCGCAGGACCTGCGAACGGGACGGGTGACGCAGCTTCGACATCGTCTTGGACTCGATCTGACGGATGCGCTCACGCGTGACGCCGTAGACCTTGCCGATCTCGTCGAGGGTCTTCGGCTGACCGTCGGTGAGACCGAAGCGCATGGAAACGACGCCCGCCTCACGCTCGGACAGGGTGTCGAGGACGGAGTGCAGCTGCTCCTGCAGGAGCGTGAAGCTGACCGCGTCGGCCGGGACGACGGCCTCGGAGTCCTCGATGAGGTCACCGAACTCGCTGTCGCCGTCCTCGCCCAGCGGGGTGTGCAGCGAGATGGGCTCGCGACCGTACTTCTGGACCTCGATGACCTTCTCGGGGGTCATGTCGAGTTCCTTGGCCAGCTCCTCCGGGGTGGGCTCGCGGCCCAGGTCCTGGAGCATCTGGCGCTGCACACGCGCGAGCTTGTTGATGACCTCGACCATGTGCACCGGGATACGGATGGTGCGGGCCTGGTCGGCCATGGCGCGGGTGATCGCCTGACGGATCCACCAGGTGGCGTACGTGGAGAACTTGTAGCCCTTGGTGTAGTCGAACTTCTCGACCGCGCGGATCAGACCGAGGTTGCCCTCCTGGATGAGGTCCAGGAAGAGCATGCCGCGGCCGGTGTAGCGCTTGGCCAGGGAGACCACCAGACGGAGGTTGGCCTCCAGGAGGTGGTTCTTGGCGCGGCGGCCGTCCTCGGCGATGATCTCCAGCTCGCGCTTGAGCTTGGGGGCGAGCTTGTCGGCGTTGGCCAGCTTGTCCTCGGCGAACAGACCGGCCTCGATGCGCTTGGCGAGCTCGACCTCCTGCTCGGCGTTGAGCAGCGGGACCTTGCCGATCTGCTTGAGGTAGTCCTTGACCGGGTCGGCGGTGGCACCGGCGGCGGCGACCTGCTGGGCGGGCGCGTCGTCCTCGTCCTCGTCGGACAGCACGAAACCGGCGTTCTCGGTGCCCTCGGGCTCCTCACCGGGCTTGGCGCCGGGCGTCTCCTCGAGAACCTCTTCGTCGGCGAGCTCGGGGTCGTCCTTCTTGGACGTGGTCTTCTTCGCCACCGTCTTCTTGGCGGCGACGGTCTTCTTGGCGGGGGCCGCCTTCTTGGCGACCGCCTTCTTCGCGGCGGCCTTCTTGGCGGGGGTGGCGTCCTCGGCGGAGGCGTCGGCGGTGGGCTCCGCGGGGGCGGCTGTGGCGGTGGCCTTCTTGGTGGTCACCGTCTTCGCCGCGACCGTCTTGGTGGCGGTGCGCTTGGCCGGACTCTTCGCTGCGACGCTCTTTCGGGTGCGCTTTGGCTCCGCGGCACTGACCATCAGCGTCACACCCTCTTCCTCGAGGATCTGGTTGAGGCTGCGCAGTACGTTCTTCCACTGAGTGGCCGGAATCTGGTCAGCTTCGAAGGCCCGACGCACATCGTCGCCGGCGATCTGCCCCTCAGCCTTTCCCCGCTCAATGAGCGCCATGACAGAGACGGACTCGGCGATCTCCGGCGGGAGCGTACGGGATGTGCTGGCCGACACGAACAACCTCTCGGAACGTTGGAAAACGACTTCCGGCCCCGTCCACTGCGGACAGGAGCCGACCACCGGCTTGGGAGTGGGCCGACGGTGCGGGCGGGGGCCGGGAAGATGCACAGCGCCGTGAACGGCGTCCGTATTCCCTCCGCGGCTGTCGCCTCTTAGGTCATCGCGCTGTTCCCGCGAGCGTTACGCCCAATCTGCGTGGCCCGAGTCACACCCCGTAAGCGCGCAAAAGCGGTCAGACGCTGCCAGAGGTGATCGATCAAGGCCACAACCTGTTCTACAGGTACGGGTACCCGAACGATTCCCGAACGAACTCCGCAACGTGGATCACCGTTCTCCTCGGGTTCCGGCGGCCTGTCCGGGGCAGCCACCGCAAGGGGCTCCCTCGACCCGACGGGCTCGCAGGACCGTCGGTCCGCTGCTCCCATCTGATCCCGTCACCTCCGCCGCCGCCTTCAGCCCCGGCGATCCCGGCGGTGCGGGTCATCCGACGGTGTGAGTCCTCCCGCGGTGGGGGCATCCGACATTGCGAGTCCTGCGGCGGCGTGGGCCGCCTGTTCAGGGCCGCCGCCCCGTGCCGCGCGATGCCGACGTCACTCTCCGCTCGTCGTGCCGCCGGGCCCCGCCGAACCCCTGGGAGGGTTCGCTGGGGCCCGTCGGCACGGATCCGCCGGTCGAGCGACGCCGCGGAAGGGCAGGTGCCCCCGCCGGTGGGCCTCGCCGCGCTCTCGGCGCCCTCAGTGTTCGCGCGGCGCCGGCACCACACGCTCCACCTCGGGCTGGACGGTCAGCGCTTGCCGCATGGCCGCCTCGGCCGCCGCTCCGTCGCCCGCGGCGAGGGCGTCGACGATCCGGGCGTGGTGCGTGAGGGTCGACTCGGTCGGCCGGTCACACCCGGTGGCCGGGCCGCCCGAGACCTGCAGTGCCGAGGAGACGATGCCGGAGAGGTGCTCCAGCATCCGGTTGCCCGCGAGCTGGATGAGCAGCGAGTGGAACTCGGCGTCCGCGCGCGAGAAGGTCAGCGGGTCGCCCTGCGCCATGGCGTGGCCCATGAGCTCGACCATGTCGCCGAGGCGCTGCTGGACGTCGTCACGGCCGTGACCGGCGGCGAGGCGGGCGGCCAGGGGCTCGATCGTCCAGCGCAGCTCGCTGAGCTCGCGCCGCTGGTTGTCGCGCTGCGGACCGAAGGCCCGCCATTCGATGATGTCGGGGTCGAGCAGGTTCCAGTCGCTGACCGGCCGGACGCGCGTGCCGACGTTCGGGCGCGCGCTGACCAGGCCCTTGGCCTCCAGGACACGCAGGGATTCACGGACGACGGTGCGGGAGACCTCGAAGCGCTGGCCGATCTCCTCGGGCACGAGGGGGCGGTCCGCGCCGAGGTCGCCGGAGACGATCATCTGGCCGAGCTGCTGGACGAGTTGGCCGTGCAGTCCGCGTCCGCGGCTCCCGGCGGCGCGGCGGCCCACGCGGCCCAGCTCGGGCTCGGCGCCGTCCCAGGCGGGGAGACTCACGCGGTCGACGCCCGCGTGCTCGGCGTACGGGTAGCGGTCGAGATCGCCCGGTCCGGCGAGGCCGGAGTCGGCGGAGCGGGCGGCGGTCATCATGGTGTGCGCAAGGGTACTCACGCATCCTTTGTCGGCTGCGTTTCCAACTCCCTTGAGGTCTTTGGTGAAAAGCACACGAAAGGGTGATCGCTCACCCCGTCGCAATTGACGCCTTATCGGAAAGAAATGGGCGTTCTACGAGGAGTTGTGCGCATTGCACCAACGCAAGGGCACGGACAGTGAGCACGAAAGGATGAGGACGATCATCACCGGACCCGGCTGCGGAGGTTGGTGAGCACGTAGGCCCCCAGCAGCGCCGTCAGTGACAACAACAGCGCCCCGCCCACGGGTTGGGAGACCGTCCGCGCCAAGGCCTCCAGATAGCGCCCTCCCCCGAACGGCCACTGCACCAGGACGAGCTCGCGCAGCCGCACCGGAAACCCGACCGCACTCCGCACGGTTGTTCCCTCCAGCGCCTGCTGCACCAGGGGCACGACGACGAGGGGCACGGCGACCACGGCGGCGAGCCCGGCGGACGTGGACCGGAAGACGCCCGCCGCGAGCACCCCGGCCCAGCCACACCCCACGACGAGGCCGAGCCAACTCGCGCCGAGCGGGAACCAGTCGGCGGGGACCGAGACGAGTTCCGGACCGTAGACGAGATAGAGCACTTCGAGGTCGCAGCCCACGGTGAGGACGGCCAGCAGCAGCGCGGTGACCGCCGCGACAAGCAGCTTCGCGAGGAGCAGCCCCAGTCGGCGAGGGACGGTGCCACGGGCAGCGGCCAGGGCGGGGTGGCGGAACTCGTCGCCGAAGGCGATCGCCCCGAGCAGCCCCGCCCCGATGGCCGCGGGCGGCAGTGGCAGCTCTCGCGGCCATGCCGCCAGCAGCCGCGGCTGTGGAGTGTGCCCGACCCTGGCCAGGAGCACCGACATGAGGGCGGAGGTGACGAGCACCGCCGCGGCGGTGAAGTACGCGGTGCCGACCCCGCCCGCCCGCCGCAGCTCGTAACGCAGCGGCCGCAACGGGCTTGGCGCCGGGCGCACCGTGATGGGCGGCGGCAGCGCGACCGTACCGGGCGGGTCGCTCGGTACGCGGCCCGGGCGTGTCCCGAGGTGGTCATCAGCGGCGGCATCCGGATGCGGACGGAAATGATCATGGGATTCGGCATCCGTGCGCGGCGCGGGGTCGGCGGGGGGTTCGAGGTCGACGAGAGGCGCCGGGTTGACCTCCGATGAGCCGTCAGCCAGCGTCCACGTCTCATCGGTGGTCGCCTGCGGATCTTCGGCGGCTTCGTGGGCGTGCGGGTCGCCGGCGAGTTCGTGAGGGTGGTGGATGAGTGCGTGCGGGTCGCTGGTGAGTGCGTGCGGGTCGTCGGTGAGCGCGTGCGGGTGGCCGGTGAGCGCGTGCGGGTGGCCGGTGAGTACGTGCGGGTCGTCGGTGAGCGCGTGCGGGTGGCCGGTGAGTGCGTACGGGTCGTCGGTGAGTGCCAGGCACTCGTCGATCGACCCGCGGGTCTCCTGATGCGGGCCCCGAGCGGTCTCGGCCACCGCCGGGCCTTCATCCGCGAGCGACGGCGGCGCTGACGGCAGCGGCATCGGCGGCGACGGCGGCGTGGGGCCCATGTCCCCGATCTCGTCAGCGAGTTGATGGACGAGAATGCCGTGCCGGAACACGGTCTCGCCGATCTCGGCACACGTGCTGCCGTACACCGACAGCCGGTTCCCGCCCTCCCGCACGATCTCCACGGAACGCCGCGCGGTCCGGGCCTCCTTCGTGAGCAGCACTTCGAGCCGGGCGGCGTGCGGGGTACGGACGGCGACTCTGGGGCGGAGCCGGGTGCGGGAGAAGTCCGCGACCTCCTGGTCCGCGACGAGCCTGCCCCGTTCGAGCGTGAGGACCCGATCAGCGGTCCGCGCCGCCTCCTTCGGATCGCCGGTGGTGAACAGGACCGTGCCGCCCTGGTCGGCGTGCGCGCGCATGATTCCGTGCAGCCATCGCCCCTCGCGGACCGCCAGCCCGTCTGCGGGTTCGTCCAGCACGAGGGTGTGCGGATCGGACAGCAGGGCGCAGGCCAGGCCGAGGCGGCGGTCCATGCCGCGCGAGAGCGTGTTCAGCCGCGCGTCGCAGAGACTGACCAGTCCCACGACCTCAAGGACGTCGTCGGCACGCCGTGCGGGCAGCCCCGCGGCCGCGCACAGCATGCGCAGATGCCCGCGGACGGTGCGGGCGGGGTGGCCGGGGACGTCGCCGAGGAGGACGCCCACTTCGCGTGTGGGGTGGGCGATGCGGTGCAGGGGGCGGCCCCTGAAGTAGGCCACCCCACGGCCCTGTTGCAGTTCGAGGGCGAGTTTCAGCACGGTCGACTTGCCCGCACCGGGAGCCCCGAGGAGTGCGGTGACGCGACCGGAGTGCGCCTCGAAGGACACATCGTCGACGGCAGGCGGAAGCTCCTTGCGGGGATTGCTGGTCAATCCGAGGGCCTGGATCACCCTAGGCAAGATAGCGCGGTATGTCCGTTTTTTCGGGTACCTTGCGGTGCACCTCGCGGGCAGCCACACCACCGCCGGGCAAGCCACACGCCGATCCCGGGCCCGAGCCCGGGGCTCACCCTCCCCGAGCACCCTCGGCAGCCGCCCACGAACGAGGCCGCCGCACGGGGCTGCGCGGGCTCGGCCCCCGCCGTCAGCCCCTGCCTCGACCCCTGCCGGGTCAGACCTCGGGGCGCAGCATCGGCGGGTTGAGGAGGGTGGCACCGCCGGCGCGGAAGAGCTGGGCGGGGCGGCCGCCCTGGCGCGTGGTGGTACCCCCTGTGGGCACCAGGAATCCCGGCGTACCCGTCACCTTGCGGTGGAAGTTGCGCGGGTCCAGCGCCACGCCCCACACCGCCTCGTAGACCCGTCTCAGCTCGCCGACTGTGAACTCCGGCGGGCAGAAGGCGGTGGCCAGCGACGAGTACTCGATCTTGGAACGGGCGCGCTCCACCCCGTCCGCGAGGATCTGCGCATGGTCGAAGGCCAACGGCGCCACCGGTTCGCCGTCACGTCCGTAGCCGCCCTGCTCCAGCAACTCCTCGACCGGCGCCCAGCGTGCGCTGTTGGCGTCCCCACCCGGCCGCGGCGCCGGCAGGTCCGGAGCAAGGGCGAGGTGGGCGACGCTGACGACCCTCATCCGGGGGTCGCGCTTGGGGTCGCCGTAGGTCGCCAGCTGCTCCAGGTGCGCGCCGTTGTCCTGAGCGGGCTCGGACGGTTCATGGGCGGTCAGGCCGGTCTCCTCGGCCAGCTCCCGGGCCGCGGCCTGGGACAGGTCCTCGTCCGGCCGGACGAAGCCACCGGGCAGCGCCCACCGCCCCTGGAAAGGCTGTTCGCCCCGCCGTACCGTCAGCGCGCAGAGCGCGTGACGACGGACGGTCAGCACGACCAGGTCCACGGTGACAGCGAAGGGCGGGTAGTCCGACGGGTCGTAGGGCATGCCGCGATCATAGTCGTCTGCCTGACGATAAACACTCCCTTCGCTGCCGCTTCCCCACTTGATCCACTTCTGTCCGCCACCTATCCCAGGGCCACGCTCGGGCCCCGGGGAAGCCGACGCCACCCGCAGTCCCGTCCGGTGTCGCGCGAGGTCACACTCCCAACTGCAGTCGGTCGGCCGCCTCCTCGACCATCGCGAGCCCCAGCCTGCTGACGCGTACGGTGAACGGGGCCCCCGCGACCCGCAGCCCCGTCAAGCCGATCTCGCCCAGCGGCGCACTGCGCACCGGCCGCAGGGTCACCGTCCCCGCTGGGGCGTCGGGGCGGATCCCGACAAGGGTGGCGAGCAGCAGCACCCCGGCGCCCGCCGCCGTCGCGGCCGGTCTGCAGGAGGCGGGATGCGGCAGCGGGGCGCCTCCCGCGGTCCGCTGCTCCCCCGCGTACATCTCCGGCAGCCGATGTCCGAAGCTCTCCGCCGCCGCCAGCACGCCCCGCAGCAGGGCGCTCGCCTCCTTCTCGTAACCGGCGGCCGCCAGTCCCGCGACCGCCACCGCCGTCTCCTGCACGCGTACGGCGCCGCCGCGATGACCGAAGGGGTTGTACGCGGCCTCCTTCGCTCCCAGACTCCGCAGCCCCCACCCCGAGTCCATGGCGGGCCCTCCGAGCAGGCGTGCCAGCTGTTCGGTGCGCACCTTGTCGAGGAGCCCCGGAGCGAGTTCTCCCGCGCCGAGCAGCCCGGTGTCGAGAAGGTGGGCGGCCCCCGCGCCCAGGTGCGGCATCGGACGCCCGTCCGGGGTGCGGGCGGCGGCGGGTCTGCCCCCGCTCCGGTCCTCCACCCAGAAGTCCACCATGAACCGGCTCCGCAGCTCACTCGCCCAGTCCCGCAGCTCGGCACCACCCGGCCGGCCGTACGCGTCGAGAAGGTCGGCGCCCAGGAGAGCGGCCCGGTGGGCGTGGGCCTGGGTCTCGCAACGCGATGGTCCGCCCGGGCCCGGGTCGGGCAGATAGACACCGCTGCCGACCGCGCCCCGCAGCCACCGCAGACAGCGCTCGGCGGCAGGCAGCAGTGCCTCGGTCTCCTGCTCGGGCAGTCCCCACCGCCGGGCCTCCGCGAGGAGCACGGGAAACAGCAGGGTCGCCTCGGTACCTGTGCAGCCCGCCGGCAGATGCGGGCCCGCGTCCCGTCGGGGGCCCGGAATCATGCCGGACCGGGCTCCCATGCTCGCGAGTTGGGTGCGGGCCAGGGTGCGCAGGGTGCCTGCCGTGAGGCGCGTGCCGAGCGGCAGCGTCATCCGGGCCGCGACGAGCGCGTCGGCCGGAGCCATACCGCAGCGCCAGGGCGCCCCCGCCGCGAGGTGGGTGTCGGACGGGTTCCTCGGGTCACGCAGCAGCAGAGCCTCCAAGTCCTCCAGGCAGGTGTGCAGCAGGGACTGCGCCACCGGGTCGTCCCCCGCGACGCGTGCCTGGGCGAGCGGGCTGGTGGCGCCCCGCCCCACCGGCCTGATGGGTCATGCGCCGTCAGGTCGCACCCGCAGCTCCACACTCCGGCTGCCGCCGGGCGGGAGTTGCAGCTCCCAGCGCAGCAGTCCCGCGGAGGCCAGGGCGTCGGTGGGTGGAGGATGGGCGGTCACCGTGGAGTGTCCGTTGACGCAGGTCCAGCGGAGGCCGGAGTCGTGGACGCTTGCCGGCAGTTCGGGCCCCGCGCTGCCGGAGGCGACCGCCCCCAGCTCCGCGAGATCCGTGCCCAGTGCCACCTCGACGGGCAGGCACAGCGGGCGGCGGGCCGTGCTGTGCAGGGTGATCCGCTCGGTGCCGTCCGCGTACCGGGTGCGCTCGACCATGACGTCCGGATCCGGTCCGGCGTCGGTGGACAGGCGCAGGGTCGCGATGAATCGGGCCCGGTCGGCCGTCACCATCCGTGCCTGCACGGCGAGCGGTTCGCGTCCGGCCACCCGTACCTGACAACGGGAGAGCATGCGACGTCCCGCGCGGTAGAAACCCTCCAGCCCGTTGCCGTTCAGCTGGCCCTGGTCCGTCGAGATCGCGAGGCCCGGCAGGGCGACACAGATCAACGTGGTGTGGGCCGGTGGCAGCTCCGTGGGGCGGCGCGGGGCGGAGGTGGGTGACTGCGGGGTCGGCGTGCTCGCCGTTCCTGGCTGCGCAGGCAGGCGAGGCCCCGGAGAGCCCCCCGCGTCGGGCACGGATACCCCGGGACCACCGAGGCTTCCCAGGCGTGGACCCACGGCCCGGGCCGCCGGGGTTCGGTGTTCCCCGCGGGGAACACCGATGCCGTCTCCACGGGCCCGGGGAGAGGGCTGGAGGGGCCTGGGGAAGGTCGGAACGTCATCAGGGGCTTCGGGCAACGAGGGGAGGGACATGGGGCGGCTTCTTCTGTCTTCGGCGCGCGTGGGGTGCGCTCGGCACCGAGTGGGGAACCGGAGAGGGACGGAGTGTGGGACAGGGCGGCGGGGCGGCGGAACCAGGCCGTGGGTACCGCCACACAGGTGAACGGAGCGGCTGCGCTCCGGGTCACGCCCCCGTACGGAGAAGCCGACCGAACCAGCACGTCGTGCCACTGCGCCGGGGGTGACCGTGCAACCGCAAGCGGTGGCCTCAGCCTCAGGCAGCCGCGATGCGCAGGGGAGCCGGCGCTCGACATGAGCGCGGCGCACAGGCCGCACTCGCGTCGCCCCACCGCCGCACAGGGGCAGTGGACGCGCACCGCCGAGGGGCCGTAGCCGGGTACCCCAGCAGGACCGTAGCCGCGCACCGCGGTCGAGCAGTGGCTCCGGGCGCACTCGGATTCGCAGAGCCGCACTCATGCGGGCGGCAAGGCAGGGCAGCGTGCCCAGCGGCTTCCGGAGCACGGCCGAGGCGCTCGGCCCGGCTCCGCAATTGCGGCTCGCGTGATCCCGGTGGAGAAGCGTGGCCCTCAGGTACGCCCAGATCCAGAACAGCGCATGCATGCGGGGAATGCGAGGCATGCCATGACTCGACAGGTTCCACACGCTCACGTCTCCCCCGCCCTGGACTGCCCTCCGGCCGTACGGCGGGCTTGTGCCCGTCCGCTCGCCCCGTCCGCCGTACGTCCCGGACGTCGGCCGACAGGTGGGCTGCCGTCGGCGGAAGGTGCGCGACGGGATTGCGCCGCACCGGGGGATCGCCGGACGGCACGGGCCTCGGTGCCCCCCTCCGAGCGGGGCCTGCGTCGGCGACGGGGGCCGGCCGCGACGCAGGGCCGGTCCGAGGCGGAGGGGTTGTCGGGCGACGGGTCAGCGGCGCTCGTCTCACCGTCGGTCCCCGCACCGGCGGGGGCCGCCGCCAGATCGCGGCCCCTGCGCTCCGAGCGCAGGCAGCGGCGAATGGTCTCGGGGTCGAGCCCTTCGTTGCAGGCCTGGTGGAGGAGGCGGGCGAAGAGGTAGTCGGGGTCGGCGGCGAGGGCCATGGCGAGGGCTTCGCGGGCCTCCAGTTCGTCGCCGGAGGACCAGGCGACCCAGCCGACGAGGGTGAGCGGGGCGGCTGCATGCTCGCCGTAGGGGCCGACGCAGCGTCGGGCGAGGGTGCGCCAGAGACGAAGCGCCGGGGCCGCCTCGTCGCCTTCCATCCATTCGGCTGCGCGATCGCGGGTGGCGCGGTCCTGGAGTCCGAGGATCAGGGTGGCGGCGTCTTCGTGTGTGACGAGCTCGTCGTCGAGGAGGTCGGCGTCCAGGGGGGCGGTCGAGGTCGCGGTGCCCGCCAGGCGTCCGATGACGCGCCGTGCCACCGCGAGGGTCTCCTCGGCCACTTCCCTGCGGCTTTCCGCGTCCAGGATCCTGGGAACGAGGGCGGACTGCGCGGAGTCGAGGGCGGCTTCCTGCTGGAGCGCGGCGGCGGTCTCCCACGGCAGGAGCCTGGCCCGCATCTCTTTCAGGGTGCCGCGCACCCGGAGGCCGGCGTAGGTCGCGGCGGCGGCCAGCACGGAGGTGCCCGGCAGCCCCATCGGCTCTCCGTCGGGCGCGCAGCATCCGTTGCCGGGGCAGCAGTAGGACCAGAAACGGCCGTCGGAGATGCACAGGGCCTCGATCACCGGCACGTCCATGCTGCCGCAGGCCCTGCGCAGCAGCTGGGCGAGTGGCCGCAGGCGTTCCATGACGTCACGCGGTGACTCACCGCTCGCCGTGTCCTGGCAGAGGAAGGCGACCATGCTCTCCGGCTTGGCTCCCCGGCGCTCACTTCCGGTCACCAGACCGTGAGCCAGCTGCTGGGCGACGGACGGCCAGTCGTCCGTCTGGGCCGGGATGCCCAGCCGTGCCCTCCCGCCGAACCGGCCTCGTGTGTCCCGGTCGTGCAGTGCGACGAGGACGATGCTGTCCTCGGGGCGGTATCCCAGCAGGTAGGGAAGGGCATCGGCGAGTTCGGCCGGCGTGCGGAGGGTCACCTGTGGTTCCCCGCCGGGGTCGGTGGCCGCACGGTGTCCCAGAAAGGCGGAGGAGGGCCCACTGCTGCCGCACCCCTTCTGCCCGCTGATGTCACTGTTGCCGGAGGTCCCGGCTGCTTCGCTGTGATTCGTCATGCGGTGACCATCTCGCGGATCTTGAGATTCCGCTTTTGCCTGTGGATAAGTCTGACCATGATCACGTCAGAAGCTGTCCACAGTTCGACCCGCTCGTTCGCGCGATGTCCGAGGCATCGGGTTGCATGGAGTCATGAGCGACGAAGACCAGCCCACGACGGACCGCCAGGATCTGCGCACGACCGCCGACGCCGTACTCGCCCGTCTCGTCGGAGCCCCGGAGGGCACGGCGAGGCTGCGCGAGGACCAGTGGCACGCCATCGAGGCACTGGTCGCGGACAAGCGCAGAGCCCTGGTGGTGCAGCGCACGGGCTGGGGCAAGTCCGCGGTGTACTTCGTCGCGACCGCGCTGCTGCGCGAGCAGGGGGCGGGCCCGACCGTCATCGTCTCGCCGCTCCTGGCGCTGATGCGCAACCAGGTGGAGGCGGCCGCCCGCGCCGGAATCCGGGCGCGGACCATCAACTCCTCGAACACGGAGGAGTGGGACACGATCCGTCAGGAGGTCACCGCGGGCACGGTCGACGTACTCCTGGTCAGCCCCGAGCGGCTCAACAACCCGGACTTCCGTGACCAGGTCCTGCCCGAGCTGGCGGCCGCGACCGGTCTGCTCGTGGTGGACGAGGCGCACTGCATCTCGGACTGGGGCCACGACTTCCGTCCCGACTACCGCCGGCTGCGCACCATGCTGGCCGACCTCCCGCCCGGCGTCCCGGTGCTCGCCACCACCGCGACGGCCAACGCGCGTGTGACCGCCGATGTGGCCGATCAGCTGGGCACCGGCGGTGGCACGGACGCGCTGGTGCTGCGAGGGCCGCTGGACCGCGAGAGTCTGAGCCTTGCGGTGCTCCAACTGCCGGACGCCGCCCATCGCATGGCCTGGCTCGCCGACCACCTGAACGAGTTGCCGGGCTCCGGGATCATCTACACGCTCACGGTGGCCGCGGCCGAGGAGGTCACCGCGTTCCTCCGCCAGTGCGGACACACCGTGACCTCGTACACGGGCAAGACGGAGAACGCGGACCGGCAGCAGGCCGAGGAGGACCTGCTCGCCAACCGCGTCAAGGCCCTGGTCGCCACCTCAGCGCTGGGCATGGGGTTCGACAAACCCGACCTGGGCTTCGTGGTCCACCTCGGCTCACCGTCCTCCCCCATCGCCTACTACCAGCAGGTGGGCCGCGCCGGCCGTGGGGTCGAGCACGCGGAGGTGCTGCTCCTGCCGGGCAAGGAGGACCAGGCGATCTGGGAGTACTTCGCCTCGGTCGCCTTCCCCCCGGAGGAACAGGTGCGCCGCACCCTGGACGTCCTCGCGCACGCGGAGCGACCGCTCTCCCTCCCCGCCCTCGAACCCCTGGTGGAGCTGCGCCGCTCCCGACTGGAGACGATGCTGAAGGTCCTCGACGTGGACGGCGCGGTCCGACGCGTCCAGGGCGGCTGGATCTCCACCGGCGTGCCCTGGGTCTACGACACCGAGCGCTATGCCTGGGTCGCCAAGCAGCGTGCCGCCGAGCAGCAGGCCATGCGTGACTACGTCGCGACACCGGATTGCCGCATGGAGTTCCTCCGGCGGCAGTTGGACGACGAGGAAGCCGCCCCGTGCGGGCGGTGCGACAACTGCACGAAGCCCAGGTTCGCGGACTCCGTCTCCCCGGCGGCTCTGGACGTGGCGCGCGGCGAGTTGGGGCGCGCGGGTGTCGAGGTCGAACCCCGCAAGATGTGGCCGACGGGCCTGCCTGCCGTGGGGGTCAACCTGAAGGGACGCATTCCGGCCGGTGAACAGGCCGCTCCCGGACGGGCTCTGGGGCGACTGTCGGACATCGGCTGGGGAAATCGTCTGCGGCCGATGCTCGCTCCCCAGGCCCCGGACGGGCCGGTCCCGGACGATGTGGCGAAGGCCGTGGTGGCCGTGCTGGCCGACTGGGCGAAGGGCCCCGACGGTTGGGCCTCCGGGCCGGCCGACGCCCAGCCCCGTCCCGTGGGTGTCGTCACCATGGCCTCCCGCTCCCGGCCGCAGTTGATCGGTTCCCTGGGCGCTCGGATCGCCGAGATCGGCCGTCTGCCCCTGCTGGGCTCGGTGGCGTACACCGGCGGGGTCTCCCAGGTCACCCGTAGCAACAGCGCGCAACGACTCAAGGCACTCGACGGGGCGATGACCGTGCCCCCCGAGCTCGCCGTCGCCCTCCAGGAGGCGGGCGGACCCGTACTCCTGGTCGATGACGCCACCGAGACCGGCTGGACACTCGCGGTCGCCGCGCGTGCGCTCCGGCGCGCGGGTGCACAGGGGGTGTTGCCACTCGTTCTCGCCGTCCGGGCGTGACCGACCAGGCGCCCCGACGAGGCGCGGTACCGCCGGGCGTTGCCGACGAGCCCTATGTGCAGGGATATAAGCAGTGAATCACCACAAAACTGTCAGTGGCCCCAATTGCTCGTTGCCGCAACCAAGTTCGCCAGGAAGAATTGGAGTCCGCTCCCCGCACGGCCTACCCGTCGATCGGTAGGGCTTTCGCTGCGGCGTGCGCTCCCCCAAGTCCGACCCTCGCCCGCAGAATGGGCGCGTAGCCGAAGGGAGGATCGTGACCTTCGGATTCGCTCCGTCCTCGGCGGCCTCCGTGTCGACGTCTGCCGACCTGTCCGCCGCTTCCGCCAACCGGATGCTCGAGCCCGCGGAATGGGCCGCCGCCGGGATTCCGCTGTTGCGTAATCCCCGGGAGGTCGTCAGCGGGCTGCACGCGCGACATCAGCCCCGGCCCGCGACGGCGGTCATCGCCGTCCTGGATCCGGACGAGCGGTTGCTGGCGAGTGCCTCGTTCATCAGGCGTCCGGCACCGGCCGACGGCTGGATGTTCCGCAACGCGCTTCTCGCCCAGCTGAGGCGGGTCATTCCGCACGACCTGCGCCGGCGGACCCCGGTGCGAACGGCGGTGCTGCTCTACTGCCGTGACGGTGACGCGCGTTGGACCGAGGAGGACGGGGCGTGGATGTGGGGGCTGAGGGACGCCTGCACCCTGCACGGGCTGCGCTGCGGCGCGTACATCACGCTGACACGTGACGGCTGGCAGGTGCTCGGCGAGGGCCGGGGCGGTCGCCGTCCTCACGCGGACTCGCCGGCGGAACCCTTCGCCACGGCCGTGGCACCGCCGCCCATGCCGCGCACCGGCGGTGTCGCCTCGGAAGTACTTCGCCGAGCCGCCGCACGTTGAGCGGCGCGGGCCGCCGACGCGACAAGGGGCAGACCGACCCGAAACCCGCACCCGCACCCGCGTCTGCGTCTGCGTCTGCGTCTGCGTCTGCGGGGGTGCGTGCGGCAATGCCCCAACGCCCCGAACGTCGCCCGTACCCTCACCCCGCGTGCCGTCCGACCCGCGTCGGGCCGGACGGCACCACACTGAGCAGCGACGCCACCCCCGCCCCGCGAGATCGCGCGCGACGCGTCCCGGACACGCCGAAACACCCCGCAGGCACGCCGAAGCGCCCCGTCGCGGGGTGTGGCCGTCGTGGCGCCCGGGCGTCGCCGTCCGGGCTCGCAACGGCTCCCCGGCAAGCCTTGTGGGGCCGACCGGGGCGGGTTCCGCAGTCGCTCAGACTCCGGCGCCCAGAACCGAGTTGATCGTCTGCGGGTCGCCGCACACGATCAGCAGGGCCCGGGCCCGGCCGAGGGCCTTGGGCAGCGCGTGCGTGGCGACGGCGTCGGTCCCGCCGTTGACGGCGACCACGACCACGGGACGCGGCGCGGCCCGCTCGGTGGCCGAGGCATCGGCGTAGAAGACGTCGTCGCCCGCGTCGTGCTGCGCCCAGTAGGCGGCCTCACCGAAGGAGAGTTCGTGGGCGGCCCACGGATGCGACTCGCCGGTGGTGATCACCAGCACGTCGCCGGGGGCACGGCCCGACTCCAACAGCAGGTCGACGGCTTCCTCGGCGGCGTCCAGCGCACCCTCGGCCGAGGCCGGGATCAGCTGGATCTGCGGGGTGGCGGCAGGAGCGGACGGCCCGGGCTTTGCGGCGGCATGCGCCGCACGCTGGGCCGGCACCGGCCGGGCAGGACCCGGACGACCGGGACGCGGCGGGGCCGCGGGACGGGGACCGGGTACGGGACGGGGGGTCGGTGCGACCCGGCCGCTGGCCGGAGTGGCACGCGGGCCCTGGGCACTCTCGTGAATCTGAGGCTCCTCGGGAATGAGAGGCATGAGCTGATTTTTATCAAACGCCGGTGCGACTCGCGTCGCGGGGTGGCACATGAGTGCGAACGGATCCATCAGAAATCGAAGCCGAGCTGGCCCTCGATCTCCGGAACGTTTCCGTTCGCCCAGTTGCGGGCCTTCTTGAGGTGCCGCCACTGGGGCAGCGCATCAAGATACGCCCACGACAACCGGTGGTACGGGGTGGGGCCCCGCTCCGCCAGCGCGGCCTTGTGGACAGGCGACGGATACCCGGCGTTGGCCGCGAAACCGAAGTCTGCATGGTCAACACCCAGTTCGGCCATCATTTTGTCGCGCTGAACCTTGGCGATCACCGAGGCGGCCGCCACGGCGACGCAGGACTGGTCGCCCTTGATCACCGTACGGACCCGCCACGGCGAGCCCAGGTAGTCGTGCTTGCCGTCGAGGATGACCGCGTCGGGCCGTACGGGAAGCGCCTCCAGGGCCCGTACCGCGGCCAGTCGCAGTGCGGCCGTCATCCCCAGGTCGTCGATCTCCTCCGGAGAGGCGTGACCGAGGGCGTGCGAGGTCACCCACTTCAGCAGTTCCTCGGAGAGCGACTCGCGTCGCTTGATCGTCAGGAGCTTGGAGTCGGTGAGGCCCTCGGGCGGCCGGCGCAGTCCGGTGACCGCCGCGCAGACGGTGACGGGGCCGGCCCACGCTCCGCGCCCCACCTCGTCGACACCGGCAATGATCTTCGCTCCGGTCGTGGCACGCAGAGAGCGCTCGACGGTGTGAGTAGGCGGTTCGTACGGCATGGCGCCCTTAGCCTACGCCGCCCACACCCCTCGACGACACCCAGGTTTCCCAGGGGCGCCCCAGCCCTCCCGGCGGCCCCGTTCAGGCACCCCTCGGGCTCAGCAGCGGGACCATCAACTGGTCGATCATCTCTTTGATGTCCCGCTCACTCCATTCGCTCCCGCACATCTTCGAGCGGTACATCATCATGGCCGGAATCGCGTCGAAGACATAGCCGTTCGCCGCGTCGGGCCGAACCTCGCCGCGCCTGATTCCGCGCTCGACGACCTCCCGCAACAGCTTGACCGTCGGCTCCACGACACCGCCGACGATGACACCGTGGAAGCGCTCTGCCTGGATGGTGTCGCATTCGTGAATGACCGAGCGCAGCGCGAAACCCGGCCGGGAGAACATGGCCTCGCGCGCCTGACGGCACAACTCCAGCAGATCCTCGCGCACGCTCCCGAGGTCCGGCGCCTCCTCGAAGCGGGGCAGCCCGGCCTGGAGCGCGTCGGCGACGAGATCCTCCTTGGAGGGCCAGCGTCGATAGACAGCCGCCTTGCCCGTCTGGGCGCCCGCAGCGACCCCCTCCATGGTGAGGCCGCTCCAGCCCACGGTGCTGAGCTGTTCGAGCGCGGCATCGAGGATCGCGCGCTCGAGTACGGCGCCGCGCCGACGCGGGGAGGCCGTCTGAGCGGGAGCGGCCGTCCAGCGCGAAGTGACCATCTGTGTTTCTCCGTTGAGCCGAGGGGCGGGGGTGCGAAAAGCCAAAAAACGGCGGGCGGCACACTCCGCGGCGGCGACTTCAATGAACGCTTGCGTTCACTAAGGGGGACTCACTACCGTGGACGCGTCGGTGAACGCAAGCGTTCACTAAGGCACTTGTGGGGGACCCATAGTGACGACCTCTCCGTTGACCAAGGATCAGAAGCCGGGAGCAGCCCGCCGGGAGGGGCGTCCCGGCATCGCGCTCACCGTCATCGCGGCCTGCCAACTCATGGTGGTACTCGACGCGACGATTGTGAACATCGCGCTCCCGCACATTCAAGACGCGCTCAAGTTCAGCACCACCGACCTGACATGGGTGGTCAGCGCCTACACGCTGACCTTCGGCGGCCTGCTGCTCCTGGGCGGCCGGGCCGGTGACATCCTGGGCCGCCGCCGTGTGTTCATGACCGGAATCCTCGTCTTCACGCTCGCCTCACTGCTCGGCGGACTCGCCCAGGAGCCCTGGCAGCTGCTCGCGGCACGCGCTCTCCAGGGCGTCGGCGGGGCGATCGCGTCGCCGACCGCGCTGGCACTCATCACCACGACGTTCCCCGAAGGGCCGGAGCGGAACCGGGCGTTCGGTGTCTTCGCCGCGGTGTCCGCCGGTGGCGGCGCCATCGGCCTGCTCGCGGGCGGCATGCTCACCGAGTGGCTCGACTGGCGTTGGGTGCTGTTCGTCAACGTGCCCATCGGCGTGCTGATAGCCGTCCTCACCCCGATGTACATCACCGAGTCCGAGCGGCACCCGGGACGGTTCGACGTCGCGGGCGCGCTCGCCTCGACAGCCGGTATGGCCTCGCTGGTCTACGGGTTCATCCGCGCGGCGGAGGAGGGCTGGCGCGACAGCCTGACCATCGGGTCCTTCACGGCGGCAGCGGTCCTGCTGCTGCTGTTCGGCCTCATCGAGCGGCGGGCCAGGGAGCCGATCACCCCGCTGAAGATGTTCACCGACCGCAATCGCTCGGGCACCTACGTGATCATGCTGAGCCTCGCGGCGGCGATGTTCGGGATGTTCTTCTTCATCGTGCTGTTCGTGCAGAACGTGCTGCAGTACACGCCGATCGAGGCCGGCCTGGCCTTCCTGCCGGTGACCTTCGCGATCGTGACGGGCGCCGGACTGTCCCAGCGGTTCCTGCCGGTGCTCGGGCCCAAGCCGTTCATGGTGACCGGTTCGACGATGGTCGTTCTCGGGCTGGGCTGGCAGACCTTGATCAATCCCGACAGTTCCTATGTCGGCGGAGTGCTCGGCCCGATGGTGGTGTTCGGCTTCGGCATGGGCCTGAACTTCGTGACGCTCACCCTGACCGCGGTCTCCGGAGTCGCGCCGCACGAGGCGGGCGCGGCCTCCGGCCTGCTCAACGTCACCCAGCAGGTGGGCGGCTCGCTCGGCCTCTCCATCCTCACCACGGTCTTCGGTACGGCCAGCCGTGACGAGGCGGACAAGCAGGTGCAGCTCTTCATGGCGCAGGCCACGGCGGAACAGAAGACCGAGTTCGCCCAGACTCACCAGCTCCCCGCCCCCTGGGGCCACGAAGTACTCGCGCAGGGCATCTCGACGGCGTTCGTCCCGGCTGTCGCGATGGCCGTACTGGCCCTGCTCACCGCCATCTTCGTGATCAGGGTCCGCAAGAGCGACCTGGAGGCCCTGTCCGGCACCGCCGGGCCCGCTGCCGGAGGCTGACCGGGCGGGCGCCCGATCGGCCACGAACGGCCGGACCATGCCCCTGGCTGACTGCGGCAGGGAGCGTGGCCCGGCCTTGCGCGGGCACACCCGGACGTCTCAGCGGTAGAACTCCGACCCCGACTCACCGCAGGCCGGGCCGCTCGACCCCGGCACCGGCGGGCGCTCCGCCAGGACCCGTCTCGCCTCGGCCTCGCCCCAGCTCGTGGCGTACCAGGGGATGTGGTGCCGCTCGTCCAGCTCCTCCTTGATGTCCCTCAGCGCGCACGACCTCAAGGGCTCCTCCAGCCGGTCCAGGGCGGGCACCGCGTCGGCGGACAACCCCCTGGCGTAGGGGAGGTCGAAGCGGCCCGTCGCCTCGTACCGCTGGACGTTGCGCTCCGCGATCAACGCGTCGGGCGACGCGAGCCCGAACGCCAGCACCACGGCGACCACACTGACCGCGACGGCGCGCGGCAGCCAGCGGGCGCCCCACACGCCGGCGGCCATGATGAGCACGATGACCAGACCGAGCCAGAGCTCCATGGTCAGCACCGAGACCCTCAGCCTTGTCAGCCCATAGGCCTCCATATACATGTCCATACGTCGCACAGCGGATGCCACGACAACGAGCGCCAGGGCGCACAGCGTTCCCAGCACACCGCGTACGAGCGTCCGGTCACTCGGACGAGTGCGGGGCGCCCAGCGCAGGGCGATCACGATGACCAGCAGGGTGAGCAGTGTGGCCATGAGCAGCTGCCAGAATCCCTGACGCGCGTACTCGGCGTACGTCTGGCCGGTCTTCGCGAGGACGGCGTCGTAGCCGCCGAAGAGCACGGCCAGCTGGACGGCGTTGAAGACGGCGAAGAGCGCCACGAGCCCGACCAGCGGCAGTGCCCATTCGACGCGCCCGCGCGCGCGTCCCGCGGGGACCTGCACGCGGTCGAAACGGGCGGGCGCGGCCGCCGTGCGGGCTGCCGCGAGAGTCCCGAACAGGCCGAGGGCGAGAAGCAGGAACTGCCAAGGTCCGTCGGACACGGAGACGTCGGGCACCAGCGCACCGAGCAGATCCGCGAAGGCCGCGTCGGCCCCGGCGAACAGCGCGCCGAAGACGAGGAGCAGGACCGCCGCCACGACGACCGCGCGGAACAGGGGCACCACACGACCCCGGTCGTCGCCCACCCGCTCCCGCAGCCCCTGCCAGGCCCACGCCGGGCCGGTGACCAGTGAGGTGAACACACCGACCGGGCCGAGCAGGACCGCGGGCCAGGTACGGCCGCCGTGCAGAGCGAGCGAGCCCGCCGCGAGCGCGGTGACGACGGCGAGGAACGAGGGCCACTCGGCGGCGCGCAGCGCGGGTACGGCCAGCAGGGCGACCCCGCCGACGCCCCAGACGAACGCCCAGGGTCGAGGGCGCCGGCCCGCCCGCCGTCCGGCGACGTACACGGCGAGCGTGGCGGGCACGGTGACGACGAGTATGTTCACCGCCAGTCCCTCGCCCAGCAGCAACATGCTGAGGACACCGGTGGCCAGGGCGGCCCACAGGGTCGCGGTGCGGATGGGCGCGGGTTCCCCCGGGCTGAAGTCGATCAACTTCGGCGTCTCGGGCGGCGGTCCCGGTAGCGGTATCCGTGCGGGCCCGCCCTTGCTGCCCTGCGGCTCGGCACGGCCGGGCGCTGCCGGCGCGGAGCGGCCTTCCGCGCTCGCGGCGCGCGCCCTGGACGCCGGCCCTTCGGGCTCCGGATCGGCTTGTTCTGACGGTGTCTCGGACATGGGCCCCCTCCCACGACCGGCCCCCACCGCCCCCGTACGCAGCGCGTCACTACGGCTAAGGGCCCGCGGCCGGTGCCTCGTCGCCGCGTCTCGTCATGATCAACAGGCGGCGTGGCGGACAGGCTAGCCGCGGGAGGGCACGCGCGACCGACCGAGGAAGGCACTGTGGCACTCCTGTGACAGTCAGGGCGATTGGGGCTGATGGGGTCCCGCCGCGCATCTCCTCCGGTCGGCTACGCCGGACGCAGCCAGCCCGGGAACGCTTCGGTCTGCTCCACCCATGCCTCGGGGGGCGTCCCGGTCTTCCCGGAGGCGACCACTCCGCCGACGATGGCGCAGGTGGTGTCGACGTCTCCGCCCACCTGGGCCGTCGTCCAGAAGCCCTGCTCGTAGTCACCGAGGGCGCGTGCCGCCGACCAGAGCGCGAACGGCACGGTGTCATGCGCCGTGGTGCGCCGCCCGCAGCCCAGTACGGCGGCCACGGTGTCCGCGTCGGCGTAGTCGAGCATGTCCCGGGCGCGGCGCAGCCCCGCGCCGACGGCGCTTTTCGGGACCAGCGCGATGACGCCGTCGAGCAACGCTTCCGCGCTCGGCGCTCCGGCCGGGTCGCCCGCGAGGGCGGCGGCTGCGGCGACGGCCATGGCACCGACGACGGCCTCGCGGTGCTGGTGCGTGGGGTAGGCCGAGATCTCCGCCTGGTGGGTGGCCTGCTCGGGGTCGTCCGCGTACCAGGCACCCAGCGGGGCGATCCGCATGGCCGCGCCGTTCCCCCAGGATCCCTGGCCGTTGAAGAGCGCCGAGGCCAGCTCCCGCCAGTCGCCGCCCTCCCGGACCAGGCGCAGCAGACGGTTGACCGCGGGGCCGTAGCCCCGGTCGAAGTCGTGGTGCACGGCGAAGGAGCGCGCCAGCTCGTCCTGGTCGATCCGGTGGTGCCCCGCCAGCACGGCCACGACGGAACAGGCCATCTCGGTGTCGTCGGTCCACTGCCAGGGGCCGGGCGGAACCTCACGGCGCTTGAGCAGCGGATAGTTCACAGGCACGAAGTACTGCGAGCCCAGCGCGTCCCCCACCGCGAGCCCGCGCAGGCTGGACAGGGCGCGCTCCAGGCGGCCTTCGGAAGAGGAGTCAGCGGTCATCGCCCTGCCACTCTATCCGGTGGCCCCGTACGATTCCGGGTCCCGCCAGCGGTCGAACGGCCGGTCGAGCGCGTACTTGCCGTCCTCGCCGAGAACGAGCATCCGCATCTCCGCGTTCCCGGGATTCGACAGGGACTCGAACTCCGCCACCGTCCAGTGGAACCAGCGCATGCAGAACAGCCGCATGGCGAGTCCGTGGGTGACGAGCAGGACGTTCGGCGGGTGGTCGGGGTCCTCGAAGCTGCGGAACAGGCTCTCCAGGAAGCCGCCGACCCGGTCGTACACATCGGCGCCGGACTCGCCCTGCACGAAGCGGTAGAAAAAGTGCCCGTACGCGTCCCGATAGGCCTTCTGGAGCCGTACGTCGTCGGGGTCCTGCCAGTTGCCCCAGTCCTGCTCGCGCAGCCGGGGCTCCTCGCGCACCCGTACCTGTTCGGGGTCCAGATGGAACGCCTGGAAGGTCTCGTGGGTCCGGCGGTACGGGGAGACGTACACGCTGACGCGCTCGCGACCGAGGACGTCGCGGATGCGTTTTCCGGTCTCCTCCGCCTGCTGCCAGCCGAGATCGGTGAGTGCGAGGGCGTGGTCGGGTTCGCGCTCGTACACGGTGTCATCAACATTGCCCGTTGACTCGCCGTGTCGGACAAGGATGATGCGCCGTGGTCGTGCCATGCCAAGACCCTAAAGGGGACGAGGCCGGATCGAGCACTCGTCCAGGTGCCATACGGCGTAGGTCACACCTGTCCCGCTCGCCGATCAGCCAGGTTGGAAATCCGAACCGACCCGAGTCCGGATCTCAAACCGTCCAGCTCGGCTCCAGTTCCACGATGTCGCCCGCGAGGGCCGCGACATCGGCCTCCAGCTGGGCCCGCAGGGCGAGGCGCTCGATGCGTTCGGCGCGGTACTTGCCGTGCTCCGCGGCCGAATGCCACATGGAGAGGATCATGAACTCATGTCCCGGCGCCTCGCCGAACAGCCCCCGCACCATGCCCGGGGATCCGGCCATCGCGGGGTTCCAGACCTTCTCCTGCATCAGGGCGAAGTGCTCGGCGCGCTCCTCATGGACACGGCAGTGCGCCACCCGCACCACATCGGCCTCGGTGAAGCGCGGCTCGAAACCGGTCTTCACGTCGAAGCGGTGGTCGAAGAGCTTGACCTGGAGGTCCTTGAAGGTGCCCGACTGCGAGGCGGCGAGCCGGTCGTGGGAGCGTGCCATGAAGGAGTCGTAGAAGGCGCGGCTCTCCCAGAAGGAGAAGATGTGCGCCACGCCGGGCCGCACCCGGCTCCAACCCCCACCCTGTCCCCGGAAACCCGGCTCCCCCGGCAGCCCCGCCCACTTTCGCTGCCCCCGCTCGAAACCGCGGCGGTCCACCACGGTGCAGCGAATCCACTTGACCAGCACCGCGCCATGGTAAGGCCACCGAACGTGGCGGCGGTCACTCTCCGGCCGGTCACACCCGGGCGAGGGGCCCGGTCCGCGTGCGAGGATGGACAACTGGCCTGGACCACCAGGCAGTTCGGCCCGCAAGCACAGAAGGACGGGGAGGAGAGTTCTGTTGAACGGCCTCAACAAGGGCATCCGCAAGGTCGAGGTGTCGCTGAAGTGGGACCCGAGCCCCGCCGGGCAGCCGCCGACGGATCTCGACATCGTCGCGGCGACCTACCTGGCGGCCGACCCGAGTGGCGACCCCGCCTATGTCGTCCATTTCGACAGCCGCTCGCCCGACGGCACCATCACCCTCAACCGCGACAGCCAGACCGGCCAGGGATTCGGCTGGGACGAGATGATGACGGTGGAGCTGAACCGCCTCGACGCCCGCTACGGGCGGGTCGTCATCGGCGTCGCCATACAGCAGAAATCCGGCACGAAGACCTTCGCCGGCGTCCAGAATCCCGGCCTGCGCATCCGTGAGGGATACACGGTCCTCGCGGAGGACGACTTCGCCGGCGTGCTCGGCTCCACCGCGGCGACCGTCGCCTCGTTCGTCCGCGACGCGACCGGCGAGTGGACCTTCCACCCCGGCATCACCGGCTACGACGAGGACCCGGCGACCTTCGCCCGTGTCATGGGCCGCCCGCCCCGGCCCTGACGAACCGCCCTTCGACACGCCGAGGGCGGTGGAGTCGACTTCGACTCCACCGCCCTGACGTGCCGGTTCGCGCCCGAGGGCGCTCAGATCAGCTGCAGCCGCTCGTCGAGCCGCAGCCCTCGCAGATGTAGCAGGAGCCGGCGCGCTGCATCTTCGTGCCGCAGGAGAAGCACAGCGGGGCGTCGGCCTGGATGCCCAACTGCATCTCCACCAGCTCGGCGCTGGTGTGGGCCTGCTTCGGGGCGGGCTTGGCGCCCTCCTCGTCGGCCTTCGGGGCGGCGACGGCCTTCAGGGACTGCCGCGGCGCCGACTGGGACAGGCCCTCGACGTCCACCTCCACGTCGTCGAGGATCGGCTCGTACGAACCGGTCTCCAGGTGACGCTGACGCTCGTCGGCGGAGTGGATACCGAGCGCGGAGCGCGTCTCGAAGGGCAGGAAGTCCAGCGCCAGGCGGCGGAAGATGTAGTCGACGATCGACGCCGCCATCCGCACGTCCGGGTCGTCCGTCATACCGGCCGGCTCGAAGCGCATGTTCGTGAACTTGGAGACGTACGTCTCCAGCGGCACGCCGTACTGCAGACCGACCGAGACGGCGATCGAGAAGGCGTCCATCATGCCCGCGAGGGTCGAACCCTGCTTGGACATCTTCAGGAAGACCTCGCCCAGGCCGTCGTCCGGGTAGGAATTGGCGATCATGTAACCCTCGGCGCCGCCGACGGTGAAGGACGTGGTGATGCCGGGACGGCCCTTCGGGAGGCGCTTGCGGACCGGGCGGTACTCGACGACCTTCTCGACCGTGGCCCGGATGGTCTCCTCGGCCTTCTCGGTGATCTCGGCCTTCTCCGAGTCCTTGGTCTTGGCGGAGAGCGGCTGGCCGACCTTGCAGTTGTCGCGGTAGATCGCCAGCGCCTTGACGCCCAGCTTCCAGGCCTCGAAGTAGATCTCCTCGACCTCCTCGACGGTCGCCGTCTCCGGCATGTTGACCGTCTTGGAGATGGCGCCGGAGATCCACGGCTGGATCGCGGCCATCATGCGGACGTGGCCCATCGGGGAGATGGCGCGCTCGCCCATGGCGCAGTCGAAGACCTCGTAGTGCTCCGGCTTGAGGCTCGGGGCGTCGATCACATTGCCGTGGTCGGCGATGTGGGCGACGATCGCCTCGATCTGTTCCTCCTGGTACCCCAGGCGGCGCAGGGCCTGCGGGACCGTGCCGTTGACGATCTGCATCGAGCCGCCGCCGACCAGCTTCTTGAACTTGACCAGCGCCAGGTCCGGCTCGACACCGGTGGTGTCGCAGGACATGGCCAGCCCGATCGTGCCGGTCGGCGCGAGCACGGACGCCTGGGAGTTGCGGAAGCCGTTCTTCTCGCCGAGGCGCAGCACGTCCTGCCAGGCCTCGGTGGCGGCGGCCCACACCGGGGTGTCCAGGTCGTCCATGCGACCGGCCGTGCCATTGGCGTCGGAGTGCTGCTTCATGACGCGCTTGTGGGCGTCGGCGTTACGGGCGTAACCGTCGTACGGGCCGACGACCGCGGCGAGTTCCGCCGAACGCTTGTACGCCGTGCCGGTCATCAGGGAGGTGATGGCACCGGCGAGGGCGCGGCCGCCTTCGGAGTCGTAGGCGTGACCGGTCGCCATCAGCAGGGCGCCCAGGTTGGCGTAACCGATGCCGAGCTGGCGGAAGGCGCGGGTGTTCTCGCCGATCTTCTGGGTGGGGAAGTCGGCGAAGCAGATGGAGATGTCCATCGCCGTGATGACGAGCTCGACGACCTTGGCGAAGCGCTCGACCTCGAAGGACTGGCGGCCCAGGCCGTCGTCCTTGAGGAACTTCATCAGGTTCAGCGAGGCGAGGTTGCAGGACGTGTTGTCCAGGTGCATGTACTCGCTGCACGGGTTGGACGCGGTGATGCGGCCGGACTCGGGGCAGGTGTGCCAGTTGTTGATCACACCGTCGTACTGGATGCCCGGGTCGGCGCAGGCCCACGCGGCCTCGGCGAGCTTGCGGAACAGCGCCTTGGCGTCGACCTTCTCGATGACCTCGCCGGTCATACGGGCGCGCAGGCCGAACTCTGTGCCGTTCTCCACGGCCGTCATGAACTCGTCGTTCACGCGGACCGAGTTGTTGGCGTTCTGGTACTGGACGGACGTGATGTCGTCGCCGCCCAGGTCCATGTCGAAGCCCGCGTCGCGCAGGGCGCGGATCTTCTCCTCTTCCTTCACCTTGGTGGCGATGAAGTCCTCGACGTCCGGGTGGTCCACGTCGAGAACGACCATCTTGGCCGCGCGGCGGGTGGCGCCGCCCGACTTGATCGTTCCGGCGGAGGCGTCGGCGCCCCGCATGAAGGAGACCGGGCCGGAGGCGTTGCCGCCCGAGGAGAGCAGCTCCTTGGAGGAGCGGATGCGGGACAGGTTCAGGCCGGCGCCCGAGCCGCCCTTGAAGATCATGCCCTCTTCCTTGTACCAGTCGAGGATCGACTCCATGGAGTCGTCGACGGACAGGATGAAGCAGGCGGAGACCTGCTGGGGCTGCGGCGTGCCCACGTTGAACCAGACAGGGCTGTTGAAGCTGAAGACCTGGTGCAGGAGGGCGTACGCCAGTTCGTGCTCGAAGATCTCGGCGTCGGCGGGCGAGGCGAAGTACTTGTTGTCCTCGCCGGCCTTCGTGTAGGTCTTCACGATGCGGTCGATCAGCTGCTTGAGGCCGGTCTCGCGCTGCGGGGTGCCCACGGCACCGCGGAAGTACTTGCTGGTGACGATGTTGACCGCGTTCACCGACCAGAAGTCGGGGAACTCGACGCCACGCTGCTCGAAGTTGACCGAGCCGTCGCGCCAGTTGGTCATGACGACGTCACGGCGCTCCCAGACCACCTCGTCGTACGGGTGCACGCCGGGAGTGGTGTGGATGCGCTCGATACGCAGGCCCTTGCTCGCCTTGGTGGCCTTGGCGCGGGAACTCCGTGCCGGACCGCTCGCCGTCTCTGTCATGCCGCCTCCCTGTACGGGCGTAAACGCCCTGAAGTGTCGCGTTGTTCCCGTGACACGGTGTTCTGTCTTGTGTCGCGACCCGGCCGCACAGCCGTTCGCGACAGGTCTGGATCGCCGCCGATCGTCCGGACCCTTCGGTCCGGCGGTGCGGCCCGCCGTCAGTCGGCGGCGTTGGCGGGCACGGGGACTTGGGCAGCCCCTCCGGACCCGCGGTCGTTCTTCGGGCGCCCCTCGGCCGCGTTCTCGACGTCCTCGTCGTTCGCGACCGGGCGCTGGTGCTGCTCGTTCCTCAGTTCCCCGATGGCGGCCTCGAAGTCCTCCAGCGAGCCGAACGCCCGGTAGACCGAGGCGAACCGCAAGTAGGCGACGAGGTCCAGCTCCTGCAACGGGCCGAGTATGGCCAGCCCCACGTCGTGGGTGGTCAGTTCGGCGCTTCCGGTCGCGCGCACCGCCTCCTCGACCCGCTGGCCGAGCTGGGCGAGCGCGTCCTCGGTGACGGGCCTCCCCTGGCATGCCTTGCGGACGCCGTTGATGACCTTGGTACGACTGAAGGGCTCGGTCACGCCGGACCGCTTGACCACCATCAGCGAACACGTCTCCACCGTCGTGAAACGACGGGAGCAGTCGGGACACTGACGGCGCCTGCGGATCGACGTGCCGTCGTCCGTCGTACGGCTGTCGACGACACGGCTGTCGGGGTGCCTGCAGAAGGGACAGTGCATAACTCCAACCCTCCTCACAGCACGACTCGATAGCCCCCACAGGTCCCTCGGGCCCCGCGGAAGCAGCCCCAAGCATAGGGGATGACCAAGAGGCCTAGGACCCGGGGGACCACAACTTCTGGGCTGTTGCGGCAATCCAAGCACTAGATGTAGGGCTTGGCACGTAAATCCACCTACGGCGCGCGTGTCGCCCACGTAGAGGCACGTACCGGACGCGGGCGCCGTCGCGGAGCGCAGCCGCACCGTCGCGGAGCGGACGCGGTCGCGGTAAGGCGGCACAAAGGAAGGGGTCGGTACCCGGCCGGTGAAGTACCGGGTGGCAGACTGGGCCACGCGGCGACAGCGGCCCACAAGGCCAGCCGTTCCGGCGGTGAAGAGTACAGCAATCAGTGCTTTTGTCCGCCGAAGCTCAGGCCCTACACCCAGACAGAAGGCCACGTCCGGTAATCCACGGTTTTTCACTCGAACGTGTGTTTGGCGCAACCTTTCGAAAGCAACTACCGTTGTGCTGCACGGGAGACCATCGAGAGGGGCCGACGTGACCACCACCGCTGACAGTGCCACCATCACTGCCCAGGACCGCTCCCAGAGCCGACTCGAGCCGGTGCATGCGATGAACGAAGCCACGAACCATGAAGGGCCCAAGCGAGCCCTGCCCGGCCGACCTCCAGGCATCAGGGCGGACAGCTCCGGGCTCACCGATCGGCAGCGCCGGGTCATCGAGGTGATCAGGGACTCGGTGCAACGGCGTGGATACCCGCCGTCGATGCGGGAGATCGGCCAGGCGGTCGGCCTGTCCAGCACATCCTCCGTGGCACACCAGCTGATGGCACTGGAGCGCAAGGGCTTCCTGCGCCGCGACCCGCACCGCCCACGTGCGTACGAGGTCCGCGGCTCCGACCAGTCCTCGGCGCAGCCGACGGACACCGCGGGCAAACCGGCCGCTTCGTACGTGCCGCTCGTCGGGCGGATCGCCGCCGGTGGCCCGATCCTCGCCGAGGAATCCGTCGAGGACGTGTTCCCCCTCCCCCGCCAGCTGGTGGGGGACGGCGAACTCTTCGTCCTCAAGGTCGTGGGCGACTCCATGATCGAGGCCGCCATCTGCGACGGGGACTGGGTGACGGTCCGCCGTCAGCCGGTCGCCGAGAACGGCGACATCGTGGCCGCCATGCTGGACGGCGAGGCCACGGTCAAACGCTTCAAGCGCGAGGACGGCCACGTCTGGCTGCTCCCGCACAACGCGGCCTACGAGCCCATCCCGGGTGACGACGCGACCATCCTCGGCAAGGTGGTGGCCGTCCTGCGCCGCGTCTGACACCCAGCGGCGGACGGTCCCCGTGCTCGTCCCCGCCCCTGATCCAGGCCCCGGAATCCACTGCGCCGGTTCCGGGGTCCTGGCTTGTCCAGGACTCGCCGATGAACATCTGCGGGGCCTGACGATGTGCGCGAAACGCGGCCGGCGGTCCGTCCCGATGCTCCGGGACGGACCGCCGGCCGTCCGTCATGCTTCCGCCGTCTCGGCCTCCACCCCTGCTTCCCTGTCCTTCGCCGCGCTGTCGATCGCGGCGAGCGACCTACGGACCTGGTTACGGTCCGTCGTGTACCAGAAGTCGGGCAGTGACGCCTTCAGGTAGCTGCCGTACCGCGCGGTCGCCAGCCGCTGATCCAGGACGGCGACCACGCCGCGGTCTCCCTGCGCCCGTACGAGGCGGCCGGCGCCCTGGGCCATCAGCAGGGCCGCGTGGGTGGCGGCGACGGCCATGAAGCCGTTGCCGCCCGCTTCCTCGACGGCCTTCTGCCGGGCACTCATCAGGGGGTCGTCGGGGCGCGGGAACGGAATCTTGTCCATGACGACCAGCTGACAGCTGGGACCCGGCACGTCGACGCCCTGCCAGAGCGACAGCGTGCCGAAGAGACAGGTCTTCGGGTCGGCCGCGAAGCCCTTGATCAGCTCGCCGAGCGTCTCCTCGCCCTGGAGCAGGATCGGGTACTCGGGGATCCGGGCCCGCAGCTCCTCCGCCGCCAGTTGGGCGGCCCGCATCGAGGAGAACAGACCGAGGGTCCGGCCGCCCGCCGCTTGGATCAGCTCCGTGAGCTCGTCCAGCATGTCCGCCCGGTCGCCGTCCCGCGCGGGCCGCGAAAGATGCTTGGCGACGTAGAGGATGCCCTGCCTCGGGTAGTCGAACGGCGATCCGACGTCCACTCCCTTCCACTGCGGAAGGTCGTCCCCCTCGGTGCCCTCCGGCGCGAGACCCAGTGAGGCGCCCACGCCGTTGAAGTCGCCGCCCAGCTTGAGCGTGGCCGAGGTCAGGGTGACCGAACGGTCCGCGAAGAGCTTCTCCCGCAGGAGACCCGACACGGACATCGGGGCGACGCGCAGGGACGCTCCGAACCGGTCATGACGTTCGTACCAGACGACGTCCCACTCGGAGCCGTTGCTGATCCGCTCCGCCACGTCGTGCACGCTCTCCACGGCCGCCAGCGCCTGCTTGCGCACGGCGTCCTCGTCCTGGACGGACTTGTCGCGCGTGCTGCCGATCGCCGAGATCACCGTACGGGCGGCGTCACGCAACGCCATGAGGACGTAGGCGAGATCCTCGGGGACCTCCTCCAGACGGCCCGGCAGGGCCAGCTCCATGACCCTCTCGAATCCCTCGGCGGCGGTCTGGAGCTGGTCGGCGGCCTTCTCGTTGACGAGCTTCGCCGCCCGCTTCACAGCGCGGTTGACCTGGCCCGGGCTGAGTTCGCCGGTCGCCACGCCGGTCACTCGTGACACGAGTTCGTGTGCCTCGTCCACGATCAGCACCTCGTGCTGCGGGAGGACCGGCGCGCCCTCGATGGCGTCGATCGCGAGCAGCGCGTGATTGGTGACGACCACTTCGGCGAGCTTGGCCCGCTCCCGGGCCATCTCGGCGAAGCACTCGGCGCCGTACGCGCACTTCGACGCGCCCAGACACTCCCGGGACGACACGGAGATCTGCGCCCACGCCCGGTCGGAGACGCCCGGGGTGAGGTCGTCACGATCGCCGGTCTCGGTCTCCTGCGACCAGTCCCGCAACCGCAGCAGGTCCTGGCCCAGCCTGGTGGAGGGTGCGGCCGCCTCGAACTGGTCGAAGAGGCCCTCCTCCTCGTCCTGGGGCACGCCTTCGTTCAGACGGTGCAGGCACAGGTAGTTCGACCGGCCCTTGAGCATCGCGAACTCGGGGCGGCGGCGCAGCAGCGGATGCAGCGCGTCGACCGTTCTCGGCAGGTCCCGCTCCACGAGCTGGCGCTGCAGCGCCAGGGTCGCCGTCGCCACGACGACGCGCTCTCCCTGCGCGAGTGCGGGCACCAGGTAACCGAGCGACTTTCCGGTACCGGTGCCCGCCTGGACCAGCAGATGGGAACCGTCGTTGATCGCCTCCGCGACGGCTTCGGCCATGGTCACCTGGCCGGGGCGCTCCATACCGCCGACAGCGGCGACAGCGGCGTGCAGGAGTTCGTGGAGTGAGGGCTTCGTCATAGCGCGACCACCCTACGGCTCACCACTGACAAACGGGTTATCCAGGCGGAAGCACGAGGCGTGAGGTGCGGGATCAAGACCGTTGTCTCTTCGTCGGGCCGGGTGGATTCCCCGGGAGTCCGGAGATCTCGTCGGCGGTGATCGGGAACCGGACCGTCGCGGGCGGTGTACCAAAAGTGACGGCGCCACAGGAGATCCACATCGGATCTACATCAGATCGCGAAGGAGCCGGTCTCTGATCATGAGAGCGGCCCGCTTGTCGGGCAGGTCGACCTCTGCGGAGAACCGGAAGCCTGCGCTCAGGAACGCGGAGACGGAGGGAAAGTTGCGAAGGTCGGGTTCCGCCACGACGCGGGCACAGGAAGGTCTTCTGTCGAGGACGAGATCGGCCACGGCGCGGAGCAGGGTGGCTCCCAGACCCCGCCCCCGGTCGGCCACGGGTCCGATGAGGAGGTGGACCCCGGTGTCGTGGGGACGGGCGGGGTAATGGCGGGCGATGGGGTCGAGGTCTGCCCGGTAGATCTCCCAGTAGCTCATGGGGGTGCCGTCCAGCATTCCGAGGCAGGGCACGCTGCGGCCGTCTCCGGAGAGCTGGGTGCGGAGGTGGTCCGCGGTCACGTCGTCGGGGCCGGCGAGCTGCCAGTACGAGGCCACGGTCGTGTCGTTCATCCAGCGGGAGATCAGCGGGAGCTCCCGTTCGAGGCGAACAGGGACCAGGTGCAGGGTGCCTGCGGAGGTGACGACCGGCCCCCAGTCGGCGAGGTGGTCGAGCAGTTCGCCGTCGGCCCGGGGGCCTTGGTGCGCCGGTTCGGTCTCACCGCCGCACGCGCCGCCGTCCTCGGACAGCAGGGCGAGGAAGTCGTCGGGCAGGCGCAGTTCGAGCGTGTCCTCATGGCACGTCGGGGTCGAGGCTGGGCCGGTGTCGGTGCTCGCGTCGGTGCTCGCGTCGGTGGGAGCCACGGCGACGTTCCTCTCAGGAGATCGGGTGGGTCATGTTCCTCGGGGCTGGAGGGAGTCGGGATGACCAAGCCGAGCGGGGCCGCACAGCAGCGAACGCCCCGGTCAGCGATGGAGGGGGTTGGTGATGGTGACGTAGACGGACTGGCTGTCGACGGGGCCGACGAGTTCGTCGAGGCCATGCAGGCGGGTCAGGAGGTTGGCTTTGCAACGCAGAACAGGTGAGTCGAGCAGCTGGGCCGGCAGGGTGGTGTTCATTCGGGCGGGGCCGGTGGCCGCATGCGAGAGGAAGCGGCGGAAGGCGGCCAGCAGCAGTCGCTCGTCCCCGAGGCGCTGCGAGCCGAACGCACCGATCAGGCCGAGCACGTTGTTGATGCCGAGGTAGTAGGCGAACCGTTCGTCGGCGACCTCGTCGGAGACGAAGGTGTCGCTGCGCTCGCCGATGCCGGGCAGTCGGGCTGCGAGATCCGCGCGGCGGGACTCGCGGAAGTAGTAACCCTGGTTGTCGCGGTACCGGCCACCGACGGGCCAGCCGTCCGGGTCCAGCAGGACGAGCGTGTTCTGCTGGTGGGCTTCGAGGGCGATCCCTGCCTCGCCGTCCAGCCACAGCACGGGGCGCACGACCTGTTCCAGATAGCGCAGGAACCACTCGACGGCGACGGCTCCTCGGGGCCGACCGGTGCGCCCGGCGAGGCGGGTCACGACATCGGCGAGTCGGGACCCGACCATGAGGTGCGTTTCCGAAGCGGCGTCGGGGCCCTGCCGGAGGGTGCTGACGGGGTACTGCGGCTGATGCCCCTCGGCGCCCTCGCCTTGCGTACTGCGACGGTCCGCGCGGTGGGCGGCTCGCGACTCGGCATGGGCATACGGCCTCGGTGAGACGAGCCCCGCGACACAGGCCACGTCGTCCACCGGGCCGAACGGGTTGTGTCGGACCAACACGTCCAGGCCGGGCAGAGGGCCGCCGTCCGGTGCGGTGACGCCCAGCCACGCCGGGTCACGGACGATGTCGAACCGGGGGTGGGCCGCCTGCCACTGCGCGGTCAGGCCGGTGCGGAGCAGGCGGTGGACCTCGACACCGCGGTGGAGTTCCTTGCGGAGGTTCTCGCGACAGGAGTTGGTGATGCGCAGGCCCAGCGAGAGCTTCAGCATCGCGGGGGCGTGATGGCGGTGAACGGTGCGAACGGAGGAAGTGGGGTGCCATGGGTCGCCGTGCGGCCCCAGGTCCCTGAGCAGGCCGGCGTCGAACAGAGCGGCGACGGCCGGACGGCGGCGGATCTCGCGAAGTTGCCAGGGGTGCACGGGCAGGGCGCCGTGGCCTTCCGGCAGCGGCAGCTCCGGGCCTGCCAGCCGGGCGGTCAGCTGTTCGACGCGGACAGCACGACCGCGCTCGGTCCATGCCGAGTCGGCCGACATGACGGAGGGAGCGATCGCCAGCCAGTGCAGGGGAAAGGAGCCACGCAACTCCGGTGAGTAGAGCCGCGCTTCGAGCTCCGAGAGGCCCTCCCGGCTTTTCGGCGTCGGATGCAGGGGGTGGCCGAGGACGAGAGCCTGCTCGGCAGCGAGGAATCGGCCCGGACCGTCGGCGGGCCCGACCCGGCGCTCGGCGATGAACATGGCGACGCGTCGGGTGGAGTCGGCGACCCGTCCGATGAGATCGAGTGGGTCGAGCTGATCGAGCCGGTCGCGCTGTCCGGATCGGCCGGGCTGGTCGAGGGGGCCGGGCCGGTCGACGGAGACGGACCCGTGGGAGGGCCGGTGTGGATGGTCGAGCCGGGTGAGCGGACCGGTGCTCGCCGGGCCGCTCGGGGGGCGTGGGGGTGTGGTGGGGGCGTGCGCTGCTGTGGGTCGGGGCTCGTACGTGTTGGTCCTGAGCGGGCCTCGGGCAGTCGCTTCACCGGCCAACAGGGCCGCCACTTTCGCCGCGTCGAGAGGGGGTGCGCTCTCGGGGGTGCCGGCGAGGCGTGGCGGACCGAAGCGGTGCCAGCCGCTGAGGGACCAGTAGTGCACGGGGGCGAGGAGCGTCGTGGCGCTTGTGGGGAGGGGGATGCGGAGGGTGCCGTCGTGGGGGGAGGTCAGGTTGTGCTCGCGTACCCAGCAGCGCAGGAGATTCTCGATCGCTGCGGCTTGGGCCGCGGTGTGCGGGTCGGGGTGGAGCAGAGGGTCGGTGAGGGGGCTGTCGGGCGGCTCGGTGGGGCGGGCTTCGTCGGTCTCGCCGGGCGCCGGCTGAAGCCACTCATCACGTGGTGGGACCGGTGTGCGAGTGGGCGCCGCTTGGTGAGGGACCGGAGTCACGGGGTACGGAAGGGGCTCGTCCCGCCAGGGTTCCGGCTCGGTGCGGCAGGGCGTCGGCCCGGCCTGGCCGGGCAGAGGCTCGGCGTGACCGGATCCCGGTTCAGGCTGCCCGAGCCGCTGCCCGACCGGCGGAGCGGCCCCCCGGTGAGCCTGGCCGTGCGCCGAAGCGGCCGTGCCGAAGCCCACGGTGGTCTGGCCGAAGCCCACGGTGGTCTGGCCGGAGCCCAGGGCGGCGAGGTCGGACTTCGGCTCAACCTGCCCGAACCCCGGTCCGGCCTGGTCGAACCTCGTTTCCACATGGGCGGGCGACTGTTCGTCGCCGGGCTGGCCAGGGGTGAGGGGAGTGCGGTTGTTCGTGTCGTGGGTGCGGGCCTCGGGGGCGGGCGGCGGCTTCAAGGCGGTTCCTGGGGTTGCTCGTGCGGAAGGGCAGTCGCGGGCGGGTGCGGTCGAGCGGGGCCGGGTGCTTGTGCGGAGGTGGAAAGTGGTGCGGGCGACGGGGGTGTGGAGGGAGGCGAGGCGATGGTGTTTCGGGGGCTCGTTCGGCGGAGTCGCGGGGTGGTGGCCGGGTGGGCCGGTGCCTGGGGTGCGTGGCTGGTTCGCGGGCGAAGTGGGGGCCGTATCGGACGGAGGGGCGCGTGGGCTCGGTGCTCAGCCGCCGGGCGGGTCTCCGGGGCCTCCGGCTCGCTCGGGCTTCGGGCTCACGGGGACGCGGCCCCCGGCGGCGGCCGCTACCGAGGCGATCGCGTCGGTCAGGCGGTCGAGTACGGCGTTCGCCTGTTCGTCGGTGATCGTGAGAGGCGGGAGGAGGCGGACGACGCCGGCATGGCGGCCGCCGAGTTCGACGATCAGGCCACGGCGAAGGCACTCGCGCTGGACCGCGGAGGCGAGGCTGGGGGCGGGCGGGGGCGGGCCCGGGTCGCCGGAGGGGGAGGGCGCTCCCGGGGTGACCATCTCGATGCCGAGCATCAGCCCACGTCCTCGTACGTCGCCTACGCAGGCGAAGTGCTCTGCGAAGCCACGGAGTTGGCTGAGCATGCCGGCGCCCAGGGATTCGGCACGTGCGGCGAGGCCGTTCTCCCGGACGTGGGCGAGGGTAGCGGTGCCGGCGGCCATGGCCAGCTGGTTGCCGCGGAAGGCGTCCGTGTGGGCGCCCGGTCGCCAGACGTCGAGGTCGTCGCGGTAGACCACGACGGCCAGCGGGAGGCTGCCACCGATGGCCTTGGACAGGACCATCACATCGGGGACGACGCCGCTGTGCTCGACGGCCCAGAACCGGCCGGTGCGGCCCACACCGGTGTGGATCTCGTCGGCGATCAGCGGGATCGAGCGCGCGGCGGTGATCTCACGCATACGACGAAGCCAATGGTCCGGCGCCGGGTTGACACCGCCCTCACCCTGCACCGGTTCGAGGATCATGCCCGCGGGCCGCGGTACGCCGGACGTGACGTCGTCGAGGACCGACTCGGTCCAGCGGCCGGCGAGTTCGGCACCGCGTTCACCACCGACACCGAAGGGACAGCGGTAGTCCTGGGGGTAGGGCAGACGTGTCACGGGTGCGTCGTGGACGCCTCCGGGCACTTCCAGTGCCTCGGCGGTCACGCCGTGGTGGGCACCGGCGAAGGCGAGCATCCCCGTGCGTCCGGTCGCCGCCCGGACCAGGGTGAAGGCCGCCTCGACCGCGTCCGTGCCGGCGGGTCCGCAGAACTGGACGCGTGCGCGGTCCGCGAGCCCCGGGGGAAGGGTGCGGAACAGCTCGGTGGTGAAGGCGTCCTTGACCGGAGTGGCCAGGTCGAGGACGTGCAGCGGGGCGCCCGAGTCGAGCACCTTCCGGATGGCTTCGAGGACGACCGGGTGGTTGTGGCCGAGGGCGAGGGTGCCCGCGCCGGACAGGCAGTCGAGGTAGCGGCGGCCGTCGGCGCCCTCGATGGTCAGCCCGCGTGCGCGCACGGGCACGATGGGCAGGGCGCGTGCGTAGGTGCGCGCCGCCGACTCACGGGCGGCCTGCCGCCGCAGGATCCCCTCGTGCGTCGAGCGCGCGCCGTCGTGTTCCCGTCGTGTGCGCGCCCGTTCGTCCTCGTGTCCCGAACGCGCCCGTTCGGGCTCACGTCCCACCGGCGCCACCGCAGACTCGGTCACCGCCACGACTGCACTTCCTCCCGCTGTCCGAAGGCGAGTTGGCAGGGGGCACCGAGCACCGGCGGGTCCCCCGCACCTACCAACGACGGGACTCGCGCGGGGAAGCGGGTGGGACGAAGATCCTTGCCGTGACGGAACCGTTGCCGTTCCATCGGATGTCCCCCACAACGACCGCATAGTGTGTGGTGCCGTTCCGCAGGACGCGGCTCGGCGTGATGCGTGGCAAGTCGCGCGTACGGCTACCGAGTGCGGCGATCACGTAGGACGACCGCGTGGGACGTCCTCGTAGGACGACTACGTACGAAGAAACCGAGGTACGGAGCCGCGCGATGCCGTGTCGCTCACGTACAAGGAGGCGGTGGCGCGCGGATGACCGTGCGCGACCCGCTTCGGCAGCACAGAGTTCTCACACGCCCAGGGGGAGTTCAGACCATGCGACCCATACGACCGCTCTTCACCGCTCGTCGCGGGAGGGGCACGCGCCGCAGAACCTCCCCCGTCGTGGCCGCGGTCGGCCTTGCCACGGTTCTGTCGTTGACCGCCACCGCGTGCGGTTCGGGTGACACCACGGCCAACGCCGACGCGTCGGCGTCCGCGCAGGACAGCGGCAGCGCGGGCGACGGCAAGATCCGGATTCCGGACGACATCAAGGACAAGCTCAAGGAACACGGGATCGATCTCGACAAGTGGCGGGGCGGTGCCTGGAAGAACTGGAACAAGGACGACTGGCTGCGCGAGGCCGAGGACTACGTCAACCCGATCATCGAGGACCTGTGGGACCCGGATCGGATGCGGGACGCCGAGGAGCCGGACAAGGAGGTCGACGAGAGCGACCTCACCGGTGACCAGGGCGTGACCGACCCGACGCCGCGGCCCGTCGATGCCACGGCGGTGTCGGCGAAGTACCACGCGAACGTCCCCGAGGCGGGCAAGGTGTTCTTCGACGCGCCCGAAGGCACCATGGTCTGCTCGGCGACCGTGGTCCAGGATCCGGCCAACCCGGGCAAGTCCAACATGGTGTGGACGGCCGGCCACTGCGTGCACGCCGGCAAGGCGGGCGGCTGGTACCGCAACATCGCCTTCGTGCCCTCGTACAACGACAGTGGCAGGTCGGCGTCGGAGCGGCAGACCGCCACCAAGGAGGAGGTCGCTCCGTACGGCGTCTGGTGGGGTGACTGGGCGCAGACCTCGGACCAGTGGATCGAGCAGGGCGGTCAGACGGGCGGTGACGGTGCGCCGTACGACTTCGCGGTGATCCATGTGACGCCGGAGGAGGGAAGCGGGGGCAAGTCGCTGGAGGAGACGGTCGGTTCGGCCCTGCCGGTGGACTTCGACGCGCCTGCCGTGCCGCAGGTGAAGAGCATCACGGCGACGGGGTACCCGGCCGGGGCTCCGTACGACGGCGAGACGATGTACCAGTGCCAGGACAGGCCCGGCCGGTTCTCGCTCGTCGAGGCCGACCCGACGATGTACCGCATCGGCTGCTCCATGACCGGCGGTTCGTCCGGCGGCGGCTGGGTGGCGACCGGTTCGGACGGGCAGCCCGCGCTGGTGTCCAACACCTCCATCGGTCCGGCGAGCGCCGGCTGGCTGGCGGGGCCGCGGCTGGGCAAGGAGGCCGAGGGTGTGTACCAGGCCGTGAGCGACAAGTTCGCGCATTGACTCCGGGCAGGCGCTGACGGCAGCGTCACGCTCGCATGCTGAAGGCCCGTCCCCCTCGGCGGAGGGGGACGGGCCTTCGGGTCGCGTTTGCGGGTGCGGGTCCGGTGGATCTTCTCGCGCGGTTCCCCGCGCCCCTGAAAGACCAGGCCTGCGGGGCCCAAAAGCGACGGCCCCGCACTCGAACACCACAGGCGAACGTTCGCCCGCAGGCGAACGATGGGCCTCAGGCCATCAAAGCGTCGCCGCCGGGACGTACGGCGCCAGGTCGGCCGCCAGCTCCTCGTGCACCCGGGCCTTGAGCAGGGTGCCCTCCGGGGTGTGCTCCTCGGAGATCACCTCGCCCTCGGTGTGGGTGCGGGCGACGAGCTTGCCGTGGGTGTACGGCACGAGCGCCTCGATCTCGACCGAGGGACGCGGCAGCTCGTGGTCGATCAGGGCGAGGAGCTCCGCGATGCCCTGGCCGGAACGGGCCGAGACCGCGATGGAGCGCTTCTCGACCCGCAGCAGCCGCTGCAGCGTCAGCGGGTCGGCCGCGTCCGCCTTGTTGATCACCACGATCTCGGGGACCTTGGTCGCGCCCACGTCACGGATGACCTCGCGCACGGCGGCCAGCTGCTCCTCCGGCGCGGGGTGCGAGCCGTCGACCACGTGCAGGATCAGGTCGGCGTCACCGACCTCCTCCATCGTGGAGCGGAACGCCTCGACGAGGTGGTGCGGCAGGTGGCGTACGAAGCCGACGGTGTCCGCCAGCGTGTACAGCCGCCCGCTCGGGGTCTCGGCCCGGCGCACGGTCGGGTCGAGGGTCGCGAACAGGGAGTTCTCCACCAGCACACCCGCGCCCGTGAGGCGGTTGAGCAGGGAGGACTTGCCTGCGTTGGTGTAGCCGGCGATGGCGACCGAGGGCACCTTGTTGCGGCGGCGCTCCTGACGCTTGATCTCGCGGCCGGTCTTCATCTCCGCGATCTCCCGGCGCATCTTCGCCATCTTCTCGCGGATCCGTCGCCGGTCCGTCTCGATCTTGGTCTCACCGGGACCACGGGTGGCGAGGCCACCGCCCTTGCCACCGCCCATCTGACGGGACAGTGACTGACCCCAGCCGCGGAGCCTCGGCAGCATGTACTGCATCTGCGCGAGCGCGACCTGCGCCTTGCCCTCACGGGACTTGGCGTGCTGGGCGAAGATGTCGAGGATCAGGGCCGTACGGTCGATGACCTTGACCTTGACGACGTCTTCGAGATGGATGAGCTGGCCGGGGCTCAGTTCACCGTCGCAGATGACGGTGTCCGCGCCCGAGTCGAGGACGACGTCCCGCAGCTCGTTGGCCTTGCCGGAGCCGATGTAGGTGGCCGCGTCCGGCTTGTCGCGGCGCTGGATCACGCCGTCGAGCACGAGCGCGCCCGCGGTCTCCGCGAGGGCGGCCAGCTCGGCCAGCGAGTTCTCCGCGTCCCGCACGGTTCCCGTGGTCCAGACACCGACGAGTACGACGCGCTCCAGACGGAGCTGTCGGTACTCGACCTCGGTGACGTCCTCGAGCTCGGTGGAGAGGCCCGCGACACGGCGCAGAGCCGCGCGGTCGGAGCGGTCGAACTGGTCGCCGTCCCGTTCTCCGTCGATCTCGAAGCTCCAGGCGACGTCCTCTTCCATCAGGGCATCGGCCCGAAGATTCTCGGGGTTGTTCTGCGCGAAGGCGCTCTGTGCGGCCTGGGAAGGGGAAGAAGAGGAGGTCATTGGGTCCTTACGTCGATAGGGATACCGAAGGGCGAGGATCACGAAAACGGATCGCGACCTGTCAAGGGTGACAACGCCCGGGGCTTCCGGGAGATTCCCCCGTCGCCGACCCGAAGATGGTCGCACGGTACGCCCCGTCTCGTCACCCAGGTTATTCCCGTCCGCAGCGGGGCCACACCCCGGCGGAACCCGGCTACCGCTTCGCCGGCGCCGCCGACGCCGGGGTCGACTTCCAGTCGGGGTGGCCCGGCATCGGCGGCGTCCGCACCTCGTACAGCCAGGCGTGGAAGAACGCGTCCAGGTCGCGTCCGGCGATCACGGAGGCGAGGTCCCGGAAGTCGGCGGTCGAGGCGACACCGTCCCGGTGGACGGTGACCCAGGCCCGCTGCAGCCGGTCGAAGGCGGGGGCGCCGATCTCCTGGCGCAGGGCGTAGAGGAAGAGCGCGGCCCCGTCGTAGACGTTGGCCCGGAAGATGCCGATCTTCTGGCCGTCCTTGGCCTCCTTGGGTGCGGCGGGCGGGCCCCCGGCGGTCCGCCAGCGGTCGGAGGCGCCGTACGCGGCCTTCATCCTCGCCTCCAGCGTCCGGCCCGCGACCTCCTCGGCGTACAGGGCCTCGTACCAGGTGGCGTGTCCCTCGTTGAGCCACAGGTCGGACCAGGTGCGGGGGCTGACGCTGTTGCCGAACCACTGGTGGGCCAGCTCGTGCACCATGATCGACTCGACGTACCACTTCGGGTACTCGGGCCGGACGAACAGCTCGCGCTCGAAGAGGGAGAGGGTCTGTGTCTCCAGCTCGAACCCGGTCTGCGCCTCGGCGATCAGCACGCCGTACGTCTCGAAGGGGTACGGGCCGACCCTGTCCTCCATCCACTCGATCTGGGCGGGGGTCTTGCCGAGCCACGGTTCGAGCTTCTCGCGGTCCTTCGCGGGGACGACGTCGCGCACGGGCAGGCCGTGCGGTCCGGTCCGGCGCAGGACCGCGGAGCGGCCGATGGAGACCTGGGCCAGTTCGGTGGCCATGGGGTGCTGGGTGCGGTAGGTCCAGGTGGTGGTTCCGGCGGCGCGGTCCGTGCCGGTGGCCAGACCGTTGGAGACGGCCGTGTAGCCGTCGGGCACGGTGACGCGGACGGTGAACATGGCCTTGTCGGAGGGGTGGTCGTTGCACGGGAACACCACATGTGCCGCGTCGGCCTGGTTGGCCATCGCGAGCCCGTCGGCGGTCCGCAGCCAGCCGCCCTCCTCGCTCCCCGTGTACACGGGGTCGCTGGTGTGCCGCACGGTGATGCGGGTGCGGCTGCCCTCGGGGAGCGGCTCCGTGGGTGTGATCACCAGATCCTCGCCCGCGCTGGTGAAGGCAGCGGGTTCCCCGTCGACCTCGACGGAGCCGACCTTGCCGTGCGAGAAGTCGAGGTTGACCCGCTCAAGACGGGAGGTCGTCCGGGCGTCGATCGTGGTGACGGCCGTGAGCGGCTCGCGGTTGCTGCCGCGGTAGCTGAAGGAGAGGTCGTACGACCGCACGTCGTATCCGGGGTTGCCGAGGTGCGGGAAGAGGCGGTCGCCGACGCCGAGGGGCACGGCGGGCGAGGGGGCGCTCGCGGCGATCAGGCAGACGGAGACGGCGGAGGCGAGCAGCGCGGCCTGGACGCGGCGGCTCCTGGAGCGTGGGATGAGCGGCATGGACCACCGCTACCAGCGCGCACGCACCGTGCGCGGCCGACGCGCAGCGGTCCCACCCGAACGAGCGGCAGGCCGTCGGCCGGGCCGCCTTCACTCTCGGGGGTCAGAACCCGCCCGCGCGGTGGTCACTGGCCGGCCGCCGCCTGGTGCTGGGCCCGGCCCACGTCGTACACGCCGGGTACGTTCCGCATGGCCCGCATCAGGTCGGGCAGGTGGGCGGCGTCGGGGAGTTGGAGCGTGTAGGTGTGGCGGACGCGCTGCTGGGTCGGCGGCTCGACGGTGGCGGAGACGATGGCGACGCCCTCCAGGGCGATGGCCTCGGTGAGGTCGGCGAGCAGGTGGGGCCGCTGGAAGGACTCGGCGACGAGGGTGACCCGGAACTCGGTGGTGTCGCCCCAGCGCACCTCGATCTCCGGGCGCCCGAGGTTCTTCATGCGCGTGACGGCGGGGCAGGCGACGCGGTGCACGGTCACCACTCCCCCACGGACGGCGAAGCCGGTGACCTCGTCGGGCGGTACGGGCGTACAGCAGCCGGCGAGACGTGCCGTCGCCCCGGGCCTGTCGACGACGATCACGGCACCGACGGTGTCGGAGGTGGCGGCGGGCTCGTCGATGGCGGGGCGCAGGGCCGGTGTCCCGTCCTTGCGCGCGTCGTCGCGCTCCTCGTGCCCCTCCTCGGTGGCGGGGGCGGGATGGGTGGCGAGCCAGCGCTGGATGGCGATGCGCGCGCCGGGCGTGTGGGCGTGCTCCAGCCACTCCCTGGAGGGCTCGGAGGCCGGGTCCTGGCCCATGAGGAGCTGGACGGTGTCGCCGTCCTTCAGGACCGTGCTCAGTCGCACCAGGCGGCCGTTGACGCGGGCGCCGATGCAGGCGTGCGCGTCCTCGCCGTACTGCGCGTACGCCGCGTCCACGCAACTGGCGCCCTCGGGGAGCCCCAACGTGCCCCCGTCGGGCCGGAAGACGGTGATCTCGCGGTCCTGGGCGAGGTCCTCGCGCAGGGTGGACCAGAACATGTCCGCGTCCGGTGCCGCCTCCTGCCAGTCGAGGAGCCGGGAGAGCCAGCCGGGGCGGGTGGGGTCGATGCGCTCGCCCTCGCCGTCGGTCTGCTCCTCCGCGGGGGCGGCGTAGGGATTGCCCAGCGCGATGACGCCGGCCTCGGCGACCTTGTGCATCTGGTGGGTGCGGATGAGGACTTCGGCGACCTGGCCGTCGGCGCGGGCGACGGCGGTGTGCAGCGACTGGTAGAGGTTGAACTTCGGTACGGCGATGAAGTCCTTGAACTCCGAGACCACGGGCGTCAGACAGGTGTGCAGTTCGCCGAGGACCGCGTAGCAGTCGGCGTCCTCGTTGACGAGGACCAGGAGCCGGCCGAAGTCGGAGCCGCGCAGTTGTCCGCGCTTTCGCGAGACCCGGTGCAGTGAGACGAAGTGCCGCGGCCTTATGAGTACTTCGGCCTGGATGCCGGCCTCGCGCAGGACCCCGCGCACCTCGTCGGAGATCTCCGCGAGCGGGTCGCTCTCGCGCGCCGCGTTCTCCGTGATGAGTTCGCGGGTGTGCGCGTACTCCTCGGGGTGGAGGATCGCGAAGACGAGGTCCTCCAGCTCGGTCTTGAGCGCCTGGACGCCGAGCCGTTCGGCGAGCGGGATCAGGACGTCCTTGGTGACCTTGGCGATGCGTTCCTGCTTCTCGGGGCGCATCACGCCGAGGGTGCGCATGTTGTGCAGCCGGTCGGCGAGTTTGATCGACATCACCCGGACGTCGTTGCCGGTGGCGACGAGCATCTTGCGGAAGGTCTCGGGCTCGGCGGCGGCTCCGTAGTCCACCTTCTCCAGCTTGGTGACGCCGTCGACGATGTACCGCACCTCCTCGCCGAACTCCTCGCGCACCTGATCGAGGGTCACATCCGTGTCCTCGACGGTGTCGTGGAGCAGAGAGGCCGTCAAGGTCGTGGTCTCCGCGCCCAGTTCGGCGAGGATCAGGGTCACCGCGAGGGGGTGGGTGATGTACGGCTCACCGCTCTTGCGCATCTGGCCGCGGTGCGACGACTCGGCGAGGACGTACGCCCGGCGCAGCGGTTCGAGGTCGGCGTCGGGGTGGTGGGCGCGGTGCGCGTCGGCGACGTGGCCGATCGCGTCGGGCAACCGGTCGCGTGTCGTCGGGCCCAGGAGTGCGGCGCGGCCCAGACGGCGCAGGTCGATACGAGGTCGGCCCTTCCTGCGGTGCGCTGGTGGCGGCGCAGGGGCGGGCGATACGGCGGGGTTCGTGGCCTCCGCGCTCATGGGCACCTCCGGCTGCGTGGACCGGCGGACGGGTGCCCCATGGCGTGCGGCGGCTCAGGGGATCGTGTCGTTCCCCCGTCCGTGCCGGTGCTTGATGCTACCGAGCCCATCACGCCCGTCCGACCGCCTCTCGCCGAGCGTGAAACGGATCACCCATTAGAGGGAAGACTCGACGGTTTGCGGTTTCGGGCCACCTCACCCGGAGTGCACCATGGATTCGCACCTCCGGACGCACGGTGGGCTTGGATGTTGACGACGTCCGCCCTCCGGACACTGCCAAGTCAAGCCTTACCACACCTCAACGCCCCACTGTTTCCAGCCACTTGGCATCGATCTCGCCCTCGGCGACGATCACCGCGGGCCCGGTCATCTCGATCTCGCCGTCGGGTCGTTCGGTGATCACCAGCGTGCCACCGGGCACCTCGACGGTGTAGGTCGCCGGGGCGCCGGTGACGGCGGGGTCCGCCCCGTCCCTGCGGGCGGCGGCCACGGCGACGGCACACGCACCGGTGCCGCAGGAGCGCGTCTCGCCGGACCCGCGCTCGTGGACGCGCATCGCCACGTGCCGGGGGCCCCGGTCGACGACGAACTCGACGTTGACGCCGTCGGGGTAGGCCGAGGCGGGGCTGAAGGGCGGCGGGGAGAGCAGGTCGCCCGCCTGCGCGAGGTCGTCCACGAAGGCGACCGCGTGCGGGTTGCCCATGTTCACGTTGCGCGCGGGCCAGCTGTGCTCGCCGACGCTCACCGTGACGTCGCCCTCCGGGAGGCGCGCGCCGCCCATGCCGACCGTGACGTCACCGTCCTTGTCGATGTGCACCTTCTTCACGCCCCCGCGCGTGGCGACGGTGAGGTCGCCCTCGGTGACATGACCGGCGTGCAGGAGGTAGCGGGCGAAGACGCGGACGCCGTTCCCGCACATCTCGGCGATGGACCCGTCGCCGTTGCGGTAGTCCATGAACCACTCGGCGTCGGCCGCCAGGTTCTTGGCCTCGGGGTGCGCGGCGGACCGTACGACGTGCAGGACGCCGTCGCCCCCGATGCCCGCGCGGCGGTCGCAGAGGGCCGCGACGGCGGCCGGGGAGAGGTCGATGGCGTTCTCGGGATCCGGGACGATCACGAAGTCGTTCTCGGTCCCGTGCCCCTTGAGGAAGGCGATCCGCGTGCTCATTCCTCGATCGTACGGGAGCCCTGTGGTGTCATGAGCGACGCAAGAGCACGAGGGGGCCGGGGCAGAGCCCGGGCGGCCGGTGCTCGCGCGACGGAGCGGTGTTCCACCCGGCGGCGCGTCCGTCGGCGGGCGGCGCACGGGACTTTCGCGCACCCGCTAGCGGAGCCGCGCCACCCGCCACACGGCCAAAACCACGACGGCGGCCACGATCAGGATGTAGAGCAGGGCCATCCGCCAGTCCGGGCGGCGGCCTGAGCCGCGTGCGGGCAGTCCGGGCCACGTGTAACCGACGCGGCGGGCGGCCATCATGCCCCAGCCGGCCGCGGTGGCGCAGATCAGCAGCCCGAGCATGGCGACGACGGCGCCGCCGTCACCGAACTCGAAGGCGAGCGGGAAGGCGAACATCAGGGAGCCGACCGCGGCGAGACCCACGATGGGCGCGAGCTGCCAGAGCCGGAGCCTGCGCTGGGGGCGCAGCTCGACCTCGACCTCCGGCCCGGTCATCTCGTCCGGTTCCGGTCCGTCGTCGCTCACACCACCGGGAGTCTGGTCGTCGGGACCGTCGGGGCTCAGCGGGTCGTCGTCGGGATCCAGTGCGTACCCCTCGGTAACCAGCTGATCCGCGTCCTCCGCGGCGTCGTGCTCCGCGCCTTGTGCGGTGTCGCGAGGGCCGGCCTCCATCGCCACGCGCCCTCCCAACTCGGACTCCACTTGGTCGATCGAAGCTCGATGATGGCACGCCCCCGGAGGCCGGGATGACCGCCGGGGCGACCCGATGCCATGACGTGATCAGGCTGTGACCGGTCGTTCGATCAACGCCAGTGCGAGCTGCGGGAGTTCCGTCAGGTCGGCGAGGCCCCCCTTGAGCCAATGCACCCGCGGGTCGCGTCTGAACCATGAATCCTGGCGGCGCGCGAAGCGCTTGGTGGCACGCACGGTCTCGGCTCGCGCCTCGTCCATGGTGCACTGCCCGGCCAGCGCCGCGAGGACCTGCTGGTAGCCGAGCGCACGCGACGCGGTGCGCCCCTCACGCAACCCCCGCGCCTCCAGAGCGCGCACTTCCTCGACCAGACCGGCGTCCCACATGCGGTCGACACGGCGGGCGATGCGCTCGTCGAGTTCGGGACGCGCCACGTCGACACCGATCTGGACGGTGTCGTAGACCGAGTCATGGCCCGGGAGATTCGCCGTGAACGGCTTTCCGGTGATCTCGATCACTTCGAGGGCGCGCACGATCCGGCGGCCGTTGCTCGGCAGGATCGCCTGGGCGGCCTCGGGGTCGGCGGCGGCCAACCGGGCGTGCAGCGCGCCGGACCCGCGCAGGGCCAGCTCCTCCTCCAGACGGGCCCGGACCTCGGGGTCGGTGCCGGGGAACTCCAGATGGTCGACGGCCCCCCTGACGTACAGCCCGGAGCCGCCCACGAGGATCGGCCAGCGGCCCTCGGCGAGCAGGGCGTCGATGCGGGCGCGGGCGAGGCGCTGGTACTCGGCGACGCTGGCGGCGGCCGTGACGTCCCAGATGTCCAGGAGGTGGTGCGGTACTCCGTCGCGCTCCTGCGGGGTCAGCTTGGCGGTGCCGATGTCCATCCCCCGGTAGAGCTGCATGGAATCGGCGTTGACGACCTCGCCGCCGAGGCGCTGGGCGAGGAAGACGCCCAGATCGGACTTTCCGGCCGCGGTCGGTCCGACGACGGCGATGACCCGCGAAGGGGGAACTGCGCTACTCACCGCCCCAGTCTCGCAAATGTCGGCCCCACTTCTCGAACGAGCTACGTGACGCGAGGCAGCCGGGGTCGTTGCGTGTTGCGAGTTCGAAGCGCCGGAGGCGAGCTCCGGCGGCCCGGATGACGCGATGGGACGCTCCGGGAGAGCGCGGGAATTGGCCCGCATGATTAGCATTGAGGTTGAGATGGGCGTTTTCTCACTGTTCCGGCGCAAGGCGAAGGGCGCGGACGAGGCCGTCGTGACGGCATCCGCGCCGAGCACCGAGACCGAGGCGGAGAAGTCGGACGAGGCGAAGGGATCCACCGAGGCCGTCCAGCCCGAACCGGAGGCCGCGACCGCGGACGAGTCCGTCGAGCAGGAGGCGGAGACCGTCGAGGCGGCGGACGACGTGGAGATCCCCAAGCAGCAGACCGCCGACCAGGCGGCCGACAACGAGGCCGGCGAGGGCGCCCGCAAATGACTGCCCCGCGCGGAAAGGTGAACCATGGGTCTGCTGGATAATTTGAAATCCAAACTGTCCCCGGCCAAGGACAAGGTCTCGCACCTCGCACAGAAGCACGAGGACAAGATCCATCACGGTCTCGACAAGGCCGCGCACACCGTCGACAAGAAGACCAAGGGCAAGTACAGCGGCCGGATCCAGTCGGGCACGGGCAAGGCGAAGCACGCCATGGAGCGACTCGCGCACCATGAGCACGGCGACCGGACGTCCTCGCCGACGGGCGGGGGGCACACCACCCCGTCCGCGAGCGGTGGCCCCACTCCCCCGCCCTCGGGCACCGGCCGCACGCCCCCGCCTCCGGGCGGCGGCGCCACACCACCGCCACCGGCTTCCTGAGCACCTTCCCATCGTCGGACGGCCGCGGAGCGCCTCGTGCTCCCGGCCGTCCGCCGTGTCCGGCCTACGACCAGGCGGCAACCAGGTAGCCCACCCCGTACGGCGCGTCGTCGTACAGCAGGCTGCCGCCCAGATCCGCGTTCTCTGCGGCGCCGGCCAGGATCTGCCAGGGGGCGCGGCCGGAGACCCTCAGCTCGCGCGCGAGACCGGCGTCCAGCGCCCGGAGGGCCGCGATGTCGGCGGCGCCGAGCGCACGGGCGATCTCCGCGTCGAAGCCGGCCGCACGGTCGTCCAGGTATCCCGGAGCCTTCAGCGTCCGGCACGCGCTGCCGTCGCCCATCACCAGCAGGGCCACTCGCCCGGCCGTCCCGGCGATGTCCCGGCCGGCCCGGACACACCGCTCGACCGGGAGCGGTTCCGCCACGCCGAGCCCTTCCACGGGAGCCTCGGCCCAGCCGGTGCGGTGGAGCAGCCAGGCGGCCACGGCGAGGGAGGCGGGCAACTCGGCGGGCGAGTCCGCCGCCCCGCGTCCCAGCCGGACGTCCAGATCCACGCCGAACCCCCGGAAGGAGCCGCGCGCCCCTTCCGGGTACGACGCGTCCCGCCCGCCGGGGCCCACGACGACCAGCCGGTCGGGCCGAGCGGCGGCGAGCACCCCGAGCGCGTCCGCACAGGCGTCCCGCGCGGGGTCCAGCTCGGGAGCGGCTCCCGCGGCGACGTCCGGCACGAGCAGCGGGGGGCAGGGGCACACGGCAGCGGCTACAAGCATGATCCGCAGGGTAACTTCCGCGACCGGCGTGGGGGCAGCCGTGCCGCCCCGACGGTACGGGGACAGCCGCGCCGCCCGGGGCGCGGGGTGCGGCGGAACCCGACGCCTACGGATCGGCTACGGAGCCTCGGACCTGAGGCCGCTCAGTGGCTGCCGCACCCACCCGTGGCCGCCACCGGCAGGGGCTCCGGAACCCCGATCTTCGGCAGCCCCAGCATCACACCCGCCGGCGTCTGCGCGGGCGCGGAGTTCCGCTTCTCCCAGGCGTCGCCCGCCCGCGTGCGGCGCACGTCGAGGACGGCGCCCTCGGCGAGCAGGTGGTGCGGGGCGGCGTACGTGATCTCCACGGTCACGACGTCACCGGGGCGGACCTGCTGGTCCGGCTTGGTGAAGTGGACCAGGCGGTTGTCGGCGGCGCGGCCGGAGAGGCGGTGGGTGGCGCCGTCCTTGCGGCCCTCGCCCTCGGCGACCATCAGTTCCAGGGTGCGGCCGACCTGCGTCTTGTTCTCGTCCCAGGAGATCTCCTCCTGGAGGGCGACGAGGCGCTCGTAGCGGGCCTGCACGACCTGCTTGGGGATCTGGTTCTCCATCGTGGCGGCGGGCGTGCCGGGACGCTTGGAGTACTGGAAGGTGAAGGCCTGGGTGAAGCGGGCCTCACGGACCACGTGCATCGTCTGCTCGAAGTCCTCCTCGGTCTCGCCGGGGAAGCCCACGATGATGTCGGTGGTGATGGCCGCGTGCGGGATGGAGGCGCGGACCTTCTCGATGATCCCGAGGTAGCGCTCCTGGCGGTACGAGCGGCGCATGGCCTTGAGGACCGTGTCCGAGCCGGACTGGAGCGGCATGTGCAGCTGCGGCATCACGTTCGGCGTCTCGGCCATCGCGGCGATCACGTCGTCGGTGAAGTCACGGGGGTGGGGCGAGGTGAACCGGACCCGTTCCAGGCCGTCGATCTTTCCGCAGGCACGCAGCAGTTTGCTGAACGCCTCGCGGTCGCCGATGTCGGAGCCGTACGCGTTCACGTTCTGGCCGAGCAGGGTGATCTCGGAGACGCCCTCGGCGACCAGGGCCTCGATCTCGGCGAGGATGTCGCCGGTACGGCGGTCCTTCTCCTTGCCGCGCAGGGCCGGGACGATGCAGAACGTGCAGGTGTTGTTGCAGCCGACGGAGATGGAGACCCAGGCGGCGTAGGCGCTCTCGCGGCGGGTCGGCAGCGTGGAGGGGAATGCCTCCAGGGATTCGGCGATCTCGACCTGTGCCTCGTCCTGGACGCGGGCGCGCTCCAGCAGGACGGGGAGCTTGCCGATGTTGTGCGTGCCGAAGACGACGTCCACCCAGGGCGCCTTCTTGACGATGGTGTCCCGGTCCTTCTGGGCCAGACACCCCCCGACCGCGATCTGCATGCCGGGGCGGGCCGTCTTCATCGGGGCGAGGCGGCCGAGGTTGCCGTAGAGGCGGTTGTCGGCGTTCTCCCGTACGGCACAGGTGTTGAAGACGACCACGTCGGCGTTGCCCTCGCCGGCGTCCTCGGGTGCGCGGACGTATCCGGCGTCCTCCAGAAGTCCGGACAGGCGTTCGGAGTCGTGGACGTTCATTTGACATCCATAAGTACGTACTTCGTATGTCTTGACGCCCACTGCCTGACTCCGGTCGCTGCTGTTGGTCACTCCGTAAGCCTAAGGCAGCGGCCGGGGGCGCTCGTCTGTCAGGCGGCTCCGCCGGTCCACCCCTGTCGGCGCAGCACCGCCGACACGTCGGGCGCCCGGTAGTGGTCCCCCTTGAGCACCTTGCCGTCGTCCCGGCGGGCGACGCGGCCGTCGGGGCCCAGCTTGGTCATGTTGGAACGGTGGATCTCGGCGATGACGGAGTCGAGGTCGATGCCGTGGACGAGGGCGGTGCCGTAGGCCACGTACACGACGTCCGCCAGTTCGTGGGCGAGCCGGTCGAGCGGGCCGTCGACCGCCACCTCGGCCACCTCCGCGGCCTCCTCGGCCAGCAGCTCGCCGCGGTGGGCGGCCAGCTCGGGCGACACCTCGGTGGGGGCGGTCCGGGCGTCGAGGCCGAAGGCCCGGTGGAACTCGCGGACCAGGTGAGCGGGAGAGGAACTCATCCGGCGACCCTATCGACCCGGCATGTCCCGAGGTCCGGAGGTCCGGAGGTCCGGGCGCCCCGAGGTCACGAGGTCCGGAGGTCCGGGCGCCCCGAGGTCACGAGGTCACGAGGTCACAGCCTCGCACCGGATGGGTCCCGTCCTGGCCGCCCGGCGGGTGACCTGGCAGGATCTCGCGCATGGTCCAGGTACTCCCACGCATCGGCACGCGGCAGGCGCTGCTGGGCTCGGTGGCTTCGCTGGTGGTCCTCGGGCTGCTCGCGTGGTGGCTGTGGCCGCGCGAGGAGCCGCCGAGCGGGACGATCACGCTCAGCACGGGTGCCGACAGCGGCGTCTACCAGCAGTACGGCCAGGAGATGAAGACCGCGATCGCCCAGGACATGCCCCGCCTGACGATCGACCTGAGATCCAGCGACGGCTCCCAGGAGAACGTCGAACGGGTCGCCACCGGTGAGTCCGACTTCGCCATCGCCGCGGCCGACGCCGTGCAGACGTACCTGGACGAGCGCAGGCCCGGCGGCGGGAAGCTGCGGGGCCTCGCACGGCTGTACGACGACTATGTGCAGGTGGTCGTCCCGGTCACCTCCCCGATCCAGTCCATCGCGGACCTGAAGGGCAAACGCGTGGCCGTCGGGCCGAAGGGCTCCGGCGTACGGCTGATAGCGGAACGCGTGCTGGCCGCGGAGGGGCTGGACATCGACAAGGACATCCGGTCACGGCCGGACACCATCCGCACCAGCCCCGACGCGCTCCGCCGCGGCGGTATCGACGCGTTCTTCTGGTCGGGGGGACTCCCAACGAAGGGTCTGTCCGACCTGGCGGCCACGGGGTACGAGTACCGGTTCGTCCCGATCGGCAGCGAGCTGGTGGCGAAGCTGCACGGCGAGGACGACTCCTTCCTCCACTACCGGACCGCCGTGATGCCCGCCGACGCCTACCCGTCCATCCTGCGGAACTCCACCGTGCCCACCATCACGGTCGCGAACCTGCTCATCACCCGCGAGGACATGGATCCCCGGCTGACCGAGTGGCTGACCCGCATGGTCATCAAGAACCGGGACCGGATCGGCAAGGACGTGCACGCGGCACAGCTGGTGGACCTGCGCACCGCCATCTACACGGACCCGCTGTACCTGCAGAAGGGCGCCAAGGAGTACTACCGGTCGGTCAAGCCGTAGGGCCGGGAAGCACTCGGGGCCCCGCTCACTCCGTCGGGCGCGTCCGGGGCACCGTCACCGTCACCTGCAGCCCGTGGGGCTCGCGGTGGGCGTAGGCGATGGCGCCGCCGCCCGCGACGATCAGAGCCCGTGAGATGGAGAGCCCGAGACCCGAACCCTTGATGTTCTGGTGCGCGGTGCTGCGCCAGAAGCGGTCGCCGACCCGTTCCAGCTCCTCGTCGCTGAGGCCGGGCCCGGCGTCGGTGACGACGACCGTGGAGACCTCCCCGTTCGAGGCGACCCGGACCTCGACGCTCTCTCCGGCAGGGGTGAACTTCAGGGCGTTGTCGATCACCGCGTCCAGGGCGCTGGACAGGGCGACCGGGTCGGCCCAGGCGGTGGTGGCGGGGCAGTCGCCCACCAGCGCCACCCCCTTGTCGTCGGCGACCGGCGACCAGGAGGCCACCCGCTCGGCGGCCAGCTCGCCGATGTCGGTGAGCCGCAGATCGGCGTCGACATGCTCGGCGAGGGCCAGGTCGAGCAGGTCGTCGAGGACGTGGGCGAGGCGCTTGCCCTCGGTGCGCACGGAGGCGATCTCCTCGTTGTCCTCGGGCAGTTCGAGGGCGAGGAGGTCGATGCGCAGCAGCAACGCGGCGAGGGGATTGCGCAGTTGGTGCGAGGCGTCGGCGACAAAGGCGCGCTGCTGCTCCAGCACGTCCTCGACGTTGTCGGCCATCTCGTTGAACGACCGTGCCAGCCGCCGGAGTTCGGGCGGCCCACTGGCCACGGCGACGCGTGACTTCAGCCGCCCGGAGGCGATGGAGTGGGTGGTGGCGTCGAGGACGCGTACCGGTTTGAGGACCCAGCCGGTCAGCTGCAGCGCTGCGCCGACGGCGAGGAGCATCGCGGCGAACTCACCGGCGCCGATGACCAGCCAGCCGCGCAGGATCTTGGAGCGCATCTGTCCCGTGGGCGAGTCGGTCACGACGACGGCGATCACGTCACCGTCGTGGATGACCGGGGAGGCGACGACGAGCCGGCCGCGCTGCCAGGGCCACACCTGGTCCGGATTGTGCGGGCGACGACCCAGCAGCGCCTCTTCGAACGCGGCCAGCCCCTCGCCCTCGGAGGGCACTTCCCAGTTGTAGGGGGCGTTGGCCATCGCCCGCCCGCCCCCGGCCCGGTAGAAGACACCGGCCTTGATTCCGTACACCCGGTGGTACTGGTCGAGTTCGTGCTGCAACGTCTCCCGACGGCCGTCGGTCGCGCCGCTGGTCCGGGAACCGGTGGGCGACTCGGTGACGAACTGAGCCAGCGCCGCGAAACGCGCCGTGTCGTCGATGCGGTCGACGACCACCTCCTGTTGCCGCGCCGCCGCCAGGCTCACCGCCAGCGGGACGCCGAGAGCCAGCAGCACGGCGGCCATCAGGACGATGAGCAGCGGAAGAAGACGAGTGCGCACGCGGGCACGCTACGGCGTCGGGGCGACCAGCCGGTAGCCGACCCCGCGCACCGTCTCGATCAGGGCGGGCATCCGCAGCTTGGACCGCAGGGACGCGACGTGCACTTCCAGGGTGCGGCCGGTCCCCTCCCAGCTGGTCCGCCACACCTCACTGATGATCTGTTCGCGGCGGAAGACCACCCCGGGCCGTTGGGCCAGCAGCGCGAGCAGATCGAACTCCTTGCGGGTCAGCTGGACGACCGTGCCGTCGACGCTGACCTGGCGGGTGGGCAGCTCGATGAGCACGGACCCGAGGCGCAGCCCGCTGTCGCCGGGAGCCGCGGCCTCGTCGGGGGCCCGGCGGCGGGCGACGGCGTGGATGCGGGCGAGCAGCTCACCGGTGTCGTACGGCTTGACCACGTAGTCGTCCGCGCCCAGGTTGAGGCCGTGGATCCGGGACCGGACGTCGGAACGGGCCGTCACCATGATCACCGGGGTGCTGGTGCGCTTGCGGATCTTGCCGCAGACCTCGTAGCCGTCCTGGTCGGGCAGGCCGAGGTCGAGCAGGACGACCCCGAAGCCGTTTCCCTCCGGGACGAGCGCCTGGAGGGCCTCCTCGCCGCTGCGGGCGTGGGTGACGTCGAAGCCGTGCCGCGCCAATACCGCGGACAGGGCGGCGGCGACGTGGTTGTCGTCCTCGACGAGGAGCAGCCTCATTCCGGCCCCTTACGGTTCGGTTCGGTTCGGTCGTCTTGCTGCGGTCTTGCGCGGGTCTCACGTCCGGCCTCGCGCACGGTGCCGCGTCCGGCCTCGCGCACGGTTTCACGTCCGGCCTCGCGCCCGATCTCGCGTTTCGTTCATTTGTACGCCTCGGCTGGCACACACTACGCGGATCCGCATCCCGGGCACGCGCGCATTGCCCCCTTCGCCGTCACACTGATGAGTGAGGACGCCGTCAAGGCCGTACGAGTTCCGAACGGGTTCCGTCATACAGCCGGAACGCCGTGCGCAGCCTCGTCACGTGCAGTGATCGCCCGGGTACCAGATCGTTATGCTCAATTCTCGCTCAGATGTAATGACGCTGGTCGTCGCCGGTCACTACTGTCCTCCGAAACCGAGGAAGACGGAGCCCAAAGCGATGACCGAAGTTTCGGTGGTCAAGGACGCGGTGCCCGCGGCCGACGACCTGGTCGTCCTGAAGAACGTCAACAAGCACTTCGGCGCGTTGCACGTACTCCAGGACATCGATCTGACGATCACCAGGGGCGAGGTCGTCGTGGTGATCGGACCCTCCGGGTCCGGCAAGTCCACCTTGTGCCGCACCATCAACCGGCTGGAGTCGATCGACTCCGGCGACATCCGGATCGACGGCAAGCCGCTGCCCGCCGAGGGCAAGGCGCTCGCCAGACTGCGCGCGGACGTCGGCATGGTGTTCCAGTCGTTCAATCTCTTCGCGCACAAGACCGTGCTCGAGAACGTGATGCTGGGGCAGATCAAGGTCCGCAAGGCCGACAAGAAGCAGGCCGAGGAGAAGGCCCGGAGCCTGCTGGACCGGGTCGGCGTGAGCACCCAGGCGGACAAGTACCCCGCGCAGCTCTCGGGCGGCCAACAGCAGCGTGTCGCGATCGCGCGGGCGCTGGCCATGGACCCCAAGGTCATGCTCTTCGACGAGCCGACCTCGGCACTGGACCCCGAGATGATCAACGAGGTCCTGGAGGTCATGCAGCAGCTCGCCCGGGAGGGCATGACCATGGTCGTGGTCACCCACGAGATGGGCTTCGCCCGTTCGGCCGCCAATCGGGTGGTCTTCATGGCGGACGGCCGCATCGTCGAAGAGGCTGTGCCGGACCAGTTCTTCAGCAACCCCCGCAGCGACCGGGCCAAGGACTTCCTGTCGAAGATCCTGCACCACTGACGGCCCCGCCGATGCCGTTTCCCGCCCCCGGCACCCGCACCATGACGGTCCGCATCTCTTCTCCACTCAAAGGATGTTCACCATGAAGCTCCGCAAGGTCTCCGCCGCAGCGGCCACCGCCCTCGTCCTCGCTCTTACGGCCACCGCCTGTGGTGGTGACGACAGCAGCAGCAACGAGAGCGGCTCGGGCTCCGGTTCCGGTGGCGGCGACAAGATCAAGATCGGTATCAAGTACGACCAGCCAGGTCTCGGCCTGAAGAACCCCGACGGTTCCTTCTCCGGCTTCGACGTGGACGTGGCGACGTACGTGGCCAAGGAGCTCGGCTACGAGCCCAAGCAGATCGAGTTCGTCGAGACCAAGAGCGCCGACCGCGAGAACGCGCTGGCCCGCGGCGACGTCAAGTTCATCGCGGCCACCTACTCGATCAACGACGAGCGCGCGAAGCTGGTCGACTTCGCCGGCCCCTACCTGCTGGCCCACCAGGACCTGCTGGTGAAGGCCGACTCCGACATCAGCAAGGGCACGGACCTCAACGGCAAGAAGCTGTGCTCGGTGACCGGTTCCACCTCGGCGGAGAACGTCAAGAAGGACATCGCCCCGGACGCCCAGCTGAAGGAGTACGGCGGCTACTCCGAGTGCATCGCCGGCCTGCAGAGCGGCGCTGTGGACGCGGTCACCACCGACGACTCGATCCTCGCGGGCTTCGCCGCGCAGGAGAACTACAAGGGTCAGTTCAAGCTCGCGGGCCTGAAGCTCAGCAACGAGAACTACGGCATCGGCGTCAAGAAGGGCGACTCCGCGACCGTCGACAAGATCAACGCCGCGCTGGAGAAGATGGTCAGCGACGGCGCCTGGGAGACCGCGGTCAAGGAGAACTTCGGCCCGGCCGACTACAAGAACGAGCCCGCCCCGAAGATCGGCGACATCAAGTAAGCGGACATCCGCATCCAGCGCGGTTCTCGTAGTCGCGCCGCCGCCCGCCGCAGAGCGCGGTAGGGGCGGCGGCGCGGCGCGCCTGCCTCGTACGCCACACACCCGGAAGCGCGGGAGACAGTGTTCGACTTCCTTTCAAACTACAACGACCCAAGCTTCTTGGGTGCGTTCTGGATGACGGTCAAGCTCACCGTCCTCTCAGCCATCGGCTCACTGGTCTGGGGAACTCTGCTGGCGGCCATGCGCGTCAGCCCCGTACCCCTGATGCGCGGCTTCGGCACCGTCTATGTGAACCTCGTGCGGAACATCCCGCTGACCGTCATCATCGTCTTCACGTCGCTGGGTCTCGCCGACATCTTCGGCATGACGATGGGCGCGCCCGACGACTTCAAGGTCCAGGGCTTCCGGCTCGCCATCCTCGGCTTCGTCGCCTACACCGCGGCCTTCGTATGCGAGGCACTGCGCTCCGGCATCAATACCGTTCCCGTCGGCCAGGCTGAGGCAGCCCGCGCCATCGGGCTGAGCTTCGCCCAGGTCCTCGGCCTGATCGTGCTGCCGCAGGCGTTCCGTTCAGTCATCGGCCCGCTGGCCAACGTGATGATCGCGCTGACCAAGAACACCACCGTGGCGGCCGCGATCGGTGTGGCGGAGGCCGCCTACCTCATGAAGGGCATGATCGAGAAGGAGGCACAGACGCTGCTCATCGGCGCGATCTTCGCCTTCGGATTCGTTGTTCTGACCCTTCCCACCGGCCTGATCCTCGGCTGGCTGAGCAAGCGACTGGCGGTGAAGCGATGAGTTCCGTTCTCTACGACGCCCCCGGCCCCCGGGCCAAACGGCGCAACGTGATCCTCACGGTGGTCTTCGTCGTTCTGCTGGCCCTCCTCGCGTGGTGGCTCTGGGGAGCGCTGGACAGCAGGAACCAGCTGGAGTGGAAGCTCTGGAAGCCGTTCTTCACCTCCGAGGCCTGGACGACGTATCTGCTGCCCGGTCTCGCCAACACGCTCAAGGCCATGGCGCTCTCCATCGTGATCGCCCTGCCCCTCGGTGCGCTCTTCGGCATCGCGCGCCTCTCCGACCACCTGTGGGTCCGCATCCCGGCCGGTGCGGTGGTCGAGTTCTTCCGGGCCATCCCGGTCCTGCTGTTGATGCTGTTCGCCAACGAGGTCATCGCTCGCTCGTTGGAAGTCACCACCGAGCAACGGCAGCTCTACGCGGTCGTCACCGGTCTGGTGCTGTACAACGCCTCGGTCCTCGCCGAGATCGTGCGCGCCGGCATCCTCGCCCTCCCCAAGGGCCAGACGGAGGCCGCCCAGGCGATCGGTCTGCGCAAGGGCCAGACGATGTCCTCCATCCTGCTGCCGCAGGCCGTCACGGTGATGCTGCCGGCCATCGTCAGCCAGCTGGTGGTCATCGTGAAGGACACCGCGCTCGGCGGCGTGATGATCGGGTTCACCGAACTGCTCAGCGGACGCGCGACGCTGGCGGCGGTGTACGCCAACGTCGTGCCCAGCTTCGTCGTCGTCGCGATCATCTACATCGTCCTGAACTTCATCATCACCAGCTTCGCGAGCTGGCTGGAGCAGCGGCTGCGGCGGGGCAAGAAGTCGACGGGGGCCGTCATCCCGGCTGCGGCGGTCGGAGGCGCGACGGCCACCGGCGGGGAAGGTGGCGGTCTGCCCGGCCTCGGCACCTACATCGACAAGAAGGACACCTGACGATCGATCAGGTGACATCCGCCCAGGATGTCCCCCGATTCGTTCCCCGGAGGGCAGTGGCATGATCGCCACTGCCCTCCGTCACTTGACGCAAGCACCGGCAATGGGTTGCATACGTTCTGTGATCGTGCACCCTGCTCCAACTTTCTGTTCACCCACGTCCGCCGGGACGTCACGTCGGGCAGGGGGCGCCGCGCCGTGGATCCGGTGATCATCGTCGGAGCGGGGCCCGTGGGGCTCACGCTCGCCCTGGCGCTGGCGCGGCAGGAGGTGCCGTCCGTGGTCCTCGACGAGGGGCCGGGGAAGGACGAGCAGCGGCTCGCGCGGACGGTGGTTCTGAACGAGGACACCGCCGCGCTGCTGGAACGATTGTCCGGCGTCCCGCTCTCCCGGTCCGGCCGCCGCTGGGCCGGATGGCGGTCGATGCGGCGCAAGCAGGTGATGCGTCGGGTCCGGTTCGACGAGGCCGGCTTCGAGGAGAAGGACGCTCCACCGCGGGACAATTCGAAAGGGGTTCGCGGCGGCCCGGAGGAGGTCGTCGAGGGCTCCGCCGACCTCCCGCCGCTGCACATCGCCCAGCACGTCCTGACCGCCGCCCTGCGCGAGGCCATCGTCGGCGAGCGGCTCGTCAAGGTCGCGGTGGAGAGCCGGCTCGACGCGATCGAGCAGGAGAAGTCCGGCGTCACGGCCCACACCCGCGGCCCCAAGAGCACCTGGTGGCGGGGCAGTTACCTGGTGGGCTGCGACGGCCCGCGCTCGACGGTCCGCAAGCTCCAGGACATCCGCTTCCCCGGCCGTACGGCGGTGGAACGGCACGCGGTGGCGGCGCTGCGTGCGGAACTCCCCTGGCCCGGCGAAGCGTTGCTGCACCGCATGCCGCCGTGGCGCACCTCGGGCCCGTCCGGCGGGGAGATCACCGCGCGGCCGCTCGCCGGCGACGTCTGGCGCCTGGACTGGCTCCTGCCACCGGGCAAGGACCTCGTGACGCCCGAACTCCTCGTGGCCCGCGTCCGCGAGACCCTGGCCGGCTGGACGGGCGGCTCCACACCGCCGTACGACCTGCTCGACACCGGTGTCCACACCGTGCACCACCGGCTTGCCCGGCGGTGGCGGGTCGGGCGGGTCTTCCTGGCCGGGGACGCCGCGCATCTGCTCGGTGCGCTCGGCACCCAGGGCCTCGACGAGGGTCTGAGGGACGCCGACAACCTCGCCTGGAAACTCGCTCTGGCCTGGCACCACGGCCCGCACGAAGCCCTGCTGGACAGTTACCAGGCGGAGCGGCGCGCGGTCGTCGCCACCCGGCTGCGCGCCGCCGACCAGGTGCTGCCCCTGTTGCGTGGCGGCAAGGGACTGCGCTCGTACGTCCCCGGCTCCTCCCGGGGCCACGACGCGCTGCTCTCGGACGGACACCTGGGGCGCGGGGCGCTGGGTGCGCCGGGGGCGTACTCCGGCTCTCCGCTCATGCCTCCGCCCGCCGACGGGGAGACGCCGATCGACACGCTGCCGGGCACCCAGGTCGTGGACGTGGAGGTGACCGCGGAGGACGGCTCCTTCGTGCCGCTGCGGGACCGGCTCGGGCGCGGGGCGCTCCTGGTAGTGCTCGTCGCGCCGGGTACCGGAGTGTGGGAACGCAAGCACTGGATGAGCGCCGGGATCATGCCCCGCCTGGCCGCCGCCGTCTCCGCCCTGCCACATTCCGCCGAGCTGCTGGTCGCCGAGGCATACCCGGGCGCGGGCGCCCACACCGTTCTCCTCGTCCGTCCCGACGGATACCTGGTCACCGCCCTGAGCGGTGTCCGCCCGGCCGACCTGTACACGGCGGCAGCGGCGACGCTGGGCGTGGCGGAGCAGCAGTCCGAGACGGCCGGGGCGGCATCGGGTTCGCACTGAAACGCCCCGGACCGGGCCGGCCGGAGGTGGTGACCGTCACTGTGTGTCCACATAGTGACGGTCGGTTGACCGCTCCGCGCGGTCATGGTCTACTCCGGTCCGTGACCGACACCTCGACGCGCCTGTGGCGGAGGGTCCATATGGACCTCGTCCGCTATGCGGGCTGCGTGTGTCGTCCGTCCTGCTGAACTCGCATCCCTCGGCATCCCTTCGCCTTCCGCGCGCCACCCGTGTGCTCCGCGCGCTTTCCGAGCGAACGCACTTCAGGACGGTACCCGTGTCTGTGTCCCCCGTTGTTCCCCCCGCCCCCACCCTCTCCGGTCCCACTCAGGCGGAACTGCTCGACTTCGCGCGTCGGACGGCTGCCGACGGCGAGCTGATCGCCTCGCTCCCGCTCGATCCGGAGGGCCGCACGTGGGTGCGGCTCGAAGGCCCCGGTGGCAGCGAGGCCTGGCTCATCGGCTGGCCTCCCGGCACCGGTACCGGCTGGCACGACCACGCCGACTCGGTGGGCGCCTTCGTCACCGCCGCGGGTGCGCTCAAGGAGTACTCGCTCGCCGCCCGGCTGCCCACCGACGGCTGGAAGACCCTCGAACTCACCGAAGGCGTCGACCGCGAACGGCGGTTGTCCGCCGGCAAGGGCCGCTCCTTCGGACGCCACCACGTCCACGAGGTGCTCAACGAGTCCACCGAGGAGCACGCGATCTCGGTCCACGCCTACTACCCGCCCCTCCCCCGTATCCGCCGCTACAGCCGCACGGGACAGGTACTGCGCCTGGAGCATGTGGAGCGCCCCGCCGACTGGCAGTGAGCCCAGCCCGCGAGGGGTCCGCGCGGCCCCGAACGCTCTGGTGTCACCGGGAGGATTCGCCCCTTCCCATGCCGTTCTCGACGTCCTCGCCCCAGGGCCTCGGCTCAGCTCTGTGCCTCTCGGCTCAGTACCCCTCGCCCTCCAGCCCCTCCGTGTCCTCCCCCTCCTCCTCCAGCGCCTGCCGGACCACGCGGAGGGCCATGCCCTCGGAGTAACCCTTGCGGGCGAGCATGCCTGCGAGCCGGCGGAGGCGTTTGTCGCGGTCGAGGCCACGGGTGGAGCGCAGCTTGCGGGCGACCAGCTCGCGTGCGGTGGTCTCCTCCTGGTCGGAGTCGAGCTGGGACACTGCCTCGTCGATCAGTGCCGAGTCGACGCCCTTGGTGCGCAGCTCCCGGGCGAGAGCTCGTCTGGCCAGCCCCCGGCCGTGATGCCGGGACTCCACCCAGGCGTCCGCGAACGCGCCGTCGTTGATCAGCCCGGCCTCCTCGAACCGCGACAGCACCTCCTCCGCCACGTCCTCGGGGATCTCGCGTTTGCGCAGGGCGTCCGCGAGTTGCTTGCGGGTACGCGGGGTCCCGGTGAGCAGGCGCAGGCAGATCCCGCGTGCCCGCTCAGCCGGGTCCCCTGAGGACTCCCCCTTCTCGGCCCTCGACGAGAAAGACGAACCCCCGTCCTGTGGCCCCCCGCCGTCCGTGCCGTCGCCCGATTCCCCGAAGCCGCGCCGTCGACCGCTCCGGCCACCGCGCCCCCCTCGCGCGTCACCGCCCGCACCGCGCGAGGCGCCGTCGCCGCGTCGACGGGTGCCGGCGGTCGAGCCCGCACCGAAGCGCGCCTCGTCCGCCCGCCGACCGGCGCCGCCGCCCCGGCCGTAGCCGTCGTACGACTGATCCCCGTGGGGCTCACTGTCGTCAGGCGCACCGCCGGGGGGTATGTCCGTGTCCGTGCCGTACGACGGTGTGTCGTCGTACGGTCCGAATCCGTACCCGTCCGCGCTGGCTTCCCCGGTGCCCTCGCCGGTACCCCCGCGCCCCCGGCTCTCGGGGGCACTGGGGTATGCGTACTCGCCCCAGTCCGTTCTGCGTGTCACGGACTAGCTCTTCGCCGCCGCAGCCTTGGTCTTGGCGGTCTTGGCAGCCGACGCCGGCACCGCCTTCGCGGTGTCGTCCGCGGGCGTGGCGGAGACTGCCGCGTCCGCTCCCGGCTCTGCGGTGGGTTCCTCGGGCCGGACGCCGACGCCCAGCTTCTCCTTGATCTTCTTCTCGATCTCGTTGGCGAGGTCGGGGTTGTCCTTCAGGAAGTTGCGGGCGTTCTCCTTGCCCTGGCCGAGCTGGTCGCCCTCGTACGTGTACCAGGCGCCCGCCTTGCGGACGAAGCCGTTCTCCACGCCCATGTCGATCAGGCCGCCCTCGCGGCTGATGCCCTGTCCGTACAGGATGTCGAACTCGGCCTGCTTGAAGGGCGGCGCGACCTTGTTCTTGACGACCTTGACGCGGGTGCGGTTGCCGACGGCGTCGGTACCGTCCTTCAGGGTCTCGATACGGCGGATGTCGAGTCGCACCGATGCGTAGAACTTCAGCGCGCGGCCACCGGTCGTGGTCTCCGGGGAGCCGAACATCACGCCGATCTTCTCGCGGAGCTGGTTGATGAAGATGGCGGTGGTCTTGGACTGGTTGAGCGCGCTGGTGATCTTCCGCAGGGCCTGGCTCATCAGACGGGCCTGCAGACCCACGTGGCTGTCGCCCATCTCGCCCTCGATCTCCGCGCGCGGGACGAGCGCGGCGACGGAGTCGATGACAATGAGGTCGAGAGCTCCGGAGCGGACCAGCATGTCCACGATCTCCAGGGCCTGCTCGCCGTTGTCCGGCTGCGACAGGATGAGGTTGTCGATGTCGACGCCGAGCTTCTTGGCGTACTCGGGGTCGAGGGCGTGCTCGGCGTCCACGAAGGCCACCTGGCCGCCGGCCCTCTGTGCGTTCGCCACCGCGTGCAGGGTCAGGGTCGTCTTGCCGGAGGACTCCGGGCCGTACACCTCGATCACTCGGCCTCGCGGCAGACCGCCGACACCGAGGGCGACGTCGAGTGCGGTCGACCCGGTGGGGATGACCTCGATGGGCTCGTTCGGCCGCTCGCCCAGGCGCATCACCGCGCCCTTGCCGAACTGCCGTTCAATTTGTGCGAGCGCGGCGTCGAGCGCCTTCTCGCGGTCGGTTCCTGCCATGGGTTCCACCCGGTTTGCTTGAGTCGATCGCTTCACGTGAAAGACGCTAACGCCTGCCACTGACAATGGGCCCCGACGCCCGCCCGGCCTGTGGATAACTCGGGCACTTCTCCACGAAAACCCTGCCGAACTCCGGCCGGGATGCTTCGCCGGAGCCCCCATCAGAATGGATGTTCGATTTTAGTGTCAAGCGCACCACACGGCACCCGGAGCACTTCCGGCGGAGCGGGTCCCCGCCGAAACGGCGGCCGATGACACGCCTCGGTGCCGGCGGAGGGGCCGGCGGCAGGGCGCGCGGTACGAGGGCGCGGGCGTACGGCGGTACGGGGGCGGCTGCAGCAGCCCTACGGGGTGGTGGTGTCCTCGGGCCCGGCAGTGGTGTCCGGCCCCGAGGTGTTCTCGGGCCCGGCGCCGCCTTCCGAGCCGGAATCCCCCTCCGCCTCCGGCTCCCGACGCGCGGTGCCGTCGTCCCGCCGCCCGTTCGCGGAGTCGTCCGGCGACGGTCTCGTGCCGCGCCGCTCCTCCAGCCGCCTGCGCACACGCGTGAGGACGTCGCCGTCGGTCCCGTCCTCCTCCGCCGTCCGGTGCGGGTGCCTCCGCAGCCGGGCGATGAGGTTGCCCGTGCCGCGTCTGCGGTGCCCGTGCACGCGGGGGTCGTCCGTGACGTCGTACCGCTTCACGTAGGCCCCGAGGAAGGCCTGCAGGGTGGCGATGGCGGGGATGGCGATGAGCGCCCCCACGGCGCCGAGGAGCGCGGTGCCCGCGATGACCGAGCCGAACGCCACGGCCGGATGGATGTCCACGGTCTTGGCGGTCAGCTTGGGCTGCAGCACGTAGTTCTCGAACTGCTGGTAGATGACCACGAAGACGAGGACCCACAGCGCGTACCACGGGTTGACCGTGAAGGCGATCAGCATGGGCAGGGCACCCGCCAGGTAGGTGCCGATCGTGGGGATGAACTGCGAGACCAGGCCGACCCAGACCGCGAGCGCGGGCGCATAGGGCACGTCGAGGTACTCCAGCAGGACGTAGTGCGCCACCCCGGAGATCAGTGCCATCAGGCCGCGGGAGTACAGATAGCCGCCGGTCTTGTCGACCGCGATCTCCCACGCGCGCAACACCTCGGCCTGCTTGGCGGGCGGCAGGACGGAGCACAGCGCGCGGCGCAGCCGAGGGCCGTCGGCGGCGAAGTAGAACGAGAACAGCGTGATCGTCAGCAGCTGGAAGAGACCGCCCAGCACCTGCGTGGAGACGTCGAGGACGCCTGTGGCGCTGTTCTGCACGTACTTCCGCAGCCAGTCGGAGCGGAGCAGCCCCTCCTGGATGTCGACGCGCTTGAGTTCGGTGTGGAAGCTCGTGTTGATCCAGCTGATGACGGAGTCGAGGTACGCCGGAAAGTCCTCGACCATCTTGATGATCTGGCCGGCCAGCATCGAACCGAGCAGGGTGACGAAACCGGCGGCCCCGATCAGCGTGATCAGGAAGACCAGAAACGTGGCGAAGCCCCTGCGCAGCCCCTTCGAGGCCATCCAGCTCACCGCGGGCTCGATCGCCAGCGCCAGGAAGAACGCGATGAGGATGTTGACCAACAGCCCGATGAGCTGGTGGAACGCCCAGCTGCCGAGCTGGAAGACCGCGACGAGGGAGAGAGCCAGCACCATGGCGCGCGGCAGCCAGCGTGGCATGCGCTCGCTCGGCGCGGCACCGGGCCCCGCGCCGGTCGGGGGGCCGGAGGGCGGTGTCGTGCCGGACGGAGTTGCCTGGTGCTCGAAACGCGCGGTCTCGTCTGTGGGTGCCACGGACCAAGTCTCGCCCACGGCACCGACAATCAGTCGCCGGCCCCGGGCCCTCCGGTCCAACGAGCGGCGTCCGTCCGGTGAAGTCCGTTGCCTCTCAGCGGTTTTCCGCCGGAACGCCCATGGTCGCGCACACCACGCGCCACACGTCCTTGGCCTCCCAGCCGGCGTCCAGCGCCTCGCTGACCGTGCGCCCGCCGAGGCCGGACATCACATGATCGCGCGCGAAGGTGTCGGCGTACCCCTCACCGAAGTGATCCGCCATCCGCTGCCAGAAGACCGTCAACCGCATGAGTCCAGTATCCCGCCCCAGGGGGTGGGCCTGGCCGGGACGGCTTTCCGATACCGCTTTCCGCCCTACGGTCGGATCCATGGCCGAAACCGGAGCATCCCCACTCCCCTCGTCGTCCCCGGCGCCCACCCCGCTGGCTCGAGCCGAACAGTTCGTCTGGCTCACCGCGCGCGTACTGGAGCAGCGCCGCTTCGCGTACCACTTCCTGGACGGGGGAGCCGACGCGGTGGAGACCGCGCTGTCCGCCTACCGCAATGCCGACGACGGGTACGGCCACGCGCTCGAACCCGATCTGCGCGGGCCCGTGAGCCAGCCGCTGCACACCGGGCACGCGTTGCGTGTGCTGGACTCGATCGGGCGCTGCGGCGGACAGCGGGTGGAGCGCGTGTGCCGCTACCTGACGTCGGTGTCGTCCCAGGACGGTGCCCTTCCCGCCGTGCACCCCAGCCAGCGTGGCTACCCGGTGGCCCCGTTCGTGCCGATCGTCGACGACCCGCCCAGTGATCTGCTGGCCACGGGGCCGGTGGTGGGCCTGCTGCACCGCAATCAGGTGTGGCACGCGTGGCTGTTCCGGGCCACCGACTTCTGCTGGCAGGCGGTCGAGTCCCTGGAGAAGTCGCACCCCTACGAGGTCCACGCCGCCGTGGCGTTCCTGGAGTCCGTGCCCGACCGCTCGCGCGCCCGGGCCGCCGCCGACCGGCTCGGCCGCCTGGTGCGCGAACACCGGCTCGCCACACTGGATCCGGCACGACCGGACGACTACCCGGTGTCCGCCGGTTACGCGCCGGGTGAGCACCACTACCCGCACGACTTCGCGCACACCCCGGAATCGCTCGCGCGCGCGTGGTTCACCGACGCGGAGATGGCCCGCTCCCTCGACTTCCTGGCGAGTGAACAGGGCGAGGACGGCGGCTGGCCGATCCGCTGGCGCCAATGGGCCCCGAGCACCGCCATGGAGAGCCGCCCCATCGTGACGATCGAGGCGCTGCGCACGTTGCGGGCGTACGGACGGTCCATCGGCTGAGACCTTCGACGCGACGACGCGACGGACACCGCGCGCGTACCGCCGGTCGGCACGCGCGCGTACGTCGAGGGCGAGATCGACGACAGCGTGCGTGCCCCACGACAAGCCGCGTCAGCCCGACAAGGCCCGCACCCCGGCCGTCACGACGACCGCCGCGGCCACGACGAGCAGGAACGGGGCACGCAGGAGCAGTGCGACGGCGGCTGCGGCGAGCCCGGCGGCCCTCGCGTCCAGCACCAGGTCGTGCCCGTCGGCGAAGGTCTGCTGAGCCGTGAGAGCGGCGAGGAGGGCAACGGGCAGCAGGGCGGCGAGGCGCTGGACGAGCGGGCGTTCCAGGATGCCCTCGGGGACCAGCAGGCCGATCAGTTTGACGGCGTAACAGCCGACGGCGGTGCCGATGATCGCGATCCAGACGTTCATCGGTCGCCACCTTCCTGGACACCGTCTTCCTGGTCGCCTCCCAGGCTGTCGTCCGGCCGGTCGTCGGCCCTGCGGCGCCCCTCCGCCCAGAGGACGACCGGAGCGGCCACCGCGGCGACGAGGACCGGGACCCCGGCGGGCAGGACGGGCAGCAGACCGAGTCCCAGGACGACGGCGATGCCCGCGACGGCCCGCTCCGCGGTGGTCCGCAGCATCGGCGCGAGGAGGGCCAGGAAGACGGCGGGCCCGGCCGCGTCGAGCCCCCACGCGTCGGTGTCGCCGATGGCCTCGGCACCGAGCGCGCCGAGCAACGTGGTGAGGTTCCACAGCACATAGAGGCTGAGCCCGGTGACGGTGAAGCCGATACGGGCGGCGCGACGCGTGGGCTGGGCAAGGGCGACGGCCGTGGTCTCGTCGATGACCCACTGGGCGGCGAAAGGCCGCACCGCGCGCGGGAGGGCCAGCAGTTGGGAGAGGCGCAGCCCGTAGAAGGCGTTGCGCACGCCCAGGAAGAAGGCCCCGGCCGCTGCCGTGAAGGGGTTGCCGCCGGCCGCGAGCGCGCCCACCAGGGCGAACTGGGAGGCCCCGGTGAACACCAGGAGGCTCAGGGCGCAGGTCTGCAGCAGCCCGAGCCCGCTGCCGGCCGAGGTCACCCCGAAGGCGAACCCGGACAGTCCGACCGCGACCCCGACGCCGAGAGCGTCCCGAACGACGGCTCCGTCGGGTTTCACGCCGCCGCCGTCCTGCGTCTCCACGAGACCAGTCTGTTCAGTCACCACGCCCTGGACGGTACGAGCGGCCACCCTTACGGGTCTTGTACGTTCTTGCGCCCGCCCGCGCCGCCCGCGCCGCCCTCACACTCATGCACGCAGCGCTCGTGGGCGAGGCGTTCGTGGGCGCGGCGTTCGTAGGCACACGCACCCGCCCCTCCTGCTCATATACGTCGTCCCCGGGTTCGCGATCCGTCGTCGGCCCCGCCCGTGCGTTCCCGCTGGTACGCGCCCGGCGGCACGCCCACGATGCGGCTGAAGTGGCGGTTGAGATGCGGCTGGTCCGTGAAGCCGACGGCGACGGCGGCCGCGGCGGGAGTCGTGCCGGTGTCGAGCAGACCGCGGGCCCGTCGGACGCGGGCGTCGGTCAGCCAGGTGTGCGGAGGCATGCCATAAGCCGTGCGGAAGGCCCGCAAGAGAGCGAAGGGGCTGGTGCCGAGGTCGGCCGAGAGCCGCTCCAGGGTCGGCGGGTCGGCCATCCGCTCCTCGAGCACGGCACGCGCGCGTGCCGCGACGGGGGCGCCGGCCGTGCGGAGGGCACGCTGGGGCAGGGGCCCGCCGTTCAGGCGCAGCAGCCGGGTGACGACCACCCGCAGCAGGGTGTCGGCCGCCAGCGCGTTGCTCTCGTCGACGGCCCGCAGGACCTGGTGGACGAGCCCGGCGGCGTACGGATCCTCGAGCACGGGGGTGACGAAGCCGGGGGTGCCGCGGATCGTGGTGGTCTCGGCGGCGATCTCGGCCACCACGTCCGGCGACGGGTAGACCGCCCCGTAGCGCCAGCCCTCGGGCACACCCGCGCGACCCGTGTGCGGGGTGTCGGGGTTGACCAGGGCCAGCGCTCCCGGGCCGGCGTACTGATCGGCGCCCCCGTGGCGGAAGATCTCCACTCCGTCGGCGATGGCCGCGATCACGAAGTGCTCGTGGGTGTGCCGCACGAACTTCTTCTCGACGTAGGTCGCCCGCAGCAGATCCACACCGGGCAGCTCCGCGTACCGCCAGTGCCTCGCCCGCTCCGCCGAACCCGCCATGCCCCCATTTTGCGGGTGGCCCGTCCGGGCGACGAAGTCCGGGGCGGTGGCGGGCGTGCGGACCTGGTGCGGGGGCGTCGGCGGCGTCGTGACACGCGATCGCCAACCAAGGTGACCATGTGACCGGGAGGACCCACCCGCCGACATCACGGCCCCCACCGGATCCACCCCGCCCCCGCCCCTTCCGTTTCCGCAGGTCCGGGCCATTGTCAGTGGCCGGGTGCAGGATGGGGGCATGGTCAGCTCCGCAGATCGAGCCCTCGACGGCTTCTCCCCCGCGACCCGCGGCTGGTTCACGGGGGCCTTCTCCGCGCCCACCGCGGCCCAGGCCGGGGCGTGGCGGGCGATCGGCGAGGGCTCGGACGTGCTGGTGGTGGCCCCGACCGGCTCCGGCAAGACACTGGCCGCGTTCCTCGCCGCGCTGGACCAGCTGACATCGAGCCCGCCCCCGGCCGACCCCCGCAAGCGCTGCCGGGTCCTGTACGTGTCCCCGCTGAAGGCACTCGCGGTGGACGTGGAGCGGAACCTGCGCAGTCCGCTCACCGGTATCCGCCAGGAATCGGTACGCCTGGGGCTGCCCGAGCCCGAGGTGAAGGTGGGCATCCGCTCCGGGGACACCCCACCCGCCGAGCGCCGGGCCCTGTCCACGCGTCCGCCGGACATCCTGATCACCACCCCCGAGTCCCTGTTCCTGATGCTGACGTCGGCCACCCGCGACGCGCTCACGGGCGTGGAGACGGTGATCCTGGACGAGGTGCACGCGGTCGCGGGCACCAAACGCGGCGCCCACCTCGCGCTGTCCCTGGAGCGGCTCGACGAGCTGTTGCCCAGGCCGGCCCGCCGTATCGGCCTGTCCGCCACGGTGCGTCCGGTCGACGAGGTCGCGCGCTATCTGTCCCCGCGCCGCAGGGTGGAGATCGTCCAGCCTCCGTCCGGCAAGGAGTTCGACCTGTCGGTGGTCGTGCCGGTGGAGGACCTGGGCGAGCTGGGCGGCTCCCCGGTCGCGGACGGCAACGAGGGGGCGGAGCGCCCCTCGATCTGGCCGCACGTCGAGGAGCGGATCGCCGACCTCGTGCAGGCCCACCGCTCGACGATCGTGTTCGCCAACTCCCGCCGCCTCGCGGAGCGCCTGTGCAACCGGCTGAACGAGATCGCGTACGAGCGGGCCACCGGTGAGCCGCTGGACGAACACCACGGCCCGGCCGAGCTGATGGGCGGCTCGGGCGCGGCCCAGGGAGCGCCCCCGGTCCTGGCCCGCGCCCACCACGGCTCGGTCTCCAAGGAACAGCGCGCCCTGGTCGAGGAGGATCTGAAGGCGGGACGGCTCCCGGCCGTGGTCGCCACGTCCAGTCTCGAACTGGGCATCGACATGGGCGCGGTGGACCTCGTCGTCCAGGTGGAGTCGCCGCCCTCGGTCGCCTCCGGTCTGCAGCGTGTGGGCCGCGCGGGACACCAGGTGGGCGCGGTCTCCACGGGCGTCGTCTTTCCCAAGTACCGCGGTGACCTGGTCCAGTCGGCCGTGGTCACCGAGCGGATGCGCAGCGGCTCCATCGAGTCCATGAGGATCCCCGGCAACCCCCTGGACGTCCTGGCGCAGCAGATCGTCGCCATGACCGCGATGGACACCTGGCAGTTCGACGATCTCCTGGCGACCGTCCGCCGCGCGGCGCCCTTCGCCGCCCTCCCCGAGTCCGCGTTCACGGCCGTCCTCGACATGCTCGCGGGCCGCTATCCCTCCGACGCCTTCGCGGAGCTGCGCCCGCGCGTGGTGTGGGACCGGGTCGCGGGCACGATCACGGGACGGCCGGGCGCCCAGCGCCTCGCGGTCACCTCCGGGGGCACGATCCCGGACCGCGGCCTCTTCGGTGTCTTCCTCGCGGGCTCCGACCCCAAGAAGGGCGGCGGCCGGGTCGGCGAACTCGACGAGGAGATGGTGTACGAGTCCCGCGTCGGGGACGTCTTCACCCTCGGCACCAGCTCCTGGCGCATCGAGGACATCACCCGCGACCGGGTGCTCGTCTCCCCCGCGCCGGGCGTCCCGGGCCGCCTGCCCTTCTGGAAGGGCGACCAGCTCGGCCGCCCGCTCGAACTGGGCCGCGCGGTCGGCGCGTTCCTGCGCGAGGTGGGCTCCCTGTCGGACGAGGACGCCCGGCTGCGCCTGCTGGCCGCCGGACTCGACGCCTGGGCCGCCGACAATGTCCTCGCGTACCTGGCCGAACAACGCGAGGCCTGCGGCCACGTCCCCGACGACCGCACGATCGTCGTCGAACGCTTCCGTGACGAGCTGGGCGACTGGCGGGTCGTCGTCCACTCCCCCTTCGGCGCCCAGGTCCACGCCCCCTGGGCCCTCGCCCTGGGCGCGAAGCTCTCCGAGCGGTACGGCATGGACGCGCAGGTCATGCACGCCGACGACGGCATCGTGCTGCGCCTGCCCGACGCCGACCTGATGGGCCTGGACCTGCTCGACATGGAGCCCGTGAAAGCGGGCACCGAATACGATGCCGAGCAGGCCCCGATCGGCGCGGCGGACGTCGCCTTCGACAAGGGCGAGGTCGACCAGATCGTCACCGACCAGGTGGGCGGTTCGGCGCTGTTCGCGTCCCGCTTCCGCGAGTGCGCCGCCCGCGCGCTCCTGCTGCCCCGTCGCAGTCCGGGCAGACGCACACCTCTGTGGCAACAGCGTCAACGCGCGGCCCAACTGCTGCAGGTGGCGAGTGAGTTCGGGTCCTTCCCCATCGTCCTGGAGGCGGTCCGCGAATGCCTCCAGGACGTCTTCGACGTCCCGGGCCTCACCGAGCTGATGGGCGACATCGAGTCCCGCAAGGTCCGCCTCGTCGAGGTCACCACCCCGGAGCCCTCCCCCTTCGCCCGCTCCCTCCTCTTCGGATACGTCGCCCAGTTCCTGTACGAGGGCGACTCCCCGCTCGCCGAGCGCCGCGCCGCCGCACTGTCGCTGGACTCCCGGCTGCTGGCCGAGCTGCTGGGCCAGGCGGAGCTGCGCGAACTGCTCGACGCCGAGGTGCTGACGGAGCTGGAGCAGGAGCTGCAGTGGCGCACCGAGGACCGGCGGGTCAAGGACGCCGAAGGTGTCGCGGACCTGCTCCGGCTCCTCGGCCCGCTCAAGGACGCCGAGTTGGCCGAGCGGGGCGCCGAGCCGCAGTGGGCGCGGGAGCTGGCCGGGGCCCGCCGCGCCATCCGCGTCCGGATCGGCGGCACCGACCACTGGGCGGCGATCGAGGACGCGGGCCGCCTGCGCGACGCGCTCGGCACGGCCCTGCCGGTCGGCGTCCCGGAAGCCTTCACCGAGCCCGTCAAGGATCCCCTCGGTGACCTCCTCGCCCGGTTCGCGCGCACCCACGGCCCCTTCACCTCGGCCACGGCGGCCGCGCGCTTCGGCCTGGGGGTGGCCGTCACGGACGGGGCACTCCACCGGCTCGCGGCGAACGGCCGTGTCGTGCAGGGTGAGTTCCACCCGGCGGGCATCGGCCAGGAGTGGTGCGACGCGGCCGTGCTGCGCCGACTGCGCCGCCGCTCGCTGGCGGCCCTGCGGCACGAGCTGGAGCCGGTGCCGCCCGCCGCGCTCGCCCAGTTCCTGCCGCAGTGGCAGCACGTGGGGGGCGGTCACGGGCTGCGGGGCATCGACGGGCTGGTGCGCGCGATCGAGCAGGTGCAGGGGGCCTCGGTGCCCGCCTCCGCACTGGAGAAGCTGGTCCTGCCCTCCCGGGTCGCCGGCTACACCCCCGCGATGCTCGACGAGCTCACCGCGGCCGGCGAGGTCGTGTGGGCGGGCGCCGGAGCCCTCCCGGGCAAGGACGGCTGGGTCTCGCTGTATCTGGCGGACGCGGCCCCGCTCCTGCTGCCTCCGGCGCATCCACTGGAGGTGACCGCGCTCCACGAATCGGTCCTGACCGCCCTCTCCGGCGGCTACGGCCTCTTCTTCCGCCAGATCGCCGACCAGATCCGCGCGACCACCCACCCCGACGTCACCGACCCTCAACTGGCCGACGCCGTGTGGGACCTGGCCTGGTCCGGCAGGCTCACGAACGACACGCTCACCCCGATGCGCTCCCTCCTGGGCTCGGGCCGCACCGCGGGCTCCACCGCCCACCGTGCCAAGCGCACCGTCCCGCGCGGCCGGTACGGATCGCTGACCGCCGCCGCCCGCCCCCAGTCCCGTACGGGACCGCCCACGGTCGCCGGCCGCTGGTCCCTCCTCCCCGCCCACGAGCCCGACCCCACCGTCCGCGCCCACGCCCTGGCCCGCACACTGCTCGACCGCCACGGTGTCGTGACCCGGGGTGCCGTGGCCGCCGAGGGCGTCGAGGGCGGCTTCTCCGCGGTGTACCGCGTCCTGTCCGTCTTCGAGGAGAGCGGCCAGGCCCGCCGCGGCTATGTCGTCGAGGGTCTGGGCGCCGCCCAGTTCGCGATGGACGGCGCCGTGGACCGCCTCCGCGCGGTGTCCAACGCCCGCGACCGGAACGAGCCCCTGCGAAGCCCCGCCCCGGACGACTTCCCCGAAATCCCCGGTACACCCCAGGCCGCCACTCCCTGGGACGACTTCCCCGACGGACCGGGCCACCACGGCCCGGGCCCCGGCGAGCCGTTCGCCCCCGCCTCCTTGGCCGCCCCCGACGGCCTGGACGCCGACCTCCACGGCGGGCCCGGTACCTACGACCAGGACTTCGCTCACACCGACGGCGGCGCCCCCTACGGCCGCAGCGTGCCAGACGGCCCTTTCAGCCCCCGTGCCCGATCCGGCCGCGACCCGCACCGCACCCGCACCACCCCCTCCCCCAGAGCCGTCGTCCTGGCCGCGGCCGACCCCGCCAACGCCTACGGCGCCGCCCTCCCCTGGCCCGATCCGCCCACTGAGGCCGGACACAAACCGGGCCGCAAGGCGGGCTCCCTGGTCGTCCTGGTCGACGGCGAGCTGACCGTCTACATGGAGCGCGGCGGCAAGACGCTCCTGGCCTGGCCCGCCGACCCGGACGCCAGGCCCCTGGACGACCCCCGCCTCCGCCCGGCCGCCGAAGCCCTGGCAGCGGCCGCACGCGCGGGCTCACTCGGCACGGTCACGGTGGAGCGTGTGAACGGCACCTCCGCCCTCACCTCCCCCCACGGCCCCCTCCTGGAAGCGGCGGGCTTCATCGCGACCCCGCGCGGCCTCCGCATCCGAGCATGATCACCGAGCGCGAGACCCTGCCCCTGAACCGACCCCGCTCGACCCCACCCACCCCGAGCCACCCGACGCCGGCACCGGAACCGGCACCCGCCACCCGCCACCCGCCACCGAACCCATGCCACCCTTGACCCATGCCCGAAGGTGACACCGTCTGGCAGGCGGCGAGGCGACTCCACACCGCCCTCGCCGGCAAGGTGCTGTCCCGCTCCGACCTCCGCGTGCCGAAGTACGCCACGGCCGACCTCACCGGCCGTACCGTCCTGGACGTCACCCCTCGCGGCAAACATCTCCTCACCCGCGTCGAAGGCGGCCTGACGCTGCACTCGCACCTGCGGATGGACGGTTCCTGGAAGGTGTACGCCCACGGCGAGCGTTGGCGCGGCGGCCCTGCGCACCAGATCCGCGCCATCCTCGGCAACACCGAGCGCACGGCCGTCGGCTACCGCCTCCCCGTCCTGGAGTTGATCCGCACCACCGACGAACACCGCGCCGTCGGCCACCTCGGCCCCGACCTGCTCGGCCCGGACTGGGACCCCGACCGCGCCCTCGCCAACCTCCTGAGCGACCCCGACCGCGCCCTCGGCGAGGCCCTCCTGGACCAGCGCAATCTGGCCGGCATCGGCAATGTCTACAAGAGCGAGCTGTGCTTCCTGCTCCGGGTCACCCCCTGGCTCCCCGCCGGCGCCCTCCCGGAGGATCTCGCCGCCCGGCTGCCCGCCCTCGCCAAGAAGCTCCTCGAAGCCAACCGCGACCGCCCGATCCGCAACACGACAGGCCACCGCCACCACGACCTGTTCGTGTACGGCCGGGCCCCCCGCCCCTGTCTGCGCTGCCACACCTCCGTCCGCGTGGCCGACCAGGGCGACGGCTCCCGCGAACGCCCCACCTACTGGTGCCCCACCTGCCAGCCGGGCCCGGCGCCGCCCCCGGGCACCACGCGAAGTCCCCGCCCGAGCAGCCGAGTTCAGCGCCGCACACCTAATTGACGGACCGTCAGATACGCTCGTACCGTCGAGTCATGTCCATCCCGGCGTACGACCTCACCGGCCGCACCGCGTTCGTCACCGGCGCCGGCAGTGGCATCGGCCGCGCGTCGGCCGTGCTGCTCGCCGAGGCGGGCGCGACGGTGCACTGTGCGGACCGCGACGCACAGGGCCTGCACGAGACGGCGACCCTCATCAAAGCCAGGAACGCCACCGCCCACACCCACCACCTCGACGTCACCGACCGCGCCCAGCTCACCCGGGCCGTCGCCGCCTGCGAGCGGCTCCATGTGATGGCGGCGATCGCCGGGATCATGCACAGCAGCCCGGTTCTGGAGACCCGGGACGAGGACCTGGAACGGGTGTGGAGCGTCAACTTCAAGGGGGTTCTCCACGCCTGCCAGGCGGCGGCCCGCCGGATGATCGACGACGGGACGCGGGGCAGCATCGTCACCATGGCCTCCGGCGCCGTCGACACCGGCGGTCCGGGGCTGCTCTGCTACGGCGTGACCAAGGCGGCGGTGGTCCAGTTGACGAAGACCCTGGCGACCGAGGTCGGCGCCCACGGCATCCGCGTCAACGCGGTGGCCCCGGGCTGGATCCGTACGCCCATGACCGATCGCCACGACGGCGAGGCACAGGCACGGACGGAGTCCTTCATGGCCCGGCTGTCGCCGCTGAGCCGGGTCGGCGAGCCCGACGACATCGCGCACGCCGTCCTGCACCTCGCCTCCGACGCCTCGGCGTTCACGACGGGTCAGATCCTCCGCCCGAACGGCGGGGTGGCCATGCCCTGGTGACCGCGGCCCCCACCGCGCCCTCCAGAACCGGACCACCCCCCGCGCCCCCTGACGCGCCCCCCGGCCGCCCCGGTGCCCGTCCCTTCGGTACGCAGTGCACAGGAAGGAGGCTCAGCCCCCACCCCCCGGCCGCGACGGCCCCCTCCACCGCGCCGGCGTCCGGCACCAGCGCGAGCCGCAGCACGCCCCACCACCACAGCGCACCGAGCCCCAGAGCCGCCCCCCAGCGAACTATCCGCATGGCCGCCACCTCCAAGGCCTCCGGGCCCCCAGAACGACGCTAGACGGCCCTCGTCACGGGCGGAGAGGGCGCACCACCGGCACAAGGACGCACGCCCCTCTCACGAGGACCGCGCCCGCGGGGCACACGATGCGCCCCGCAGCCACTCACCGCCGTTTTCACGCCCCCACCGCACGCACCGGCCCCGGGGCGCACGACCCACCGAGGCGGGAGCGCACGGAAGCCCGGCGCCGGCTCGCGACGCCGGACGACGTCGCGCTATCCGTTCTCCGCCTGGAACATCCAGTGATGCTTCTCCAGATCCGCGGTGATCTGGATGAAGATGTCCTGGCTCACCGGATCCGCCTCCGCCGTGCTCCCCACCCGCGTCCGCATCCGGGTGATCACCGAGCCGAGCGCGTCGACCAGGGCCCCCACCGCGTCCGCGTCCTTGACCCAGCCGTCCGGGACCGGGGCGATCCCGCTGCTCCCGGCCACCGTCCGGGCCCGCCCGTCCGGTGGGACACCGAGGGTGGAGGCGCGTTCGGCGACCGTGTCGGAGTGCAGCCGGGCGGTGTCCACGACCTCGTCGAGCTGGAGATGGACCGATCGGAACCGCGGCCCGACCACGTTCCAGTGGATCTGCTTGGCCACGAGCGAGAGGTCGACGAGATCGACGAGGGCACCCTGCAGCGCCTCGGAGACGGTCCTGAGATCGGCATCGGACAGCGGGCTCTTCACCACGTACATCAGCGCAGCTCCGGATTCTTGAGACGACCGTACGACCCCGTGCGCCCGCACAGACGATCGAATGGCGCGCAGGTCCCCCGTTACGCCCCTCCACCATGACCGCACACCACCACCCCGGCAAACGGGGGGCGGCCCAGGACCCCGGCCCCACGACGGGCGCAACGCGAAAGCCCCGGCCGGCGCCCCCAGGTCTCCCTGGAGACCCCGCCCGGGGCTCCCGTCTCGCTGCTACTTCTTCACCGGCACGCGCCGAACCTCACGCACACCGTCGCGGCAGGTCACGCCGCGACGACGTCCACCGCTTCGGCGGGTGCCTTGATCGTGACCCGTTCCGGCGGCACACCGGCCACCGAGACGGAGTTGAGCATCGGTCGACGCACTGGTGCTGGCACCGGCTCGGTGGCCGCTGCGGACTGGGCCAGCTCGGCGAGGGCGAGCTCGTCGCTCACTTCCCTCATGAGCTCGGACATCCGTACGTCCAACGCGTCGCAAATGGCGGAGAGCAGCTCGGAGGAAGCCTCCTTCTGCCCCCGCTCCACCTCGGAGAGATAGCCGAGTGAGACTCGGGCGGACGAGGAGACTTCGCGCAGAGTACGGCCCTGGCGCTGGCGCTGCCGACGCAGCACGTCACCCAGCAGGCGACGGAGCAGAATCATCGGTGGCTCCCTCCTCGGACCGCGTAGCCGCATCCTTCACGCCCCACCGTACCGCCTTGCGCTGCGGCCGTGCGGGGAGCGCTGTTGTGTTCACTCAGGGCTGCAAACATCAGGTCCCCCCGTTCTGTTCCGTATCCTGTGCCCGCTCATTTCCGGTCTGTTCGCCCGCAAGCTCCTCGAGAAGCAGTGCGAGTACGCTCCGTACACTCTCCATACGGATTTCCGCCCGGCCGCCGTTCAACCGCAACGACGACACTTTCCCGCCACCTGATACGCCGGAATCGGCTGCGGACGGCGCGGCGACGGCCACGTAGACCGTGCCGACGGGTTGGCCGTCCTGGGGTTCGGGACCCGCGACTCCGGTGGTCGAAATTCCCCAGTCGGCGCCGAGCGCCTTGCGGACACCCTCCGCCATCTGGGCCGCGACCTGCGGATCCACCGCCCCGCGCTGCTCCAGCAGGGCGGGGTCGACATCGAGCAACTGGTGCTTCAGCTGCGTGGCGTAGGCGGTGACGGAGCCCCGGAACGCCTGGGAGGAGCCGGGGGCCGCGGTGAGAGCGGCCGCGACCAGGCCGCCGGTCAGCGACTCGGCGACGGCGAGCGTCTCACCCCTCACTGTCAGTAGTCGCAGCACTTCGGCGGCCGTGGAGGTCAATGCTCCGCTCCCTCCGCTGCGGCTTCGCGCTCGGCGGTTCCGCGTCGGCGCAGCACAATGGCCTGTCTCACATAGTCGATTCCGGTGACCACGGTCAGAATGACCGCCGCGGCCATCACCCACCACCTCAGAGTGGCCAGCCACCCCTCCAGCGCCAGGACGTACATGCCGACGGCGATGCCCTGGATCAGGGTCTTCAGCTTGCCGCCGCGGCTCGCGGGGATGACTCCGTAGCGGATGACGACGAAACGCAGGAGTGTGATCCCGAGCTCTCTGCCGAGGATGACTCCCGTCACCCACCACGGCAGATCGCCGAGGTAGGACAGACAGATCAGCGCGGCTCCCATGATCGCCTTGTCGGCGATGGGGTCGGCGATCTTCCCGAAGTCGGTGACGAGGTCGTAGGCCCGGGCCAGGTGGCCGTCGAAGACGTCGGTGATCATGGCGACGGCGAAGGCGGCCCATGCCCAGGCACGCCACACCGGGTCGTACCCGCCGTCCATGAGCATCAGCACGACGAAGCCCGGCACGAGGACCAGGCGGACCATGGTCAGGATGTTCGCGATGTTCCAGAGGCTGGCCTGGTCGACGGCGGCAGCTCCCAGCTTCCCGCCACGCACGGCCCGTGCCTCCCCGGCAGCGCTCGGGGCGCCGGCAGAGCTCGGGGCGTCGGGAACGCCCGGGGCGCTCGTCGCGCCCTTGGCGCCGGAGGTGCCGCCCGCCGCGGATGCCGGGACTCCCGTCATCTGGCCGCCTCCTCAGTACACGCGAGGGAGTCGTGCGAGCCCGGAAGCGCCTCGGCCACCAAATCGACGCCTTCCGTGCCGACCACCTTCGCCTCGACCATAAGGCCGACGCTCAGCTCCTCGCCGCTCGTGAACAGCACCTGGCCGTCGGTCTCGGGTGCCTGGTGGGCGGCCCGGCCGTAGGCGCCCTCGTCTCCGTCGACCGACTCGACCAGCACGCGGACGGTCTGCCCGACGCGCTCTTCGGCACGCTGCGAGACCAGCTCCTCGGCCAGCCGCGAGATGTGCGCCAGCCGCTCGGCGACCACGTCCTCGGCCAGCTTGCCGTCGTACGTCGCCGCCTCGGTGCCCTCCTCGTCGGAGTACCCGAAGACGCCGATCGCATCCAGTCTCGCGCCGTTCAGGAAGCGCTCCAGCTCCGCGAGGTCGGCCTCGCTCTCGCCGGGGAAGCCGACGATGAAGTTGGAGCGCACGCCGGCTTCGGGTGCCTTGCCGCGGATGGTGTCGAGCAGTTCCAGGAAGCGGTCGGTGTCGCCGAAGCGGCGCATGGAGCGCAGCACGGCCGGGGCGGAGTGCTGGAAGGAGAGGTCGAAGTAGGGCACGACCTTGGGCGTGGAGGTGAGCACGTCGATGAGGCCGGGCCGCATCTCGGCGGGCTGGAGGTAGCTGACCCGCACCCGCTCGATGCCGTCGACCTCGGCCAGCTCGGGCAGCAGGGACTCCAGCAGCCGGATGTCGCCCAGGTCCTTGCCGTAGGAGGTGTTGTTCTCGGAGACGAGCATGACCTCCTTGACGCCCTGCTCGGCCAGCCAGCGGGTCTCGTTCAGCACGTCCGAGGGGCGGCGGGAGATGAAGGAGCCGCGGAAGGAGGGGATGGCGCAGAAGGAGCAGCGGCGGTCGCAGCCGGAGGCGAGCTTCACGGAGGCGACGGGCGAGCCGTCCAGGCGGCGACGCAGCGGCGAACGCGGCCCGGAAGCCGGAGCGAGGCCTTCCGGAAGATCGGCGGGGGCGTGCCCCGGCAGCGCGACGCCGGCGGCCGAATCCTGGCGCTGGGCCGGGCTGATCGGCAGCAGCTTGCGGCGGTCGCGCGGGGTGTGCGAGGCGTGGATGCCGCCGTTCAGGATGGTCTGGAGGCGGTCGGAGATGTCCGCGTAGTCGTCGAAGCCGAGCACGCCGTCGGCCTCGGGCAGCGCTTCGGCCAGCTCCTTGCCGTACCGCTCGGCCATGCAGCCCACGGCCACGACGGCCTGGGTTCTGCCGTGTCCCTTGAGGTCGTTGGCCTCCAGGAGCGCGTCGACGGAGTCCTTCTTGGCGGCCTCGACGAAGCCACAGGTGTTGACGACCGCGACGTCCGCTTCCTCGGCGTCCTCGACGAGCTCCCAGCCGTCCGCCTCCAAGCGGCCTGCGAGCTCCTCCGAGTCCACCTCGTTACGGGCGCAGCCAAGAGTGACGAGTGCGACGGTACGGCGTTCAGGCATGGGCTCAAGACTACTTCGTCCCAGTGACAGCCCACGTCGACGGGGTTGGCCGATCTTGGCCAACCCCGTCTCTCACGTTTCCTTCGCATCGTCCGTGGTCCGTCGCCCGGCCCTACCGGGGGCTCAGCCGACCTCGGGGTCGCCCTTCGTGTAGGTCAGCCGTTCGACCTGGCCCGGCTGGAAGTCGTCCTCGATCTTCTTGCCGTTGACGTAGAGCTGGACGGCCCCGGCGTCACCGAGGACGAGGTCGATCTTGGAGCCGTCCTGGAAGGTCTTGGACTCGCCCTGCTTGAGAAGGCCGTCCCACAGGAGCCGGCCGTTGTGGTCCTTGGCGGAGATCCAGCTGCGCCCGTCGGAGGCACTGACCCGCACGGTCACCTTGTCGCGGGGCGCTGCCGCGATGGCGCTGTCGGTCGGGTCGGGCTTGGGGTCGGCGTCGGGCTTGTCGGTCCTGGGCTTGGACGGGGCGGGCTTGCTGGTCGTGGGCGTGGAGCCCTCGGCGACCTGTGTGCCGGAGCCGTCGTCGTCCCCGCCGTCGAACGCGGTGAAGCCGACGAAGGCGATCACCGCGACGATCGCGGCGACCATGGCGGCGGTCCAGTTGGGGCCGCGCCGCTCGGGCCGGATCCGTTCCGCCTCGAACAGCGGGGCCGCGGGCGTCGGCGCGGGCCGCCCGCCGTGGGCCTCGTCGTACTGCTCCATCAGCGGGGCGGGGTCGATGCGCACCGCGCGCGCGAGGTTGCGGATGTGACCGCGCGCGTAGACATCGCCACCGCAGGGGGAGAAGTCGTCGTGCTCGATCGCGTGCACGATGGCGATGCGGACCCGGGTGGCGTTGCTGACGTCGTCGACGGTCAGCCCGGCCGCGATGCGTGCCTGCTGGAGGGCACGACCGATCGAGGGGCGTTCCGCCGAGCGTTCGTCACTGTCGTCTTCGAACGGACGCTCGTCTTCGGGGAAGTTGCCGTCAGGGGAGTTGCCGATGGACACGGGGGCGCCTTTCGAGCGTGTAGCCACCTGTGCTGGAAGTTCAGTCTAGGGGGGGTACGAAAGGGTGGGGCAACCGGGCGGTGGGACTTTGTACGCCATCAGAATGGCCGGTCATCCTGCTGGTGGTGAGGGTGGGGCACAGATCTGTCGCCTCGTCCAACTTGACGTACGCCGAAGGGAAACGGTTGCTCACCCTTTCCTTACGGATCAGTCACGTTCGCCTACCCGGATGCCGTAATCGCATCCGTGTTCCGCCCGCCCGGCAATCGGTGATCCCCGCCGTGCGCCCCAGCCGCGCCCCTCCGCGATCCCGTCTACGGTCCCTACGCCCCAGTCTCCCCCCGGATCACGGCCAGCACGCCGTCCAGCTCGTCGGGCTTCACCAGAACGTCACGTGCCTTGGAGCCCTCGCTCGGCCCCACGATGCCCCGGGACTCCATGAGGTCCATGAGCCGCCCGGCCTTGGCGAAGCCGACGCGCAGCTTGCGCTGGAGCATCGAGGTGGAGCCGAACTGCGTGGAGACGACCAGTTCGGCCGCCTGGCACAGCAGGTCCAGGTCGTCGCCGATCTCCTCGTCGATCTCCTTCTTCTGCTTGGTGCCCACGGTGACGTCGTCCCGGAAGACGGGCGCCATCTGGTCCTTGCAGTGCTGCACGATCGCCGCGACCTCGCCCTCGGTCACGAACGCGCCCTGCATACGGGTCGGCTTGTTCGCCCCCATCGGCAGGAACAGCCCGTCGCCCTTGCCGATCAGCTTCTCCGCGCCGGGCTGGTCGAGGATGACGCGCGAGTCGGCGAGCGAGGAGGTGGCGAAGGCGAGCCGCGAGGGCACGTTCGCCTTGATCAGACCCGTGACGACGTCCACGGACGGCCGCTGCGTGGCGAGCACCAGATGGATGCCGGCCGCACGCGCGAGCTGCGTGATCCGCACGATCGCGTCCTCGACGTCCCTGGGCGCCACCATCATCAGGTCGGCCAGCTCGTCCACGATGACCAGCAGGTACGGGTACGGCTGCAGCTCGCGCTCACTGCCCTCCGGCAGCTTGACCTTGCCGTTGCGGATGGCCTCGTTGAAGTCGTCGATGTGCCGGTAGCCGAACGCGGCCAGGTCGTCGTAGCGCAGGTCCATCTCGCGCACGACCCACTGCAGTGCCTCGGCGGCCCGCTTGGGGTTGGTGATGATCGGCGTGATGAGGTGCGGGATGCCCTCGTAGGCGGTCAGTTCGACGCGCTTGGGGTCGACGAGGACCATGCGGACGTCCTCGGGGGTCGCGCGGACCATGACCGAGGTGATCAGGCAGTTGATGCAGGACGATTTGCCGGAGCCGGTCGCACCCGCGACGAGCACGTGCGGCATCTTCGCCAGGTTGGCCATCACATAGCCGCCCTCGACGTCCTTGCCGAGCGCGACCAGCATCGGATGGTCGTCCTCGGCCGCGTCCGCGAGACGCAGGACGTCACCCAGGTTGACCATCTCGCGGTCGGTGTTGGGGATCTCGATGCCGACGGCCGACTTGCCGGGGATGGGGCTGATGATCCGTACGTCCGGGCTGGCGACGGCGTAGGCGATGTTCTTGGTGAGCGCGGTGATCCGCTCGACCTTCACCGCCGGGCCCAGCTCGACCTCGTACCGGGTGACCGTCGGTCCGCGGGTGAAGCCGGTGACGGAGGCGTCGACCTTGAACTCGGAGAACACGTTGGACAAGGAGGCCACTATGGCGTCGTTGGCCGCGCTGCGGGTCTTGCCGGGGCCGCCCCGCTCCAGGAGGTCCAGTGAGGGCAGGGAGTAGGTGATGTCGCCGGCGAGCTGGAGCTGCTCGGCGCGCGGCGGCAGCTCGCGGGGCTCGTCCGGGGCCTGCTTGGTCAGGTCCGGCACCAGGGAGTCCTGCCGGGCGCCCTTGGGCGGCCTGGCGGCCGGGGGGTCCTCCTTGGAGGCCTTGCTGCGCGCGGCCGGGACCGGAGTGGTCTCCTCCCGGTCGCCCACGCTCACGCCCTGGGTCAGGTCGGCGACCACCGGCGAGGGCGGCATGCCGTGCAGCACCGCCCCGTCGAGCGCGGCGGCGGCCGCCGCGGCGACGTCCACGGCGTCCATCGGGCGGTTCGGGTCGGGCTGGCGGACGGCGGAGCGCCGCGGGCGTCGCCGGGTGAGGGCCTCCTGCTCGGCGCCGTCGGGGTCGTACGGCTCGGGGGCGGAGCCGCGCCTGCGGGGGCGCGCGGGCAGCGCGTCGCGCCACTGCTCGTCGTAGCGGGCGTCGTCCTCGCCGTACTCGGCGACGTCGTCGTACTCGACGGCGTCGTCCGCGACGATGCCCAGCTTCTGCCCGAGCAGCCGCAGCCGCTGCGGAATCGCGTTGACCGGCGTCGCGGTGACGACGAGCAGACCGAAGACGGTGAGCAGCACGAGCATCGCCACGGCCAGGGCCTCGCCCATGGTGTACGTCAGCGGGGTGGCCGTGCCCCAGCCGATGAGTCCGCCGGCATCCCTTATCGCCTGCATCCCGGCGCTGCGCGCGGGCGAGCCGCACGCGAGGTGGACCTGGCCGAGGATGCCGATGACGAGCGCGGACAGGCCGATGACGATGCGTCCGTTGGCGTCGGGCTTCTCGGGGTGCCGGATGAACCTCACGGCAATGACCGCGAGCAGTATCGGCACGAGCAGGTCGAGCCGGCCGAAGGCGCCGGTCACGAGCATCTCGACGAGATCACCGACGGGGCCGCGCAGGTTGGACCAGGTGCCGGCGGCGACGATCAGGCTGAGGGCGAGCAGCAGGAGCGCGACACCGTCCTTGCGGTGCGCCGGGTCGAGACCCTTCGCGCCCTGCCCTATGCCACGGAAGACGGCGCCGACCGCGTGCGCGGCACCGAGCCAGACGGCGCGTACGAGTCTGTACACGCCTCCGGTGGGACTGGGCGCCGGCTTCGGAGGGGCCGTCTTCCTCGCCGCCGCCCGCTTGGCGGGTGCCTTCCTGGCGGCGGCTTTCTTCGCGGGGGCCTTCTTCGCCGGAGCCTTCGTCGGAGCGGCCGCCTTCTTCGCGGCCGGCTTCTTCGCTGCGGACTGACGTGAGGCCATGAGTGTGAGGTTACCGGTGGAGACCACAGCCGACACGTGTGCCTACTGCTTCACCCGTTCGTGTCGCGGACTCCGGGCCCGAAAGTGACGCACCCTGACAGGCCCTCACCCCGCACGACGACCGTACGCAAACGGGCGCGGACCGGGGCCACTTGGAGGACCCCGCCCGCGCCCGGGAACGCACCCGGGGACGTGCCCCGGGATGTGCTCAGTTCTGCGACGGCATCGGCGAGGGCCCGCCCGTGCCCGGCTCCAACGCGTCCAGCGCCCTGCGCAGACCCGTCAGTTTGCGTTCGAGATGCGCGGCGGTGGCGACCGCCGCCGCGTCCGCCGAGTCGTCGTCGAGCTGCTTGGACAGCGCCTCCGCCTGCTCCTCGACGGCCGCGAGCCGCGCGGACAGCTCGGCGAGAATGCCGCCGGCAGGCTCCTTCGAACCGCCCGCAGCGCCCTTGCCGCCACCCTCCAACTGCAGCCGCAGCAGCGCCGCCTGCTCCCTGAGCTGGCAGTTCTTCATGTACAGCTCGACGAACACCGAGACCTTGGCACGCAGCACCCAAGGGTCGAACGGCTTCGAGATGTAGTCGACCGCACCCGCCGCATACCCACGGAACGTGTGATGCGGTCCGTGGTTGATGGCGGTGAGGAAGATGATCGGGATGTCCCGGGTCCGTTCACGCCGCTTGATGTGCGCGGCCGTCTCGAAACCGTCCATTCCCGGCATCTGGACGTCCAGCAGGATGACCGCGAAGTCGTCCGTCAACAGCGCCTTGAGCGCTTCCTCCCCGGACGATGCCCGCACCAGTGTCTGATCGAGCGCGGAGAGGATGGCCTCCAGCGCCAACAGATTCTCCGGCCGGTCATCGACCAGGAGGATCTTGGCCTTCTGCACCATGGCCCGCCCTCCTCGCCCCGGCTTGGGGCCTCCCCTGTCCGCAGGACTCGGCGTGACACCGGTCGGTGCCACCCCAGGGGACGACTCCCTCGCGCCACCCGTCCTTGTGCCGGTCATCGTAGCCGCACCCCGCCCGTCGCCACACCCTGTCACCGTGATGTCACTGTGCTCGTAGCAGAAACGCGACAGGGGACCAGAAGGTTCCCCGAATCCCGCGTTTCTACACGGCCTCGGCCACACTCCGTCAGCAACTCCGCGCGCCCCTCCACGGGTTGTGACGACGAGCCGTACCTTCCGTCACCCACTCCGCATCCACTGCTCCATGACCTCCAGTAGATGATCCGGATCGACGGGCTTGGTCACATAGTCCGAGGCCCCCGAGTCGATCGCCTTCTCCCGGTCGCCCTTCATCGCCTTGGCCGTCAGCGCGATGATCGGCAGTCCGGCGAACTGGGGCATCCGGCGGATCGCCGTGGTCGTCGCGTACCCATCCATCTCGGGCATCATGATGTCCATCAGGACGACCGTCACGTCGTCGTGCTGTTCCAGGACCTCGATGCCCTCACGGCCGTTCTCGGCGTACAGCACCGACAGGCCGTGCTGCTCCAGGACGCTGGTGAGCGCGAAGACGTTGCGGATGTCGTCGTCGACGATGAGCACCTTCTCCCCGTCGAAGCTGATCGTCCGGCGCGACGGGACCGCCGCCTCCTGCGCGGCCAGCTGCGTCCAGTCCTCCTGCGGCTGCCCGTTGTCCTGCCGGAGCAGGTCGGAGGCGGAGCCGGCCGACACGGGCCTGCGGCGCCTGCGGAAGAGTGCCGCGGCCCCGTTCTGGGTCTCGCGGTACGACTTCACCTCGGCCGGTGTCTCGGTGTGCTCGGGCTCGGAGGCCAGCAGCTCCCCCGCCTCCAGCGAGTCGGGGGCACTGTTCGCGTAGCCCTGCGGGGGCAGTTCGCTCGGGTGCAGCGGCAAATACAGGGTGAAGGTGGAACCGCGTCCGGGCTCGCTCTGCGCATGGATCTCGCCGCCCAGCAGCCGGGCGATCTCGCGTGAGATGGACAGCCCCAGGCCCGTACCGCCGTACTTGCGGCTCGTGGTGCCGTCCGCCTGCTTGAACGCCTCGAAGATGACCCGCATCTTGCCGGCCGCGATTCCGATGCCGGTGTCCGTCACCGAGAACGCGATCATGTCGGCGTCCGCGTCCCGCAGCGAGCCCGCCTCCAGCAGCTGCTCCTTGATGGCCACCGGCACATCCGCCCCGGCCGGCCGGATGACCAGCTCCACAGCCCCCGAGTCGGTGAACTTCACCGCGTTGGACAGCAGGTTCCGCAGCACCTGCAACAGGCGCTGCTCGTCCGTGTGCAGCGTGGCGGGCAGCTCCGGCGAGACCCGCACCGAGAAGTCCAGGCCCTTCTCCGCGGTCAGCGGCCGGAAGGTGGCCTCCACGTAGTCGACGAGCTGGACGAGGGCGATACGGGTCGGCGAGACGTCCATCTTGCCCGCCTCGACCTTCGACAGGTCCAGGATGTCGTTGATCAGCTGGAGCAGGTCCGAGCCCGCCCCGTGGATGGTCTCGGCGAACTCGACCTGCTTGGGCGTCAGGTTCGACTCGGCGTTGTCGGCGAGCAGCTTGGCGAGGATCAGCAGCGAGTTGAGCGGGGTGCGCAGCTCGTGCGACATGTTCGCCAGGAACTCGCTCTTGTAACGCATCGAGACCGCGAGCTGCTCGGCGCGCTCCTCCAGAACCTGCCGCGCCTCCTCGATCTCGGTGTTCTTCACCTCGATGTCGCGGTTCTGCCGGGCCAGCAGCTCGGCCTTCTCCTCCAGCTCGGCGTTGGACGCCTGGAGGGCCTCCTGCCGGTTCTCCAACTCGTCGGAGCGCTCACGCAGTTGCTCGGTCAGCTCCTGCGACTGCTTCAGCAGCACCTCGGTCTTGGTGTTGACGGAGATCGTGTTGACGCTGGTCGCGATCATCTCCGCGATCTGGTTCAGGAAGTCTTTCTGGATCTGCGTGAACGGCGTGAAGGACGCCAGCTCGATCACACCGAGCACGGTCCCCTCGAAGAGCACCGGCAGCACGATCACCTGCGCCGGAGGCGCCTCGCCGAGCCCGGAGGAGATCTTCAGATAACCGCTCGGCGCGTTCTCCACCAGGATCGTGCGCTTCTCCTTCGCCGCCGTCCCCACCAGTGCCTCACCCGGCCGGAAGGACGCCGGCATGGACCCCATGGAGTAGCCGTACGAGCCCAGCATGCGCAGCTCGTACTGGTCGTCGTTGTCGGGGGCCAGGTCCTTGCCGTCGAGGAACGGCAGCGCGAGGAAGAAGGCGCCGTGCTGCGCGGACACCACCGGCGTCAGCTCGCTCATGATCAGCGAGGCCACGTCGGCCAGGTCCCGGCGGCCCTGCATCAGGGCGGAGATCCGGGCGAGGTTGCCCTTGAGCCAGTCCTGCTCCTGGTTGGCGATCGTCGTGTCGCGCAGGTTGGCGATCATCTTGTTGATGTAGTCCTGCAGCTCCTTGATCTCGCCGGACGCGTCGACGTCGATCTTGAGGTTCAGGTCGCCCCGGGTCACCGCGGTGGCCACGCGCGCGATGGCGCGCACCTGCCGGGTCAGGTTCCCGGCCATCTCGTTCACCGACTCGGTGAGGTCCCGCCAGGTGCCGTCGACGTCCCGCACGCGCGCGAGGCCGCCCAGCTGGCCCTCGGTGCCCACCTCGCGGGCCACGCGGGTGACCTCCTCGGCGAAGGACGACAGCTGGTCGACCATCGTGTTGATGGTGGTCTTCAGCTCCAGGATCTCGCCGCGCGCGTCGATGTCGATCTTCTTGGTCAGATCGCCCTTGGCGATGGCGGTCGTCACCATGGCGATGTTGCGGACCTGGCCGGTCAGGTTGGACGCCATCGAGTTCACGGACTCGGTGAGGTCCTTCCACGTGCCCGCCACACCCGGTACGTGCGCCTGGCCGCCCAGGATGCCGTCCGTGCCCACCTCGCGGGCCACCTTGGTGACCTGGTCGGCGAACGAACTGAGCGTCTTCACCATGCTGTTGAAGGTGTCGGCCAGCTCCGCGACCTCACCGGCCGCCTCGATCGTCACCGTACGGGTCAGGTCACCGTTGGCGACGGCGGCCGCGACCTGGGAGATGTTCCGCACCTGCATGGTGAGGTTCTTGGCCATCAGGTTCACATTGCCGCTGAGGTCCTTCCAGATGCCGGTGATGCCCGGCACATGCGCCTGGCCGCCCAGGATGCCCTCGGTGCCCACCTCGCGGGCGACCCGGGTCACCTGCTCGGCGAAGGACGACAGCTGGTCGACCATCGTGTTGACGGTGGTGACGAGTTCGAGGATCTCGCCCTTCGCGTCGACGGTGATCTTCTTCGACAGGTCGCCCTTCGCGACGGCGGTGGTGACCTCGGCGATCTGACGCACCTGGATCGTCAGGTTGTTCGCCATGAAGTTCACCGACTGCGTGAGGTCCTTCCAGGTGCCGGAGACACCCTGCACCTCGGCCTGACCGCCGAGCTGACCCTCCGTGCCCACCTCGCGGGCGACCCGGGTCACCTCCTCCGCGAACGACGACAGCTGGTCCACCATCGTGTTCAGCGTGTTCTTCAGCTCCAGGATCTCGCCGCGCGCGTCCACGGTGATCTTCTGGGACAGGTCACCGCGGGCCACCGCCGTGGCGACCTGAGCGATGTTGCGGACCTGGCCGGTCAGGTTGCCGGCCATGCCGTTCACGGACTCGGTGAGGTCACGCCACACACCGGCGACCCCGGGCACCTGCGCCTGACCGCCGAGCCGGCCCTCCGTGCCCACATCCCGGGCCACGCGGGTCACCTGGTCGGCGAAGGAGGAGAGCTGGTCGACCATCGTGTTGATGGTGTTCTTCAGCTCCAGGATCTCGCCGCGCGCGTCGACGTCGATCTTCTGGGACAGGTCGCCCCGCGCCACGGCCGTCGTCACCTGCGCGATGTTGCGCACCTGCGAGGTGAGGTTGCCGGCCATCGAGTTGACGGAGTCGGTGAGTTCCTTCCACGTCCCCGACACACCGTCCACCCGGGCCTGACCGCCGAGCCGGCCCTCCGTGCCCACATCCCGGGCCATCCGCGTCACCTGGTCGGCGAACGACGACAGCTGGTCCACCATCGTGTTCACGGTGTTCTTCAGTTCGAGCATCTCGCCCGCGACATCGACGGTGACCTTCTGCGAGAGGTCGCCGTTGGCCACGGCCGTCGTCACCGCCGCGATGTTCCTCACCTGTCCGGTGAGATTGCGGAACGCCGTGTTGACGGAGTCCGTCAGGTCCTTCCATGTACCGGCCGCGCCCGGCACCTGCGCCTGACCGCCCAGCCGGCCCTCGGCACCCACCTCGTTGGCCACCCGCGTGACCTCGTCACCGAAGGAGGAGAGCTGGTCGACCATCCCGTTGACGGTGTTCTTCAGCTCCAGCATCTCGCCGGCCACATCCACGGTGACCTTCTGCGAGAGATCGCCGTTGGCCACGGCCGTCGTCACCGCCGCGATGTCCCGTACCTGGATCGTGAGGTTCCGGAAGACCGTGTTCACCGAATCGGTGAGGTCCTTCCACGTCCCCGCCGCGCCCGGCACCTGCGCCTGACCGCCCAGCCGGCCCTCGGCACCCACCTCGTTCGCCACCCGCGTGACCTCGTCCGCGAAGATCCGCAGCGTCTCGGTCATCTGGTTGATGGTCTCGGCGAGCTTGGCGACCTCCCCGCGTGCGGGCACGGTCACCTTCTGCGACAGGTCACCGTTGGCGACGGCCGTGGTGACCTGCGCGATCCCACGCACCTGCGCGGTGAGATTGCCGGCCATGGTGTTCACCGAATCGGTGAGTTCCTTCCACACACCCGCCACACCCGGCACCTCGGCCTGCCCGCCGAGCTGACCGTCGGTGCCCACCTCACGGGCGACCCGGGTCACCTCGGAGGAGAAGGCCGAGAGCTGGTCGACCATCGTGTTGACGGTCTCCTTCAGCTCCAGCATCTCCCCGGCCACATGAACCGTGACCTTCCGGGACAAGTCACCCTTCGCGACCGCGGTCGTCACCAGTGCGATGTCCCTCACCTGTGCGGTGAGCCGGTGCGCCATGGTGTTGACGGACTCCGTCAGGTCCTTCCACGAACCGGACATGCCGCGCACCTTGGCCTGCCCGCCCAGCTTGCCCTCGGTGCCCACCTCGCTGGCCACCCGCGTGACCTCGTCGGTGAACGTCGACAACTGATCGACCAGGTTGTTGACCGTACGCCCGACCTTCAGGAACTCCCCGCGCAGCGGATGCCCGGTCCCGTCCGGCCCCTGCGACCGCAGTTCCATCCGCGGCGACAGATCACCTTCCGCGACGGCCGACAGCACCCGGCTCACCTCGGAGACAGGCCGTACGAGGTCGTCGACCAGCGCGTTCGACGCGTCGATCGCGGCCGCCCAGGACCCCTCGGTGGCCCCCGTCTCCAGCCGCTCGGTGAGCTTCCCCTCACGCCCCACCACACGCCGCACCCGCGACAACTCACCCGTCAGGTGCAGATTCCGGTCCGCCACCTCGTTGTACACGGCGGCGATCTCGGCCATCACACCGTCGCCCGACACCGTCAGCCGCTTGCGGAAATTGCCGTCCCGCATCGCTTCCAACGCCGTGAGCAGCCGGTTCAGGGCAGCGGTGTCCACAGTGGTGGTCCCATTGCGCGGTTTACGTGATGTGCGCTTGTCACTCAGGGACTGTCCGCCTTTCGCGCGCGCCTTAGTGCCTCGCGTCGCTGCGCCAGACTCCACTGTGTCCCTCCCGCAAGGGTCGACCGTTCGTTCCTGCTGGACGTACGTCACCGCATTCGAACGCTACGTACTGCTCACACTGTTCGTACCACTCGTACCGCTTCGTACTCGGATACTTCCGCCCGGCGGGCCCGATGCCGCTCTACGCCGCACCGGGAAGGTACTCGGACCCGTCCGGCCTTCTCCCGGAAGCCTGCCCAGTGTTTCACCATGGCTGAACCAGGCCATAACAGTTCGGCAGCTTCGCACACGGTCCGCACACCTCCGGGCGGAAACACAGACGACCGGCATCCGCATGGACGGCGAAGGTAAGTAACCTTGCATGCGGCTGTCCAGCCATGCCGGTCCCGTCCGGCCTGGGCGGTGGCGCACGAGCACGAGCGGGCAGGCATCGGAGGGGCGGCCTCACCATGACCACCGGACTGCATCCCGGGGAGACCCCCCAGGAACCCAGGCCGACGGAGAACCAGCCACTGCCACGGCAGGAGGCCGTCCCAGGACCCCCCCACATCGAGAACCGGACAAGGAGTGCCGTGATCACCGCGCGCGCGGCCGCCAGCTTCGCTGCCGTCTCACGATCCGTCGCGACCGCCCGCTCGTTCGTCCGCGACACCCTCCAGGGCTGGGGCTTCGCCGACATCGTCGACGACGCGGTGGTCCTCACCAGCGAACTCGTCACCAACGCGGTCGTCCACGCGGGCACCTCCGCCGACGTCCTGTGCCTGCGCGCCGACGACGGCGTACGCATCGAGGTCGCCGACAGATATCCCGAGCGTGAGATCCCTCTCCAGGGCAGCCACATCAACATGGGCAACCCGGACCGCGAGGGCGGCCGCGGCCTCCAGCTGTGCGCGGCGATGGCCACCCGCTGGGGCGTCGAGTACACCCCCACGCACAAGCAGGTCTGGTTCCAACTCGACCTGCCCGACCGCCCCGTGGGCACCCGCTCCGCCGGCCCGGCCCTCCCCGCCGAGCTGCTCCCGCTCGCCGACGGGCGGGTCCGCGTCGCGGTCGTCCAGATCGACCGCGCGGGCGCGATCGGCGCCTGGAACGAGGACGCCGAGGAACTCTTCGGTTACGCCCCCGACCACGTCATCGGCAAGCCCCTCACCGACCTCGCCGCCTGGCCGCACACCCCCGGCACCAGCACCGGCGTCGCCGAGGCCCTCCAACTCTCCCGCTGGGAGGGCAGTTACGGCATCCGCGCCGCCAACGGCCGGGTGACGCCCGTCTACGCCTCCCACCTCCGGGTCCGCGACACCGCGGGCGACCCCTCCACGGTCTGTCTCCTCGTCCGGGACCACGAGCGCGCCGTCCTGCAGACCCCGCTGCGCATGGCCGCGGGCGACGGATCCGGTTCCGGCGACGGCCAGGCCACGGACCCCTTCGAGGTCTTCATCGGGTCCCCCGCCCCGGACGACCTCGACGGCCTCCTCCAGCGCACGGTCGAGCGCGCCCGCGACATGCTCGACGGCGACTCCGCCTTCCTGCTCCTCGCGACCGACGACGAGACGGAACTGGAAGTCCGGGCCTCCACCGGTCTCCCGTCGGCCCGCCAGCGCTTCGCCCGCGTCCCCGTGGACGCCGGCCCCGGCCGCTACGGCTCCGCCCGGATGCCCGCCGTCCACGACGACCTCACGGCCGTCCCCGGCGCCGTCCCGCTCCTCAACGGCACGGGCATGCGCTCGGTCGTCACGGTCCCCCTCAAGGTCGAGGGCCGCCTCACGGGCTCCCTGGGCGTCGCCGCCGAGTCCCAGGGCCGCTACTCCAACGAGGAGGCCCTGCGCCTGCAGTTCGCCGCCGACCGCATCGCCCTGGCCGTCGAGTCGGCCCGGCTGGGCGAGCTGGAGCGCCTGCGCCGCGGCTCGCTGAGCTTCCTGGTCGAGGCCTCCGACCTCCTCGCGGGCACCCTGGACCGCGACCAGACCCTCGCCCTCATGGCCCAGATGACGATCCCGACCCTCGCCACCTGGTGCGCGGTCTACACGATCGCCGACCAGGCCTCGGACCCGTACCTTTCGTACGTCCTGCACGAGGACGAGGACCTCATCGACGGCCTCAAGGCCCTCCTCTCCAAGATCCGCCCGCCGGAGCCCATCCCGACCCCCGGCGCCCGCGTCTGGACGGCCCCCGCCGAGGCGGCCCACCAGGCGGCGCTGCGCACCTCCATGCGCAGCCTGGGCCTGGGCGAGCCCGCCACGGTCAGCTCGGGCATCGGCACGACGCTGGCGACGGCCTCGGCGGTGGGCGGCGAGACGGTCGTCCTGCCGCTCGTGGCCCGCAACCGCGTCATCGGCATGCTGACCCTCGGCAAGCCCACGGACGAGCACTTCCGCCAGGAGATCCTGGAGTTGGCCGAGGACCTCTCCCGCCGGGCGGCCCTGGCCCTGGACAACGCCCGCCTGTACTCGGAGCGCGTGGCCATCAGCCAGTCCCTCCAGCGCAGCCTCCTGCCGCCGGAACTCCCCCAGATCGACGGCGTCGAGGTGGAGGTCATCTACCGCGCGGCCGGCGAGGGCAACGAGGTCGGCGGCGACTTCTACGACCTCTTCCCCATCCGCGACGGCGCGTACGGCTTCGCCATCGGCGACGTCTGCGGCACCGGCCCGGAGGCCGCCGCCGTCACCGGCCTGGCCCGCCACGCCCTGCGCCTGCTGGCCCGCGAGGGCTACGCGGGCCCGGCGGTCCTGGAGCGCCTCAACTCCGCGATCATCGACGAGGGCGCCCGCAGCCGCTTCCTGACGCTCCTGTACGGCGAGCTGTGGCCCCAGGAGGACGGCAGCGCCCTCCTGAAGGTGGTCTGCGCCGGCCACCCGCTCCCGCTGCGCCTGCGCCAGGACGGCACGGTCGAGCCCGCCGCCGAGCCACAGGCCCTCCTCGGCGTCATGGAGGACCTGGAGCTGTACGAGCAGACGGTCACTCTCGACCCCGGCGACGTCCTCCTGTGTGTCACGGACGGCGTCACCGAACGCCGCGAAGGCACCCGCATGTTGGGCGACGACGGCCTCGCCGAGGTTCTCACCGCCTGCACGGGCCTTACGGCGGGCGCGGTCGCGGCCCGCGTCATGCGCGCGGTCGAACGCTTCGCCTCCGACGCCCCCTCCGACGACATGGCCATCCTGGCCATGCGCGTCCCGGGCCTCCAGACCGACTGACTCCGGACACGACAAAGGCCCCGCCCGATAGGGCGGGGCCTTTCACTTGAGCCCCCAAACGGAATCGAACCGTTGACCTTCTCCTTACCATGGAGACGCTCTACCGACTGAGCTATAGGGGCCTGTCACCTGTTCGAGGTGTCCCTCGCGGCAACGAGATAGATCATACCCCGACTCGACCGCTGCCCAGAACCACCCAGCGCACCGCCGTGAGACGGACACGCCCTTGGGTCGCCCCCGCATCCGAAGACCTAGAAGGCCGGCTGCAGCAGACCGCCGAGCGCATTGCACGCGGACACCAGCCGCTGCAGTTCACGCCGCGACATCTCACCGCCGATGGGCAGCGCCAGCGTCTCGTCGGCGGCCCGCTCGGTCTCGGGCAGACACACGTCCCGCCGGAACCCGGGCATCCGGTGCACCGGTGTCTTCACCGGCACTCTGCACTCGACTCCCTTGGCCCGTACGGCCCGCGCGAAGGCGTCCCGGTCCGGCCGCCCGTTCCCGGGCACGCGCACGACGTACTGCTGGAAGGTGTGCCCGTCGCTCCCTTCGGGAGTCCGCACGCCCTTCAGCTTCGCACTGAGATACGCCGCCCGGCGCCGACGCTCCCCCAGCTCGCTGTACGGAGTCTCCGACTCCCCCTGCTCCAGCACCAACAGCCCGTGCCGCTGCCCGACTTGACGAAGCGCCGCGACATCGGCGCACCTGCCGAAGCGGTGGACGACGACCGCCGCCACCGTCCGGGACGTCACCGCGGCCTCGACAGCCGAGGCATCCAGGCAGTACGTCACCGGGTCTATGTCGGCGAACACCGGCACGGCCCCTGCCAGGCTCACGGCCTGAGCGACCTCCGGGTTCCCGAACGCCGGCACTACGACTTCGTCACCGGCGCCGACACCCGCGGCCCTGAGCATTCCAACGGTACCCATGGCGCGGATCCTGGTCGGCCAACGTGAACTCCAAGTGACGCACAACAAAAAAGAGCTGGTCCCCGAATCGAAATTCGGGGACCAGCTCTCAATATTTGTTCGGCGGCGTCCTACTCTCCCACAGGGTCCCCCCTGCAGTACCATCGGCGCTGTAAGGCTTAGCTTCCGGGTTCGGAATGTAACCGGGCGTTTCCCTCACGCTATGACCACCGAAACACTATGAAACACTCAACCGCACCACACCGTGACCATGGCATGGGGTTGTTCGTGGTTTCAGAACCAACACAGTGGACGCGAGCAACTGAGGACAAGCCCTCGGCCTATTAGTACCAGTCAACTCCACCCGTTACCAGGCTTCCATATCTGGCCTATCAACCCAGTCGTCTACTGGGAGCCTTACCCCATCAAGTGGGTGGGAATACTCATCTCGAAGCAGGCTTCCCGCTTAGATGCTTTCAGCGGTTATCCCTCCCGAACGTAGCCAACCAGCCATGCCCTTGGCAGGACAACTGGCACACCAGAGGTTCGTCCGTCCCGGTCCTCTCGTACTAGGGACAGCCCTTCTCAATATTCCTGCGCGCGCAGCGGATAGGGACCGAACTGTCTCACGACGTTCTAAACCCAGCTCGCGTACCGCTTTAATGGGCGAACAGCCCAACCCTTGGGACCGACTCCAGCCCCAGGATGCGACGAGCCGACATCGAGGTGCCAAACCATCCCGTCGATATGGACTCTTGGGGAAGATCAGCCTGTTATCCCCGGGGTACCTTTTATCCGTTGAGCGACGGCGCTTCCACAAGCCACCGCCGGATCACTAGTCCCGACTTTCGTCCCTGCTCGACCCGTCGGTCTCACAGTCAAGCTCCCTTGTGCACTTACACTCACCACCTGATTGCCAACCAGGCTGAGGGAACCTTTGGGCGCCTCCGTTACTCTTTAGGAGGCAACCGCCCCAGTTAAACTACCCATCAGACACTGTCCCTGATCCGGATCACGGACCCAGGTTAGACATCCAGCACGACCAGACTGGTATTTCAACGACGACTCCACCCGAACTGGCGTCCGAGCTTCAAAGTCTCCCAGCTATCCTACACAAGCCGAACCGAACACCAATATCAAACTGTAGTAAAGGTCCCGGGGTCTTTCCGTCCTGCTGCGCGAAACGAGCATCTTTACTCGTAGTGCAATTTCACCGGGCCTATGGTTGAGACAGTCGAGAAGTCGTTACGCCATTCGTGCAGGTCGGAACTTACCCGACAAGGAATTTCGCTACCTTAGGATGGTTATAGTTACCACCGCCGTTTACTGGCGCTTAAGTTCTCAGCTTCGCCACACCGAAATGTGACTAACCGGTCCCCTTAACGTTCCAGCACCGGGCAGGCGTCAGTCCGTATACATCGCCTTACGGCTTCGCACGGACCTGTGTTTTTAGTAAACAGTCGCTTCTCGCTGGTCTCTGCGGCCACCTCCAGCTCACCGAGTAAATCGGATCACCAGTGATGGCCCCCCTTCTCCCGAAGTTACGGGGGCATTTTGCCGAGTTCCTTAACCATAGTTCACCCGAACGCCTCGGTATTCTCTACCTGACCACCTGAGTCGGTTTAGGGTACGGGCCGCCATGAAACTCGCTAGAGGCTTTTCTCGACAGCATAGGATCATCCACTTCACCACAATCGGCTCGGCATCAGGTCTCAGCCACAAGTACGACGGATTTACCTATCGCACGGCCTACACCCTTACCCCGGGACAACCACCGCCCGGGATGGACTACCTTCCTGCGTCACCCCATCACTCACCTACTACAAGTCTGGTCCGTCGGCTCCACCACTTTCCTTTCCCCGAAGGGTCCGGAACGGCTTCACGGACTTAGCATCGCCTGGTTCAGTGTTTGACGCTTCACAGCGGGTACCGGAATATCAACCGGTTATCCATCGACTACGCCTGTCGGCCTCGCCTTAGGTCCCGACTTACCCTGGGCAGATCAGCTTGACCCAGGAACCCTTGGTCAATCGGCGCACACGTTTCTCACGTGTGTATCGCTACTCATGCCTGCATTCTCACTCGTGAACCGTCCACAACTCGCTTCCGCGGCTGCTTCACCCGGCACACGACGCTCCCCTACCCATCCCAGCAGGCGTTGGCCCTATATGCTGGAATGACACGACTTCGGCGGTACGCTTGAGCCCCGCTACATTGTCGGCGCGGAATCACTAGACCAGTGAGCTATTACGCACTCTTTCAAGGGTGGCTGCTTCTAAGCCAACCTCCTGGTTGTCTGTGCGACTCCACATCCTTTCCCACTTAGCGTACGCTTAGGGGCCTTAGTCGATGCTCTGGGCTGTTTCCCTCTCGACCATGGAGCTTATCCCCCACAGTCTCACTGCCGTGCTCTCACTTACCGGCATTCGGAGTTTGGCTAAGGTCAGTAACCCGGTAGGGCCCATCGCCTATCCAGTGCTCTACCTCCGGCAAGAAACACACGACGCTGCACCTAAATGCATTTCGGGGAGAACCAGCTATCACGGAGTTTGATTGGCCTTTCACCCCTAACCACAGGTCATCCCCCAGGTTTTCAACCCTGGTGGGTTCGGTCCTCCACGAAGTCTTACCTCCGCTTCAACCTGCCCATGGCTAGATCACTCCGCTTCGGGTCTTGAGCGTGCTACTAAAATCGCCCTGTTCGGACTCGCTTTCGCTACGGCTACCCCACTCGGGTTAACCTCGCAACACACCGCAAACTCGCAGGCTCATTCTTCAAAAGGCACGCAGTCACGACGCACCGAGTAAACTCGATGCGCGACGCTCCCACGGCTTGTAGGCACACGGTTTCAGGTACTATTTCACTCCGCTCCCGCGGTACTTTTCACCATTCCCTCACGGTACTATCCGCTATCGGTCACCAGGGAATATTTAGGCTTAGCGGGTGGTCCCGCCAGATTCACACGGGATTTCTCGGGCCCCGTGCTACTTGGGTGTCTCTCAAACGAGCCGTCAATGTTTCAGCTACGGGGGTCTTACCCTCTACGCCGGACCTTTCGCATGTCCTTCGCCTACATCAACGGTTTCTGACTCGTCTCACAGCCGGCAGACTGTAAAAGAGAGATCCCACAACCCCGTATACGCAACCCCTGCCGGGTCTCACACGCATACGGTTTGGCCTCATCCGGTTTCGCTCGCCACTACTCCCGGAATCACGGTTGTTTTCTCTTCCTGCGGGTACTGAGATGTTTCACTTCCCCGCGTTCCCTCCACTTGCCCTATGTGTTCAGGCAAGGGTGACAGCCCATGACGACTGCCGGGTTTCCCCATTCGGAAACCCCCGGATCAAAGCCTGGTTGACGACTCCCCGGGGACTATCGTGGCCTCCCACGTCCTTCATCGGTTCCTGGTGCCAAGGCATCCACCGTGCGCCCTTAAAAACTTGGCCACAGATGCTCGCGTCCACTGTGCAGTTCTCAAACAACGACCAACCACCCATCACCCCCGGTAACCACCGGAGTTCACTGGGGCCGGCACTGAAGGAAAATTCATTCCCTCAGACACCCAACAGCGTGCCCGGCACCCTCACCACTCAGATCAGCTTTCCACGCCCCCGAAAGGACAGTACTCACAGCCTGAGATGACTCAAGATGCCGAATAATCAACGTTCCACCCATGAGCAACCACCGCAGAACATTCGCCTGCGTTATGGCCCTGGACCACCGGGCAAGCCCGGCAGCCTAGATGCTCCTTAGAAAGGAGGTGATCCAGCCGCACCTTCCGGTACGGCTACCTTGTTACGACTTCGTCCCAATCGCCAGTCCCACCTTCGACAGCTCCCTCCCACAAGGGGTTGGGCCACCGGCTTCGGGTGTTACCGACTTTCGTGACGTGACGGGCGGTGTGTACAAGGCCCGGGAACGTATTCACCGCAGCAATGCTGATCTGCGATTACTAGCAACTCCGACTTCATGGGGTCGAGTTGCAGACCCCAATCCGAACTGAGACAGGCTTTTTGAGATTCGCTCCGCCTCACGGCTTCGCAGCTCATTGTACCTGCCATTGTAGCACGTGTGCAGCCCAAGACATAAGGGGCATGATGACTTGACGTCGTCCCCACCTTCCTCCGAGTTGACCCCGGCAGTCTCCTGTGAGTCCCCATCACCCCGAAGGGCATGCTGGCAACACAGAACAAGGGTTGCGCTCGTTGCGGGACTTAACCCAACATCTCACGACACGAGCTGACGACAGCCATGCACCACCTGTCACCCGACCACAAGGGGGGCACCATCTCTGATGCTTTCCGGGCGATGTCAAGCCTTGGTAAGGTTCTTCGCGTTGCGTCGAATTAAGCCACATGCTCCGCTGCTTGTGCGGGCCCCCGTCAATTCCTTTGAGTTTTAGCCTTGCGGCCGTACTCCCCAGGCGGGGAACTTAATGCGTTAGCTGCGGCACCGACGACGTGGAATGTCGCCAACACCTAGTTCCCACCGTTTACGGCGTGGACTACCAGGGTATCTAATCCTGTTCGCTCCCCACGCTTTCGCTCCTCAGCGTCAGTAATGGCCCAGAGATCCGCCTTCGCCACCGGTGTTCCTCCTGATATCTGCGCATTTCACCGCTACACCAGGAATTCCGATCTCCCCTACCACACTCTAGTCTGCCCGTATCGAATGCAGACCCGGGGTTAAGCCCCGGGCTTTCACATCCGACGCGACAGACCGCCTACGAGCTCTTTACGCCCAATAATTCCGGACAACGCTCGCGCCCTACGTATTACCGCGGCTGCTGGCACGTAGTTAGCCGGCGCTTCTTCTGCAGGTACCGTCACTTTCGCTTCTTCCCTGCTGAAAGAGGTTTACAACCCGAAGGCCGTCATCCCTCACGCGGCGTCGCTGCATCAGGCTTTCGCCCATTGTGCAATATTCCCCACTGCTGCCTCCCGTAGGAGTCTGGGCCGTGTCTCAGTCCCAGTGTGGCCGGTCGCCCTCTCAGGCCGGCTACCCGTCGTCGCCTTGGTGAGCCGTTACCTCACCAACAAGCTGATAGGCCGCGGGCTCATCCTTCACCGCCGGAGCTTTCCACACTCATCGGATGCCCGAGAGTGTTGTATCCGGTATTAGACCCCGTTTCCAGGGCTTGTCCCAGAGTGAAGGGCAGATTGCCCACGTGTTACTCACCCGTTCGCCACTAATCCCCACCGAAGTGGTTCATCGTTCGACTTGCATGTGTTAAGCACGCCGCCAGCGTTCGTCCTGAGCCAGGATCAAACTCTCCGTGAATGTTTACCCGTAATCGGGTTGACACCACGAGAGCGGAACAGTCAGGCGGAATAAGCCCGACCGTTCACAGCGTCCTCGCTGTGTTTTACTTCAAAGGAACCTCGCCCCAACCGGAAATCCGGCCGGGAACGGGGTATCAACATATCTGGCGTTGATTTTTGGCACGCTGTTGAGTTCTCAAGGAACGGACGCTTCCTTTGTACTCACCCAAGCTACTCTCGGGCTTTCCTCCGGGCAGTTTCCCTTCGGTCTTGCGTTTCCGACTCTATCAGACCGTTTCCGGTTCCGATTTCCTCGGCGCTTTCCAGGTTTCCGCTTTCGCGTTTCCCTTTCCGGCAGTTCCGACTTTATCAGAAGTTCTGAGTCGGAATTTCCGCCCGGTCCGGGTGGCTCCTGACGCTCAGTTGCGTCGGGTGCCCCCCTGGGCGGAGCCGTAAACGTACTGGAGCGGGGCGCCCCGATGCAAATCGAGGGGCCCCGCTCCGGAACAGGCACTGACGGTGGGTCAGACCTCAACCACCACAGGCAGGATCATCGGCCGGCGCCGGTAGGTGTCGGAGACCCACTTGCCGAGGGTGCGGCGGATGAGCTGTTGCAGCTGGTGGGGTTCGACGACCCCGTCCTGTGCCGACCGCTCCAGGACTTCCGTGATCTTCGGAGCGACCGCGCTGAAGGCGGAGTCCTCGATGCCGGAACCGCGAGCCTGGATGTGGGGACCGCCAGTGATCTTGCCGGTGGAGGAGTCCACGACGACGAAGACGGAGATGATGCCCTCGTCGCCCAGGATCCTCCGGTCCTTCAGCGCGGGTTCGCCCACATCGCCGACCGAGAGGCCGTCGACGTACACGTAGCCGGCCTGTACCTTGCCCGAGATCTTGGCCTTGCCCTCGATGAGGTCGACCACCACGCCGTCCTCGGCGATGACGATGCGGTCGTGCGGAACGCCTGTCAGCGCGCCCAGTTCGGCGTTGGCCCGCAGGTGCCGCCATTCGCCGTGCACCGGCATCAGGTTCTTCGGGCGGCAGATGTTGTAGAAGTACAGCAGCTCACCGGCCGAGGCGTGTCCGGAGACATGGACCTTGGCGTTGCCCTTGTGGACGACGTTGGCGCCCCAGCGGGTCAGGCCGTTGATGACGCGGTAGACCGCGTTCTCGTTGCCGGGGATCAGGGACGAGGCCAGGATCACCGTGTCGCCCTGGACGATACGGATCTGGTGGTCCCGGTTGGCCATGCGGGACAGGGCGGCCATCGGCTCGCCCTGCGAACCGGTGCACACGAGGACGATCTCGTGGTCGGGCAGGTCGTCGAGCGTCTTGACGTCCACGACCAGACCCGGCGGCACCTTCAGATAGCCGAGGTCCCTGGCGATGCCCATGTTGCGGACCATCGAGCGGCCGACGAAGGCGACCCGGCGGCCGTACTCGTGGGCGGCGTCGAGGATCTGCTGGATGCGGTGGATGTGGCTGGCGAAGCTGGCCACGATGATCCGCTTGCCGGCGCCCGCGAAGACCTGACGCAGGACGTTGGAGATGTCGCGCTCGGGCGGAACGAAACCCGGGACCTCGGCGTTCGTGGAGTCGGAGAGGAGGAGATCGATGCCCTCCTCGCTCAGCCGTGCGAACGCGTGGAGATCTGTGAGGCGGTTGTCCAGCGGGAGCTGGTCCATCTTGAAGTCGCCCGTGTGGACCACCATGCCCGCGGGCGTGCGGATGGCCACGGCCAGGGCGTCCGGGATGGAGTGGTTGACCGCGACGAACTCGCAGTCGAAGGGACCGATGCGCTCGCGGTTCCCCTCGGTCACCTCAAGGGTGTACGGGCGGATGCGGTGCTCCTGGAGCTTGGCCTCGATGAGCGCGAGCGTCAGCTTGGAGCCGATCAGCGGGATGTCGGGCTTCTCGCGGAGCAGGTACGGGACCGCTCCGATGTGGTCCTCGTGACCGTGCGTGAGGACGATGCCCTCGATGTCGTCGAGGCGGTCCCTGACGGACGAGAAGTCCGGCAGGATCAGGTCGATTCCGGGCTGCTCCTCCTCGGGGAAGAGCACCCCGCAGTCCACGATCAGCAGCCGGCCGCCGTATTCGAAGACGGTCATGTTCCGGCCGATCTCGCCGAGGCCTCCCAGCGGGGTGACCCGCAGGCCACCCTCCGGGAGCGGGGGCGGTGGGCCGAGTTCAGGATGCGGATGACTCAAAAGACTCTCCTCACCATGCGCGCCACGTACCTGGGGCACGTGGCGCGCATGACGTTCGTGCAAAAGCAGTTGTGGATGGGGAAGCAGGCGCTTTCGTCCTGCCTATTCAGTTGTGAAGTCTGGTGGGCGCGTCGTGCGGCGTCCGTTGTCAGAGCTGTACCCCGCCGGCACCAAGATCGATCTTGAGCTGGGCGGTCTCCTCGGGCGAAAGCTCGACCATGGGGGCGCGCAGTGGTCCGGACGGCAGACCCTGGAGAGCGAGCGCCGCCTTGGTGGTCATCACGCCCTGGGTGCGGAACATTCCGGTGAAGACCGGGAGCAGCTTCTGGTGGATCTCGGTGGCCTTCTGGACGTCACCGGAGACGTACGCGTCGACGAGGGCGCGCAGCTCGGGGGTGACGACGTGGCCGACGACGGAGACGAAGCCGACCGCGCCCACGGAGAGCAGCGGGAGGTTCAGCATGTCGTCGCCGGAGTACCAGGCGAGACCGGAGCGGGCGATGGCCCAGCTGGCGCGGCCGAGGTCGCCCTTGGCGTCCTTGTTGGCGACGATGCGCGGGTGCTCGGCGAGTCGGACGATCGTCTCGGTGTCGATCGGGACGCCGCTGCGGCCGGGGATGTCGTACAGCATCACCGGCAGCTCGGCGGCGTCGGCGATCGCCCTGAAGTGGCGGTACAGGCCCTCCTGCGGGGGCTTGTTGTAGTACGGCGTGACGACGAGGAGTCCGTGGGCGCCTGTCTTCTCGGCGGCGCGGGCCAGCTCGATGCTGTGGTGGGTGTCGTTGGTGCCGACGCCGGCGATGATGTGGGCACGGTCGCCGACGGCTTCGAGGACGGCTCGTACCAGGTCCGATTTCTCCGCGTCACCGGTGGTGGGCGACTCGCCGGTGGTGCCGTTGATGACCAGGCCGTCGTTGCCTGCGTCCACCAGGTGGGTGGCGAGCCGCTGCGCGCCGTCGAGGTCGAGTGCGCCGTCCGCCGTGAAGGGCGTGACCATGGCGGTGAGGACCCGCCCGAAGGGGGTCTGCGGAGTCGAGGTCGGAGCCATGGGTAACACGCTACTCGCTGCTCAGGGCACGGTCTGCCCTCGGGGGGCGGGAAAAGTCAGGACAAATGCGGAGCCCGGCACTGCCTGCTCGGGGGTTCAAGCAGTGCCGGGTCCGTTTGATCAGGCTAGATGAACTTCTCGAAATGCCGCAATACGGACACTTCGCTCGGCTGACCCGTACATCTGTGCCTGGCCGAAACTCGACGGCCCGCTACGGCGCGACCCGGCCGTTCGCATTGAACGCGGCGTGCGTCAGCGGCATGAGCTTCGCCCACTCCGCCTCCATCCGCTCGCCCACCATCTCGATCTCCCGCTGGGGGAAGGACGGCACCTTCGCGAGCTCGTGCTGGGTGCGCAGACCGAGGAAGTGCATCAGCGAGCGGGCGTTGCAGGTGGCGTACATCGAGGAGAAGAGACCGACGGGCAGCACCGCGCGCGCGACCTCCCGGGCCACTCCGGCGGCGAGCATCTCCTGGTACGCCTCGTAGGCGTGGACGTACGAGTCCTCCATGACCCGCCCGACCAGCTCCTGCTGCGCCTGCGTGCCCTCCACGAAGACGTACTTGCCGGGCCGGCCCTCCTGGACGAGCTTGCGGGCCTCGTCGGGGACGTAGAAGTGGGGCTGGAGCTCCCGGTAGCGGCCCGACTCTTCGTTGTACGAATTGTGGACGACGATCCCGTTGGCGAGGAAGTTGTGCCAGGGGCCTTCCACGGAGAGGTCGTACGTCATCTCCTCGCCGTCCTGTTCGACGGCGACGATCCGGTCCGGAACGGCGCCGGCGGCCTTGTCGCCGCGACGGGCCAGGGCCTGCTCGCCGGCGCTCTTGATCGCATGGCACGGTTCACACGCGGGGGCGAGGTTCTTCTCGTCGAGGGCCTGAGCCAGGTCGCCCGCCACCGGAACCACGTGGTCGAGGGCGAGTTCCGCCCGGGGGAAATCCTGGCCACAGAGGTGGCAGGCGTCGATCTCCTTGATCAGCCGCTCTCGCTGCATGGAGGTCCACACGCCGATGCCGCGACGCAGGCTCGGCGGGACCGGTGCGTCCGACGGGAGGGGGACGTCTCCCGCCGCCATGACCGCGTCCCCGACGGCCAACTCCCCGGCCTTGCTCCAGCCCTCGGGCGTCAGCACCGCGTGATCGACCGTACAGCGGAGCGTCTTCCCGGACTCGGTGGTGATCCTGATGAGCGGCTTCACCCCGGACTCGATGACGTCGACGATCCTGGCACGCTGGGCCAGCAGCGTCTCCTCGTCGTAGCAGCGCACATGGTTGCGACGGACCGATTCGAGCTTGCGGATACGGGTATCGGGGTGCAGTTCCCGGAATTCCGCCACGGCGGACTCGGCGGCCTCACGACTCTCGTACAGGCCGAGGTAGTGGTTCTTCTCGCCGCGCCCGACCTGCGCCATCCACTTCCCGGCCCGGCCGTGCCAGGTCACTCCACCGGCGGAATGCGGAAGACCGTCCTCAACTCCGAGGTGCCAGAGCTTGTGGAGCTCCGCGATGGAACGCCGCCTGACATTGCCGGCCTCGCTCTCCAGCGTGATCTCAGTGTCTCCGGCGATGCACCAGCCCACCCGGTGCCGCATGAACTCGCGGAAGACGAAGATCGGGGCGCTGATGAAGAAGGTCATCGAGTTGTGCTCGAAGGGGCTGCCGTGCCGGTCCCGCATGAGGTAGTTGATGAGGCCCTTGGAGCGCTCGGGGTCCTTCGTCAGCTCCTCCAGGGACTGTTCGCCGGCGGTGGAGACTCGGGCGGCCCACAGCACGTCCGAATCGGCCGCGCTGTGCTTCACCAACTCGACGGTGACATCGCTGCGGAAGCTGGGCTTGAGGTCGTCGGCGGGGGTGTCGGTCACGGCTCGGAGGATCCTTCCCATTGCTGCGCTCGGGCGGCGCCCACTCTACGGCTCGGCGTCGCAGGGCGCGGGATGACCCGAGTTGCGTCCGCTTGTCCCCCTGTCGGGCCCCTGAAAGTGGTGGGGAGGGGCCCGGCTCGGTAGCCTCACCCGGCGAAAGCTGTGCGTGGATCGAGTGAGGACCAGCCGTGCCCCTGCCCTTCCTGACCGCCGACCGCGCCTTCGACCACACGGTGGACGAGGCGCTGCCGTTCGAGGACCGCGACCGCTGGCGACGCCCCTACCGTCCCGGCCCCTGGCGGGTCGGGGCGGCCGCGCTCCTGCTGCTGCTCGCCTCGTACGTGCTGGTCGCGGCCGTCATCATCGCGGTGGCCGATACCCCGCAGGCCGGTGCGCTCTGCTTCGGCGCGGCTCTGCTGGTCATCGGCTGCGCCCTGCGGCTGCTGCGTGTCGGCATCTGGGTGAGTGCGCGGGGAGTGCGTCAGGTGGGCTTCTTCCGCACGCGTACCGCGTCGTGGCAGGCCAGCGTCTCGGTGCGTACCGTGCAGCAGCCGGTGCGCTGGCTCGGGCTGCCCCGGTCCGTGCAGGGACAGGCGCTGCTCCTGGTCCGTACGGACCGTGTGCAGGAGTACGTGACGCCGCTGATGACCACGCACAACGCCGACTTCCTGGCGCGTACGGAGGCCTTCGACAAGGCGGCCGACACGATCGAGGCCTGGGCGGCGGAGTACGGGCGCGCCGCGTAATCGAACATACGACTGAGGGGTCGATCCGTTGTGCGGATCGGCCCCTCAGTCGTACGCGACCGCGCCCGTGCCGGCGGCGGCAGATCAGGCGGTCGGTGCCGGTCTGCCGTCGTGGAGGGCGATCGCGCGCTGCATGGCCTTGCGGGCCCGGGGGGTGTCTCGGGCGTCGTGGTAGGCGACGGCGAGCCGGAACCAGGTGCGCCAGTCGTCGGGGGCGTCCTCGGTCTCCTCCTTGCGGCGCGCGAAGACCTCGTCGGCCGAGTCGCGGTCGATGCGGCCGCTCGGGGTCCGCTTCAACTCGTCGACGGGCAGGCCCCCTTCGGCGTCGAGTTCGGCGGCGAGCTGGTTTGCCCTGCGGACGAACTGGGTGTTCTTCCAGAGGAACCACAGGCCGATCCCCGGCAGGACGAGCACGGCGACACCGAAGGCGATCGTGATGGGTGTGCCGGTCTCGATGAGCAGGAGCCCGCGGCTGCCGACCAGGACGAAATAGACGACCAGGACGGCTGCCGTGACGGCGTAGGTGAGCTTCGCGCGCATGACTTCTCCCGGCCCGATCAGCCCAGGTCGAGGAAGTGTTCGAGGCCGAACGTGAGTCCCGGGGTCGTCACCACGCGGCGGGCGCCGAGCAGGATGCCCGGCATGAAACTGCTGTGGTGGAGGGAGTCATGACGAACCGTCAGAGTCTCCCCCTCCCCGCCGAGCAGCACTTCCTGGTGGGCGAGGAGACCCCGCAGGCGTACGGCGTGCACGGGGACGCCGTCGACGTCGGCGCCCCGCGCACCGTCCAGGGCCGTGGCCGTGGCGTCCGGCGCGGGGGCCGTGCCGGCGGCCCGGCGGGCCTCGGCGATGAGCTGCGCGGTGCGGGTGGCGGTGCCACTGGGGGCGTCGACCTTGTTCGGGTGGTGCAGTTCGACGACCTCGACGGACTCGAAGTACGGCGCGGCGATCTGCGCGAACTTCATGGTCAGGACGGCCCCGATGGAGAAGTTGGGCGCGATGAGCACGCCCGTCTCCGGGGACTTCGCCAGCCAGCCGCCCAGCTGCGCGAGGCGTTCGTCGGTCCAGCCCGTCGTCCCGACGACGGCGTGGATGCCGTGGCGCACGCAGAAGTCGAGGTTGTCCATGACCGAGGCGGGGGTGGTCAGTTCGACGGCGACCTGGGCGCCGGTCTCCGCCAGGGTCCGCAGCTCGTCGCCCCGGCTCAGGGCCGCGACCAGCTCCATGTCCTCGGCGGCCTCGACGGCCCGCACGGCCTCCGAGCCGATACGGCCCCGGGCGCCGATGACCGCCACGCGCAACTTGCTCATTGCTTGGTTCCTTAACTGGGGTGTCAGGCGACGGCTTCGTGGAGACGGGACGCCTGTTTGTCCTTGAGCGGGCCTATCACCGACAGGGAAGGCCGCCGGCCCAGAATCTCGCGGGCCACGGAGCGGATCTCGTCCGGGGTCACCATCGCGATGCGGGTCAGCATCTCGTCGACGGACATCTGCTCGCCCCAGCACAGCTCGCTCTTGCCGATGCGGTTCATGAGCGCACCGGTGTCCTCCAGGCCGAGGACCGTGGAGCCGCGGAGCTGGCCGATGGCGCGCTCGATCTCGTCGTCGGGCAGCCCGTTCTCGGCGACCTGGTCGAGTTCGTCGCGGCAGATCTTCAGCACGTCGTGCACCTGGGACGGACGGCAGCCGGCGTAGACGCCGAAGAGGCCGCAGTCGGCGAAGCCGGACGTGTACGAGTACACGCTGTAGGCGAGGCCGCGCTTCTCCCGGACCTCCTGGAAGAGACGGGAGGACATGCCGCCGCCGAGCGCGGTGTTGAGCACGCCGAGGGCCCAGCGACGCTCGTCGGTGCGGGCGAGGCCGGGCATGCCGAGGACGACGTGCGCCTGCTCGGTCTTGCGGCCGACCAGTTCGACCCGGCCGGCCGTACGGAGGCCGCGGCGGCCCTCGCGCGGGGCGATCGGGGTGGCGTCGGCGCGGGTGAGGGCGCCGGCGCTCTCGAAGGCCGCGCGGACCTGTCGTACGACCTTGTTGTGGTCGACGTTGCCCGCGCAGGCGACCACGAGGTGGGTCGGGTCGTAGTGCTTGCGGTAGAAGCGGCGGATGCGGTCGGCGGTGAGGGCGTTGACGGTGTCGACCGTGCCGAGGACCGGGCGGCCGAGGGGGGTGTCGCCGAACATGGTGTGCGCGAACAGGTCGTGCACACAGTCGCCCGGGTCGTCCTCGGTCATCGCGATCTCTTCGAGGATGGCGCCGCGCTCCACGTCGACGTCCTCCTCGCGGATGAGCGAGCCGGTGAGCATGTCGCAGACCGTGTCGATGGCGAGCGGCAGGTCGGTGTCGAGCACGCGCGCGTAGTAGCACGTGTACTCCTTGGCCGTGAACGCGTTCATCTCGCCGCCGACCGCGTCGATCGCGGAGGAGATGTCGAGCGCGCTGCGGCGCGAGGTGCCCTTGAAGAGCAGGTGCTCCAGGTAGTGGGTGGCGCCGTTCAGCGCGGGCGACTCGTCGCGGGAGCCGACGTGCGCCCAGATGCCGAAGGTGGCGGAGCGCACGGACGGCAGGGTCTCGGTGACGATGCGCAGGCCGCCCGGGAGGGTGGTCTTGCGGACCGTGCCGATGCCGTCTCTGCCCTTGATCAGGGTTTGGGTACGGGCGACGGCCCGCGCCTCCGTGGAGGTGCGGGCCGTCGCCTGGGAGCTACGGGACGTCACTTGTCGCCGTCGTCCTTCTTGTCCTCGGAACCGTCCTCGCCCTCGATCACGGGGATGAGGGAGAGCTTGCCGCGGGAGTCGATCTCGGCGATCTCGACCTGGACCTTGGAGCCCACGCCGACGACGTCCTCGACGTTCTCCACGCGCTTGCCGCCGGCGAGCTTGCGGATCTGCGAGATGTGCAGCAGACCGTCCTTGCCCGGGAGCAGCGACACGAACGCGCCGAAGGTCGTCGTCTTCACGACGGTGCCCAGGTAGCGCTCGCCGACCTCCGGCATGGTCGGGTTGGCGATGCCGTTGATCGTGGCGCGGGCGGCCTCGGCCTGCGAGCCCTGCTGGGCACCGATGTAGATGGTGCCGTCGTCCTCGATCGTGATCTCGGCGCCGGTGTCCTCCTGGATCTGGTTGATCATCTTGCCCTTCGGGCCGATGACCTCGCCGATCTTGTCCACGGGGATCTTGACGGTGATGATCCGCGGGGCGTTGGGGGACATCTCGTCCGGCGTGTCGATCGCTTCCATCATCACGTCGAGGATGTGGAGGCGGGCGTCACGGGCCTGCTTGAGGGCGGCGGCCAGGACGGAGGCGGGGATGCCGTCCAGCTTGGTGTCGAGCTGGAGGGCGGTGACGAACTCCTTGGTGCCGGCGACCTTGAAGTCCATGTCGCCGAAGGCGTCCTCCGCACCGAGGATGTCGGTGAGGGCGACGTAGTGCGTCTCGCCGTTGATCTCCTGGGAGATCAGGCCCATGGCGATACCGGCGACGGGGGCCTTGAGGGGCACACCGGCGTTCAGCAGCGACATGGTGGAGGCGCAGACCGAGCCCATGGACGTCGAGCCGTTGGAGCCGAGGGCCTCGGACACCTGACGGATCGCGTAGGGGAACTCCTCGCGCGTCGGCAGCACCGGCACGATGGCGCGCTCGGCGAGCGCGCCGTGGCCGATCTCGCGGCGCTTGGGGGAGCCGACGCGGCCGGTCTCGCCGACGGAGTACGGCGGGAAGTTGTAGTTGTGCATGTAGCGCTTGCGCGTCACCGGGGAGAGGGTGTCGAGCTGCTGCTCCATCCGGAGCATGTTGAGGGTGGTGACGCCCAGGATCTGGGTCTCGCCACGCTCGAACAGCGCCGAACCGTGCACGCGCGGGATGGCCTCGACCTCGGCGGCCAGCGTACGGATGTCCGTGACGCCGCGGCCGTCGATGCGGACCTTGTCCTTGATGACGCGCTCACGGACCAGGGACTTGGTCAGCGAGCGGTAGGCGGCGGAGATCTCCTTCTCGCGGCCCTCGAACTGCGGGAGCAGCTTCTCGGCGGCCAGACCCTTGACGCGGTCCAGCTCGGCCTCGCGCTCCTGCTTGCCCGCGATGGTGAGGGCCTGCGTCAGCTCGTCCTTGACCGAGGCGGTGAGCGCCTCCAGGACGTCGTCCTGGTAGTCGAGGAAGACCGGGAACTCGCCGGTGGGCTTGGCGGCCTTCGACGCGAGGTCGGCCTGGGCCTTGCAGAGCACCTTGATGAAGGGCTTCGCGGCGTCCAGACCGGCGGCGACGACCTCCTCGGTCGGCGCCTCGGCGCCGCCCTGGACCAGCTGGATCGTCTTCTCGGTGGCCTCGGCCTCGACCATCATGATCGCGACGTCGCCGTCCTCCAGGACGCGGCCCGCGACGACCATGTCGAAGACGGCGTCCTCGAGCTCGGTGTGCGTCGGGAAGGCCACCCACTGGTTGTTGATCAGCGCGACGCGGACGCCGCCGATCGGACCGGAGAAGGGCAGACCGGCCAGCTGCGTGGACGCGGACGCGGCGTTGATCGCCACGACGTCGTACAGGTGGTCGGGGTTGAGCGCCATGATCGTGGCGACGACCTGGATCTCGTTGCGCAGGCCCTTCTTGAAGGACGGGCGCAGCGGGCGGTCGATCAGCCGGCAGGTGAGGATGGCGTCCTCGGAGGGACGGCCCTCACGGCGGAAGAAGCTGCCGGGGATCTTGCCGGCGGCGTACATCCGCTCCTCGACGTCCACCGTGAGGGGGAAGAAGTCGAGCTGGTCCTTGGGGTTCTTGGAAGCCGTGGTGGCCGACAGCACCATGGTGTCGTCGTCCAGGTAGGCCACGGCGGAGCCGGCGGCCTGGCGGGCCAGACGGCCCGTCTCGAAACGGATGGTGCGGGTGCCGAAGGAGCCGTTGTCGATGACGGCCTCGGCGTAGTGGGTCTCGTTCTCCACTAGCAAATTCTCCGATACTTTTCGTCTTTCGTCCCTGGGCCTGCCCGTGTGGCAGGGGGACGGTGGCGGAGAAGCGCGCCGTCTGGTGCGGGCCGGTCTTCGATCGAAGCCCTCGGGGTTCGCAATCTCCCGGGGGCCACTACCGAGGACCGGCGGCGGCGAGGTGCGCTTCTCCTCGTTCGTGTGCGTGCGGCAGCCCTCCGGGCGCCTCACGCTGTGTCGTGCCTCTTGCGTTGTGCTACCACACTACAAAGGGGTGGTGACACTCCGCACGTTTCCGCCCGTACGTCCCGCGTGCGTCGGGGCCGCGCGCCCCCTGCCGACGGGGTCGGCCGGGCCGGCGGAGTCCCGGTGCGTACAGCAAAGGGAGCGGTCCCCCGATCTCCCGGGAACCGCTCCCCTCACGGCGTCCTACTTGGCGCCCGCCGCACCGCGGCGGATGCCGAGGCGGTCGACCAGCGCACGGAAGCGCTGGATGTCCTTCTTGGCGAGGTACTGCAGCAGACGGCGACGCTGACCGACCAGGATCAGCAGACCACGGCGGGAGTGGTGGTCGTGCTTGTGGGTCTTGAGGTGCTCGGTCAGGTCCGAGATGCGGCGGGAGAGCATCGCGACCTGGACCTCGGGGGAGCCGGTGTCGCCCTCCTTGGTACCGAACTCGGTGATGATCTGCTTCTTCGTAGCGGCGTCGAGCGACACGCGATACTCCTCATGAGTCTCGTTGATGCCACCGAGTGCCCCTGGTCTGCGTCTCAGGGGGGCTTCTGTGACTCGGGTGGCGGGGTCCGCTGGGGGCTACCTCCGGAGTCCGGGGGTGCGCACACAAACGGCCACGGGACAGAGTACCAGCTTGGAGGGGTACGTCCGACCGGGGGCCGCGCCCCGGATCGCCGTCGGCGCCGAGCCTCGACCGTCGTGGCCGTCGCACCCCGGACTCCCTCGTGGGGGTGAAGCCGCTGACCTGAGGGAGAAACCTTTGTCCCGAAGGGGCGGGCGGGAAGCGGCCGGGCCAGGGACCATGCTGTCGCCGGCGGTGCGGTGTGCGGACATCGGCAAACCCCTGACCAGGGCGAACGAGGACAAGTAGGGTGACCTGACAGCTTGTTGACACGAAGCTCGTCGACACGAAGCTCGTTGGCACGGACGAAGGGACCCAGCCGCGATGGCCGAGGCCGAGGACAAGGAACTCAAGGCGCGCAAGGAGCGGGAGAAGGACGAGCTGTACGCCCTCGACATCTCCGGCGTCGAGTGGCACAGCGCTCCGGGCACCGAGGATCAGCAGGAGCGGGTCGAGATCGCCTACCTCCCGGAAGGCGCCGTGGCCATGAGGTCCTCGCTCGACCCCGACACCGTGCTGCGGTACACGGAGGGGGAGTGGCGGGCGTTCGTACTGGGGGCGCGGGACGGGGAGTTCGATCTGGAGCCGGCACCGGGGGACGGGGCGCCGGCTGCGTAGAGCGCGGGGCGCGAAGCGCGGATCGGGGGAAGGGGCGGGGAGCCGGGGTCGGCTGCCTGCCCCTCTTGTTTTGCGTCGGTCCACTTGTTGTTCTGCGTCGGTCCTCTTGTTCGTGTCGGTCCCTTTGCTTGTGTCGGTCCTTTTGTTCCGTGTGGGCCCTCGCCTTGTGCCTGCCTCTCGCCTTGTGTGGGCCTGGGCTTGTGCGGGCCTTGTGTGCGCGGGGCGCCCGCTCCGGCGGTGGTGACAAGTCGGGCGCGCGAAGATCCAGTCTGGGCAGCATGCCCAAGTTGCTCCCCTTTCAGGCTGCTTGGGCGCTTCGGGTGAGCCGGTCGGGAGAGACGGGCCTGCCGGGTCCGGGCTCCTGATGATTAGGCTGGGGTGCAGCACGTCGCGAGTTGCCCGCACGCGGGTGGTACGGGCTGTGTGACTTGGCCCGGGGCCCGAGGGGGGACAAGCCCGGCGACATCAGACGACAGGAACGGTCGCCCCAGCACGGCATGAGGGTGCTCGACCACACCAGGAGGAATTGTGAGCAGCGATCGGGACGGGATGCGCGGGGGCTGGGCCACACCCGACGATGACCAGCCCGACGCGGAGTCCGCCATCGAGATGACGGGCGAGTTCACCATCGACTACGCGCCGCCTGCCTGGTACACGCAGAACGCCTCTCCGGGAGGGGCCGGCTCGGAACCGGGTGCGGGTGCTGGTGCTGGTGCTGGTGCTGACACGAGTGCGGGGGCGGGTACGGGTACCGGTGCGGGGGGCGTTCCTCCGGTCGCCGGTTCCGTGCGGCCGCCGATCGGGCTGCCGTTCGCGCCGCCCGCCGGCGCTCCTCTCGACATGTCCGGTGTGCCCGGTTCGTATCCGCCTCCCTGGCCTCCGACGGCCGCCGCGCCCGTGGCCGGCGCCGGTGGTGAGGGCGACGGGGACATCGAGAGCGGGGCGACCATGCGGATCTCCGCTGCCGCGATGAAGCGCGAGGTCGGGGACGGCGCCGCCGCACAGGGTGCCTCCGGTGCGGGTACGACTGCTGGTGCGGGCTCTGACGGGGGTGCCGCCCGTGGTGCGGCGAGTGCCGGTGACTTCGAGTTGAACGCGCCGCAGGTGCCGGGTGGGGAGCCGGCGAGCGCCGCGCGCTCCGACGCCGGGGTTTCTGGCTCCGGGGACGTGACGGCAGCCGGTACGGCCGCGGAGGCGCCGCCTCATGGTTCGGAGGGCGCCGGTGCCGACGTGGATGCCGGCGGTGTCCCCCAGCCCGCCGAGGCCGTGGTGTCGTCCGGCGAGGGCCAGGACGCTCAGGGCGGAGCGGGCGAGGGCGGCGACGGCGGTGTAGGCCCGGAGGGGTTGGCCGGTGCGGATGCTTCCGGCGAGGCCGGTGCCGTAGAGGCCGGTGCCGCTCAGGCCGGTGACCCCGAGGGTCCGTCGGCCGGCGGTGCCGAGCGTCCGGATGTCGTCTCCGGCGAGGCCGAGCCGGGTGCGGTCGCCCAGCAGGATGCCGTGGCCGAGATCTCTGTCCCGCAGGAGACACCGGCTCAGGGTGCCGCCCCGCAGGAGGCACCCGCTCAGGGCACCGCACCGCAGGATGTGCCCGCTCAGGGCGCCGCCCCTCAGGCAGCCGTTGCGCAGGACCTCGCGCCGCAGAACTCCGGTCCGCATGACACCGTTCCTGCCGAGCCTGTCGGCGGCGCCCCCGGCACCGCCGAGTCCCAGGGTGCGGTGCCGCGGACCGTGGAGCCCCAGACCGCCGCGCCTCAGCCGGCCGCGCCCCAGGAGGCCGCGCCCGCTCCGGTCGCCCCCGGCGGCGTACCGCAGACGCCTCCCGCCTGGACGCCTCCGGCGCAGCAGGGTGCGCTTCCGCCGTTGCCGCCCGCGTACCGACTGGCCACGCCGCCGGCGCCTGCCGCGGGAGCGCAGTGGCCACCGGTCGCGCCGACGGCGCCGGTGCATCCCGCGCTGCCGAACCAGCAGCCCGCGGTCGCGCAGGCCGAGCAGCCGGTGCCGCCGCCCCAGCAGCAGCCGTTCCCCCCGCAGGCCCCCCAGGGTGCGCCTGCCGCCTGGGGCAACCCGGTCGATGCCACGCCCGGTGCCTCTGGTGGGCCCGGTGCACCTGCAACACCCGGAGCGCCGCCGGCCAGCCCCGGAGTCCCTGCGCCAACCGGCGCGCCCGGCGACACCGGCGACACCGTGCCCCCCGCACCACCGCACGCCTCCGCCACGCCCGTCACCCCGGCCCCGGCACCCACGCCCGACCAGCAGCCGGCAGCCCCCCAGGCACCCCACGCCCCGTCCCCCGCCGGTTACGGCTTCCCGCCCCCTGGTGCGTCGGTCCCGCCGCACGCACCCGTCCCGCAACAGGTCGGCTACGGCCTCCCCCAACCCCCCACCCAGCCCGAGCAGCCCGACGGGCAGCCCGGCACCCCCGCGCCCACCCCGCCACCGGCACACCCCGCACCGGGCTACGGCTTCCCCCAACCCGATGCGCCCGTACCCCCGCACGCACCCCTCCCCCAGCAGGCCGGCTACGGCTTCCCCCAACCCCCCACCCAGCCCGGCCNCCCCGAACAGCCCGCCCCTCAGCCCGGCTACGGCTTCCCGCCCGGCGCCCCGGCGCCACAGGGCCCGCCCAACTCCCCTGCTCCCCCGAGCGGTTACGGCTTCCCCCAACCCCCCACCCAGCCCGGCCATCCGGAGTACACGGGTCAGCCCGGCCAGCCCGGTCAGCCTGGGGGGCACCCGTATCCCACTGCGCCCACCGCCCCCGTCGACCCCCGCACAGGCGCGGCCTGGCCGCAGCCCGTGCAGCATGATCAGCGGCAGCCCACCAACCCCGGTGTGGCGCCGCTCGGTTACACGGCCGCGGTGGAGTTGTCGTCCGACCGGCTGCTGAACAGCAAGAAGCAGAAGACGAAGAGCAGCCGCCCGGCGTCCGGGGGCGGGCGGTTCAGGCTGGGGGGAAAGAAGGAGGAGGCCGAGCGGCAGCGGAAGCTGGAGCTGATCAGGACGCCGGTGCTGTCCTGCTATCGCATCGCGGTCATCAGCCTCAAGGGTGGCGTCGGCAAGACGACGACCACCACGGCGCTCGGCTCGACGCTCGCCACCGAGCGGCAGGACAAGATCCTCGCGATCGACGCCAACCCGGACGCCGGAACGCTCGGCCGTCGCGTGCGGCGCGAGACCGGGGCGACCATCCGTGACCTCGTCCAGGCGATCCCGTACCTCAACTCGTACATGGACATCCGGCGGTTCACCTCACAGGCTGCCTCGGGGCTGGAGATCATCGCCAACGACGTGGACCCCGCCGTCTCCACGACGTTCAACGACGAGGACTACCGGCGCGCGATCGACATCCTCGGCAAGCAGTACCCGATCATCCTCACCGACTCCGGCACCGGCCTGCTCTACAGCGCCATGCGCGGGGTGCTCGATCTCGCCGACCAGCTCATCATCATCTCGACGCCGTCCGTGGACGGGGCGAGCAGCGCCAGTACGACGCTGGACTGGCTGTCCGCGCACGGATACCAGGACCTGGTGGCCCGTTCCCTCACGGTCATCTCCGGGGTGCGCGACACCGGCAAGATGATCAAGGTGGACGACATCGTCTCCCACTTCGAGACGCGCTGCCGGGGTGTCGTCGTCGTGCCCTTCGACGAACACCTGTCGGCAGGCGCCGAGTTGGACCTCGACATGATGCGGCCGAAGGTGCGGGAGGCGTACTTCACGCTCGCCGCGATGGTCGCCGAGGACATCGCCAGGCACCAGCAGTCGCACGGCCTGTGGACTTCGGACGGCAACCCGCCGCCGGTGGTCGCCCCGCCTCTGCCCGGCCGGCAGATCCCCGGTCAGCAGCCGTATCCGCCGCAGCAGCAGGGCCAGCCGTACCCCGGCCAGCCCTACCCGGGTCAGCCGGCCCCCGGCCAGGCCCCTGCCCCGCAGCCTTATGGTCACCCCGGCCAGCCGGCTCCCGGACAGCCCTACCCACCGCAACAACCGCAGCACCCGCAGCACCCGCAGCCGGGCCAGCCCTACCCGCCGGCTCCGCCTCAGCAGTAGGAGCCGGCAGAAGCCGGGCAGCCGGGAAGACGAACAGAGGGCCCGTGGCGTTCACGGATCGTGAACGCCACGGGCCCTCTGTCGGCTCCGGCTTCGGACGGCCGGAGCCGACCGCGATCGCTACTCCGGCCGGTACGCCGCGATCAGCTCCCGGCACCTCTTGACGTCCTCGCCCATCGCCACGAGCAGCGCGTCCAGCGAGTCGAACTTCGCCTGGCCGCGCACGAAGGCGAGGAAGTCGACGGCGGCGTGCAGGCCGTAGAGGTCGAGTCCGACGCGGTCGATGGCGTACGCCTCGACCGTGCGCTCGGTGCCGTCGAACTGCGGGTTCGTACCGACGGAGATCGCGGCGGGCATGGCCTCGCCGTCGGTGTGCAGCCAGCCGGCGTAGACGCCGTCGGCGGGGATCGCGGTGTGCGGGAGCGTCTCCACGTTGGCTGTGGGGAAGCCCAGTTCACGGCCGCGCTGCGCACCGCGGACGACCACGCCCTCGACGCGATGGGGCCGGCCGAGGATCTCGCGCGCGCCCTCGACGTCGCCCTCGGCGACCAGTCGCCGGGTCAGGGTCGAGGAGAACGGCTGTCCGCCGCCCGCCTCGCCGGTGACGAACAGGTCGACGATCTCGACCTCGAAGTCGTACGTCTTGCCCTGCTCGGCCAGGAACGCCACGTCTCCGGCGGCCTTGTGGCCGAAGCGGAAGTTGGGGCCCTCGACCACGGCCTTGGCGTGCAGCTTGTCGACCAGGACCTTGACGACGAAGTCGGCCGGGGACAGTCGCGAGAACTCGGAGGTGAACGGCAGGATCAGCACCGCGTCCACGCCCAGGTCCGCCATGAGTTCGGCACGGCGGTGGTGCGGGGCGAGCAGCGGCGGGTGGGTGCCGGGGCGCACGACCTCGCTGGGGTGCGGGTCGAAGGTCACGACGACGGCGGGAACGCCCCGTTCGCGGGCGCGTTCCACGGCGTGCCGGAGAATCAGCTGGTGCCCGCGGTGCACCCCGTCGTAGGAACCGATGGTGACGACGCTGCGCCCCCAGTCCTCGGGGATGTCCTCCAAGCCACGCCAGCGCTGCACTGTGACCGCTCCTCGTCGAACCCGTGTCCGTATTGACGCCTAACCCTTGCGCAGGTCTAAGGGTGCCATGCCCGGTGCTCTCGCCCCGCATCGGCATCCGTGCTGTGACCCGGAGCACGGGAAGCCGGCCCGGTTCACGCGGGTACCCGCACCCCCTGTACCCCCGCCAGGTTCTCGATCATCCGGCGGGTGCTCGGCCCGACCACCGCCGCCCACTCCTCGGGTGTGCCGCTCAGCCAGCCCGCCACCAGCCCCGCGAAACCGGGCACATGGCGGGCCAGGTCGACGAGCGCCCAGTCGAACCGGGTCGCCCCTTCCGGCGTACGCACGAGCAGCAGCCCGACCCGGTGGACCAGCAAGCGGGCGGCCGCGGCGTCGCTGGTCCCCACCATGCCCTCCGCGCCCTCCGTCCCCTCCGCATCCGTGGTCACGCCGCGCGCGGCGGCCGCCCGCAGGAGGGCGTCGAGGACGGACGGGTCCCGCTCGGTGGCCATCACCAGGTCGAGCAGTTCGCGCCGCAGGGGGCCGGAGGCGGGGGTGCCCGGCTCGGCGAAGACCGCCGCGAGGGCCGCGCGGACCTGCACGGGACCGTCCACGATCAGGCCACTGAGCAGCGGGAACAGCACGGCGCGGGTCCCTTGGCCGTGCTCCAGCCTGCGGTCGACGTACGCGGCCACGTGCCCGGCCACCTCCGGGCGCCGCTCGACGACCTCCCGGACCAGGACGGTGACGCGGCGCGCGAGTCCGGGCGTGGTGACCTCGGCGAGGGTGCGCAGGGCCTCGCCGTCCGCGCCCTCGGCGCCCGGGGTCCGCAGCCGGGCGCGGAAGGCGTCGAGGACCGGGTCCGGGTGGGTGGCGAGCGCGGTGACCAGGGCGCTCGCGGGCAGCTGCGGGTCCCCGGCCGCGAAGCGTTCCAGCGCCTGCGGCAGATACCGCGGCCGGGTCAGCGGATCCCGTACGAGCAGGGCGAGGGCACCGCTGTGCAGGGTGACATCGGCCGGGCGGCCCAGCAGGGCGAGCGCCGCGTGGCGGAGCAGCCCGCGGTCGGCCTCCGTGTCCACGTGCGGAGCGGTCCGCAGTCCGTACGCGAGCCCGGCGACCCGCCGGGCCGGGCGGTCGTCGTGCGCCCACCGGTCGACGGCCCGGCACACCGCCGAGGGTTCCTCCTCGGAGAGCACCGCGAGCAGTTCGTCGCCGCGCCGGTGCGCACTGTCGACCAGCGCCTCGGTGAGGTCGTCCGGGGCGCGTCGCCGATGGGTGTGCAGCAGCGCCTGCGCGGCCGTCGCCACGGTGGCGTCGGGGGTCGCGACCAGCGGGGTGTCGTCGAGGAACCAGCGGGTGAGCAGCGGTTGCACGGCGGCGGGGTGGGCCGCGAGGAGCCGGGAGACCACGTCGAGGTAGCGGGGCCCCTCGCCGGTGGCCGGGTCGGCGACGACCAGGCGTCGCAGCAGGTCGAACCGTTCCGCCTCGGGCAACGGCAGGGCCGCCCAGAAGTCCGGCCCGAACTCCCCCGGCACGCCCCGGCCCTGGGCCCGCCAGGCCCCGATCCGCTCGGTGAGGAAGCGCAGGACCCGGGTGTACGGCGTCGCGTCGGGCACCCGGAGCAGCACCTCGGACAGGAGGCGGGTGGCCCACCAGGTGGGGTCGTCGGGGGCCGGGGAGCCCGGCGGCAGCAGTGCGTCCAGGGCGTCCAGCAACTCCTCCAGGCGCCCGGCGAGTTCGGTGGGGCCCTGCTGCCGGGCGAGGAGGAGCAGGGCGTGGACGACGGGGCCGACGCGGTGGCGGGGCACGGGGAGGTTGCGGGTGGCCCGGCGGGCGTGGCGGCGGACACGGGCCTGCGAGGGCATCGTGGCCCAGCCGCGCCGTGCCTCGGCCTGCGCGACCCAGCCCCGGTGCACCAGCGCGTGCAGGGCCGCGTCGAGGTCCAGATGGGCGCCCTGGATCCAGTCGGCCAGCTCCTCGTGGGCGAAGCGGTAGCCGTCGCCCGCCGGGACGAGCAGTCCCTCGGTGAGCACGGCCGAGGCCCAGCCGGTGGTGCCGCCGAGCCGCCGCCCCGGCACCGGTCCCCAGGGGAACACCGCCTCGAACGCGGTCCGGTCCAGCTCTCCCTGGCCGGGGCCCAGACATCGCCGGGCCGCCTCGTGCACCTGCCCGGAGACCTGCGCCGCGAGCCGCCGCACGGCAGTCCCCCGCACTCCGTTCACCGCGGCGAGCCGCACGGCGACGCGCAGACACATCAGATCCAGGTAGGCACCCAGCACCTCGTCCCGGCCGGGCCGTCCCGAGGGCGCGCGGGAGGCTTCCGCGCGGGCGGAGGGTGCCGCGGCGTGGTGCGGCCCGGCGAGGGCGCCATCCTCGCCGGGCCGCCCGCCCGGGGTGGCCGGGAGCGCCGCCCGTACCTCGGACAGGAGCCGCAGGGTGAGCGGGTGCCGGGCGTCGGGCCCGGCGAGCGCGTCCTCCGGGAGCCCGTACCGGAGCCGGGCCCGCCGGGCCTCGCTCTCCGTCAGGTCGCCCAGCCGTACGCAGGCGGGCAGCGACTGCTCCTCTCCGCCGGCCGCCTCGCCGTGCAGCAGCTCCGCCGGGAACTGCGCCCCGGCCCGCTCCCAGTACTCGGCGCGGCAGGCCACCACGAGCCGAGCCCCGTTCTCCCGCAGCCACCGTGCCGTCCCGGCGGTCCACTCGGCCAGCCGGTGCGCGAGCGTCGGCGGCATCTCCTCGGGCCCGTCGAGAAGCAGCAGCAGGGGCCGTCCCTCCGCCACGGCGAGCCGGGCGAGCCGCTCGGGCCGGATGTCCCCCAGCTCACCGTCGTACCGGCCGGACGAGGACCCTCCCGCCGCACCGAGCCCGTCCTCCGCGGCTGCACAAGCCCCTGGCGCCCCGGACCCCTGCGGGGCCGCCGAGGCCGCGAACGCCGCCGACGCCCCGCCCCCGTACCCCGCCGACGCGGCCACGATCCGCCCGGCCCGCTCCAGCGCGCGTCGTGCCGCGTCCGCCACGGAGTCGTCGTCGGACAGGAGGTCGGCGCCGCGGAGCCACAGTGTGGGCGCGGGCTCGGGGCCCCGGCCGCGCCGGGCGGCGAGGGCGGCCAGCTCCGTCGTACGCCCGCTGCCGGGTGGGCCGACGAGGCCGAGGACCGTGGCGGAGCCGTCGGCGAAGGCGGTGAACTCCCTTACGACATCGACGCGTTCGACCGGGTCGGCACCGGCCGCCGCGACGGCTCCGGCTCCCGCCCCCGGCCCGTCCGACCCCACGGTGGTGGCCGTGAGCTCCAGCACCCCGGCCAGGTTGAGATCGGTGCCGTACGCGCCCACGGTCGCCGCGTTGCGGGCGAGCAGCTCGGCCAGTGGCCGCTCGGCCCGCCAGTCGCGCAGGGGCACGGCGAAACCGGTGGTGCGGTGCGGTGCCTGAAGGGCCGTGCCGAGCACGCCCACCACGGCGCCGGTGGTCACGTCGAGAACCGGTCCGCCGGCCGCGCCCCCGCCCAGTCGCAGCGCCTCGCTCCCGGCCGTCCCGATCGCCAACTCCAGGGCGCCGCGCAGCAGATGGAAACCGTCGGTCGCCGTGTACGTGACGTCCGCCGTGCCCAGCACCCGTGCCTCGCGCCAGCCGCCGGCCGCGATGCGGACGTACGCGCCCGTCGCGACCTCGTCCCGCAGGGCGAAGGGCAGCGGGTCCACGCACAGCCCCTCGGTGCGGATGAGCGCGAGATCGAGGGCGGGCAGCGCAGTCACCGCGTCGGAGGTCACCACACAGACGCGGTCGCCGGTGGCGTGCACCACGATGCGGGCCAGTCCGTCCACCGCCTCGTGGCTGGTGACGACCGTGCCGTGGTGGTCGGCGACGAAGCCCGTGCCGCGTTGTCGTCCCGTCAGATCGCCGACCCGCACCAGGACTTCGTCCCGCGCCGCCCGACGGCCGTCGTCGGTCGCCCGACGGCCCCGTACCGCCATGTCCTGACCTCCCCGTCGTACCTGTGTTCCGACGGTAGGCACGTGAAGATCAGCGGAACAGATCGCGCGGCGAACGCGCCCCCTTCCGCTCCCTCGGTTCACTCCGAGCGCCTGCACGAAGGGGTGAATAGCCCCGGGCAGATGGATACACCTCTGGGTGGGGGAACCGAGGGGGGAACGTGGAGCGGCGGGAACAGCAGTCCCCGTGACCGCCGCTCCACGCTCGGCTCAGGCAGAAGCCGGCACCCCTCGGGGTGCCGTCCCTCAGCCGAAGACGGCCAGGCTCTTGGCCTTGCCCTTCTGGCTCTCCACCAGGGCCAGGAAGCGGCCGGCGGGGTCGAAGACGGCGACGGCACCGCGCTCGGCGTACTCCTCGGGCATCTCCAGCCGCACCCCGTTCAGCAGCAGCCCCGCCCGCCTGTCGTCCACGTCCCAGCGGGGGAACGCGGCGCCGGCGGCCTCGGCGACCGGCATCACGGTCAGCTCCTGCTGGAGCTGGTCGAGCGTCCGCGCGGAGTCCAGCTTGTACGGCCCCACGCGGGTGCGGCGCAGCGCGGTGAGGTGGCCGCCGACACCGAGCCCGGCGCCCAGGTCGCGGGCGAGGGCGCGGATGTACGTCCCGGAGGAGCACACCACCGACACCACGAGGTCGAGCACCGGGGTGCCGTCCTCGGCGACGGCGTCCCGGACGTCGTACACGGCGAAGGAGGAGACGGTGACGGGCCGGGCGGGAATCTCGAAGTCCTCGCCGTCCCGGGCCCGCTTGTAGGACCGCACGCCGTCGATCTTGATGGCGCTGACCTTGGACGGCACCTGCATGATGCGTCCGGTCAGCTCCGCGACTCCGGCGTCGACGGCTTCGCGGGTGACCTTCGACGCGTCGACCGACGCCGTGATCTCGCCCTCGGCGTCGTCGGTGACCGTCGTCTGCCCGAGCCGGACCGTCCCGAGGTACTCCTTCTCGGTGAGTGCGAGGTGACCGAGCAGCTTGGTCGCCCTCTCCACCCCCAGGACGAGCACCCCGGTGGCCATGGGGTCGAGCGTCCCCGCGTGCCCGACCCGCCGGGTCCGGGCGATGCCGCGCATCTTGGCGACGACGTCGTGCGACGTGAAGCCCGACGGCTTGTCGACGATGACAAGGCCGTCGGGCGTGGTGTTCTTCTGGCGCTGCTCGGTCATTCGGCGGCGTCGTCCTCGTCGTCTTCCGGCTTGCGGTACGGGTCGGCCTCACCGGCGTACTTCGCGCCCGACGCGGTCTCGCGCACCTGGGCGTCCGAGGCGCGCGCCTTGTCGAGGAGGTCGTCGATGGTCTTGGCGGTGTCCGGGAGGGCGTCGGCCACGAAGGTGAGGGACGGCGTGAACTTCACACCGGCCGCACGGCCGACCTCGGAGCGGAGGATGCCCTTGGCGCTCTCCAGCCCCGCGGCGGCGGCCGCCCGCTCCTCGTCGTCCCCGTACACCGTGTAGAAGACGGTCGCCTCCCGCAGGTCGCCGGTCACCCGGGTGTCCGTGATGGTGACGTGGGAGCCGAGCCGCGGGTCCTTGATCCCGCGCAGCAGCTTCTGGGCCACCACCTCTCGGATGAGGTCCGCCAGCCTCTTGGCACGCGCGTTGTCGGCCACTGGTCCGTCTCCTAGCTCGTTCTGCGTTACTGCTGGTTCTTGAATGGTCTCTGCGACCGGTCAGTCGTCGTCACCGTGCAACCGCCGTCTGACCGAGAGCAGTTCGATCTCGGGACGCCCCGCGACCAGCCGCTCGCACCGGTCGAGTACGTCGGTCAGGTGCCCCGTGTCACCCGACACCACCGCCAGCCCGATCACGGCCCGGCGGTGCAGATCCATATGGTCGACCTCCGCCACGCTCACCGCGAACCTGCGGTGCAGCTCGGCCACGATCGGGCGGACGACGGAGCGCTTCTCCTTCAGCGACCGTACGTCGCCGAGCAGGAGGTCGAAGGACAGAGTCCCCACGTACATGTGTGTCCGGTTCACCCGCCGGTACGGGATAGACGGCCCGGCCGCATCGCGGGCGGGAACATCAGAACCGTACATCGAAAGGCGCGGACCCTCGACGGGATTGTTCGTGGGGGCCCGAGGGGGCGAAGCCCCCCGGAACGGCCACACCGGCCGGGGGTGAACAGGTCACCCCCGGCCGGCATGGACCACCGCTGATTACGACCGCGGCTTCTCGCGCATCTCGTACGTCGCGATGACGTCGTCGATCTTGATGTCGTTGAAGTTGCCGAGGTTGATACCGCCCTCGAACCCTTCGCGGATCTCGGTGACGTCGTCCTTGAAGCGACGCAGACCGGAGATGGTGAGGTTCTCCGCGATGACCTTGCCGTCGCGGACGAGTCGAGCCTTCGTGTTGCGCTTGACCTCGCCCGAGCGGACCAGGACACCGGCGATGTTGCCCAGCTTGGACGACTTGAAGACCTCGCGGATCTCCGCCGTGCCGAGCTCGACCTCCTCGTACTCCGGCTTGAGCATGCCCTTGAGGGCCGCCTCGATCTCCTCGATGGCCTGGTAGATCACCGAGTAGTACCGGACGTCGACGCCCTCGCGCTCCGCCATCTGCTGTGCGCGGCCCGCGGCGCGGACGTTGAAGCCGATGACGATGGCGTCGGAGCCGGTCGCCAGGTCGATGTCCGACTCGGTGACCGCACCCACGCCGCGGTGCAGGACGCGGATGTCGACCTCTTCGCCGACGTCGAGCTGGAGCAGCGAGGACTCGAGGGCCTCCACCGAACCGGACGCGTCGCCCTTGATGATGAGGTTGAGTTCCTGCACCAGACCGGCCTTGAGGGCCTCGTCCAGGTTCTCCAGGGAGAACCGGACACCCCGTCGGGCGAAGTTGGCGTTCCGCTCGCGGGCGGCACGCTTCTCGGCGATCTGACGGGCGGTACGGTCCTCGTCGACGACGAGGAAGTTGTCGCCGGCGCCGGGAACGTTGGTGAGACCGAGGACGAGGACGGGGGTCGAGGGACCCGCTTCCTCGACGTTGTTGCCGTTGTCGTCGAGCATCGCCCGGACTCGGCCGTACGCGTCGCCGACCACCATCGTGTCGCCGATGCGCAGCGTGCCGCGCTGGACGAGGACGGTGGAGACGGCACCGCGGCCGCGGTCGAGGTGGGACTCGATCGCGATGCCCTGCGCGTCCTGCTCCGGGTTGGCCCGCAGGTCGAGCGAGGCGTCCGCGGTCAGGACCACGGCCTCCAGCAGGGCGTCGATGTTCAGCCCCTGCTTGGCGGAGATGTCGACGAACATCGTGTCGCCGCCGTACTCCTCGGCCACCAGACCGAACTCGGTGAGCTGACCGCGCACCTTGGTCGGGTCGGCGCCCTCGACGTCGATCTTGTTGACCGCGACCACGATCGGCACGTCGGCCGCCTTGGCGTGGTTCAGCGCCTCGATCGTCTGGGGCATCACACCGTCGTTGGCCGCCACCACGAGGATCGCGATGTCGGTCGACTTCGCACCACGGGCACGCATGGCGGTGAACGCCTCGTGACCCGGGGTGTCGATGAAGGTGATCCTGCGCTCTTCGTCGTTGACCTGGGTCGCGACCTGGTACGCGCCGATGTGCTGCGTGATACCGCCGGCCTCGCCCGCGACGACGTTCGTCTTGCGGATGGTGTCCAGCAGTCGGGTCTTACCGTGGTCGACGTGACCCATGACGGTCACGACCGGCGGACGCGGGACGAGGAACTCCTCGCCGCCCTCGTCCTCGCCGAACTCGATGTCGAAGGACTCGAGCAGCTCGCGGTCCTCCTCCTCCGGGCTGACGATCTCGACGACGTAGTTCATCTCGCCGGCGAGCAGCTGGAGGGTCTCGTCGGAGACGGACTGCGTGGCGGTGACCATCTCGCCGAGGTTCATCATCACCGCGACGAGCGACGCCGGGTTGGCGCCGATCTTCTCGGCGAAGTCGGTGAGCGACGCACCGCGCGACAGGCGGACGGACTGTCCGTTGCCGCGAGGCAGCATCACGCCGCCGACCGACGGGGCCTGCATGGCCTCGTACTCCTGACGCCTCTGCCGCTTCGACTTGCGACCACGACGCGCGGGACCACCGGGACGGCCGAAGGCGCCCTGCGTGCCACCACGGGCACCCGGACCACCGGGACGACCACCGAAGCCGGGACGACCGCCGCCGCCACCGGGACCACCGGGACGACCGGCGAAACCGCCACCGCCACCGGCACCACCGGGACCGCCCGGACGGCCGGCGAAGCCGCCGCCGCCACCACCGGGACGACCGGCGAAGCCGCCGCCGCCACCGGGACGACCGCCGCCGCCACCACCGGGACCACCGGGACGACCGCCGCCACCACCGGGACCGCGGCCGCCGGGGCCACCGCCGCCGGGACGCGGGCCGGCAGCCGGACGCTGCGGCATCATGCCGGGGTTCGGACGGTTGCCGCCGGGGCCGCCGCCGGGACGGGGCGCCTGCGGACGGGGCATGCCGCCCGGAGTGGGACGGGCACCGCCCGGACCGCCCTGGGGACGCGGAGCGCCACCGGGACCGCCCTGCGGACGGGGAGCCTGGCCGGGAGTCTGCGGACGCGGACCGCCGCCCTGGGCGCCACCGGGGCCGCCGGGACGCGGCGCGCCGCCCGGACGGGGCGCCTGCGGGCGTCCCATGCCGGTCGAACCACCGGAGGTGAAGGGGTTGTTGCCCGGACGCGGACCGGCCGGACGGGCACCGCCCGGCTTGGGCGCGCCGGCGCCACCGGGGCGCTCGGAACGCTGGCCGCCGGGACGCTGACCCTGACCGCGGTCACCACGGTCCTGACGCTCCTGGCCGGGACCACCCGGACGCTGACCACCGGGACGCGGCGCCGCCGGACCGGGACGGGCGCCCGGACGCGGAGCGGACGGGGCGGACGCGGCGGGGGCGGCAGGGGCGGCCGGAGCCGACGGGGGCGCCTGGAACTCGGGCACGCTCGGGGCCGGGGAGGCCGGAGCGGGCTTCGGCGTCGGCGGCTTGGGGCCGGGCAGCGGGCGCGGACCCGGAGCCGGAGCCGACGTGGCGGGCTTCTCCGCGGCGGGGGGCTTCGGCGCTGCCGGACCCGGGCGCGGGGCGGCCGGACGCGCGGCCTGCGCGGGAGAGGGGGCCGCCGGACGAGCCGGGGCGGCCTTGCGCGGCGCGGGCTTGCCGCCGCCGCTGCCCTGCTGGAGGGCGTCAGTCAGTTTGCGTACAACGGGCGCCTCGATCGTCGAGGACGCCGAACGGACGAATTCACCGAGCTCCTGGAGCTTGGCCATGACGACCTTGCTCTCAACCCCGAACTCCTTGGCGAGTTCGTATACCCGGACCTTAGCCACTTCGCTCCTTTTTAGGTCCGGGTGCGTCCGGACCGTCGCTACTTCATGGGCGTACTCATCGCGTGCTCATCGAGTGCTCATCGCAATCTCGACCTACTTCCAACTCGCGGGGTACCAGGGCCGCACGGAGGTTCCGTGCGACGCGTCTTACGGTGTTGCCTGGTCGGCAACTGTTGTCTGCTCCACGTATCGGCGCAACGCCTTTGTGTCGAGCGTTCCCGGGGCACGCAGCGCCCGCGTGAACGCCCGGCGGCGTACCGCCAGGTCGAGACAGACCTGGGCGGGGTGCAGATACGCACCCCGGCCGGGCAGCGTACCGCGATGATCGGGGACGCATTCGCCCTCGATCGCCACGACCCGCAGCAGTTCGGTCTTGGCCGATCGCCGCCTGCACCCCACACAGGTGCGTTCAGGGCATGCGCGGGCGTGCGTCCGGCCAGACACTGCTAAGTCTACCTCCCCGCACCGACCTCACCCCTTGGGGGCAAAAATCGAACGGTTGTTGTCGTGATCCAAACGACATGCGGCTTGGATCTGTTCCCCGGCCCCGGGGTGTTCCCGGGTGACCCGTTCGGACGTCCGATCGGGTGATTACTCCGACGGCTGCTCGGTGTCCGGCCGGATGTCGATCCGCCAGCCGGTGAGACGGGCGGCGAGGCGGGCGTTCTGGCCCTCCTTGCCGATCGCCAGCGACAGCTGGTAGTCGGGCACCGTCACCCGCGCGGAGCGGGCCGCGAGGTCCACCACCTCGACCTTGGAGACCCGGGCCGGGGAGAGCGCGTTCGCCACCATCTCCGCCGGGTCGTCCGACCAGTCGACGATGTCGATCTTCTCGCCGTTCAGCTCGCCCATGACGTTGCGCACCCGGCCGCCCATCGGGCCGATGCAGGCGCCCTTGGCGTTCAGGCCGCTGCGGGTGGAGCGGACGGCGATCTTCGTGCGGTGACCGGCCTCGCGGGCGATGGCGGCGATCTCGACGGACCCGTCGGCGATCTCCGGCACCTCCAGCGCGAAGAGCTTCTTCACCAGGCTGGGGTGGGTGCGGGAGAGCGTCACGGAGGGACCGCGCACACCCTTCGCCACCCGCACGACGTACGACCGCAGCCGCATGCCGTGCTGGTACGTCTCGCCCGGGACCTGTTCCTGCACCGGCAGGATGGCCTCCAGCTTGCCGATGTCGACGAGGACGTTCTTCGGGTCGCGGCCCTGCTGGACCACGCCGGTGACGATGTCGCCCTCGCGCCCCGCGTACTCGCCGAGCGTCGCGTCGTCCTCCGCGTCCCGCAGCCGCTGCAGGATCACCTGTTTGGCGGTGGTGGCGGCGATGCGCCCGAAGTCCGACGGGGTGTCGTCGAACGCGCGCGCCTCCTGCCCCTCCTCCAGGTCCTGAGGGTCCTCCTTCGCCCACACGGTCACATGGCCGGTCTCCCGGTTGAGCTCCACGCGCGCGTGACGGCGGCTTCCCTCGGTGCGGTGGTAGGCGATGAGGAGGGCCGCCTCGATCGCCTCGACGAGCAGGTCGAAGGAGATCTCCTTCTCCCGTACCAAGCCCCGCAGGGCGCTCATGTCGATGTCCACGGCTACGCCTCCTCCTCTTCCGTCATGTCCTTCTTGTCCTTGCGGTTGAACTCGACCTGGACGCGGGCCTTGTCGATCTCGTCGAAGGCGAGCCGGCGGGTGGTGGCCTTGCGGCCCTTCACGCCGGGTACTTCGAGGTCGAGGCCGTCGTCGTCCACGGTCAGGATTCTGGCGATCAGTTCCCCGTCCTCGCGGAGCGTGAACTTCACCAGCCGGTCCACGGCACGCCGGTAGTGGCGGTGCTCGGTGAGAGCGCGCTCGGCGCCCGGCGTCCCGACCTCCAGGGTGTACTCCGACTGGCCCATCGCGTCCGTCTCGTCCAGCGTGGCCGAGAGCGCGCGGCTGACGTCGGCGACCGCGTCCAGATCCGCGCCCTCGTCCGAGTCGACGACCACGCGCAGCACCCGCTTGCGTCCGACCGAGTCCACTGCGATCTCTTCGAGATCGAGGCCCTGGGAGCGTACGAGCGGTTCCAGCAGTTCTCGCAGCCTCTCGCTCTGGGTGGTGCTCATCCGGGTGACTCCTCGGCCGCGTGTGCTGTTGTGGGTAGGGCGCGTGTCAGGTCAAAGGGTAGCCGCTCCACTGGGGTGTTGCCGTCCGCCTCCGGCCCCGGGCGGTGGCCGCGGAAGGGCGGGCGCGGGTGCGGTGCGGCCCGCCGCGCGGTTCCCCGTCCCCCTTTGGGGCGCGCTGGTGGCGGCCTTGGATCACATGCGCGGGTACCGTGATCGCACCGCTTCTTTGTTCGTACGACCTCCCTAGGACGTCTGCTGTGTCGTTCAGCCTGCCGTCGCGTGCCCTGTCGGGGCCGCGCAGAAGGAGTTTGCTCGTCGGGGCCGCCGGTGCGGGCCTGCTCGTGGGGTGCTCGTCCGGAGGTGAGGGGTCGGACGTCGCCGGGGGCGGTCCGTCGGCCGTGGAGCGGGCACGCGCGCGTGTCGCCCGGGACAGCGAGGCGCTCGTCGAGCGGTACGACGCCGTCGTCGCCGCGCATCCCGGTCTGGCGGCGCTGCTGACACCGCTGCGGGCGGAGGTCGTACGGCACGCCAAGGCGTTCGGGGGCGGAAAGGCGGCGGGTGCCGGGAAGACGGGCACGGACAAGGCCTCCGCTTCTCCGTCCGCCTCTGCTTCCGGCTCGCCCTCCGCGCCGGCGTCCCCCTCACCCGTGCCCGAGAACCCCGGGGCCGCCCTCGCCGGGCTGGCCGCCGCCGAGCGGAAGCTCGCCGACCGGCGGGCCAAGGCGCTGCTGGAGGTACCGGGCGAGGTGGCGCGGCTGATGGCTTCCGTGGCGGCGGCGGGGGCCGGGCACGCGTACATGCTGACGGAGGGTGCGAAGTGAGCGACGGGGAGCTGAAGGCGGTCCAGGCGGCGCTCGGGGCCGAGCACGCGGCGGTGTACGGGTACGGCGTCGTCGGCGGGAAGATCGGTGAGGCGCGGCAGAGCGAGGCGCGGAAGGACTACGACGCGCACCGGGCCCGCCGGGACCAGCTCATCCGGGCGGTGCGGGACCTGGGCGGCGAGCCCGCCGTGGCGGCGGCCGGATACGCGCTGCCCTTCCAGGTGACCGATTCCGGCTCCGCCGAACGGCTCGCCGCCGAGCTGGAGGAGCGGGTGGCCGGTGTGTACTCCGACCTCGTGCGGGCATCCGAGGGTGACCGGCGGAGCGCCGCAGCCGAGGCACTGCGGGAAGCGGCGGTGCGGGCGGTGCGGTGGCGGGGCGCGAGCGTAGCCTTCCCTGGTCTGGCCGAGCGGACGGCCGCCGCGGGTCCGTCGGCCGCACCGCACTCCTGATCACGGTCCGGAAGGGAACGACTCGCACATGGCGCGCAGGGCTTTCGAGGACTTCGAACCGCCGCAGCGGCTGGTGCGAGCGCTGGCCGAGACCCGGCGGCCGGACGGCGGCGACGGGATCGGCGCATGGCTGGAAAACCTCCCCGAGATGCTGCAACAGGCCGTCGATCTACGCGAGTTGACCGTCGAGCGGGTGCAGGCTCCCGGTGGCCGCAGCAGTCTCGTGGTCCTCGTACGGCTGATCGACGGCACCCCCGCCGTGCTCAAGGTGGCGCCCGAGCGGGCCCGGCCCAAGAGCGAGCGGGCGGCCCTCGCGCACTGGGACGGGCGGGGCGCGGTGCGGTTGCTCGACCCCGGGGACGGGCACGGTCTGCTGCTGCTGGAGCGGCTGCGTCCCGATCTGTCGGTGCGGTCGCTGCCCGAGGCGAAGGCGTTGCTGGAGGCGGCGGCGACCTTGCGGCGGCTGTGGGTCGAGCCGCCCGGGGCGCATGTCTTCGAGACCGTGGCGGGGCGGACGGGGCGGCAGGCCGAGCTGATGCGATCCGGCTCCGCCGGTGACGGGGAGACCGGCGCCCTGGTCGACGCGGCCCTCACCGTGCGGGCGGAGTTGCTCGCGGACGCGCCCGAGGAGCGGTTGCTGCACGGGACGTTCCGGCAGAGCAAGGTGCTGGCCGGGGAGCGGTTGCCGTGGCTGGCGGTGGGGCCGGACCCGGTGGTGGGTGAGTGTGCCTTCGATCTCGCCCGCCTGGTGCGGGATCGGGTGGAGGATCTGATCGCGTCGCCGTCGGGGGCGGCGATCACGCGGCGGCGGGTCAGGAAACTGGCCGAGTCGTTGGACGTGGATCAGGAGCGGCTGCGGGGGTGGACGCTGTTCCGGGCCGTGGAGTCCGGGGTACGGGCGCTGCGCGTGGGGCGGCCGAGGGACGCGGAGTTGCTGCTCGAGTTCGCCGGGTGGCTCTGAGCGGTTCGGACGGTGAGCCTGGCCGACCGCCGGGGCGCGTTCACCGGTCGTCAGGGCCGTTCCCCGGCCGGAGAGACGTTCTGTCACGCCCTGCCGGTCGGGGAACGGTCCGAAAGAACCTGTGGGGGACGTACGGGTCCCGCCCGCAGGATGCTCGGCGCGTCCTCTAGGCGGCGGTCAGGCGGGCGATCGCCTCGTCGACCGTCAGCTCCTCGCGCTCACCGGTGCGGCGGTCCTTCAGCTCCAGGACGCCCTCGGCGGAGCGGCGGCCGGCGACCAGGATCTTCGGCACACCGATCAGCTCGGAGTCGGTGAACTTCACACCCGGGGAGACACCGGCCCGGTCGTCGACCAGGACGCGGAGGCCGGCGGCCCGCAGCTTCTCGGAGACGTCGAGGGCCAGTTCGGTCTGGAGGGCCTTGCCCGCGGCGACCACGTGGACGTCGGCCGGAGCGACCTCGGCGGGCCAGCACAGGCCCTTGTCGTCGGCGGACTGCTCGGCGAGGGCGGCGACCGCGCGGGAGACGCCGATGCCGTACGAGCCCATGGTGACCCGGACGGGCTTGCCCTGCTGACCGAGGACGTCGAGCTTGAGGGCGTCGGCGTACTTGCGGCCCAGCTGGAAGATGTGGCCGATCTCGATGGCGCGGTCCAGCTTGAGGCCGGTGCCGCAGTTCGGGCAGGGGTCGCCCTCCTGGACGACCACGACGTCGACGTACGCGCCGACCTCGAAGTCACGGCCCGCGACGACGTTCTTCGCGTGGGTGCCCGGCTTGTTGGCGCCGGTGATCCAGGCGGTGCCCGGCGCGACGCGCGGGTCGGCGATGTAGGTGACCTTCTCGCCGAGGCCCTGCGGGCCGACGTAGCCGCGGACCAGGTCGGGGCGGCCCGCGAAGTCCGCCTCGGTGACCATCTCGACGACCGCCGGGGCGAAGTGCGCCTCGACCTTGCCCATGTCGACCTCGCGGTCGCCGGGGACACCGACGGCGACGATCTCGCCGTCGACCTTCACGAGGAGGTTCTTGAGGGTGGCGGAGGCCTCGACGCCCAGGTGGGCGGCGAGGGTCTCGATGGTCGGGGTGTCGGGCGTCGGGATCTCTTCGAGGGCGGCCACGCCCTCGGCGTCCACCGGCTTCAGCTCGAACGTGATCGCCTCGGTGTTGGCGGCGAAGTCGCAGGCGGGGCAGTCCGCGAAGGTGTCCTCGCCGGCTCCTGCCGGGGCCAGGAACTCCTCCGACTTGGAGCCGCCCATCGCGCCCGCCGTGGCGGCGCAGATGCGGTAGTCGAGACCCAGACGCTCGAACACCTTCTGGTACGCCTGGCGGTGCAGGGCGTACGACCGGGCGAGGCCCTCGTCCTCGGTGTCGAAGGAGTACGAGTCCTTCATCAGGAACTCACGGCCGCGCAGGATGCCGGCACGGGGGCGGGCCTCGTCGCGGAACTTCGTCTGGATCTGGTAGAGGATCACCGGCAGGTCCTTGTAGGAGGACGCCTGGTCCTTCACGATCAGCGTGAAGATCTCCTCGTGGGTGGGGCCGAGGAGGTAGTCGCCACCCTTGCGGTCCTTGAGACGGAACAGCTCGGGGCCGTACTCGTCCCAGCGGCCGGTCGCCTCGTAGGGCTCCTTCGGCAGCAGGGCGGGGAGCAGGACCTCCTGGGCGCCGATCGCGTCCATCTCCTCGCGGACGATGCGCTCCACGTTGGCGAGCACCTTCTTGCCGAGCGGCAGCCAGGTCCACACGCCGGCCGCCGTGCGGCGGACGTATCCGGCGCGGACGAGGAGCTTGTGGCTGAGCACCTCGGCGTCCGCCGGGTCGTCGCGCAGCGTCTTCGCCATCAACTGGGACATGCGCTGGACCGGTGGGTTCGCCATGATTCTCGTACTCCTGCTGCGGATCGGGTGATGCCAGGAGGTTAGCGGGGGTGGGCGGGCCCGTGGAAATCCACCGGTACGGGGACGGCGCTACCTGCGGCGCAGGGGCAGGGGGGCGCCCATCACCGCGTACGGCTTGGGGGCGCTGGGGAAGACGACCTGGCGGGCGAGGTCGGTGTAGCCGAGGGAGTGGTAGAGGCCGCGGGCCGGGCTGTCGACGTCGATCGCGGAGAGGATCGAGCGGGGTTCGGCCGCGCTGTCGGTGATGGTCGTGATGAGGGCCCGGCCGACGCCTCGATTCTGGTGGCGGGGGTGCACATGCAGTTCGGTGATCACGAACGAGTCGTCGAGCCAGTGGTCGTGGTGGACGGCGCGGAGGTAGGGCTCGACGACGGTGGACCACCAGTGGGCGCGGTCGTTGGGCATGCCGTAGACGAAGCCGACGAGCCGTCCGGCGGTGGTGACGCCGAGGGCACGGGCGCCGGGGTACGTCATGTGGCGCAGGACGATCTGGCGGCGGACCGCCACCTCCTCGGGGCCTAGCCCGAAGGCGATCGCTTGGACGGCCAGTGCCTCGTCTACGTGGGCGGAGAGGTCCAAGGGGCCGATGACGAGGTCCATGCGGGGACTGTACAGGGGGGTACCGATCGTGTGCCGGGTGAGGGCCGGATGTGGCTGGTCGCGCCCACGCGGCGGAGCCGCACAGCGATACAGCCCCGCGCCCCTTACGGGGCCCGGCTTCTCAGAACAGGACGCTCATGAACGCGCCGACCTCTTGGAAGCCCACCCGCTGGTACGTGCGCCGCGCCGCCGTGTTGAAGTCGTTGACGTACAGACTGACCAGGGGGGCGACGTCGGCCAGGGCGTAGCGGAGGACCGCTGCCATGCCGGGGGCGGCCAGGCCCTGGCCGCGGAACTCGGGGGCCACCCAGACACCCTGGATCTGGCAGGCGCGGGGCGTCGCCGCGCCGATCTCGGCCTTGAACAGGACGCGGCCGTCGGGGGCGAGGCGCGCGAAGGAGCGGCCGGAGCCCACGAGTTCGGCGACCCGCGCCTGGTAGAGGAGGCCGCCGTCGCCGGCCAGCGGGGAGACGCCGACCTCCTCGGTGAACATCGCGACGCACGCCGGCATGATCGCGTCCATCTCGTCCTTGCGGATGCGGCGGACGTACGGGTCGGGGACGACGTCGGCGGGGTCGGGGAGCCGGTCGGTGACCATCAGGGGCTGGTGGGAGCGGACCTCGCGGGCCGGGCCCCAGCTGGGTTCGAGCAACCGCCAGAGCTGGGCGGTGGGTTCGACGGGGCCGACGACCGAGGAGCAGCGGCGCCCGGCCCGGCGGGCGCGGTCGGCGAAGGCGCGCACGGCGCGGGGGGTGGCGCAGATGGGAACGAGGTTGGCACCGGCGTAGCAGAGGGAGGTGAGGGCACCGTCCTCGTACCAGCCCCACATCTCGCCGCCGAGCCGCCAGGGATCCAGGCCGGCGACCTGGACGCGGGACGTCACGAAGGCGTTCGCGACGGGGTCTCGGTTCAGGACGGCGAGTGCGGCGTCCAGGTCACTCGGTTCGAGGACCCTGGTGGTGGTCTGGGTCAACACGTGCGGGGGCCTCACCCTGGGGTCTGCGCTGGTCTTGGCACGATACCCTGCCGGGCTGTGCGGGGGCGCGCCGCGGCCGGGGCGCCTCATGGCTCGGTGGCTCCTGTGCGTCGGCGGGTGCGGGTGCGTCGTGGCTGGTCGCACCCACGCGGCGGAGCCGCACAGCGATACAGCCCCGCGCCCCCGGCGGGAGAAGGGCCTGCGGCCCTCACCCGCCAGGGGCGCCCGGTCCTCAGCCCGCTACCGCCACCGTCGGCTCGCCCGAGGTGATGCCGTCCGCCTCCATCTGCTCGGCGATCTTCATCGCCTCTTCGATGAGAGTCTCGACGATCTTGGACTCGGGGACGGTCTTGATGACCTCGCCCTTGACGAAGATCTGGCCCTTGCCGTTGCCGGAGGCGACGCCGAGGTCGGCCTCGCGGGCCTCGCCGGGGCCGTTGACGACACAGCCCATGACGGCGACGCGGAGGGGGACCTCCATACCGGTGAGGCCGGCGGTGACCTCTTCGGCGAGCTTGTAGACGTCGACCTGGGCGCGGCCGCAAGAAGGGCAGGAGACGATTTCGAGGCGGCGGGGCTTCAGGTTCAGCGACTCCAGGATCTGGTTGCCGACCTTGATCTCCTCGACCGGCGGGGCCGAGAGGGAGACGCGGATGGTGTCGCCGATGCCCTCGGAGAGCAGCGCGCCGAAGGCGACGGCCGACTTGATGGTGCCCTGGAAGGCGGGGCCGGCCTCGGTGACGCCGAGGTGGAGGGGGTAGTCGCACTGGGCGGCGAGCTGGCGGTAGGCGTTGACCATGACGACCGGGTCGTTGTGCTTGACCGAGATCTTGATGTCCCGGAAGCCGTGCTCCTCGAAGAGGGAGGCCTCCCAGAGGGCGGACTCGACCAGCGCCTCGGGGGTGGCCTTGCCGTACTTCTGCAGGAGGCGGCGGTCGAGGGAGCCGGCGTTGACGCCGATCCGGATCGGGGTGCCGTGGTCGTTCGCCGCCTGGGCGATCTCCTTGACCTTGTCGTCGAACTGCTTGATGTTGCCCGGGTTGACGCGGACGGCGGCGCAGCCGGCCTCGATCGCGGCGAAGACGTACTTCGGCTGGAAGTGGATGTCCGCGATCACCGGGATCTGCGACTTGCGGGCGATCACCGGGAGGGCGTCGGCGTCGTCCTGCGTGGGGCAGGCGACGCGGACGATCTGGCAGCCGGACGCCGTCAGCTCGGCGATCTGCTGCAGCGTGGCGCCGATGTCCGACGTACGCGTGGTGGTCATCGACTGGACCGACACCGGGGCGTCTCCACCGACCGCCACGGACCCGACCTGGATCTGCCGGCTCTTGCGGCGCTCGGCGAGCTTGGTCGGAACGGACGGCATGCCGAGAGAAATCGCAGTAGTCATCTGCTGTGCAACCCCAAGTTGTGGATCAGGATCGGGTCCCGGTACGCGCGGGCTCCGGGCTTCGAGATTACGGCACGGGCAGGGACCCCGGCACGCCCCCACCTCGAACGCACTCGGCGGGGGGACCCCCATCGTCCGTAAACCCACCCGTTGGGGATGCTCGCCGCGATGTTCGGGCACGGGTGACCGGCTCCGTTGCGCGAACGACGGCGGCCGGGCCCACCGCGTGGGTGTGCCCGGCCGCCGTGAACCGCGGGTGACTAGGAGATGCGCACCGGGTTCACGAGGTCCGCGATCAGCACGAGCAGCGTGAAGCAGACGAAGATGCCGGCCACCACGTACGCGACGGGCATCAGCTTGGCCACGTCGAACGGGCCGGGGTCGGGCCGGCGCAGCACCTTGGCCGTGTTCCGGCGCAGCGACTCCCACAGGGCGCCCGCGATGTGCCCGCCGTCGAGCGGGAGCAGCGGGAGCATGTTGAACAGGAACAGGGAGAGGTTGAAGCCGGCCAGCAGGATCAGGAAGCTGGCGAGCTGCTGGGTGGCGGGGATGTCCATGGTGAAGATCTCGCCGCCGACGCGGGCCGCGCCGACCACGCCCATGGGTGAGTCCGCCGCGCGCTCGCCGTCGCCGAAGGTGGCGTCCCACAGGGCGGGGACCTTGGCGGGCAGGGAGAGCAGGGACTCGACGCCGTTCTCCATCATGTCGCCCATGCGGTCGACGGACTGGCCGAAGGAGAGCGGGAGGATGTCGGCGGCGGGGGTGAAGCCGAGCCAGCCGGCGTACACGTACTTGTCCTTGACGTAGCCGCCCTGGCCGTCGGTCTGGCTGACCTGGTTCTTGATGAGGGTGGGGGTCAGGTCGACCTTCTCGCCGCCCCGGTCCACGGTGAGCGTGACCTGCTTGCCGGGGTTGTCGCGGATGTCGGCCTGCAGGGCGGACCAGTCCTCGACGGGGGTGCCGTCGAAGGCGACGATCCTGTCGCCGGGCTTCAGGCCCGCCGCCTTGGCGGGGGCCTCCTTGTCGCTGTCCTTGCACTTCGAGCGGTTCTCACTGGCGGAGATGACACAGTCCGAGACCTTGCTGACCGTGGTCGTCGAGGTCTGGGCGCCGAAGGTCATCATCACGCCGAGGAAGATCACGAAGGCCAGGATCAGGTTCATGAAGGGCCCGGCGAACATCACGATGACGCGCTTCCACGGCTTGCGCCGGTAGAAGAGACGGTCCTCGTCGCCGGGCTGGAGCTCCTCGAAGGAGGCCGCGCGGGCGTCCTCGATCATGACGCGCCACGGGGAGGTCGAGCGGCTCTCGATCCTGCCGTCCGGGCCGGGCGGGATCATGCCGATCATGCGGATGTAACCGCCGAGCGGGATCGCCTTGACGCCGTACTCGGTCTCGCCCTTCTTCTTCGACCAGATGGTCGGGCCGAAGCCCACCATGAACTGGGGCACGCGGACGCCGAAGAGTTTGGCGGTCGAGAAGTGGCCCAGCTCGTGCCACGCGATCGAGAACGCCAGGCCGATCACGAAGACCACTATGCCGAGGATGAACATCAGGGTCGTCATGCACGGGCCTCCGCGGTCGTCCGCTCGGTGGGTTTGCCGGTCGAGGTGGTCGAGGTGGTCAGTTCGCGGGCGCGGGCGCGCGCCCAGGTCTCCGCTTCGAGGACGTCCGCCACCGTCAGGGAAGTTCCCGAGGCGGGGGTGCCGTGCTCCGCCACCACCCGTGTGACGGTCTCCATGATCGCGTCGAACCGGAGACCTCCGTGCAGGAACGCGTCGACGCACTCCTCGTTCGCCGCATTGAACACCGCCGGGGCGGTGCCCGCGAGCTGCCCCACGTGGCGGGCGAGCCCGACCGACGGGAACGCGTCGTTGTCGAGGGGGAAGAACTCCCAGCTGGACGCCTTGGTCCAGTCGAAGGCGGGCGCGGCGTCCGGGACGCGCTGCGGCCAGCCGAGGCCGATGGCGATGGGCCCGCGCATGTCGGGGGGCGTCGCCTGGGCCATCGTCGATCCGTCCGTGAACTCAACCATCGAGTGGACATACGACTGAGGGTGCACGACGACCTCAATGCGGTCGAAGGGAATGTCGTAGAGGAGGTGCGCCTCGATCACCTCCAGGCCCTTGTTCACGAGGGTCGCGGAGTTCACGGTGATGACCGGACCCATGGCCCAGGTGGGGTGGGCGAGGGCGTCGGCGGGTGTCACGTCGGCCAGCTCGGCCTTCGTACGGCCCCGGAACGGGCCGCCGGAGGCGGTGACGACGAGCTTGCGCACGTCGGCCCGGGTGCCGGAGGCGAGGGCCTGGAAGAGGGCGGCGTGCTCGGAGTCGACCGGGATGATCTGGCCGGGCTTCGCCACCGCCTTCACCAGCGGGCCGCCGACGATGAGCGACTCCTTGTTGGCGAGCGCGAGGGTGCGGCCCGCCTCCAGGGCGGCGAGGGTCGGGGCGAGGCCGATGGAGCCGGTGATGCCGTTCAGCACGGTGTGGCAGTCGGAGGACGCCAGGGCTGTGGCCGCGTCCGGGCCGGCCAGGATCTCGGGGAGGGTCTCCCCGGCGCCGTAGGCGGCGGCCAGGGCCTCGCGCAGTGCCGGTACGACGTCCTCGCGGGCGACGGCGACGGTCCGCACACGCAGCCGGTGGGCCTGTTCGGCCAGCAGCTGCACCCGCCCTCCGGCGGCCGAGAGCCCGGTGACGCGGAAGCGGTCCGGGTTGCGCAGGACGAGGTCGATGGCCTGGGTGCCGATCGAGCCGGTCGATCCGAGGATCACTACGTCCCGTGCGCCGTCGACCGGGTCGAAGACGAGATGCGGATCGGCGAGAGGGGCTGGACTGTCGCTCATCCCCCCATTGTGGCCGCATCCGGCGTCCGGCAGGACCGCGCGCCCCCTTGATGACCCACTTCGTGCCGTGTGCGGTTGACGAGCGCATTTCTCCGTTTGTGAAGCACGTGTGAAGGCGGGGTGATATGACTTCTCCCTTGCTGATCCGATTGTCGTATCAGCCGATCATGAACGTATGAACACGGATCCTGGGGGGATTCATGCGCAAGCGCATACGCGCCGCCGTGCCCGCGCTCGCCGGAGCGGTGGCCCTGACCGGCACCCTGCTGAGCAGCCCGGCGGAGGCCGCCGGGAGTGTGGTCATCCACCGCGTGTACTTCGACAGCCCGGGCAAGGACACGCGGACCAACGCGCAGTACAACGCCGAGTGGGTGCAGATCAAGAACACGAGCTCGTCGGCGATCTCGCTGAAGGGCTGGGTGCTGAAGGACCTCGACAACCACAAGTACACGTTCCCGAACATCAAGATCGGGGCGAAGAAGTACATCAAGATCCGCACCGGGTCGGGTACGGACACCACCGCGACCAAGTACCAGAACCGCAAGGCCTATGTCTGGAACAACACCAGCGACACGGCGAAGCTGCTGAAGGCGAGCGGGGCGAAGGCGGACTCCTGCTCGTGGACCACGCGCGACGCCGGCGACAAGTACTGCTAGTCGCCGCGGGGGAAGGTCGTTCGTAGGCCGCGGGTCCGCCGTGGCCGGTCGCGCGATTCCCCGCGCCCCTGGAACGGGGCGCGGGGAGTGCCGAGGTCAGCGGATGCGACGGTGGACGTTCTCCTTCTCGCTCGGGCCCGCAGTCGCGTCCGCGATCCAGGGGCCCTCGCCGGAGGGGTCGATCACGCCCTGCTCCAGCCACTCGTAGGCACCGCCGAGGACGCCCTTGACCACCTTGCGGTCGAGGTCGTCGGTGTTGCTCCACAGGCGGCCGAAGAGTTCCTCGACGCGGATGCGGGACTGGCGGCAGAAGACGTCGGCGAGCTGGTAGGCCTCACGGCCGTGGTCGCCCTGGCCGCGGAGCAGTTCGGCGCGGACGACGGCCGCGCTCATGGCGAAGAGTTCCGCGCCGATGTCGACGATCCGGCCCAGGAAGCCCTGCTTGGTCTCCATCCGGCCCTGCCAGCGGGACATGGCGTAGAAGGTGGAGCGGGCGAGCTTGCGGGCGTTGCGTTCGACGTAACGCAGGTGCGTGGAGAGGTCGGGGTGGCCCGCGGGATGGAAGTCGCCGTACGTGCGCGGGAGTTGACCCGGACCCGCGACCAGCTTGGGCAGCCACTTGGCGTAGAAGACGCCCGCGTTCGCGCCGGCCTTCGCCTTGTCGGAGAGGGACTTCTCCGGATCGATCAGGTCGCCGGCCACGGTGAGGTGGGCGTCGACGGCCTCGCGGGCGATCAGCAGGTGCATGATCTCCGTGGAGCCCTCGAAGATCCGGTTGATGCGCAGGTCGCGCAGGATCTGCTCGGCGGGGACGGCCCGTTCGCCGCGCGCCCGGAGGGAGTCGGCGGTCTCGAAGCCCCGGCCGCCGCGGATCTGGACCAGCTCGTCGGCGATCTTCCAGCCCATCTCGGAGGCGAAGAGTTTCGCGAGGGCGCCCTCGATACGGATGTCGTTGCGGTCCTCGTCGGCCATCTGCGAGGAGAGGTCCAGCACCGCTTCGAGGGCGAAGGTGGTGGCGGCGATGAAGGAGATCTTCTGCCCGACCGCCTCGTGGTGGGCGACCGGCTTGCCCCACTGCTCACGGGCCGCCGACCATTCGCGGGCGATCTTCAGACACCACTTGCCCGCGGCCACGCAGGACGCCGGGAGCGAGAGCCGGCCGGTGTTGAGGGTGGTGAGCGCGATCTTCAGGCCGGCGCCCTCGGGGCCGATGCGGTGGGCCGCGGGAACCCGGACCTGGTGCAGACGGGTGACGCCGTTCTCGATGCCGCGCAGACCCATGAAGGCGTTGCGGTTCTCGACGGTGACGCCGGGCGAGTCGGTCTCCACCACGAAGGCGGTGATACCGCCCTTGTGTCCGTCGGACTTCGGCACCCGCGCCATGACGACGAGGAGGTCGGCGACCACGCCGTTCGTCGTCCAGAGCTTCACGCCGTCGAGGAGGTAGTCGTCCCCGTCGGGCACCGCGGTGGTGGCGAGGCGGGCCGGGTCGGAGCCGACGTCCGGCTCGGTGAGGAGGAAGGCGCTGATGTCGGTGCGGGCGCAGCGCGGCAGGAACTTCTCCTTCTGTTCGGGGGTGCCGAACAGCTTCAGCGGCTGCGGTACGCCGATCGACTGATGCGCCGAGAGCAGGACGCCGATGGCCGGGCTGGCCGAGCCCACCAGGGCCAGCGCCTTGTTGTAGTACACCTGGGTGAGGCCGAGACCGCCGTACTTGGGGTCGATCTTCATGCCGAGGGCGCCGAGTTCCTTGAGGCCGTCGATGACCTCGTCGGGGATCCGGGCCTCGCGCTCGATCAGGGCGCCGTCGACCTTCGTCTCGCAGAAGGCGCGGAGCTTGGCCAGGAACTGCTCGCCGCGCCGGACGGCCTCGTCCGTGGGCAGCGGATGGGGGTGGATGAGGTCGAGGCGGAACCGGCCGAGGAACAGTTCCTTGGCGAAGCTGGGCTTGCGCCAGGCCTGCTCCCGGGCGGCCTCCGCCACCTGGCGGGCCTCACGTTCTGTGACGACGGGCTTCTTGAGGGGTGGGGCGGACATGAGGCTCACCTCGCCGCGAATCGGGATCTCGTACCGGATGGGTACCTGAATGGTTACCGATGGGTGCTACTCGATCGTTGGTACCCGATTCGGGATGAGCCCGCCACCCCTCGCGTGCCCGATCGGCCGCTTCCGCCGGCCCGCGCACGCCCCGGCGGCTCGCACCGGCCGGATGCGCCCGCGCGTGCGCGGTGCGGCCGCCCGGGCACGGCGACGAGTTCTAGACTGTGGCCGAGAGTGCCCTCAAGGGGCGCGGGGGACCGCGCGAGAACCCCACGGACCCGCGGCCGCACCCGACTCACCCCCACCACTCCCTCCCCTGTCCGGCGAATAATCGAAGCGCTTCGACAGCCTATGGACACCCATCCGGCGCCGAGCTACTGTCGTGCCACCCTCACTCGTCCCGGTTCAGAAACACTGCGCTGTCGAAGCGCTTAAACACGCTTGGAGAGCTGGATGGTCACCCTCGCCGAGGTCGCCCAGCACGCCGGAGTCTCGGCGAGCACGGTGAGCTATGTCCTCAGCGGCAAGCGGTCCATCTCCGCGGGCACCCGGCAGCGGGTCGAGCGGAGCATCCAGGAGCTCGGCTACCACCCGAACGCGGGGGCCCGCGCCCTGGCGAGCAGCAGGTCGAACATCGTCGCCCTGATGGTTCCGCTGCGCACCGACATGTACGTCCCGGTGATGATGGAGATCGCCATCGCGGTGGCCACCACGGCCCGCACCTACGGCTACGACGTGCTGCTGCTCACCGGCGAGGAGGGCCCCGACGCGGTGCGCCGCGTCACGGGCAGCGGGCTCGCCGACGCGATGATCCTGATGGACGTGGAGCTGGACGACGAGCGGCTGCCACTGCTGCGCGGCACCGATCAGCCGTCGGTACTCATCGGACTGCCGGCCGAAACCAGCGGGCTGACCTGCGTCGACCTGGACTTCGGGGCCACGGGCGCGCTGTGCGTGGAGCATCTGGCGATGCTCGGCCACCGCGACATCGCGGTCGTCGGCGAGGCGCCCGCGGTGTACGAACGGCACACCGGTTTCGCCGAACGCACCCTCGACGGACTCCGGTCCCGGGCGCGGGAGCTGGGTCTGCGCGTGCTGCACCGCCCCTGTGAGGGCGGCTACGACGCGATGGCCGCGACCTTGGCCCGGATCTTCGACGAGCGGCCGGGCACCACGGGGATCGTCGTGCAGAACGAGTCCGCGGTGGAACCGCTGCTCGCGCTGCTGCGGCAGCAGGGGCGCGCGGTCCCCGAGGACGTCTCGGTGATCGCGGTCTGTCCGGACCAGGTCGCCGTGCAGGCCTCGGTACGGCTCACCTCCGTCGCCATCCCCGCCCAGGAGATGGGCCGCCGGGCCGTGGAGCAGCTGATCGCCAAGCTGGAGGGCCGGGACACCGACGAAGTGGTGCTCCTCGCCCCCGAGTTGACCATCCGCGCGAGCACGGGGCCGCTGACCGCCGGTTGACCCGGCACGGGCCGCACCCGCGTCGTACGCCGGCGCGGGCCGGCCCCGCGGACCCGGACGCCGACCCGACGCCGACGGATGACGGATGGCGGATGACGGGCCCCGGACGGCCGTCCGCGGACCGTCGCACGCAAGCGCCGTACGGAAGCCGCCGTACGGTTCCCTCCCCCGACCTCTCCCCCCTGACCTCCTCCTGACCTCCTCCTGATCTCCTCCCTGACCTCCTCCTCCCTTCCAGGAGACCTCTCGTGAATCAGCCTGCCGAGAACCAGACCCCGACGGGCGCGGTCAGCCTCGCCCAGTCCTCCCCCACCGTCGGCACGTTCCGTGAGCGGGACGGTGCCCTGGAGTGGAGCGGACGCCAGGAGACCCTGCGGATCGAGCCCTGGGGCCCGGACGCGGTCCGGGTCCGCGCCCGCCTGGGCGGCCCCATCCTCGACGGGCTGCCGGGCGCCCTGCTCGACGAGGCGGAGAGCACCGAGAGCAGCGTCAAGATCGAGGACGGGCTCGGGCGGCTGACCGTCGGCGCGCTCACCGTCGAGGTCGACCCCGAGGGCCTGATCCGGTACACGCGCACCGCCGACGGCGCCGAACTGCTGTCGGAGGCCCGCGCGCACTTCTGGTGGCCCGGCCCGCGCCTCTACACCGCCGTCGGCAACGGCCACCACCGCCTGGAGCAGCGCTTCGCCGCGTACGACGACGAGAAGCTGTACGGCCTCGGTCAGCACCAGCACGGGCGGCTGGACCAGAAGGGGCTGGTGCTCGACCTGGTGCAGCGCAACGCCGAGGTCGGCATCCCGGTGCTCACCTCCAGCCGCGGCTACACCCTGCTGTGGAACAACCCGGCGATCGGCCGCGTCGAGCTGGCCGGCAACGGCACCCGGTGGGTCGCCGACTCGGCCCGGCAGCTCGACTACTGGATCACCGCGGGCGACCCGGCAGACGCGCAGCGCCGCTACAGCGCGGCGACGGGCCGCACGCCGATGCTGCCCCAGTGGGCGGCCGGGTTCTGGCAGTGCAAGCTGCGCTACCGCACGCAGGACGAACTCCTCGCCGTGGCACGGGAGTACAAGCGGCGGGGACTGCCCATCGACGTCATCGTGTGCGACTTCTTCCACTGGACGCACCTCGGCGAGTGGAAGTTCGACCCGGCCGAGTGGCCCGACCCCGGGGCCATGGTCCGGGAGCTGGAGGAGCTGGGCATCAGGCTGGTGGTGTCCGTGTGGCCGTCGGTCTCGCCGCTGAGCGAGAACCACCACCTGATGGAACAGCGCGGCTACTTCATCGGCACCCAGTACGGCCCGATGGCGCACGCCGACTGGCCGGACAAGGAGGTCGCCTCGACGGTCCAGGTCGCCTTCTACGACGCGACGAACCCCGAGGCCCGGGAGTTCGTGTGGTCACGGGTGAAGGAGAACTACCTGGAGCCGTACGGCATCAAGGCGTTCTGGCTGGACGCCTGCGAGCCGGAGATCAAGCCGGGCTTCCAGGAGAACCTGCGCTACTGGGCGGGTCCCGGCCTGGAGGTCGGCAACATCTACCCGGCCGAGATCGCCCGTACCTTCTACGAGGGGCTGCGGGCGACGGGTGAGGAGGAGATCGTCTCCCTCAACCGTTCGGCGTGGGCGGGCAGTCAGCGGTGGGGGGCCGCGCTGTGGTCCGGTGACATCGGCACGGACTTCCCGACGCTGCGCCGGCAGATCGCGGCGGGCCTCAACACCGCGCTGTCCGGCATCCCCTGGTGGAACACCGACATCGGCGGCTTCCACGGCGGCGACCCGGACGATCCGGCGTACCGCGAGGTGATGGTGCGCTGGTTCCAGTTCGGCGCGTTCTCGCCGCTGATGCGGCTGCACGGGTTCCGTGAACCCGGCATGCCGTTGGGGCCGGCCATGACCGGGGGTCCCAACGAGGTGTGGTCGTACGGGGAGGAGGCCGGGGCGATCCTGGAGGACTTCCTGCGGCTGCGGGAGCGCCTGAAGCCGTACGTGCTGCGCGTGATGCGGGAGGCCCACGAGGAGGGGCTGCCGGTGATGCGGCCGCTGTTCCTGGAGTTCCCCGGTGACGAGCGGGCCTGGTCGGTGGACGACGCCTACCTGTTCGGGCGGGACGTGCTGGTCGCGCCGGTGTTGGAGGCGGGGGTGACCCGCTGGACGACGTATCTGCCGGTGGGAGCGCGGTGGACCGACGCGTGGACCGGCGAGACGTACGAGGGGGGCCGGTCGGTGACCGTGGACGCGCCGCTGGAGCGGATTCCGGTGTTCCTGCGGGACGGGGCCCCGGTGCCGATCGCCGGGTAGGTGCCGGACGCCTGTTCGCCGGCCGGGTCTACGCTATGGCGCCACAGCCATCCCATGATCCTCAGGGGTGCGCGCGACCCTTGAACGAGTGGAGATGGCGGAGGATGAACAGCCGTACGGGAGACTCCCGCGCAGTACGCGGGGGACGGCAGGGCCGTCGGGGTGGGCCCGCGCACAGACCTGTCCATCGGACACGCACGACGATACGCACCACCGGCGGGTACGCGGCGGCGCCGAGGGCCGTCGCGCCGTCGGGCGAGGGCGTCCCCCGGGGTTTCCTGCCGGGGCCCGCGCGGCACATCGCCGTGTGGAGCGCGCTGACGCTGCTGGTGACGGGTGTCGTCTACGTGGGCGTGTGGATCTGCGTGACGTTCCAGACCGCGGTCACGCCGGTGCTGATCGCGCTGCTGGGGACCGCGCTGCTCGGCCCGTTCTACCGGCGGCTGGTCGCGATGAGGTTCAACAAATCCCTGGCCGCCGGGCTCACCTGTGCCGCCGTGGTGGTGGTGATGGGCGGGGCCGCGTACATCGTGGTGGCCGCCCTGATCGACACCGGTGACCAGATCATCTCCTCGCTCAGGCAGGCGGCGAAGTCGCTCAGCGACGATTTCGGGTTCGCGGGGACGTCGCTGGACGACCTCGCGAAGAACGCGAGGGAGCTGCTGTCGAAGTTCGGCGGCACCGCGGCCTCCGGGGTGCTCACCGGCGTCAGCGCGGTCAGCGAGTTCGTGGCGGCGGCCGTGCTGGCGATGCTGCTGATGTTCTTCTTCCTGCGCGACTCCGACCGGGCGGTCGCCTCCCTGCACTCGCTCGCGCCGCGCGGCTCGGGTGACACCCTGGAGGTGATGGCCCGGCGCGCGTTCCGGGCCATCGAGGGCTATATGCGGGGCACGACGCTGATCGCCTTCATCGACGGTGTCTGCATCGCCGTCGGTCTGCTGATCCTGCAGGTGCCGGGGGCCGTCGGCCTCGGCGCGCTCGTGTTCGTCGGCGCGTACATCCCGTATCTGGGCGCGTTCCTGTCGGGCGCGGTGGCGATCCTCGTCGCGTTCGCGGACCGGGGTCTGGTGACCGCGCTGTGGGCGGTCGGCGTGGTCTTCGCGGTGCAGCTCCTCGAAGGGAACGTGCTCCAGCCGATGATCCACAGCCGGACCGTGCAGATGCACCCGGCGGCGATCCTGCTGGCCCTCACGGCGGGCGCCTCCATCGCCGGCATCCTCGGCATGCTCCTCGCGGTGCCGCTGACGGCGGCGGTGTCGGGTGTGCTGTCGGAACTGCGGTCGCGGTACGGGGACGGGGCGGGCCCGGCCGGACCCCCGGCGGAGCGGGAGATCGCCCGCACGGGAGGATGATCGCCGGCGTCCGTCCCGGCCGGACGGCCGCCGAGCACCGGGCCCGGACCGGGATCGCGCCCGGACCGGCGTCCGCCCTCACCCGTCCGCACCGAAGGGAAGTCCTGTGATGGCGTCCACTCCCCTGCCCCTCACCCTGGCCAACCTGTTACTCCGGCCCACGCTCGGCTCCCGCCGCGACCCGGACCGGGTCTTCGACCGGATCGTCGCCGGGGCCGGGCAGGCGGACGGGGACGAGGAGTTCGTCGAGAATTTCCGGTTCCTGCTGCGGGAGTGGGCGAAGGACGAGGATCTCGGGCCGGTCGGCTGGCAGTCCGCGCAGGCGCACGTCCGCCGGCATCTCACCAACCGGGCCCGGTTCCGGCGGCTGATCGCGGAGAACCCGGCCATCGAAAAGGAGCCCGTCGAGAAACCGGTGTTCGTGGTCGGGCTGCCGCGCACCGCGAGCACGCTCACCCACGGGGTGCTCTCCCTCTCGGACGACCACCGCTGCCCGCTGCTGTGGGAGTTGCTGGCTCCCGACCTGGAACCGTCGCCCCGGGAACGGCAGAAGCGGATCACGGCCGCGCGCCGCGTCCTGAGCGGCAGCCATCTGCTCAGCCCGCGCTTCCGTGACATCCACCCCATGACCCCCGAGGGCCCGGAGGAGTGCACGTTCCTCCTGCCGCACGCCCTGGTACCGCTGGCCCAGGCGCACATACCGGCCTACCACGCCTGGCACTTCGAGCACGACTTCACACCCGACTACCACCACCTCAAGCAGGCACTCCAGGTCCTGCAGTACGGCCGTCCGCGCCGCCGCTGGATCCTGAAGTCCCCCTTCCACACCGGGAACCTGGACGCGCTGGTCAAGGTCTTCCCCGACGCCACGCTCGTGTGGACCCACCGCGACCCGGCCGCCGCCGTCGCGTCCTTCTGCAGCCTGGTCGAGGTCGGTATGGTCACCTCGCTGCGCCGGTTCGACCCGCGTCAACTCGGCGCCACCTGGCTCGACCTGCTGAGCCGTTCCGTCCGGCGCGGCCTCGCCGCCCGCACCGGTATCGCCCCGGGGGCGCTGGTGGACGTGCCGTACTCCTCGCTCGGCGCCGACCCGGCCGCCGGCGCCCCGAAGCTGTACGACGCCGTCGGCGCCCGCTGGACCGAGGCCGACGCGGCCCGGCTCCCGGCGGCCGCCGCCCACTCCCGGGGCAGCCGGCCCCACCGCTACGACCTGGCCCGCTACGGGCTGACCCCGGCCGACGTGGAGTCCTCGTTCGCCGAGTACAACGCGCTGCGGGCCGAGGTCGACCGGCCCTGACGCAACCCGGAGCGGCACGGACCCCGGTCACCGGCGGCGCACGCCGGTGACCGGGGTCCGGTGGGGGCTAACCGACGACCCGGCCCACCTCGATCCGGTCGATGTTCGGCGCCCAGGCACCGGCGTTGCCGAAGGTCACCTTGTTGGCGCCCTTCTTCAGGTCGACCGGGACGCCGACGGTCCAGTAGTCGTCCCAGCCCCAGGTGTTCTTGAAGGTGACCCTGCGCGGCTCGGCCGCCCCGACCGTGATGTCCGCCGTGCGGGACATGATGTCGGTGTTGTAGGAGTGGCCGTTGTCGCGGCGCTCGTTGTGCGCGTAGTGGACGACCAGGACATGACGGCCGGCCGTGGGGGTGTTCACCGTGAACTCGGCGGTGCTGTCCGCGCTGTTGCCGAGCCAGCCGATGTAGGAGCCGGCCGAGGCGTACGCGGAGTCGACGAGCTTGGCCCCACCGGCGAGCGTGGCCGCGGCGGCCTCGTAGGCGAGGGTGCCGGTGGTCGAGCCGGCGCCGGTGACGTCGAGGGAGCGCAGGGCGGTGTGCCCGGCGGACGCGGTGATGCGGTTGTTGCCCGCCACCAGGTAGAGCCGTAGCGGCCGGCCGGGCACCGCGGCCACCGACTGCCCGTGCAGGGCGAGCTTCACCGGCGCCGACGCCCGGGGCACGACCCGGTAGTAGCCGTCGCGCGGGGCGTACACGTCGAAGACCGCCCGGTCGCCGGAGCGCATCACCAGCTCGCCGGTGCCCACGCCCTTCGACGAGGAGTAGTCGTACGACGGCCTGCCGCCGATGTCCGCGAGCGTGGCCTCGTAGGAGGCGGAGGGCTCGGCGGTGCGGGCGGTGAGGTCGATCCGGTCCAGGGTGACCTCGGTGGTGTCCTTGGCGAGCGTCAGCCGGTGCGTACCGGCCGTGAGGTGGACGGTGACGTCCTTCTTCGCGCGGTAGGTCCAGTTCTCGGTGGAGGGGTAGGCGACCGTGACCGGTTCGCCGCCGTCGACCGTCAGCTTCTGGGTGGCGGGGACGCCGGACTGGTTGCCGTAAAGGATCGCCAGGTCGTACGTGCCGTCCTTCGGCACCGACACCGTGAAGTCGACCTTGCTGCCGGCCTGGTTGAGCGAGCCGACGTCCTTGGTGCCGGAGGCCGCGTAGCCGTTGGCGTTGCTCACGGTGCCCTGGGTGTAGACCTTGCCGTCGGTGACGGCGGCGTCCTCGGCCTCGTAGGAGGCGGTCCAGGGAACGGACGGGGCGGTCGGGGTGCCGGAGCCGCCCGGGGTGAGGACGACGCGGTAGGCCGACATCTTGTGCATGCCGCGCAGGGGCACGGTCACCGTGCCGTCGTCCGCGATCCGCACCTTGGCACGGGACAGGACGCGCGGGGTCGCGTGCTGACCCTCGTAGCCGGACCAGGCGGCCTCGGCGACGGTCGCGGTGACGGTGCGGCCGAAGAGGGAGCGGGGGACCTTCCGGACGACGACGTCGGTGTCACCGGCGGAGCCGCCGAGCAGCACCTGCGCCTGGCGGCGGGAGGTGTCGAGGGAGGCGAGGCCCTGGAGGGTGTCGATGGTGTTCGCCTGCGGCGGGGTGACCTGGACGGTGTTCCCGGTCAGACCCGCGTACCAGCGGAAGAACCACCACCCGCCGTTGGGGATGTTGGAGCGGACGACGTTGCCGTCCATGTTGCCCGCCGCGTCCCAGTACGCCTGGTTGGCGTACACCTTGTTCCTCTCGAACATCGAGACCCACTGGACGAGTTGGCCGGGGACGGAGAGGTCGCGGCGGTTGGCGTACTCGTCGATGTTGATCTTCAACGGGGCTATGCCGGCCGCGCGCTCCAGGGCGCGGTAGTCGTCGTAGTGGGCCTGGAAGTCCCGGAGGGAGCCGGAGCCCAGTTCGTGCCAGGTCATCACCTGGGGGAGGACGTTCTCGCGCTTGGCGAAGGCGAGGAAGTCCTTGAGCAGGCGGGTGTGGTAGGCGGCTTCGTTGGGGCCGGCGATCCGCGCGTCGGGGTCGACGGCGCGGATGCGCTCGTAGACCGTCTTCCAGTCCCGGAAGAAGCGGTCGCGGTTGACCTCGTACTGCGCCTGGTCGGCGACGTCGAGCTTGTACCAGATCTGGTCGGGCTCGTTGAACGGGATGTAGACGAAGCGGTCGCTGTTCGGGTCGGCCGCCACCTCCTCGACGATCTTGTCGACCTTGGGGAGGTAGTCGTCGATGCCGAGGTCCTCGTAGGGCCACTTGGCGTAGATGTCCTGCATCATCACGTTGATCTCGCCGCCGCCGTTGCGGAAGAACGACCGGGAGACGGTGAGCGCGTCGCCGTTGGGGTGCTGGGCGCCGCCCTCCGGCTTCTGCGAGATGCTGGTGATCTTCAGAGGCGCGAGGGCCGCGTCGCTGGGTACGCCGTCGTCACTGAGCCCGTAGAGCGCGCCGTTGGCGCCGAGCATCACCGGGCCCTCGGAGGCGGAGAGGTCGACGGAGAGGCGCTGCGGGCCGGCTGCCGCGGCCGTGGCCGCTCCGGTGGCGGGGAGGGTGCTTCCTGCCATGGCGGTGACTCCAAGTAGTGCTGTGAGCAAGGCGGTTCTGGTACGGGATCGCATGGGGGTGGTCGTACCGGTGTGGGGGCTCACGCTGCTGGACCTCCGGTCATTTGACGGCTCCACTGGTGATTCCGGACACGATCTTTCGCTGGCCGACGAGGAAGACGACGACCATCGGCAGGCTCATCACCACGACGTACGCGAAGACGAGATGCCAGTTGTTGAGGTAGAGCTGGGCGCTCGCGACCTTGTAGAGGTTGAGCGGGAGGGTGGCCCGGTCGCCGCCGCCGAGGACGAAGAAGGCGTAGAAGACGTCGCTCCAGGCGTAGAGCATCACCATGATCGTCGCGGTGGCGATGACGGGCCGGAGGAGGGGAAGGACGATCCGGGTGAAGATCCGCAGCGGCTTCGCGCCGTCGATGCGGGCCGCTTCCTCCAGCTCCATGGGGATGGCGCGGATGAACCCCGTCATGAAGAAGATCGACGTGGAGAGGTACATCCCGGTGTAGACGGCGATCATTCCCGGCCGGGTGCCGGCCAGCCCCAGTTGCCGCAGCTCCATCACGATCGTGATGACCGCCGGCGGCAGCAGCAGCCCGCTGATGCACAGCGCGTACGCCGCCGAGACGAGCCTCGACCTCCGGCGGGCGAAGACCCAGGCGGCGCCCGCGCCGAGGATCAGCACGAGGACCACCGAAGGGACCACGACGAGCAGGGAGTTGAGAAGTCCGCGCAGCATCTCGCCCTGGGCGACGGCGTCGTCGTAGTTGGCGCCGGGCTGCCAGTGCGCGGGTGGGTCCAGGTTGGGTTCGATGGCCTCCGCCTGCGGCTTGGCGGAGGTGACGAGGACCAGCCACAGGGGGACGCCGACGGCGAGTCCGGCGAGCAGCAGGACGAGGGCCGGGCGGCCGTGGCGCCACATCACCGTGCTCACAGCATTTGCTCCCTTCGGCGCAGTCCGACGACCAGCGGGATCGCGACGGCCACCACGACCAGGAAGAGGACGAGACTCATCGCGGACGCCTGTGCGTACAGGCCCTGTCCGAAGATCCGGAACATGTAGATGTTGAAGACCTCGGTGGAGGCGGCCGGCCCGCCGCCGGTCGTGGCCTGCACGATGTCGAAGGTGTTCATCGAGCCGATGAGCGCGGTGGTGACGTTGAAGGTGAGGGCCGGGGCGAGCATCGGCCAGCGCACCGACCAGAAGGTCCGCCAGGGCCCGGCCCCGTCCATCCGGGCGGCTTCGAGCATGTCGCCCGGGATGCCCTTGAGGCCCGCCAGGTAGATCAGCATCGACAGGCCCATCCACTTCCAGCCGTGGATGAGCGTGACGACGACGAGCGTCCAGGTCGTCGACCCCAGCCACGGAATGTCCGTGCCCAGCAGGGAGTTGACCGCGCCGTCCTGGTTCAGGAGCGCCTGGAAGACGTAACCGGTGGCGAGGGCCGAGATGAGCACCGGCAGGAAGAAGACGGCGCGGAAGAACCGGTTGAAGCGGGTGTCGTCCTCCAGCAGCAGCGCCAGCACCAGTCCGAAGCCGTTCTGGAAGACGGCCGCGAGCAACGCGTAGAGCAGGGTCGTGCGGATCGCGCGGACGAGGGTGCCGTCGTCGGCGATGGTCGTGAAGTTGTCGAGGCCCGTGAAGGCGATGTCCGGGTGGTACGAGGACCAGTCGGTGAACGGGTAGTAGAAGTTGAGCAGGTTGGGCACCAGGAAGAAGCCCGCGAAGACGACGATCGCGGGGAGCGCGAACCACCAGGGGTGGTGCACGGCCGCGCGGGGCAGCCGCCCCACCCGCCGGGGTTCGCTTCTCGTGGGTGCCTGTTTGCGTCTGCGTACGGCCGTGTCCGCCATCGGAAAGCCCTGCCTCCTCCTCGCCCTGCCTCTCCTCCGCTAGAAGCCGGGCGCGCCCTGGGCCTTGGCCACCTGCGCGAACTGGTCCTGGATGGCCTGGGCGACCTGCCGCGGGCTCTTCTTCCCGAAGATCATGTCGGCGAGGTAGAGGTGGGTGTCCGGGGCGACGATCGCCTTGGCCTGGAAGACGCCGATGGCCGTGGGCAGGGCCTCGACCTGGGCCTTCGATGCCTCGGGGAGGCCGTCCGGGGTGGGCACGGAGGGCTGCACGGACGGGATCTTCATCGCCTTGATGTAGTCGGGGTAGTCGGGTCCGAGCCAGAAGGCGAGGAACTGCCGGGCCGCGTTCTGCCGCTGCTCGTCACCGGTCCTGAACGCGACGACACCGTTGGTCTGGTCGGGCGAGTACAGGCCGGTGGCGGACGAGTTGGCGATCGGGAACCAGCCGATCTTCTTGTCGATGTCCGCGGTGGAGTACCTGGCCTGCAACTGGCTCTGGAAGGAGGTGACGTTGAGGACCATGCCGGCCTCGCCCTTCCACAGCGCGTCGGCCTGCCCGGTGAAGGTGCCCGTCCGGTGGTTCTTCTGGGCGAGCCCGGCGTCGAGCAGCTTGTCCTTGTACTTCTTGATCGCGCCGACGACGACCGGGTCGGTCCACTTCTCCTTGTTCTCGTTCAGGCCCGCCCACCACTGCTTGTCGAGGTCGGTGAGCTGCACCTGCATCTGCCACTGGAGGGGCCACTTGTCGCCGCCGGCCTCGTAGAAGGCGGCCGCGTCCGTGTCGTCGACGACCTTGTGGCCGAGGGCGAGCAGTTCGTCGTACGACTTCGGGAAGTCCTTCTCGGCGATGCCGGCCTGCCGGAAGACGTCCTTGTTGTAGTAGACGCCGAGCATCGCGGGGCTGGTGACGATCGCCGCGTACCGCTTGCCGTCGATGACGCCGAGCGACTTCTCCGTGTCGCCGAGCTTGGACACCCAGGGCTCGCCGTCGAGGGTGAGCAGGTTCTGGCTCGGCTGGACGAAGGGGAGCGTGGAGATGGACGGCTGCCAGAACATCAGGTCGGGGCGGTCGCCGGAGGCCAGCCTGGTCGGCACGTTCGACTCGTAGGGGTCCGGGACCGGCTGGGTCTCGACCTCGGCGCCGGTGGCCTTCTCGAAGGCGTCGATGACCTGCCGGGGTGCGTCGACCGTGTTCTGCGCGGTCCACATCGTCAGTTTCACGCCGTCGAGTCGGGCGGTCGGGTCGACGGCCGTCCGCCCGGTGTCCTTCTCCGCGCCGGAGGTCCCCGCCGTGGGATCGCTGCACGCCGTGGCGGCCAGGCCGAGGGCGCATATGAGGGCCAGCGTGGGGAGAGCTCTTGTCTTCATCGCGCGCCTTTCGAGAACAGATGGTTCAGGGCAGGACAGAGCAGGATGCGGAGCAGCGGTGAGCGGCCGGGTGGAGGAGGTGGTCCGAGGTGTTCAGGGCTTGGCCGGCGGCGGGCCCGCGCTCTCCCGCACCACCAGTTCCGGTACGGAGACCGGGTGCGGGGCGATCTGCGCGGACGCCTCCAGGACCCCGTGCAGCAGGGCGAACGCGGCCCGCCCGAGGCCGGTGAAGTCCAGGCGTACGGTCGTCAGGGACGGGGTCAGATAGGCGGAGTGCGGGGCGTCGTCGAACCCGGTGACGCTCACCTCGCCCGGTACGGAGCGCCCGGACTCGTGCAGCGCGCGCAGCACACCGAGCGCGAGGTCGTCGTTGCCGCACAGGACCGCGGTGACCGCCGGGTCCTTGGCCAGTTCGAGCCCGGCCGCGTGGCCGCCCGCCGGGCCCCAACTCCCCTGCAGCGGGCGGGGTTCCGGCGCCCCGGCCTCCTGGAGCGCCTGCCGCCAGCCGGTGGTGCGGGCCGCGCTGGTCCTGCGGGTGCTGGAGGGGATCGCGACGTAGTGCACGGTCTCGTGGCCGAGGGAGAGCAGGTGACGGGTCGCCTCGTAGGCGGCCTGGCGGTCGTCGGTCCACACCCAGGGGCGGTCGCCGCCGGGCGGGGTCGCGGGGGTCTCGACGACGCCGACGACCGGCAGCGCGGCGGGGACCGCGCCGAGAGCCGCCACACCGGCCGGATCGTAGGCGATCACGACGAGTCCACCGCCCGCGTCCGCCGCCCGCTGCACCTCGGCGGCGACCGCGGCCTCGTCCGCCGACTCCAGCACACCGATCCCGACCGCGTACGACGCCGCCCGCGCCGCCTCCTCGATGCCCTGGAGGATCGAGGCATAGCCGTAGTGCGTGGTGTTGGCGGTCAGCACGGTCACGGCCCGGGTGCGCCCGCTGGCCAGGGCGTGTGCGGTGGCGTTGCGCCGGAACCCCAGCTCGTCGATGGCGGCCTGCACCCTCTCGCGCGTCGTGTGCTTGACGCTGGGGTGATTGTTGATCACCCGGGAGACGGTCTGGTACGAGACTCCGGCGGCGGTCGCGACGTCCCGGATGCTTGCCGGGCGGCTTGTGTGACCGGTCACATTCATGCCAAGATTGTGACCGGTCACACATGCGTCGTCAAGAGAACGTAACAAAGAACGTGCCGGAGAACGTGGCGAGTGGCGAAGTGACGGCTGAGGAGAGGAAGCGACGTGGACTCGGGTGCGGGCGACTTCGGCGGAAGCGGGCGGACGGGCGGCGCGCGGGGTGCCGACGGCGTCGGGGACGGCTTCGCCTGGGGTCACCCAGCGATCGGGACGAGGTTCGCGACGGCCGCCGACGGTACGCTGCGGCTGGTCCGGCTCGGTCCCTTCGGTGACACCGTCGACGCCGAAGTCGCGCTCCCCCTGGTCGAGTTGACCGCGTTCGGGCACGGCAGCGGGTGGTCCGGGCCGCGCTTCACCGGTACGGCGTTCGGTGCGCGACTGGCGTACCGGGGGCACCGCTGCGGTGGGGAGGGGGAGGGTGACGGTGGCTGGGAGTGGCTGACGATCGAACTCCACGATCCCGCCTGCGGGTTGACCGCGTTCGTCGAGCTGTCCTCCCCCGCCGGGGTCGCCGTGCTCCGGTCCCGGGTACGCCTTCGCAACGACGGCACCGAGCCCCTGGTCGTCCAGTCCGTCAGCAGCCTGCTCATCGGCGGCCTCCCCTCCCCCGACCTCCTCGACGTGCACCGCGCTCGCAACGACTGGCTTGCGGAGTGCCGTTGGTACGCCGAGCCGCTGCGGGCGACCGTCGCGGACATCAGCGTCGACGTCCATCAGCACGACAGCCGGGCGGCGCTCGCCCTCACCGGGCGGGGTAGCTGGCCCAGTGACGGGCATCTGCCGATGGGGGCGCTCACGGAACGGGGTGACGGCGGCCGGGCATGGGTCTGGCAGGTGGAGTCACCGGCCGGCTGGCGCTGGGACCTGGGGGAACGCGCACACGGCACCTACCTCGCCCTGAACGGCCCGACCGACGCCGAGCACCAGTGGCGGGTGCGGCTGGGGCGGGGGGAGGAGTTCACCACGGTGCCGGTGGCACTGGCCCTGGGGGTGGATGCCGGTGCGGCCACCGGGGCCGGGCCCGGCCCCGCGCTCGACGAGGCCCTGGGTGCGCTGACCTCGTACCGGCGGGCCGTCCGGCGGCCGCACGCGGACCACGTGGCGCTGCCGGTGGTGTTCAACGACTACATGAACACCCTGATGGGAGACCCCACCACCGCGAAGCTGCTGCCGCTGGTCGACGCGGCGGCGGGTGTGGGCGCGGAGTACTTCTGCATCGACTCCGGCTGGTACGACGACTCGGTGGACGGCGGCTGGTGGGACGGCGTGGGCGAATGGCTGCCGTCGGCGCGCCGTTTCCCGGGCGCCGGCATCCGGGCCGTCCTGGACCGGATCCGCGAGCGCGGCATGGTGCCCGGGCTGTGGCTGGAGCCCGAGGTCGTCGGCGTACGCAGCCCGGTCGCGGCCGAACTGCCGCCGGAGGCGTTCTTCCAGCGGGACGGGGTGCGGCTGACCGAACAGGGCCGTCACCAGCTCGACCTGCGCCACCCGGCCGCCCGCGCGCACCTCGACAGGACGGTGGACCGCCTGGTCGGCGACTGGGGCGTGGGCTACCTCAAGCTCGACTACAACATCGTGATCGACCCCGGCACCACCGCCGCCGGCGACCTCTCCCCCGGCGCCGGCCTCCTGGGTCACACCCGGGCCTACCTGGACTGGCTCTCCGACGTGCTGGACCGCCACGCGCACCTGGTCGTCGAGAACTGCGCCTCCGGCGGGATGCGGATGGACGGCGCCACCCTGGCCGTGTCGCAGCTCCAGTCGACCAGCGACCAGCAGGATCCCCTCCGCTACCCCTCGATCGCCGCCGCCGCGCCCACGGCGGTGCCGCCGGAACAGGGTGCCGTGTGGGCCTACCCGCAGCCCGAGCACGACGACGCCCTGATCGCCTTCACCCTGGGTGGCGCCCTCCTCGGCCGCATCCATCTGTCGGGCCATCTCGACCGCATGACGGAACAGCAACTCGGCCTCGTGCGCGATGCGGTGGACACGTACAAGGCGATCCGCGGGGACCTGGCCCGCGCGGTGCCCTTCTGGCCGCTCGGTCTGCCGGGGTGGACGGACGAGTGGCTGGCGCTGGGACTGCGGGCGCCCGGGCCGGGCGGACCGGCGTACGTCTCCGTGTGGCGCAGGGGCGGGGCGCAGGAGGTGCGGCTGCCCGTGGCGCATTTGGCGGAGCCGGGCACCCCGGTCCGGGTGGAGATCCTGCATCCGTCGATCGCGCGGACGCGGGCGAAGGCCGTCTGGGAACCGGGTGCCGGCGCCCTGCGGGTGACGGTGCCGCGCGCCCCCGGGGTGCTGCTGCTCCGGCTGACGGCGCAGGGCGGGGCGCGGGCGTAGGACGGACCCGAGCCGGTGCCGCGTGGGGTACGGCACCGGCCCGGTCTCACCTGCGGATCACTGCCGGGACAGACGTCAACTGCTGCTGACCGTCAGGTTGTTGGTGGTGAAGTTCAAGCCGCCGGAGGACGAGGTGACCTCGAAGCCGAACTGCACGTCGCCGATGGTCTCGTTGCCCATCCAGCCCTTGGTGTCCTTGATCCACTTCAGGACGGGGAGGATCTGGACGGTGCCGGAGGTCGAGTCCGAGGTGCGCAGGAACGAGATGACGTCCCAGTACGTGCCGTCGGACCGGTAGGCCCGGCCCTTGTAGACGTTCCAGCTGTGGCCGCCGACCGTCACGCTCTGCTGGAAGCTGCCGAGGGCACCGACGGCGCCGTTGTAGTTGACCCAGAGCATGATCTCGTAGTCGTGGTCCGTGTCCCAGACGTCGTACGAGGTGTTGTACGCGCCCGAGGACGGGACCGTGACGTTGTAGCTGCTGTTGAGCGAGCCGAGCGAGGTGATCGACTTGTTGATCACCTTCTTGGAGTTGGGGTACGACTTGATGCCGCCGGTGTTGGGATGGTCGGCCCAGACCCCCCAGTTGGTACCGGAGTTGGCCCAGACGCACTGGCTGCCGGCGCCGGAGCCCCAGATGTTGTTGTAGAGGGTGTAGCCGCCCAGGCTCGTGTTGCCCCACCGGTCGCAGGAGTTCCAGACGGCGGCCGAGGCGGGGGCGGAGGCGAGACCGACGGTGACACCGAGGGCGAGGGCGGGGGCCAGCAGGACCTTGCCGATCCGGCCCAGGGTGCGGGTGCGGGTGCGGGTGCGGGTGCGTGTTGCCATGGGGTGTGGGTTCCTTCCATGGGTGGGGGGAACTGCGGGGGGAGCTACCACGACCCCGGGGTGAGGACGCGGTCTTCTCCGGCGACGAGGCCGATCGCCCGCCACGTTTCGGCGCCGGAGGAAGTCGGGGTTACCTCAGCACCGCCACGCCGTACCGGGCGAGCGACAGCGTGCCGGTCACGGTCGCGCCCGTGAGCAGGTCGCGAGGGGTGCCCGGCACCTCGACGGTGACCGTGTCACGGCCGTGGTTGAGCACGAACAGCACATCGCCGCGCCGGACCGCCTCGACCCCGTCGGGCAGCCCGTCCAGCACCGGCCGTACCCCGGCGTCGGCCGCGACCCGCGCCAACAGGCCGCGCAGCTCAGCGGGTTCGGGCAGCGTGGAGACGTACCAGGCGCGTCCCCTGCGCAACACCGCCGGGAGCCCGTCGAGTTCACCGCCCTTGTAGGCGACGGCCTCGTCCGCGTCCGCCGCCTCGATCTCCTCGGACCACAGCGTGCCCCGGAACACCCCGCGCGGGCCCTCGCACTCGACCTCCTCCCCGGCGTCCAGCGGCCACCATTCGTGCAGGGTGCGGATGCCGAAGAGGTCGCGGAGCCGCGCGTCCATGCCGCCGGGGCGGACGCGGTCGTCCTCGTCGGCGACGCCGGTCAGGAAGCCGCTGACGAGGGTGCCGCCGCCTCGTACGTAGGCGAGGAGGTTCTCGACGGCCGGGTCGGTGAGCAGGTAGAGCTGCGGTACGACGACCAGCCGGTACGCGGAGAGGTCGTGCTCGGGGTGGGCGAAGGCGGTGGTGAGGTTCGACTCCCACAGGGCGCGGTGCCAGGACCGTACGACCCGGGCCAGGTCGACCTCGTTCGACAGCCGGCCGTCATGGTCGCCCGCCCACCAGGAGTGCCAGTCGAACAGCATCGCCACCTCGGCGTGCAGGGGCTGCCCCGCCACCGCCGGTCCCACCGCCGCCAGCTCGGCCCCGAGCCGCTTGACCTCCTGGTACGTGCGCCCCCGCTCGCCCGCGTGGCCGACCATGCCGGAGTGGAACTTCTCCGCGCCCTGCCGGGACTGCCGCCACTGGAAGTAGCAGACGGCGTCCGCGCCCCGGGCGACGGCCTGGAGGGACCACAGCCGGTTGAGGCCGCGCGGCTTGGGGTGGTTGACACCGCGCCAGTTGACCGGGCCGGCCGCCTGTTCCATGAGCATCCACGGGCCGCCGCCCGCCTGGGAGCGCGTCATGTCCTGCACCAGCGCCCCGTGCTGTGCGCCGAGCGGGTCACGCGGGTCCGGGTAGATGTCGACCGAGACGACGTCCTCCTCCTCGGCCCACCGCCACGCGTCCTGGCCCGTCCACATCGGCATGAAGTTGGTGGTGACCGGGATGTGCGGGGTGTGCCGGCGGACGATGTCGCGCTCGATGGCGTAGCACTCCAGGAGCATGTCGCTCGTGAAGCGTCTGAAGTCGAGCACGTGTGCGGGGTTGCGCAGGTAGTGGGCGCGGCGCGGCGGGATGATCTCGTGCCAGCCGTCGTAGCCCTGGCTCCAGAAGGCCGTGCCCCAGGCCCGGTTGAGCGCGTCGAGGGTGCCGTACCTGCGCCGGAGCCAGTCGCGGAAGGTGGCCGCCGCCTCGTCGCCCCAGTCGTAGGTGCAGTACTCGTTGTTGATGTGCCACAGGGTGAGGGCCGGATGGCCGCCGTAGCGGGCGGCGAGGTCCTCGGTGATGGCGGCGGCGTAGCGGCGGTAGGTGGCGCTGGAGTGGGAGAAGTGCTGGCGGGACCCCCACCACTCGACCTGGCCGTTCTCGTCGCGCGGGAGGGTCTCGGGGTGCAGGCGGCCCATCCACGGCGGCGGGGAGGAGGTGGGGGTGGCCAGGACGACGCCGATGCCGTTCGCGTGCATCAGGTCCATCAGCGTGTCCAGCCAGCCGAACTCCCGTGCTCCCGGGCGTGGTTCGAGCTTCGCCCAGGAGAAGACGCCGAGGGTGACGGTGGTGACGCCGGCCTCCCGCATGAGGCGGACGTCCTCGTGCCACGTCTCCTCGGGCCACTGCTCGGGGTTGTAGTCGCCGCCGAAGAGGACCCGTCCGCGCGTGGCGTCGGCGAGGGACGGCCGTGTCGCCCCGGGCATCAGACCGGGTCCCCGTACTGGATGCCGCGCCCGTTCGTCGCCAGGTACACGCGGCCGTACACGCGCGGGTCACCGATGACGACCTCGCCGGTCCAGCCCCACTGGTGGGCGTCGTCGTTGATGCGGGTCCAGGTCTTCGCGCCGTCGTCGGAGCGGTGGACGGCGGTGACGGTCTCCGTCGTGCCGACCAGGTAGACCGCCGGGTAACGGGCGCCCTTGGCGGCCTTGCCGAAGCCGAGGGTGTACGCGGCCCGGCAGCTGTCGACCTTCGAGAAGGTCACCCCGCCGTCGGTGGAGCGGTAGAGCCCGTTCCCCTTCAGGCTCAGCCACAGGTCACCGGCGCGTCCGGGGGCCGCGACCAGCTCGAACTGACTGTCCCCGCCCGGCAGTCCGCTCGCGCGCGCCACGAACGAGCGGCCGCTGTCGGTGCTGGCGTACAGCGTTCCCGCGTCGGTGTCGTACGCGTAGAAGCGGGCCGGGTCGGCCGGATCGGCGACCGGTGTGGCGCCCTTCGGGAAGGAGGTGACCTCGGTCCAGGTCGCGCCGTTGTCGGCGGAGCGGTGGGCGGGGTACTTCGTGCCGTCCCAGTGCACGAAGGACCACAGCAGCGCGGTGCCGTCGGTGTTGGTGGCGATCGGGCCCGGCGCGTCCTTGGCGAGGGCGGGCTGGGCCGCGAAAGGCGCCCAGGTCCGCCCGCCGTCGCGGGAGAAGGCGCCGTTGCCGTGGTCGCCCCAGCCGGTGCGGACCACGTACGAGGGCTTGGCGGCGGCCTGCGCGAGTCCGGTCGCCGTCCCGAACACGGGGTTGGACGCCATGCCGCGCGACGGGGACGCCGTGAGCCGCTCGTGGTACATCGTGCCGATGTCCCCGAGGCCGCTGATCAGGTGCGCCTCGCCGGTCGGCGGGGAGATCAGCTGCCGTACGGACGTCTCCTCCAGGCCCCGGACCCGCGGCGCCCAGTGCTTCAGGTCACGGGTGCCGTAGAGCGTCGCGCCGGTGCCGTACACGAGGTGCTTGGAGTCGTACGGGTCGAGGGCGAGGGCCTGGATCCACCAGCCGAACTTCGGCTTGTCGGCCCCCCAGGCGAGATAGGGGGTCTCGGACACGTCGAGGACGGCGGAGTCCTTGAGGGATCTCCAGGTACGGCCGCCGTCGGTGGAGCGGAACACGGTGTCGATCTCGGCCCAGCGGTTGTTGGTCGAGACGACCACCGTGCCGGGGCGCCGGGCGTCGACGGCGACCCCGCCGTAGCCGAAGGAGTCGGTGCCGCCGTCGCTCGTGGTGCCGCCCGGCCGCACCGGGGTCACGTCGGTCCATGCGCCGGTGGTGGTGCGGAGCTTGCGCACACTGCCGTCGGACTGGCCGTTGGGGCCGGGCGCGTCGGCGTACGTCACGTACAGCTCGCGGGAGTGGCTGTCGTAGGCGGCGCGGATCGGGACCTTGGCGGAGGCACCGGTCGGGTGGCCGGGGACGGCTTCCCAGGTGGTGCCGTCGCCGGTCCGGTAGAGGGTGGCGGTGGTGCCGTCGCCGTCGCCCCAGCCGGCGTAGACGGTGCGTCCGGCGGCGACCAGCAGGGTGACGCCCTGGCCGGAGGCGCTGGGGGTGGCCGGGAAGCCGGTCGCCGTCGCCCAGGTGGCGCCCCGGTCGGTCGACCTGAGCAGACCGTCGTGCCGGGTGCCCAGCCACAGGGTGTCGCTGTCGCGGGGGTCGACGAGCAGGCGCTCGCCCGTGCCCCGGCCGTCCTCGTTGGCGCCGAGCCTGACGGTCAGGTCGGTACGGGCCCAGGTGGCGCCGCGGTCGTCGGAGCGGAGGATCGCGCCGTAGCCGGCCCAGGACTGGGTGTAGGTGCCGAGGGCGAGGTAGAGGCGGTTCGGGTGGGCGGGGTCGACGGCGATGGCCTCCACGCCGAGGAGGTTCCAGTCGTCCCAGCCGAGGTGGTCGGTCAGCGGGGTCCAGCGGGCCTGGTGGTCGTCCCAGCGGTAGGCGCCGCCGATGTCGGTACGGGCGTAGGCGCATCCGCGCGCGGTCGGGTGGAACAGGACGCCGGTGATGAAGCCGGTGCCGCCGATGACGGCGGTGCGCCAGCGGTAGCGTCCGGCGGTCGGGCCGCTTTTCGCGTCGGTGGCGTGGGCCGGGGTGGCGAGTGCGGGGAGGGTGGTGAGGGCTGCGGTGGCCGTGGCTCCGGCGAGGAGGGTGCGACGGGTCGGCTGGGGGGTGGGCATGGCATACCTCGTTTTGCGGCGAGAGGGGGGAGGAAGCGGGGGGTCGCCCAAGAGCTCGTGGGGTCCGGCTCGTCGGCGGGTGCGGGTGGTTCGTGGCTGGTCGCGCGGTGGTTCGTGGCTGGTCGCGCGGTTCCCCGCGCCCCATTGGCGGCGTGGGTGGCGCCCGGAGTCTTTTAGGGGCGCGGGGAACTGCGCGAGCAACCACCGACCACCCGCGGTCGCGCACGCATCCTCGGCCCCGAGGAAAGAGGCGCCCCGGTCACCCCTTGATCGCGCCGGTGAGCATCCCCTTCTTGAAGTGCTTCTGGACGAAGGGGGAGAGGACCGCGACGGGGAGCAGCGCCATGACCATGACCGCCATCTGGATCGCGAGCGGGGAGAGCTGGCCGGTGTTGATCTGGGCGGAGAGGCCGACCGGGCGTTCCTGTTTCTGGACGAGCTGGATCATGACGTTCTGCAGCGGCATCATGTCCTGGTCGGTGAGGTAGATGGAGGCGTTGAACCAGGCGCTCCAGTAGCCCACCGCGTAGAAGAGGGCGATGACCGCGAGGACCGCCCTCGACAGCGGCATCACGATCTTCCACAGGATGCGCCAGTCCCCGGCGCCGTCGATGCGGGCGCTGTCGATGAGTTCCGGCGAGATGCCCATGAAGAACGAGCGCAGGACCAGGATGTTGAAGACGCTCACCGCGCTGGGGAGGATCAGCGCGAGATAGGTGTCCGTGAGGCCGAGGGCCTGGACCAGCAGATAGGTCGGGATGAGGCCCGCGCCGAAGAACATCGTGGCGAGCAGGGTCATCAGGATCCAGCGGTGGGCGAGTGAGCCGACGCGGGACAGGCCGTAGGCGCACAGGACCGAGACGGTCATGCTGAACAGGGTGCCGACGACCGTGACACCCACGCTGACCAGGGCGGCCGTCTGGACCTGGCCGCCGCCGAGGAGTTCCCGGTAGGCGACGAAGGTGATGCCCTCGGGGATGACGACGAGACCGCCCGCCTCGTCGATGGTCTTCTTCGTCTGGAGGCTCGTGACGACGACGATCCACAGAGGGAAGAGGATCGCGAAACAGGCGAGGCCGAGGGCGATGCCCTTGCCCGCGAGTCCCGCCTTGGCGGGTTCCTCCTCCCAGACCGGGCGGGGCGGTGCGGCCCAGCGGCTCGCCCTGCCCGGTGCCGGCCGCCGGTCGGCGGCTCCGGCCGCCTCGTCCGCTGTGTCGAGGAGCGCGCTCATTTCTTGTACACCCCCTGCTCGCCCATGAGATGGGCGACCTTGTTGGCGGTCAGGACCAGTGCGAGGCCGACCACGCCCTTGATGAGTCCCGCCGCGGCGGCGTAGCTGAAGTCCTGGTTGCGGATGCCGTTCCACCACACATAGGTGTCGAGGACATCGGAGGCCTCGACGCCCACCGCCTGCCGTTGGAGCAGCAGTTGCTCGAAGCCGACGGTCAGGGCGTCGCCGACGCGCAGCACCAGCAGCAGGGCGATCACCGGGCGCAGGGCGGGCAGGGTGATGTGCCACATGCGCCGCCAGCGGCCCGCGCCGTCCATCGCGGCGGCCTCGTAGAGGTCGTGGGAGACGGAGGAGAGCGCGGCGAGGAAGACGATGATGCCCCAGCCGGCGTCCTTCCAGATCATCTCGACCGTGACCAGGTACTTGAAGGTCTCCGGGTTGGTCATCAGGTCGAAGCCCTCGACGCCGTGCTGGCGCAGGGTCTGGGCGATGACGCCCGCCCCGCCGAAGATCTGCATGAACACGGTGACGACGAGGACCCAGGAGAAGAAGTGCGGGAGGTACATGACGGCCTGGGCGACCGCCCGGATCCGGGGTCTGACGATGCTGTTGATGAGCAGCGCGAGCAGGATCGGGATGGGGAAGAAGAGGACGAGCTGGAGGAAGAACAGCACGAACGTGTTCTGCACCGCGTGCCAGAAGTCCGAGTCAGCGAAGATCCGTTCGAACTGCTCGAAGCCGACCCAGGGGCTCTGGAAGATGGCGACGAAGCCGTTCTCGCTGAGGTAGGGGTCGTAGTCCTGGAAGGCGACCACGTTGCCGAGGATCGGTATGTAGTTGAAGACCAGGATCAGCAGGACCGCCGGCAGCGTCATCAGGATCAGGGTGCGGTCGCGCCGGAATCTCAGGCGCAGGCTCAGCCTGCCCGCGCGCCCGTCGTTCCGGGGCGGGGGCCCCGTGGCGTCGTCGGACGCCACGGGGGCCGTCCCGGAAGTCTTCGCCTCGGCCCTCGGCCGGGGCACCGTGCTGTGGGACACGGCCTTCTCCTCGCCTCGGCCCCGGGTCAGTTCGCCGAACCGGTGTCGTCGAGCAGCTTCTTGTACCAGTCCCGCAGGTCGTCACCGCCCTTGCTCTTCCAGTCGGACACCGCCTGCTGGACGTCACTGATCTTCTTGCGCCCGCGCACGACGTCGTCCTCCAACTGCTCGAAGTTGTCGGCGAGGTTGGCCCAGCGGTTGGGCTCGGTGACGGTCAGCCCGAAGAAGGAGGTCTTCTCGGTGAAGGCGCCCATGCGCTGCTGCCACTCGACGATGCCCTTGGTGACGTCGGGGAAGTCGGGATAGGCGACGTACGGGGCGGGGTTGCCGGTGTAGTCGTAGGCGCCGTTGACCTCGTTGACGCCCGTCGTGGACTTGACCGGCAGGCCCTTCTTCGTGTCGTAGTCCGTGCCCTCGACGCCGTAGGCGGTGAGCATGAACTCCTTGGTGCCGTAGGGCGCGGCGCAGTAGTTGCAGAGGGCGAGGAAGTCCTTGATCTGCTGCGCGGAGGCCTTCTTGCTGACGAACGTGAAGATGTTGGCGGGCTGCACCGCCCACAGGGTGGGGTCACCGCCGTCGGGGCCGAAGATGTCGAACGCGGCCATGTCGAAGTCGCTCTTCTGGGTGGCCTGTTCGGAGACCGAGCCCCACCAGGCGGAGATGTTGTCGTTGAAGACCAGCGACTCACCGGCGGTGAACCGGTTCCGGGCGTTGCCGCCCGCTTTGCCGGAGACCGCGTCCGGGTGGACGACGCGGGCCGCGTAGAGCTTGCGGACCCACTCCAGGGCTTCGAGGTACTCCTCGGTCTCGACGCGGTTGACCAGCTTGCCGTCGACCGTGTTCCACCACAGCGCCTTGTCGCTGCCGGGGAAGACGCCGTAGAAGTTGAACGCCGACCACTTCATGTCGTCGCAGGCCCACACCTTCGACTTGGCGTCGGTGGCCTCCTTCGCCCAGGACAGGAACTCGTCGGGGCTGGTGGGGACGGTGTAGCCCTTCTTGTCGAAGATGTCCCGGCGGTACATGGGCGCGATGTCCGTGACGTACGAGGCGGGCATCGGGATCGCGCGCAGCTGGCCGCCGAAGATGCCGCGCTGCCAGGCCTCGCTGGGCACGGCCGCGAGGTTCGGGTACGCCTTGACCTTGTCGCCGGAGAGATACGGGCCGAGGTCGGCGAACTTGGCGTTGATGGCGCTGGGTATCTTGCCCATCAGGTTCCAGCCGGGGACGACGACCACGTCGGGGATGTCGCTGGAGGCGAGGACCGCGCCGAGCTTCTGGTCGTAGGTGACGCCGTCCTGGTTCTGCCAGGTCACCTGGACGCCCACAGCCTCGTTCATCGCCGTGTAGTACGGGTTGTCGCCCTTCGGCGGCGTCCCCCAGAACGGCGCCATGACCTTCAGTCCGCCGCCGCTGCCCAGCTTCTTCGGGACCGAGGTCTTCAGGTCGGCCGTGGGGATCGCCTTGGTGAAGCCGGCCGCCGAGCCGTTCTTCGACGGGATGTCGGGCGCCACGACGTTCGAGGCGACGAACGTCGGAAGGATCTTCTTGGCGTCCTTGCCCGACGTCGCGCCCTCCTTGCGGCCTTCCTGCGAGCCGCCGCAGGCGGACAGCAGCGGCACGCCCCCCGCCACTACGGCGGCGGCGACCGCCGTGGAGGCGAGAAAGCTTCTCCGGCCGGGCGCGGCGGAGGTGGCGGAGTTCGGCGTCATTGCGTCAACCCTTCATGGCGCACACCAGGACACCCGGCGGTGGCCGTCGGCTGCGGTGTCTTCAACAGAACTGGCTGTGCAGAAGCGATGATCATCGGAGGGAGGTGAGCATGCGAAGCGGTCCCTCCACAGTCGAAGCGCTTCGATGTTGCTGCGAGGTTAAGTGAACGACCGGGGGTGCACAAGGGTCGATCCACAGATTCCTCAGAGGTGCGAAGGACTGGAGCGACCCCTTCCGACCTTCGCTCTCCCGGCCTGTATGACGGTGCGGAAACGGATCTGTTGCGCCTTGGTCTCTTGACACCCGCCCCACCGTCGAATGAGCATCGAAGCGCTTCGAAAGCGCCTCGTCGTTCCACCGCAAAGGGATCCCCACGTGACCGCAGAGACGACCCCCACGCCACCTTTCCGCGATCCGCAGTTGCCGCTCGCGAAGCGCATCGACGACCTGCTCCAGCGGCTCACCCCGGACGAGAGGATCGCGTTCCTGCACCAGTTCGCGCCCGCCGTCGACCGTCTCGGGGTGGCCGCCTTCCGCACCGGCCAGGAGGCGCTGCACGGGGTGGCGTGGATGGGTCCCGCGACGGTGTTCCCGCAGGCCGTCGGCCTCGGCGCGACCTGGAACGAGGACCTCGTGCGCCGGGTGGGCGAGGCCGTGTCCACCGAGGTGCGCGCGATGCGGGCGCGCGACGACCGCGTCGGCCTCAACGTCTGGTCCCCGACGGTCAATCTGCTGCGCCACCCCCTGTGGGGCCGCAACGAGGAGGGCTACTCCGAGGACCCACGGCTGACCTCGGCGATCGCGACCGCGTACACCCGCGGCCTGCGCGGCGACCACCCCACGTACTGGCGCACGGCCCCGGCCCTCAAGCACTGGCTGGCGCACAACAACGAGACCGACCGCTCCACCACCTCCTCCTCGGTCCGCCCCCGCGTCCTGCACGAGTACGACCTGCGCGCCTTCCGCGAGACCGTCGAGGCGGGCGCGGTGGCCGGCGTCATGCCCGCGTACAACCTGGTCAACGGCCGCCCCAACCACGTCTCGCCGCACCTGGCGGAGCACCTGCGGACCTGGACCGACGAGCCCCTGCTGGTCTGCTCGGACGCGGGGGCGCCGACGAACCTGGTCGACTCCGAGCACTACTTCGACACCCACGAGGAGGCGACCGCCGCCTCGCTGCGCGCCGGGGTCGACAGCTTCACCGACCACGGCACGGACGGTTCGACGATGACCGACCGCGTCCGGGGTGCCCTGGCCCGCTCCCTGCTGACCCCGGCCGACATCGACGAGGCGGTCCGCCGACAGCTCTCGGTCCGCTTCCGCCTGGGCGAGTTCGACCCCGGCCGCGACCCGTACGCCGACGTCAAGGACTTCGACACCCCGGCCCACCGCGCCCTCGCCCAGGAGGCCGCGGAAGGGGCGGTGGTCCTGCTGAAGAACGAGGGCGACCTGCTCCCCCTCGCCGCCGACACCCGTATCGCCGTCGTCGGTCTGCTCGCCGACGAGTGCAAGCTCGACTGGTACAGCGGCACCCTCCTGCACCGCTCGACCCCGCTCGAAGGCCTGTACGACCGCTTCGGCGCCGAGCGCGTGACGTTCGCGGAGGGCGTGGACCGGGTGCGTCTGCGGGCGCAGTCCACCGGCGCGTTCGTGTTCGTCCCCGAGGCGCCCGAGGCCGCCGACGAGGTGCGCGGCGCACAGGGGGCGCTCGATCCGGCGCTCCTGGCCGGCCGTACCGATCTGTCGCCGCTCACCACCGACCCGGACGGCACCGAACTGGCCCTCGTCGACTGGGGCGAGGACGTGCTCACGCTGCGCGCGCCGGACGGCCGCTATCTCTCGGTCGCCGACGACGGCTTCCTGCGCGCCTCCGCCGACCAGCCGGGCGGCTGGATCGTCCAGGAGACGTTCCGCCTGGAGCCCTGCGAACCCCACGGGAAGGGGCACCTCCTCAAGCACCTGGGAACCGGCCGGTACGTCACTGTCGGCGCCGACGGAGTAAAGGTTGCCGACGGCAATCCGGAAATCTTCGACCTGGTCGTGACCGAGCGCGGCGAGACCGCCGTCGCACGGGTGGCCGCCGAGGCCGACGTGGTCCTCGTGGTCGCGGGCAACGACCCGCACATCAACGGCCGCGAGACCGAGGACCGTACGACCCTCGCCCTCCCCGCCCACCAGGAACGGCTGCTGCGCGCGGCCCGCGCCGCCAACCCGAACACGGCGCTGGTCCTGGTCTCGGCCTACCCCTATGCCGTCGACCCCGCCGGCCTGCCCGCCGTCATGTGGACCGCGCACGGCGGCCAGGCCGCGGGCACCGCCCTGGCCCGCGTCCTCGCCGGTGACGTCTCCCCCGCGGGCCGCCTCCCGCAGACCTGGTACGCGGCCGACGCCGACCTCCCCGGCCTCCTCGACTACGACGTGATCGGCGCCCGCCAGACGTACCTCTACTTCGAGGGCACCCCGCTGTTCCCGTTCGGCCACGGCCTGTCCTACGCGGAGTTCGCGTACGGAAACCTGACCGCCCGGCTGGGGGACGGCGATCTGACGATCTCCTTCACCGTCACCAACACGGGCACGGTGACCGCCGACGAGGTCGCCCAGCTCTACGTGCGCGCCGAGAGCCCGTCGGTCCCACGCCCGCGCCGCGAGCTGGCCGGCCACCGCCGGATCACGCTCGCCCCCGGCGCCTCGACGGAGCTGACCTTCCGGCTCCCGCTCTCCGTACTGGAGTTCTGGGACGTGGCCCACGGCGCCTGGCATCGGGAGCCGGGCGCCTACGAACTGCTGGCGGGTGCGTCCAGCGAGGACATCCGCCTGCGTACGACCGTCACCGTCGACGGCGAACCGGTCGCCCCACGCCCGGTCGTGACCCACGGCCTGGGCGCGGCGGACTTCGACGAACAGCGGGGCACGGAGATCGTCGACCGCACGAAGGTGTCCGGCGACGCGGTGACACCGGCCGGCGACGGCCCCGGTGAACTCCTCTACCGCGCCTGCGACTTCGGAGCGGGCGTCACCGAGATCGCGGTGGAGGCGGCGGGGACGGGAAGCGTCGAGGTCTCGCTCGTGGGCGGCCCGGTACTGACCACCCTGACGCTCGACCCGCCCACCGCGGGTCCGTACGCGTACACGACCCTGCGCGCCGCCGCCTCGGCGGCCGGGACGCACGACGTCCGCCTAGTGCTGCGCGGCCCACTGCGGCTGGCGCACGTCGGCTTCTCCGGTTGAGGGTCCGGAGCGAGCCGGCACACAGAAGGGGCCCGGCACCGGAAGGCATCGGTGCCGGGCCCCTTCATCCCGGGATCCGACCCGAGACTACATGAAAATGATTGTCACAAGCTAGGGTTGGTCGGGGATCGAGGGCCGGCGATCGGTCCGACGGCGCTCAGAGCTGGAGCCCCGTCAGCACCATCACCCGCTCGTAGGTGTAGTCGTCCATGGCGAAGCGCACACCTTCCCGCCCGACACCGGACTGCTTCACCCCGCCGTAGGGCATCTGGTCGGCGCGGTAGGACGGCACGTCACCGATGACCACGCCGCCGACCTCCAGGGTCCGGTGGGCGCGGAAGGCGGTCTGCAGGTCGTGGGTGAAGACGCCCGCCTGGAGGCCGTACTTGGAGTCGTTGACGGCGGCGAAGGCCGCGGCCTCCCCCTCCACCTTCCGCACGGTGAGGACGGGCCCGAAGACCTCCTCGCAGGAGACGCTCACGTCGGCGGGCACGTCGGTGAGGACGGTCGGCGCGTACGAGGCGCCGTCGCGCTTGCCGCCGGTGAGCAGCGTGGCGCCGGCGTCGACCGCCTCCCGCACCCATGCCTCGACCCGCTTGGCGGCGTCCTCGCTGACCAGCGGCCCCACGTCGGTCGCGCCGTCGGACGGGTCGCCGGTCACCTGCGCCTCGACCGCGGCGACGATGCGCGGCAGCAGCCGGTCGTACACGGACGCGTCCGCGATCACCCGCTGCACGGAGATGCAGGACTGGCCGCCCTGGTAGTTCGAGAAGGTCGCGATGCGGCCGGCGGCCCAGTCGAGGTCCTCGTCGCTCGCGTAGTCGGCGAGCACGACCGCCGCGCCGTTGCCGCCCAGCTCCAGGGTGCAGTGCTTGCGCGGCGCCGAGTCCATGATCGCGTAGCCGACCTTCTCGGACCCGGTGAAGGAGATCACGGGCAGCCGCTCGTCCTGGACGAGGGCGGGCATACGGTCGTTCGCGACCGGCAGGATGCTCCAGGAACCGGCGGGCAGCGCGGTCGCCGCGTCCGCGAGCAGCTCACCGATGATCAGCCCGGACAGGGGCGTCGCCGGGGCGGGCTTCAGGATGATCGGCACACCGGCCGCGATCGCCGGGGCGATCTTGTGGGCGCAGAGGTTGAGCGGGAAGTTGAAGGGCGCGATCCCGAGGACGACGCCCTTGGGGAAGCGGCGCGTGAGGGCGAGGCGCCCCTGTCCGCCCAGGTCGGTGTCGAGCCGCTGCGCCTCGCCGCCGTTGAACCGCCGGGCTTCCTCGGCCGCGAACCGGAACACCGAGACCGCACGGCCGACCTCGCCGCGCGCCCACTTGATCGGCTTGCCGTTCTCGGCGGAGATCAGCTGCGCGATCTCCTCGGTCCGCTCGACGAGACTCCTGCTGACGTGGTCGAGCACGGCGGCCCGCACGTGCGCGGGCGTCGCCGCGAACTCGTCCCGTACGGCGTACGCGGCGGCCACGGCCTCTTCGACCTGCTCGTCCGTCGGCACGCTCACCGCTGCGACCAGGCGGCCGTCCCAGGGCGACGTCACATCGAACGTGGTCTCACCGGTGGCCCGACGGCCGGCGAGCCAGAAGGCGGTAGTGGCGGTCATAGTCGTTCCCGGCCCTTCGGTGGGTACACATGTCGTCTTCCGGCTCCACGGTAGAGCCGGGACGGCGAGGGGGCGCTTGTCCGGCACGTATGACTACGGCTGGGGGGTGCGCCGGATTGGAGGGGTGGATCGGCCTGGGGTGGGGTGGTGAAGCGGCTGCGGGCCGGTGGGGCTCCTCGCGCGCTTCCCCGCGCCCCTGAGGACCCGAGTGCTGCTGCGGCCCCGCGCCCTTGAAGAGCAGTGGGCGCAGCCCCTGCTCTTCAAGGGCGCGGGGAACTGCGCGACCAGCCCCCACCGGACCCGCGGCTGGGGGTCGAAGGGGCGCAGCCCCTGGGGAGGGACGGGTAGGGGCGGCGGGGGCGGAAAAGTACGCCTTACTCCCCCGCGGCAGCGGTCGCCTTCAACGCCAGCCACAACTCCATCCGCACATCGGGATCATCGAGCGACCGCCCCACGATCTCCTCCACCCGCCGCATCCGATAGCGCAACGTATGCCGGTGCACCCCCAGATCCGCGGCAGCCGCGTCCCACTGCCCATGCCGCGACAACCACGCCCGCAGCGAAGCGACAAGATCCCCCCGCCCGGTCGCGTCGTGCTCACGAAGCGGCCGCAGCAGACTGTCCGCGAACGCCCGCACCGCATCGTCACCGAGCAACGGCAACACGGACCCCGCCGCCAGCTCCTCGTGCTCGACGAGACACCGCCCCCGTCTCCGGGCCACGGCCAGCGCCTGCTCGGCCTGCTTGTACGCGGCGGCGGCCGCGATCGGCCCGGCGGGCGCGGACAGCCCGACGACGAGTTCCTCCTCGTCGACGGAAACGGGGACGGGGACGGAGCCGCCCCCGGACACCGGTTCCCGCCCGGCCGCCCGCGCCGTCTCCAGCTCCACCGCGAACGCCCCGCACGCGTCCACGGCCGCACCCCCGTCCACGGCGAGCACCACCAGCCGCTCCCCGTCGGGCACGACGAGCACCGCCTCCCCGGCCCGCGCGGCGGCCGCCTCCACGACCTCGACGAGCTGTCCGAGCAGGTCACCCCCCGGGCCGGTGGCGACCGACGACGAGGTGGACTCCGCGAGGATCAGCCGGAAGGGAGCGTCCAGCAGCTCCCCGTACAGATCCCCGGCGACGGCGCGCGCATGGTCGCACTCTCCGGCCAGCAGCATCCGCAGCACCGCCGCGCCGATCCGCTGCTCGGCGGCGTGCAGCGGACGCGACCGCTCCGTGGTGAGGGTCAGCAGGGCGATCGCGGAGTGCACGGCGTACCGCTCGGCCGTGCCGAGGGCCGCCGCCGTCCCGACGGCGAGGGCGGCACGGGCTCGGCGTCCGCCGCCGAGCGAGTGCAGTTCGACGCGGTCCTCGCCGCCGACGACCGCGCTGGCCGGCGCGGGCCGGTCGCGCAGCCGTTCGACGTCGGCGATGAGCCGGCCGGCCCGCCGCTCCGCCCACTCGGGCGCCACCGCGACGACCGCGCCGGAGGCGTCGTACAGGGCTGCCCACCCGTCGACCTGCCCGGCGAGCGCGCCGAGCAGCCCCTCGGGGCCGTCGGTCAACGCCTGCCGGGTGAGTTCCCGCTGGGCGGCGAACCCCGCCGTGACCGCCCGGTACTGCTCGGCGGCGATGGCGGCCGACACGGCCTTGCTGATGGCGAGGAAGGGCGTACGCCGGGGCACTTCGAGCAGGGGCAGCCCCTCCCTCTCGGCCGCCGCGACGAGCGCCTCGGGGATGTCCTCGTAGTGCACCCCGACGGCGAAACCGAGCCCGACGACCCCGGCGCCCACCAACCGGCGTACATAGCGCCGCATCGCCTCCGGGTCCTCCGCGTCCAGTTTCAGCGCGGTGATCAGCAGCAGCTCCCCGCCCTCCATGTACGGCACGGGGTCGGCCAGCTCACTGGCGTGCGCCCAGCGCACCGGTACGTCCAGGCGGTCCTCCCCCGCCCGCACGGTCAGCTTGAGCGTGGAGTGGTGGACGAGCGAGGCGAGCGTGGGGGGCATGGGACCTTCACGTCGACGGGGGCTTTTGGCCGCCGCGTATGAACGGCCTGCCCCGATTCTGCCTCACCGTACGGTCAGGAGCCCTCCGCACCGCACACCGATCGGCTGGAACCGACCGGCACTGCGGCCCGCCGTTCAGCCCCGCAGATCCACCAGCAGCGGCGGCGCGTGCTCGCCCCGCACGGTCGTCAGCGACAGCACCGCGTGGCCCGGCGGCACGCCGTGCGCCAGTTCGGAGGCGGACCAGCGCTCCCGCTCGACCTGCCGTACGGTCACGGCGCGCGCGGTCGGCGCGTGGCCGGTGATCATCCGGCGCAGCGCGTGCCAGGCCTTGCCCGCCGGGGAGTCGGCGATGATCTGCCGGTCGGTGACGTCCCGCGCCTCGGTCCACTCCTTGCCCCAGACCTCGGCGAAGTCCTGCCCGTCCCACGGGGTGAGCCCGGACAGCGCCATCCGGCAGCCGGTGGCGCCGAGAAGCGGCCCGCGCAGTGGCCGGGGCACGTCGTCGAGGGTGCGGAGGGTGAGGACCGTGCCCGCGTTGGTCGAGCGCAGCCGCTGGATGCCGCGGACGGCCTCCGGCGTGACGACCCCGGTGGCGTCGTCCAGCACGAGGCAGGCGAACAGCGACCGGTCCTCCCGGACGGCGACGCTCGCGGTGAACTGCGCGAGCACCAGCCGCGCCAGGATGCGCGAGGCGTCGGAGTGGCCGCGCTCGGGGAGGTCGATACGGACCCGTACCGGGTGGTCGAGGGCGCGCAGGGAGAACGGCCGGGACTGGCCTGAGGTGTCGAAGAACGTGGCGAAGGCGGGCCGGTCGAGGAGCGCGACCCGGTCGGCGAGAACGGAACCGACGTCCCCGGGGTGCCCGAGCTGGCGTTCCCGCGCGTCCAGCTCGCGCAGCAGGGACTCCTGTCCGGCGGCCTGGAGGCCCTTGCGCAGCTCGCCCAGCGGGCCGGGTGAGCCGTCGAGCAGCTGGCGCAGCTGCGGCACCGAGGGGAACCGCCCGTGCACCGCGCGGTACGGGCCGAGCAGCTGGGCGAGGACGGTGGTGGAGCGCCGGCTGTCGCCGCCGGGGTGCGGGTCGGCCAGGTCGCCAACGAGCGCCTCCGCGAGGACGGCCGCGGCCTCGTCGGGGTCCGTGGTCCCCCCGTAGAGGTCGAGGTCGTAGACGGACTCCGGGTTCCCGATCCGCACCACGACGTCGTACGCGTCGGCCGGCCCGAGGCCCGCTCCCGCCGCCCCCACGACCACCACCGCGGCCCGCCCGGCGAGCGCGTGCAGACACAGCGACTCGGCGACGGGCCAGACCACGCTGCCGGTCTTGCCCGATCCGGCGGGTCCGACGGCGAGCAGGGACGTGCCGAGCAGGTCGGGGCCCAGGGCGAGGCCCGTGCCCCGGTAGGCGTAGGGGTTGCGCGGGTCGTCGACGGTGCCGCCCAGGCGGACCTGGCCGGTGACCAGGTCGTGCCGGGCGAGCCGGGCAGGCAGGTCCCGCTCCCCGGACGGGTGCAGACACGCCGCCGCACCGTCCTTCAGGACCGCGCCGGTGAACGTCGCCAGGCTGTGCCGCCCGCTGCGCACGCCCTGCCACGCCCGCATGATCCGCGCATGATCCACGTCCCGCATGAGCCCGGCGGCCCCCTCCACGACCAGCCGCTCGGCGGCGTCGAGGGCCCCGGCCTGGCGAAGCTGGTTCCACTGGGCGGGGTCGTCCTGATCGGCGAGGGCCGTCCGCTCCGGCGGCCGACCGCGCAGCCGGGGTGAGACGAAACGGCGCCAGACCTCGCCCCAGCGACCCAGCCTGGCCACCGCGATCAGGATCAGCAGCGCCACGAGCAGCTCGTAGCCCCGATACAGGATGAAGGTACCGACCTGACCACCCTCACCGGAGCCGCCTTGCCAGGAGTCGGGCGCGATCAGGTCGAGCGGGATCCACCACCAGTAGCCGAGGTAGCCGTTCTGCAGCAATGACCAGACGAGCCATCCCACCAGGAAAGCGATGAGAGCCCCGCCGATGAGCTGGCGTTTGGGAATCTCCTCGGGCTCCTCGTCGGGACGGGGCGTGTGTCCGAACCGCCAAACGCCTGGTGCGGCGTCCGGTCTCGGTGCCCGCAGCCACTCGAGGAAGGAAGACCCGTCCGGCATCGGAGGAACCCCTGGTGCACGCGCGGGCCGAGGGGGCATCGTGGGCCCCTCGGGTGGCCCCGCCGGGCGCGGCACAGGATTCGCATGCGTGCCCCGCGCGTCCCGCGTCCCGTCGCTGTCCATCGCGCTTGCCCCCTGACCAGCCGTTCCGTCCACCATCAGCGAGCCAATCTAACGCCCTCGCAAGGGGAGTTCACCGCTTACGTGGCCGGGCGGGCCAGGAAGCGGCCTGTCCGTGACTCACTGGTCACTGATTCACCTCCGACAACGCGCCATGTCCATCAAGGACAAGCGGAGTCGCCAACAACGCCCACATGGAGCATGCCCAGTGTTCCTTCCCGGTCCTAGCCTGCGAGTAAAAGAAGGCAAGCGTCAGTAAGACCCCCAGGAGCCCCTCATGAGCGCACTTCCCCAGGAGCGCCGCGTAGTCACCGCCATCCCCGGACCGAAGTCCCAGGAGCTGCAGGCCCGTCGTGTCGCCGCGGTCGCGGCGGGGGTGGGGTCGGTGCTGCCGGTGTTCACCGCGCGCGCGGGCGGCGGCATCATCGAGGACGTCGACGGCAACCGGCTGATCGACTTCGGCTCGGGCATCGCCGTCACGAGCGTCGGCGCCAGCGCCGAGGCCGTGGTCCGCCGGGCCACCGCCCAGCTCCAGGACTTCACGCACACCTGTTTCATGGTCACCCCGTACGAGGGCTACGTCGCCGTCGCCGAGGCCCTCGCCGAGCTGACCCCGGGCGACCACGCCAAGAAGTCCGCGCTGTTCAACAGCGGCGCCGAGGCCGTCGAGAACGCGGTGAAGATCGCCCGGTCGTACACCAAGCGGCAGGCCGTGGTCGTCTTCGACCACGGCTACCACGGCCGCACCAACCTCACGATGGCGCTGACGGCGAAGAACATGCCGTACAAGCACGGCTTCGGCCCGTTCGCGCCCGAGGTGTACCGCGTGCCCGTCGCCTACGGCTACCGCTGGCCGACCGGTCCGGACAACGCCGGCCCCGAGGCCGCCGCGCAGGCGATCGACCAGATCGCCAAGCAGGTCGGCGCGGAGAACGTGGCCGCGATCATCATCGAGCCGGTGCTCGGCGAGGGCGGCTTCATCGAGCCCGCCAAGGGCTTCCTGCCGGCCATCAACAAGTTCGCCTCCGACAACGGCATCGTCTTCGTCGCCGACGAGATCCAGTCGGGCTTCTGCCGCACCGGCCAGTGGTTCGCCTGTGAGGACGAGGGCATCGTCCCGGACCTGATCACCACCGCCAAGGGCATCGCCGGCGGCCTCCCGCTCGCCGCCGTCACCGGCCGCGCGGAGATCATGGACGCGGCGCACGCGGGCGGCCTCGGCGGCACCTACGGCGGCAACCCCGTCGCCTGTGCGGGCGCCCTCGGCTCGATCGAGACGATGAAGGAGCTCGACCTCAACGCCCGGGCGAAGAGCATCGAGGCGACGATGAAGGCCCGCCTCACCGCCATGGCCGAGAAGTTCGACCTGATCGGCGACATCCGCGGCCGCGGTGCCATGATCGCCATCGAGCTGGTCAAGGACCGTACGACGAAGGAGCCGAACCCGGAGGCGACCGCCGCGCTGGCGAAGGCCTGCCACCAGGAGGGCCTGCTGGTCCTGACCTGCGGCACCTACGGCAACGTGCTGCGTTTCCTGCCGCCGCTCGTCATCGGCGAGGACCTCCTGAACGAGGGCCTGGACATCATCGAGCAGGCGTTCACCCGCGTCTGACCCACGCGGCACGGTGCCGGGCGCCCCTTCTCACGGGGCACCCGCATACGGAATGCCCCGTCCGCCTCCGGCGTCCCACGCGTCAAGGGACCTGAACCCGGAAGCGGAATCTCCTCCCGGATTCCGGTCCCTGTGGACAAGCGTCGGAGCGCGTGAAGAAGGTGTGCAAGGTGCATGGCGGGTCGCGATTCCGGCTGTCGTGGCCGCGTCCCCTGTCGTAGGTTCTGGAGCAGATGAGAGATACACCCCGCCCGCAGGGGACTGTGGGTGACACCGGGTCGGGGCCTCCCCAGCTTCGCCCTGGTCGTGCCCTCGCGCACACACCCGGAGCTTCCGGCTCCGGATCTCCTCACCGATCGGATGGCCGCCCGTCCCAAACCCCCCGGGGCGTGCGGCACACCGATCCGGACGGCCGTCCTCGAACCACCCCCCCTGTTCGAGGACGGCCGACCATCCTCCCGGGCCGCCGCGCCGCCCTCCTCCTTGTCGGCGCCCCGGCCCTCCTCTTCGCCCTGATCACCTGGCAGATCCTCGCGCACGGCCCCCTGGCCCGCGCGGACGAACGCCTCAGCGACGTGCTCGTCCACCGCGGCGCCCCCACGCGGTTCCTCGCCGACCTCGGCGGAATCACGGTCGCCGTCCCGGTCCTCGCCCTCGTCCTGCTGTATGTCGCGTGGCGTGCGCGTGCCGCCGGCCGGGAGCACTGGTGGCGGCCGTCCGCCGCGGCCGCGCTCCTGCTGGCCGCCGTACCGCTCTGGGTGATCCCGCTGAAGGAGCTCATCGCCCGGTCCGGTCCGCCGATCATGGGCCCGGGCACGGGTTTCTACCCGTCCGGCCACACCGCGACCGCCTCCGTCGCGTACGGCGCCGCCGTCCTGCTCCTGCTGCCCCTGCTGCGCGGCGCCCCCGCGCGCCGTGCGGTCGTCGTGCTCGCGGTCGTGGTGAACATCGGGGTCGGCTTCGGTCTGGTGCGCCAGGGTTACCACTGGCCGCTCGACGTGGTGGCGAGCTGGTGCGTGTGCGTGCCGCTGCTCTCCTCGCTGTGGTCCGGGGTACGCCGGAGTCCTCCCGGGTGACGTCCGCGTCGGCCGCACGGGCGGCCGACAGGTGCGCGTGGCCGGGGAGGGCCGCCGTCACCACATCCGGGCGGCCGGGGGACGGCCGCCGTCACCGCATGCGGTCCTCAGTACCCCGGCTGCCGGTCCTCGTCCCTGGCGAGGCTCGCCGCCGCCTCGTGCATCGCCAGTTCGAGCAGTGCCGGATCGGTGAGGGTGCCGCTGCCGTCCGGCGGGATCAGCCAGCGGACTCCGCCGGTCTGCCGTCCCGGGTACGGCACCACGATCCAGGTGCCGCCGCCCGCGCTGCGCACCCCCGTGCCGAGCCATCGCGACGCCGTGCCCGGCGGGACGAAGAACCCCATGCGGTCGTCGCCGAAGTCGGCGAGCACGGGTCCGGGCCGGTCGATGATGCGGGTGAGGACATCGAGGGTGGGATAGCCGAGCAGGCCCGGCAGGATCAGCACGTCCCAGGCCCTGCCGGCCGGAAGCAGGGCGACCCCCAGGGGGTTGCGCTCCCACTCCCAGCGGCAGGCCTCGGGATCCGGTGATACGGATGCCAGCCACTCGGCCGCCGTCTTGGCCCCAGTCATGACAGGGACCTTCCTCTCTCTAGTGCTCCGTCGGACGCGGTTTTCGCGTCAGGAGCACAGACAGAGGTTCCGGCCGGGCATTACGCGGGTTCGGACCACTTCTTGGTGGTGAATGGAGTAACACCGCCCAGCAGGGCGTACGCCCGTTGATCACGCGCACACCTTCACGCCCCGCTGAGCACGGGATTCCGGTCCGCGCCTCAGCTGTCGAAGCCCAGTCCCAGCCGGTCCATGGCCTTCAGCCACAGGTTGCGGCGACCGGCGTGGGAGTCGGCGCGGGCCAGGGACCACTTGGTGAGAGCGATGCCGGTCCAGGCGAAGGGCTCGGGCGGGAACGGCAGCGGCTTCCTGCGGACCATCTCCAGCTCGGTGCGCTCCGTGCGCTCGCCCGCGAGCAGGTCGAGCATGACGTCGGCGCCGAACCGGGTGGCGCCCACCCCCAGCCCCGTATACCCGGCCGCATAGGCGACTTTGCCCTGGTGGGCGGTGCCGAAGAACGCCGAGAAGCGGGAGCAGGTGTCGATCGCGCCGCCCCAGGCGTGGGTGAAGCGGAGGCCCTCCAGCTGCGGGAAGCAGGTGAAGAAGTGCCCGGCGAGCTTGGCGTACGTCTCCGGCCGGTCGTCGTACTCGGCCCGCACCCGGCCGCCGTACTGGTACACCGCGTCGTAGCCGCCCCAGAGGATGCGGTTGTCGGCGCTGAGCCGGAAGTAGTGGAACTGGTTCGCCGCGTCCCCGAGCCCCTGCCGGTTCTTCCAGCCGACCGACGCCAGCTGCTCGGCGGTCAGCGGCTCCGTCATCAGGGCGTAGTCGTAGACCGGGACGGTGTACGCGCGGACGCGCCTGACCAGGCTGGGGAAGATGTTCGTGCCGAGCGCCACCTGCCGGGTACGGACCTGACCGTAGGGAGTGCGGACGGCCATGCCGGGGCCGTGCGCCTTCAGGCTCAGCGCGGGGGTGTGCTCGTAGACGCGGACGCCGAGGTTCAGGCAGGCCCGCTTGAGGCCCCAGGCGAGTTTGGCGGGGTGCAGCATGGCGACGCCCCGGCGGTCGTACAGGCCCGCCCGGAAGGTCGGCGAGGCGACCTGCTCGCGGACCGCGTCGGCGTCCAGGAACTCGATGCCGTCGGCGAGACCCTTGCCGGCGATCTCGTCGTACCAGTCCCGCAGTTCCCGGGCCTGGTAGGTCTCGGTGGCGACGTCGATCTCGCCGGTGCGTTCGAAGTCGCAGTCCAGGCCGTGCCGGGCGACCGCCGCCTCGATCTCGTCGAGGTTGCGGGCGCCCAGTTCCTCCAGCTTGTGGATCTCCTCGGGCCAGCGGGCGAGCCCGTTGGCCAGGCCGTGGGTGAGCGACGCGGCGCAGAAGCCGCCGTTGCGGCCGGAGGCGGCCCAGCCCACCTCACGGCCCTCCAGCAGGACGACGTCCCGTCCCGGGTCGCGCTCCTTGGCGAGCAGCGCCGTCCACAGTCCGCTGTAGCCACCGCCGACGACCAGGAGGTCGCAGGTCTCCGCGCCGGTGAGCGCGGGCTCGGGGCGGGGTTGGCCCGGGTCTTCGAGCCAGTACGGGACCGGCTGGGCTTCGGAGAGCGACTTCGTCCAACGGCTCATGGCGCTCGGGGCCATGATTTCAACTCCCTACGGAAGGTGCGCGAAAGGCTTATGCCTTCTGCTTGGCACGGCGGTTGCCGATGACCATGGAGACCAGCACCAGCAGGACGGCGACCAGGAACATGGCCGTACCGATGACATTGATCTGGACGGGCGTTCCGCGCTGCGCCGAACCCCAGACGAACATGGGGAAGGTGACGGTCGAGCCCGCGTTGAAATTGGTGATGATGAAATCGTCGAAGGAGAGTGCGAAGGCGAGCATCGCGCCCGCGGCGATTCCGGGGGCGGCGATCGGCAGGGTGACCCTGATGAAGGTCTGGAAGGGCCCGGCGTAGAGGTCCTGGGCGGCCTGCTCCAGGCGCGGGTCCATCGACATCACGCGCGCCTTGACCGCCGTGACGACGAAGCTCAGGCAGAACATGATGTGCGCGATGAGGACGGTCCAGAAGCCCAGTTGGGCGCCCATGTTGAGGAACAGGGTGAGCAGCGAGGCCGCCATGACGACCTCGGGCATCGCCATCGGCAGGAAGATCAGCGAGTTCACGGCGCCGCGGGCCCGGAAGCGGTAGCGGACCAGAGCGAAGGCGATCATCGTGCCGAGGACGGTCGCGCCGAGCGTCGCCCAGAACGCGATCTGGAGGCTGAGGGAGAGCGAGCCGCACATGCCGGCCACCCCACAGGGGTCCTGCCAGGCGTCCGTGGAGAACTGCTGCCACTGGTAGTTGAAGCGGCCCTTCGGCTTGTTGAAGGAGAACACCGTGACCACGACGTTCGGCAGCAGCAGATAACCGAGCGTGCACAGTCCCGCGATGACGACGAGATGGCGCTTGAGCCAGTTGACGAAGGCCATTTAAACCAGATCCTCCGTCCCCGACCTGCGGATGTAGAGCGTGACCATGAAGAGAATCGCGGCCATCAGGATGAAGGAGAGCGCCGCGGCCGTCGGGTAGTCCAGGATGCGCAGGAACTGCGTCTGGATCACGTTTCCGACCATGCGTGTGTCCGTGGATCCGAGCAGGTCCGCGTTGACGTAGTCGCCGGCCGCCGGGATGAAGGTCAGCAGCGTGCCGGAGACCACGCCCGGCATCGACAGCGGGAAGGTCACCTTGCGGAAGGTGGTGACCGGCTTGGCGTACAGGTCGCCCGCGGCCTCGTGCAGCCGTCCGTCGATGCGCTCCAGGGAGGTGTAGAGCGGAAGGATCATGAACGGCAGGAAGTTGTAGGTCAGACCGCACACCACCGCGAGCGGCGTGGCCAGCACGCGGTCGCCGGCCGTCCAGCCGAGCCAGTCGGTGACGTCCAGGACGTGCAGGGTGTTGAGGGCGCCGACGACCGGGCCGCCGTCCGCGAGGATCGTCTTCCAGGCGAGGGTGCGGATCAGGAAGCTGGTGAAGAACGGCGCGATCACCAGGATCATGATCAGGTTCCGCCAGCGTCCCGCGCGGAACGCGATGAGGTACGCGAGCGGGTAGCCGAGGACGAGGCACAGGATCGTGGCGGCGCCGGCGTACAGGATCGAGCGCAGGAACTGCGGCCAGTACTCGGACAGCGCGTCCCAGTAGGTGGCGAAGTGCCAGGTGACCTTGTAGCCCTCCTCCAGGGAGCCCGTCTGCACGGACGTGGAGGCCTGGTAGATCATCGGCAGCGCGAAGAAGACGACCAGCCAGAGGATGCCGGGCAGCAGCAGCCAGTACAGCGTGAGGCGGCCCCTCCTGCGTGGCGGCTTCTTCCCGGGCGCGGTCGGGGTCAGAGGCGGCGGCGCCTCGGTGAGCGTCGCCATCAGAGCGTCGCCTCTTCCTGGATGCCGGCGGAGCCCGTCGTCCCGGCAAGCAGGGACTGGGCGGCGTCCAGGCCGAAGGTGTGGGCCGGGTTCCAGTGCAGGACGACCTCGGCGCCGGGCACCAGCCGGTCGTCACGGTCGATGTTCTGGGCGTAGACCTCGAACTCGGGACAGACGGGGCTGTCGATGACGTACTGCGTGGAGACGCCGATGAAGGAGGAGTCGGCGATCTTGCCGGTGATCCGGTTGCGGCCGACGGGGATCTCGCCCGCCTCGTCGGCGTGGGTGAGGGAGATCTTCTCGGGGCGGACGCCGACCAGCACCCTGCCGCCGGTCGTGGTCGGCCCGGAGTACCGCGCCTCGGGCAGTACCAGCTTGCCGCCGCCCGCCTTCAGCACGATCTCGCCGCCGCTGCGGGAGTCGACCTCGGCCTCGATGAGGTTGGAGGTGCCGAGAAAGTTGGCGACGAAGGTGGTCTGCGGGTTCTCGTACAGGTCGGTCGGCGAGCCGAGCTGCTCGACCCTGCCGCCGTTCATCACGGCGACCGTGTCGGCCATCGTCATGGCCTCCTCCTGGTCGTGCGTGACGTGCACGAAGGTGATGCCGACCTCGGTCTGGATGCGCTTGAGCTCCAGCTGCATCTGGCGGCGCAGCTTGAGGTCGAGGGCGCCGAGCGGCTCGTCCAGGAGCAGCACCTTGGGCGTGTTGATCAGCGCCCGGGCGACGGCGACGCGCTGCTGCTGGCCGCCGGAGAGCTGGTGCGGCTTCTTACGCGCCTGCTCCCCCAGCTGCACGAGCTCCAGCATGTTCTCGACCTGCTTCTTCACCGACTTGATGCCGCGCCGGCGCAGCCCGAAGGCGACGTTCTCGAAGATGTCCAGGTGCGGGAAGAGGGCGTACGACTGGAAGACGGTGTTCACCGGCCGCTTGTAGGGCGGCAGCCGGGTGACCTCCTGGTCTCCGAGGTGCACGGTGCCCGTGGTGGGCTCCTCCAGACCGGCGATCATGCGAAGGGTGGTCGTCTTGCCGCAGCCGGAGGCGCCGAGCAGGGCGAAGAAGGAGCCCTGGGGAACGGTCAGGTCCAGCGGGTGCACGGCGGTGAAGCCGTTGTCGTAGGTCTTGCCGATGCCGGAGAGACGGACGTCCCCGCTGTGCTCGGTGGTCTTGTTCGTCACGGTGATCACGCCCCCGTCAGCTTTGCGAACTTCTGTTCAAATGCTGTCTCTTCCTTCGAGCTCAGCGAGCGGAAGGCGTGCGACTTCGCGGCCATGGCCTTGTCGGGGATGATCAGCGGGTTGTTCGCCGCATCCGGGTCGATCTTCTCCAGCTCGGGCTTCACCCCGTCGACGGGCGACACGTAGTTGATGTACGCGGCGAGCTCGGCGGCCGGCCGGGGCTGGTAGTAGAAGTCGATCAACCGCTCGGCGTTCGTCTTGTGACGGGCCTTGTTGGGGATCAGCATGTTGTCGGTCGACGTCATGTATCCGCTCTCGGGGATGATGAAGTCGATGTCCGGGCTGTCCGCCTTCAGCTGGACCACGTCACCGGCCCAGGCGACACACGCCGCGAAGTCGCCGCTGGTCAGGTCGGACGTGTAGTCGTTGCCGGTGAAGCGGCGGATCTGCCCCTTGTCGACGGCCTTCTGGAGCCGCGCGATCGCCGCGTCGTAGTCGTCGGCGGTGAAGTTCGCCGGGTCCTTGCCCATGTCGAGCAGGGTCATGCCGATGCTGTCGCGCATCTCCGACAGGAAGCCGACCCGGCCCTTGAGCTTGTCGTTGTCGAGCAGGTCGGAGATCGACTTCACCTCCTGGCCGTCGAGGGCCTTCTTGTTGTAGGCGATGACGGTCGATATGCCCTGCCAGACATAGGAGTAGGCCCGCCCCGGGTCCCAGTCCGGGTCGCGGAACTGCGCGGACAGGTTGGCGTAGGCGTGCGGCAGGTTGGAGGCGTCCAGTTTCTGGACCCATCCGAGGCGGATGAGCCGGGCGGCGAGCCAGTCGGTGAGGACGATGATGTCGCGCCCGGTGTCCTGCCCCGCGGCCAGCTGCGGCTTGATCTTCCCGAAGAACTCGACGTTGTCGTTGATGTCCTCGGTGTACTTGACCGAGATACCGGTCCGCTTCTTGAACCGGTCGAGCGTGGGATGGTGCTTCTCGCTCTCGTCCACGTCGATGTACTCGGTCCAGTTGGAGAAGTTGACGGTCTTCTCCTCGGCCGAGTGGTCCTCCGCGGAGACGCCGCCCCGGGTGGTGCCGGCCGCGGGGATGCCGCAGGCACTCAGCGTCCCGAGGCCGCCGACCGCGAGCGCGCCGCCCGCGGAGGCGCGCAACAGGGACCGCCGTGTCATGGCGGCCCGGCCGTTGCGGAAGCTGCGCCGCACGGCGGCCACTTGGGCCGGCGACAGGCGGTCGGGCTCGTACTGCTCCATGCGCTGATGCCCTTTCGGGAAGGTGGGCGGCCGCGGGTCGGACGGCCTGAGATGGGCTAGCGGTCCCCGAAGATCGTGCGGTGCCAGTCCTTCCTGGCGATCGCCGTATTGTCGAACATGACGTGCTTGATCTGGGTGTACTCCTCGAACGAGTACGTGGACATGTCCTTGCCGAAGCCGGATGCCTTGTAGCCGCCGTGCGGCATCTCGCTGATGATCGGGATGTGGTCGTTGACCCACACGCATCCGGCCTGGATCTCCCGTGTGGCGCGGCCGGCCCGGTACACGTCCCGGCTCCAGGCGGAGGCGGCGAGCCCGTACGGGGTGTCGTTCGCGAGCCGGATGCCCTCGTCGTCGCTGTCGAAGGGCAGGACCACGAGCACCGGTCCGAAGATCTCCGACTGGACGATCTCGCTGTCCTGGGCCGCGTCCGCCACGAGCGTGGGCCGGTAGTACGCGCCGTCCTTCAGCGCTCCCTGGGGCGCCTCGCCGCCGGTGACCACGCGCGCGTACGCGCGTGCCCGCTCGACGAACCCGGCGACACGGTCGCGCTGGACGTGCGAGATGAGCGGCCCGAGGTCGGTGCCCGGGGCGAAGGGGTCGCCGAGCCGGACGGTCTCCATGAGGGCGGCCGTCCGCGCGACGAACTCCTCGTACAGGGGCCGCTGCACGTACGCGCGCGTGGCGGCCGTGCAGTCCTGGCCGGTGTTGATCAGGGCGCCCGCGACCGCGCCGTTGGCGGCGGCCTCCAGGTCGCCGTCGTCGAAGACCACGAACGGGGCCTTGCCGCCCAGCTCCAGATGGAGGCGCTTGAGGGTCGCGGTGGCGATCTCGGCCACGCGCTTGCCGACGGCCGTGGACCCGGTGAAGGAGGTCATGACCACGTCGGGATGGCCGACGAGGTGCTCACCGGCCTCCTTGCCGGTCCCGGTGACGATGTTGATCACGCCGTCGGGAATGCCGGCGTCCGTGGCCGCCTGCGCGAACAGCAGCGAGGTGAGCGGGGTCGACTCGGCGGGCTTGAGCACGATCGTGTTGCCCGCCGCGACCGCCGGGAGGATCTTCCAGGCCGCCATCTGGAGGGGGTAGTTCCAGGGTGCGACGGAACCCACCACCCCGAGGGGCTCACGGCGTACGTAGGAGGTGTGGTCGCCCGAGTACTCGCCGGCCGACTGGCCCTGGAGGTGCCGGGCGGCGCCCGCGAAGAACGCGATGTTGTCGATCGTGCCGGGCACGTCGAACTCACGCGTCAGTTTGAGCGGCTTCCCGCACTGCAGGGACTCGGCCCGCGCGAACTCCTCCGCCCGGTCGGCCAGCACCGCGGCGAAGCGGTGCAGCGCGTCCGACCGCTCGCCGGGGGTCGTGCCGGCCCAGCCCGGGAAGGCCGCGCGGGCGGCGGCCACGGCCGCGTCCACGTCGTCCGGTCCGGCCAGCTCGTAGGTGAGGACCTCGTCACCGGTCGCCGGGTCGACGACCGCGTGGGTGCGGCCCGAAGTGCCCTTCGTCAGGCGGCCGGCGACGTACTGCGCGCCGACCGCGAAGCGGTCCTGTGCGGGGAATCGGTCCGGGGTCGCGGTGCCCGGGTTCTGCATGTCGCTCTCCTCCGCCTGTGCCCCCTCTGTCCTCGGGGGCGGGTGGCGTAGCTCCAGCTCGATTTGAGTGCCGATCCTGACAGAGCTATGCGGCGCCAACAAGTGATTCCGTTGTTGCCTTTTGGTTACGCGACGGAATCTGTCGACCAGGTGTCGAGTCGGGACCGAAAATCAAGGACGGAATGTCAGTGGCGGCTGCCAGACTCGTCGACATGGAGAAGATCGATTCCTGGGAGACGCTGACGGAAGCGGTCCGCGCGGGGGCGAGGATCAAGTACCTGCACTTCTGGGGACACCGGCCGCGGCCCGACGGCCGGATCGGCGCGAGCTGTCTGAGTCAGTGGTGGCCCTCGCCGTTCACGGTGGACGGCGTGGAGTACGCCACGGCCGAGCACTGGATGATGGCGTCGAAGGCCCGGCTGTTCGGGGACGCGGAGGCGGAGCGCAGAGCCGTGGCCGCGGCGGGCCCCGCGCAGGCCAAGAAGATCGGGCGGCTCGTCCGCGGCTTCGACGACGCCCTGTGGGAGCGGGAGCGCTTCGCGATCGTCGCCGAGGGCAGCTTCCACAAGTTCGCCGCCCACCCCGACCTGCGGGCCTTCCTTCTCGGCACGCACAACCGCGTCCTCGTCGAAGCGAGCCCCCTCGACCGCGTCTGGGGCATCGGCCTCGCGGCGGACGACGAACGCGCCATGGACCCCGCCCGGTGGCGGGGCCCCAACCTGCTGGGCTTCGCGCTGATGGCGGCCCGTGAGCGGCTGCTGAGCGGGGTCGACGCCTGAGCGCTCCGCCCGAGGGCGGGTGACCGTGCGTCGTGGCCGCCCCCGCGGGCCCCCGCGCCCCGTGGGCGCGGGGTGTGGCACCCGCTAGAGCGAGAGCGAGAGAGAGGTGGAGTAGCCGTCGTCGAAGGGGTCGGTGTCCGAGTCGGTGTCTGCGCTGCCGGGCGCCACGACGAGCAGGACGATGAAGCCGATGCCCAGCAGGATGCCGGCCACTCCGCAGATGATCCCGGCCAGGGCGTGCCCGGGATTGGTCGCCTCGCCCCGGCGGGCCTTGACGCGGCCGATGGATCCGAAGATCACGGCCATGACCCCGAGCAGGATCGCCAGCGGCCACAGGCAGAACAGCGCGGCTGCACAGATGCCGAGCACCATCGCCGCGATGCCCATCCCGTTGCTCGGCGGCGCCGTCGCGGGCCAGGCGTAGCCCGCGACGGGAGCGGGGTACCCCATGCCGGGGTGCGCGTGGTCGCCCGGGTACGCCGCCTGGTACTGCGGCGGGTAGCCGTACGGCACCGGCCCGGGCCCCTCGGGGCCGAAAGGCGGGGGCGGGACGGCGGCGTGGGGCACACCGACCGCGGGCGGCGGGTACGACGCGCGAGGCGGGTAGGACCCGTGGGGCGGGTAGGTCGCATGAGGCGGGTAGGGCGCGTCGGGCGCGGGCGGGGCGAACGGGTCGGGGGCCGCAGCGGAGGGCACACCGGGCAGCGGGCCGCCCGGTGGCGCGAACGGGTCGGGGCCGGCCCAGGGCGCCGGCGTTCCGGAAGCCCGGGGAGGCGTCGGTGCGCCGGCATCGGCCGGTATCGGGCCGCCCGGCCGCACAACCGGCATGGACGCGACCGTCATCTGGTCGTGCACCGAGGGAGCAGCGGGCGGGAGTCCCGCCCCCGGCTCGGCCTGCTTGTCCAGAGCGACCCTGGCCCCCGGTATCGCGTCCCCGGCCCCGACACCGGCCGGCGTCGGCGGTGTCGGCGCGCGGTCATGCGGCGGTGCCCACGGGTCCGGTTGCGGGTCGGCAGGTGTCTTCGGAATCGGTGCCTCGTCCGACGGCATGAGCGGTTCCCCCTGTTGTCACGTTCGTGCCGATCCGCGTCGGTTTTTCGGCCACACGCGCTCAGCTGTACGTTCGGTCATGCTAGAGCCCGGGGTCAGCGCGGGGATCGCCGCCTACGATGATCCCCGAGTCATCGATCAGCCGATCACCCGCGTCCCCCGACGCAGACCACGGTCCGGGGCGGACGCCGTTCCCGGGGAGGAACCTTGACCGACCGCCGCACCACGCAGGGCGTGCCCGTGACCCCCGCCGTTCCCGGCGCCTCCGGCACCCGCGACCTGTCCGCCTTCATCGCCGGTCTGCCCAAGGCCGAACTGCATGTGCACCACGTCGGCTCAGCCTCCCCCCGCATCGTCTCGGAACTGGCCGCCCGCCACCCCGACTCCCAGGTGCCGACGGATCCCGAGGCGCTCGCGGACTACTTCACGTTCACGGACTTCGCCCACTTCGTCCAGGTGTATCTGTCCGTCGTCGACCTCATCCGCACCCCGGAGGACGTCCGGCTGCTGACCTTCGAGGTGGCGCGGGACCTCGCCCGGCAGCAGGTGCGGTACGCCGAGCTGACCATCACCCCGTTCTCCTCCACCCGGCGCGGGATCGACGAGCTGGCCTTCATGGCCGCGATCGAGGACGCCCGCAAGGCGGCGGAGGCCGAGTTCGGGACCGTACTGCGGTGGTGCTTCGACATCCCCGGCGAGGCGGGGCTCGAAGCGGCCGAGGAGACGACCCGGCTCGCGACCGAGGACCGGGTGCGCCCCGAGGGGCTGGTGTCGTTCGGGCTCGGCGGGCCGGAGATCGGCGTACCGAGGCCGCAGTTCAAGCCGTACTTCGACCGGGCGATCGCGGCCGGGCTGCACTCCGTGCCGCACGCCGGCGAGACGACGGGCCCCGAGACCGTCTGGGACGCGCTGGTCGAACTCCGCGCCGAGCGCATCGGGCACGGCACCAGCGCGGCGGGCGATCCGAAGCTGCTCGCCCACCTCGCCGAGCACCGGATCGCCCTGGAGGTCTGCCCGACCTCGAACATCGCCACGCGCGCGGTCCGCACCCTCGACGAACACCCCCTCGCGGACTTCGTACGGGCCGGAGTGCCGGTCACCATCAACTCCGACGATCCGCCGATGTTCGGCACCGACCTGAACACCGAGTACGCGGTGGCCGCGCGTCTGCTGGACCTCGACGAGCGGGGGCTGGCCGCGCTCGCGAAGAACGCCGTGGAGGCGTCCTTCCTCGACGCGCCCGGCAAGGCCCGGCTGTCCGCCGAGATCGACACCTACACCTCGGCCCGGCTGACCCCCTGACCCGATCGGGAACCCACATCCCATGCGCACCCTGACAGCCGTCGCCCACCGCGGCGCCCCCTACCGCCACCGCGAGAACACGCTCGACTCCCTGCGAGCCGGGCTCGAACTGGGCGCGGACGCCGTCGAGTTCGACGTGCGCACGACCCGCGACGGTGTTCCCGTCCTGCTCCACGACGCGACGCTGAAGCGGCTGTGGGAGGTGGAACGGCCGCTGTCCGCACTCTCCGCCGCGGAGCTGCGCGGGCTGACGGCCGACGGGGTACCCACGCTGGCCGACGCGCTGCTCACCACCAAGGACAGCCGGGTGCTGGTGGACCTGCCGGGCGCGGTGGACCGCCGGGCGGTACGTCAGGTCCTCGACGTCGTAGGGGAGTACGACGCCGAGGACCGGGTCTACTACAGCGCCGACCCGCCCACCCTGCTGGCCCTCCGCGCCGCCGCCCCCGCCGCCGAACTGGCCCTCACCTGGAAGACCCTCGCTCCACCCCGCCCCGCCCTCCTCGCCGCGATCCGCCCCCGCTGGCTCAACTACCGCTTCGGCCTCGTCACCCGCCCCCTGACGGACCGTGTCCACCGGGACGGCTACCTCCTGTCCGCATGGACCCCCGACACCCGGCGCTCCATGCGCCGTCTGATGGACCTGGGCGTCGACTCGATCACCACCAACCGGGTCGACGCGCTGTGCGAGCTGCGGCCGCACGGGCGCTGAGCTGGCACCGGTGCCCCCGGTCCCTACACCCGCGACCGCTGCGCCACCGTCGCCGGGTCCTGCGGCTCCTCCCGGGTGACGTACTGCGGTACCGGGGCCGAGTCCTTGCCGTTGTCGCGGACGAGGCCGTAACGAATGGCGCCGCGGTCGGGGCCGTGGGCGAGGTCCTCGGTGACGGCGGTCCAGGTGGAAGGGGCGACGGTGATGCCGTAGTCGGCACCGCGTTCGTTCTGGGTGACGGTGACGGTGCCGTCGAGGTAGAAGAACTCGTTCTGCCACATCTGCTGGGTGCCGTCGGGCAGGACGGTGTATCCGGTGGCGGGGCCGCCCATGCCGGAGGTCCGGCCGTCGGCGGAGACCGGGTCGTCCATCCGGCGGCCGCCGCCCGAGGCCACGTGGAAGAGCCTTCCCTTCAGGCCCGTCCAGGACGGCATGACCAGGCCGCCCGGCCGGTACTGGGGCGAGATCTGCCAGCGGACGAGGACATAGCCCTCGCCCGTGAAGGTCACGCGCTCGCCGCGGTGGTTCATCACGGTCCGCGGGCCACCGCTGCTGGTGATGCCGGACTCGGGCCGGCGCGGGAGGGCGGCGGGCGGGGTGTCCGGGTCCGGCGCCCGGTCCACCGCGTCGACGACGGTGCCGTACGGATCGGCCTTCTCTGTCGCGGACGGGGAGGCCGAGAGGGACGGGGGCGGCGAGGCCGACCGTGACGCGGTGGGCGCGGGAGCGCGGGGCGCGGCGGCCACCGGCGCGCGGGCCGTGCTCAGCGCGGTCGGCGCGACCTGCGGGTGCCGTTCGCCCGGGGGCTGTGTGACCACGTACGCGCCCCCGGCGACCATCGTCGCGCCCGCGGTCACCGCGACCGCGGGCTTGGTGAGGACGCCGAGCACCTTGGCGGACCAGCCCGCCGAGGCGGTCGCGACGGTCGCGGCCGCGGCGGTCTTCCCGCCGAACGCCAGCGACAGGGTGAAGCCGACGGGGACAGGCACCAGGGCGAGGCCGACGAGGAGGCGTTCGGCGGGGACGACGACCTCGCCGGGGACGGCGTCGCCGTCGCAGCGGGCGCAGTCGCGGATGTGCCGGGCGATGCGCTTGCGCCACACCGAGTCGGGCCGTCCGCTCCAGCGGGCGGTGACCCGGCCCAGGTCGGAGCAGGAGGAGTCGAGGGCGCGCACGATGCCGCGCGCGGTCTCCAGGCGGGCCTTCATCCGCTGCACGCGGACGGCGGCGTGCTGTCTGCTGATGCCGACGGCGGCGGCGAGTTCGCGCCGGGTGAGTTCGCCGGCGACCTCCAGCCACCACAGGGACAGCAGTTGGCGGTCCTCGTCGTCGAGCCAGCGGACGGCTTCCGCGACCTCCTTGCGCTGGCCCTCCAACTGCAGTCGCAGCACGGTCAGTTCGGCGAAGTCCGCCGCGCCGCGGGCGTCGGCGTCGGCGGCGTCGAGCCGGTCGGCGGTGCGGCGGCGCGCGCGGTCCCGTATCTGCCGCATCGCGATCGCGACCAGCCAGGAGCGGAAGCTGTCCGGATCGCGCAGCGTGTCGAGGTTGTCGACCGCGCGCAGCATGGTCTCCTGCACGACGTCGTCGACGTCGGCGTGACCGTTGAGAGCCCGGCCGACGATGTTGTAGACGAGGGGCAGCCAGCCCGCGACCAGCTCGTCGAGGGCGCGCCGGTCCCCCGCCTGCGCGGCCGCGATGGTGGAGCGCCACTGCCGCCCGTCCACGTACGTTCCCTCCGGTCCCGCCGGCCTCACCCTGTTCACCCGGCCGCGTTCCGAACCTTCTCAGCCATCGCGGCGACGTGGGGAAGCTCCGAGGCGGAGATCACACTGCTCATGGGGCTCGCTCCTGTGCGGGGGAGACAGGGGGTCCCTACGGAGACGGTGCGGAGGCGGCGGGGATAACAGTTTTTCCTGCGTCCCACCCGCCGGTGAGCGCCTCCAGCCGCTTGATCCGCTGCCGTACGACGTACAGCGGGATCACCCCGAGCACGCCGAACGACATGTCGATCACCGTCCACCAGAAGGGGGTGCCCCGGATCGGCCCGCAGACCAGGGCCAGCGGGACGATCCCCGCGCAGGCGATCATCCCGAACTCGACCACCCAGATATTGCGGACCGGGTCGTGGTAGGGGCCGTAGAAGGCCACCGCGATCACCAGGTGCGCGAAGGCCAGCCAGTCGGTGCCGTACAGGAGGAACGGGTACTCGGCGTCGGCCTCGTCGAGCCCGGCCCGTACGCGCTCGATCCAGTCCACGAACGCCGGCAGGTGCTCCCCGACGGACAGCGACCGCAGCAACTCCTCGGTCCACCGCAGCTCGTGGACCAGCGGGAACGCGGTGGCGCCACTCAGCACCAGACAGATGACGAAGAAGACCAGCCACGCACGGATGCCCTTCAACAGGGCGGATCTGTCGCTCATACGGGGAGCGTACGCCCCTGCTTGAACGTGTTCAAAAATGGGGGCCCGGCAACGGCCGGGCCCCCACGAGAACGCGACAGGGCGTCAGCCCCCGGGGATCGAGCGGATGACGGCGAGGTCGAACTGCAGCCGCACCTTCTCGCTCACCATGGCTCCGCCCTCCGCGAGCCGCTGGTTGTAGGTGAGACCCCATTCGGAGCGGTTGATGGTGGTCGTCCCGTCGAAACCGACCCGCTCGTAGCCGAACGGATCCATCACGTGCCCTATATAGGTGAGTTCGAGATCCACGGGACGGGTGACGTTCTTGATCGTGAGTTCTCCGGCCATGCGGTAGACATCGTTGCCCACCGGGCGCACGGCGGTACTCACGAAACGCATCCGCGGATAGGCCGCGGCGTCCAGGAAGTCGCGGCCCGTGAGATGGCCGTCGCGTTGTTGCACTCCGGTGTCGACGGACGCGGTGGACAGCACGATCTCGGCCCGTGATCGCGCGGGATCACGACCGTCGAAGTAGAGCCGGCTCTGATATTCGGTGAACGCGCCGCGCACGGTCGTCACCAGGGCGTGCCGGACGGAGAAACCGATACGACTGTGCGCCGCGTCGATCATCCATTCGCCGGTCAGCTTGGCCAGGCCGGGAGCGGACGGGCCGGTGGAAGGGAACGCCTGCGACTCGTGGGGGAGTTGCGAGGCCGTGGGGGATGCCGGGCGGCGCAGGGACGCAGCACGGGTGAACAGGTTCATGGTTCACGTAATTACGGCACGACGGAATACGCCGCAACCCTTCTGCCGTCGATCCCTCGCGTCCGCATCGACCCCGAAAGGCTGATAAAGCGCCACCACGCGGCAGACCATTGCACTATCTCCACAACGTCGCCACGAATTACCCGTGACGATTCGCCTCGCCGTGACCGGAAACAAGCCCTCGAGATCAGCGGCGCCGACCCGCCGAGTCCGGTGCCCGCCGCGGACTTCGCCGCAGAGCGGCCAGGTGGGCCCACGGGCCGCAGCCACGTACGGGGCGGGGAGCGCACGACCGGCCGCGCGCGGAGACGCGGCCGGCCGGGGCAGGGCCTCAGCCCAGCGACGTCATCACGTGCTTGATCCGCGTGTAGTCGTCGAACCCGTAGCCCGAGAGGTCCTTGCCGTACCCGGACTTCTTGAACCCGCCGTGCGGCATCTCCGCGACCAGCGGGATGTGCGTGTTGATCCACACGCAGCCGAAGTCCAGCGCCTTGGACATCCGCATCGCGCGCGCGTGGTCCTTCGTCCACACCGACGACGCGAGCGCGTACTCGACGCCGTTCGCCCAGCCGACGGCCTGCGCCTCGTCCTCGAACGACTGCACCGTGATGACCGGCCCGAAGACCTCGTTCTGGATGATCTCGTCGTCCTGTCGCAGCCCGGAGACGACGGTCGGCGCGTAGAAGTACCCCTTGTCGCCGACCCGCTGACCGCCGGTCTCGACCTTCGCGTGGGCCGGCAGCCGCTCGATGAACCCGGAGACCTGCTTGAGCTGGTTGGGGTTGTTGAGCGGGCCGAACAGCACGTCCTCGTCGTCCGGCTGCCCGGTCTTCGTCTCGGCGGCGGCCTTGGCCAGCGCGGCCACGAACTCGTCGTGGATCGACTCCTGCACCAGCACGCGCGTGGCGGCCGTACAGTCCTGCCCGGCGTTGAAGAAGCCGGCCACGGAGATGTCCTCGACGGCCTTGGCGATGTCGGTGTCGGCGAAGACCACGACCGGCGCCTTGCCGCCCAGCTCCAGGTGGACGCGCTTGACGTCCTTGGCCGCGGACTCGGCGACGGACATGCCGGCCCGCACGGACCCGGTGATGGACGCCATCGCCGGGACGGGGTGCTCGACCATCAGGCGTCCGGTGTCACGGTCGCCCGTGATCACGTTGAAGACGCCCTTCGGCAGGATCGCCCCGATGATCTCCGCAATGAGGACGGTCGAGGCCGGCGTCGTGTCCGACGGCTTCAGCACGACCGTGTTGCCGGCGGCGATCGCCGGCGCGAACTTCCACACGGCCATCATCATCGGGTAGTTCCACGGCGCGACCTGGGCACAGACGCCGACCGGCTCACGGCGGACGATGGAGGTCATCCCCTCCATGTACTCGCCGGCCGACCGGCCCTCCAGCATCCGCGCGGCTCCCGCGAAGAAGCGGATCTGGTCCACCATCGGCGGGATCTCCTCGGAGCGGGTCAGCCCGATCGGCTTGCCCGTGTTCTCCACCTCCGCCGCGATGAGCTCCTCGGCCCGCTCCTCGAACGCGTCGGCGATCTTCAGCAGGGCCTTCTGGCGCTCGGCCGGGGTCGTGTCGCGCCAGGCCGGGAACGCGGCCTCGGCGGCGGCCATCGCCGCGTCGACGTCGGCCTGGCCGGACAGGGGCGCGGTCGCGTAGGCCTCGCCCGTCGCGGGGTTGACCACCTCGGTGGTCCGTCCGTCGACGGCGTCACGGAATTCCCCGTCAACGTAGTTTCGTAGCTTACGCAGTCGACCCAGCTCGGTGCTCACTGCCGGCCCTCCAGATGTGGGTGTCCATTCCTTGAGACACCACCCTAATCCGCGGCCCCACGTTTTCAACACCCCCGACACCTCGCTTGCTGCGAAATCCGCAAGCTACGCACCCGTAAACAACGAATTACATCGATCCAGCCTTGCGGAACTGTCGAGACGTCGTGCACAGTGACCCCGTGGCCAGTCGAAGCTCAGACCAGAAGGACTCCAGGGAGCCCAGGAACGGCACTCCGCAGCTGGACGCCGTGTCCCTCGCCATCGTCGAGCAGCTGCAGGAGGACGGCCGACGGCCGTACGCCGCGATCGGCAAGGCCGTCGGCCTCTCCGAGGCGGCCGTGCGCCAGCGCGTCCAGAAGCTGCTCGACCAGGGCGTGATGCAGATCGTCGCCGTCACGGACCCGCTCACCGTGGGCTTCCGGCGCCAGGCGATGCTGGGCATCAACGTCGACGGCGACCTGGATCCCGTGGCGGACGCGCTGACAGCCATGTCGGAGGTCGAGTACATCGTGATCACCGCCGGCTCCTTCGACCTGATGGCGGAGGTCGTCTGCGAGGACGACGACCACCTCCTGGAAGTCATCAACAAGCGCATCCGGACCCTGCCCGGCGTGCGGTCGACGGAGAGCTTCGTCTATCTCAAGCTCAAGAAGCAGACCTACATGTGGGGAACCCGATAACCGTGAGGACGCGATACCCGTGAGCCCCAAGGACCTCAGCCAGACCGCGTACGACCACCTGTGGATGCATTTCACCCGCATGTCCTCGTACGAGAACTCCCCGGTGCCGACCATCGTCCGGGGCGAGGGCACGTACATCTACGACGACAAGGGCAGGCGGTACCTCGACGGTCTCGCGGGTCTCTTCGTCGTCCAGGCGGGCCACGGCCGCACCGAGCTGGCGGAGACCGCGTTCAAGCAGGCACAGGAGCTGGCCTTCTTCCCGGTGTGGTCCTACGCCCACCCGAAGGCCGTCGAACTGGCGGAACGCATCGCCTCCTACGCGCCCGGCGACCTGAACAAGGTCTTCTTCACCACCGGCGGCGGTGAGGCGGTCGAGACCGCATGGAAGCTCGCCAAGCAGTACTTCAAGCTCAAGGGCAAGCCGACCAAGTACAAGGTCATCTCCCGCGCGGTCGCCTACCACGGCACCCCGCAGGGCGCCCTGTCCATCACCGGTCTGCCGGCCCTGAAGGCCCCCTTCGAGCCGCTGGTGCCGGGCGCGCACAAGGTCCCCAACACGAACATCTACCGCGCCCCGATCTTCGGCGACGACCCCGAGGCCTTCGGCCGCTGGGCCGCCGACCAGATCGAGCAGCAGATCCTCTTCGAGGGCCCGGAAACGATCGCCGCGGTCTTCCTGGAGCCGGTGCAGAACGCCGGCGGCTGCTTCCCGCCGCCGCCCGGCTACTTCCAGCGGGTCCGCGAGATCTGCGACCAGTACGACGTGCTGCTGGTGTCGGACGAGGTCATCTGTGCCTTCGGCCGGCTCGGCACGATGTTCGCCTGTGACAAGTTCGGCTACGTCCCGGACATGATCACCTGCGCCAAGGGCATGACCTCGGGCTACTCGCCGATCGGCGCCTGCATCGTCTCGGACCGCATAGCCGAGCCCTTCTACAAGGGCGACAACACCTTCCTGCACGGCTACACCTTCGGCGGCCACCCGGTCTCCGCGGCCGTCGGCGTCGCCAACCTCGACCTGTTCGAGCGCGAGGGCATCAACCAGCACGTCCTCGACAACGAGGACGCGTTCCGGTCCACGCTGGAGAAGCTGTACGACCTGCCGATCGTCGGCGACGTCCGCGGCAACGGCTTCTTCTACGGGATCGAGCTGGTCAAGGACAAGGCGACGAAGGAGAGCTTCGACGAGGACGAGACCGAGCGGATCCTCTACGGCTTCCTGTCGAAGAAGCTGTTCGAGAACGGCCTCTACTGCCGGGCCGACGACCGCGGCGACCCGGTCGTCCAGCTCGCGCCGCCGCTGATCTCCGACCAGTCGACCTTCGACGAGATCGAGCAGATCCTGCGGGCGACGCTGACGGAGGCGTGGAAGCTGCTGTAGGTCCGGGCGGGCACCGCCGACAGGTGTGACCCGCCGCCGAACCGGTGCACACGGGCCCGCGCCGCCACGCGCCCCCCGAACGGCCCGGGACGCCCCCATCCGAGTGAGATGGGGGCGTCCCGGGCCGTGTGCTGTCCGGCCCCCACCGCCCTGACTCCCTAGCGTGCCCCTGTAACCGATCGGCCCTGCCTTCGTTCCCCCGGACGGGGGGCTCCCCCGGCAACCCTGATCCGAACCGAGGTGTACGCCCATGGTGGCCCCGCCGGACAACGACGTGCTCTGGGCACGTGGTCTGACCTACGCGCACGACGGCTCGCCCGCCCTGCAAGGCGTGTCGCTGGCTGTCCGGGGTGGCGAGATCCTGGCCGTCACCGGCCCGCGCGGCAGCGGAAAGACCACGCTCCTGCGGTGCCTGTCCGGCCAGCTGCGGGCGCAGCGGGGGGAGGTGTGGTTCAACAGCGTTCCCGTGCACACGATGGGCCCGCTCGCCCGGGAACGCCTGCGCCTGGACCGCTTCGGCTGGATCGACCCCGAGCCGGTCCTCGTCCCCGAGCTGAACGCCTGGGAGAACACCGCCCTGCCGCTGATGCTGCGTGGCACCGGCCGCCGGGCCGCCAAGGCCGCCGCCCTGGAGTGGCTGGAGCGCCTCGACATCCGCGACACGGCCCGCAAGCGGCCCCACGCCCTCCTGCAGTCCGAGCGCCAGCGGGTGGTCGTGGCCCGGGCCCTGGTCGCCGCCCCCACCGTGCTCTTCGCGGACGAGCCGACCGCCGCGCTGCACCGCGCCGAACACGCCCACGTCCTGCGCACCCTCACCACCGCCGCCCGCTCGCACGACATCACCGTCGTCCTCGCCACCCACGACCCCGCGACCGCGTCCCTCGCGGACCGCACGCTGACCCTGCTGGACGGCCGCCAGGTGAAGACCCTCCCGCTGCCTCCGGCCCCGACGGCCGCGGGCGGCCACCCACCACCCGCCGCGCAGGAACCCCGGCCCGCCGCCGCCGGGCGAGGAGGCCGCTCGCCCGCCGGGCCGGGCGGGCGGTCCACCGTCGACGGCGGCAGCGGCGAGGCCGTGGCCCGGCGGGGAGACGCGTCCTCGGGCGAAGGGGAGGCCCCGGGCGCCGGGGCCGGCGAGGACCGGGCCGCCGCCGACGGGGAAGGCCGGGCCGCGTGCTCGCTCTCCGCCTAGCCCGCCGGGCCCACCCCGTCGTCCAGCTCCGCCGGCTCCTGGTCGCCGCGGCCTCCGGCGGTACGGGATTTCTGCTGCTGTGCGCCCTCGGGCACGCCATGGCCCACCCGCACGCCCCGGCCGGCTCGGTGCTGCGGCTGGCCTGGTGCGTCGCGCCCGCCGCCGCGACCGTGTACTTCGCGGTGACGGTGGCCCGCACCGACCCCGGCACCCGGCCCCGCCCCGGCCTGTCCGCGGTCGGCCTGGGCCCCGGCCGGCTGATGGCCGTCTCGGCGGTCACCACGGCCCTGTCCACCGTCCTCGGCTCGCTCCTGGCCCTGCTGTTCTTCCTCCATCTGCGCGGCGACCTCACCGGCATGCCCTTCGACGGCGCCGCCGCCGACGTCCTCGCCGCCGGTCACCCCCTGCCCCTCCCGGCCGCCCTCACCCTCCTCGCCCTCGTACCGGCCGCCGCCTGTGTCGCGACCGCCCTCGTCCTGCGCCCCGAGAGCACCGGGCCCCGGCCCGCCGGCCTGCGGACGCGCTTCATGGCGTACGACACCTTCGCCGTCGGCCGACGCGCCGCGTCCCCCGCGGGCGCCACCCGGTACGAGGAGGAGCCCGAGGACACGGTCGACGCCCCCTCGGCCGCACCCGAGCCGCCGGGACCGACGGCTCCGCGCTCCGCCCCCGGCGGCCTCCCCTGGGGCATCACCGTGCTCGCCGTCGGCCTCGCCGTCGAGACGTACGCGGGACAGTCCCACGACGGCTCCGGCCTCACCCTCCCCGGCGGCTTCGCGGACAGCCCCGCCGGTGTCCTCGGCGGCTGGCTGCTCACCGCCCTGGGGCTGGTCCTCGTCGGACCGGGGCTCGCCCACCTCACCGGGCGCCTGCTCCAGTCCGCCCGCCCCGGCGCACTGCGCCTGCTGTCCGGGCGCGTGCTCCAGGAAGAGGCCCGGCGCATCGGGCGCCCGCTCGGGGTGGTCTGCGCGGTGGCCTCCGGGGCGTACGCCATGGTCACGCTGTCCTCCGGCGTGCGCCCCACGGTCGGCCCGCTCACCACGCTGGGCGCGCTCGTGGTGGCCGGCTGCGCCGTGCTCACCCTCGCGACGGCCGCCGTGGAGGCCCGGAGGGCGCGCGCGGACACCACGGCCGCGCTGGTGCGGCTGGGGGCGTCCAGCGCCCTGCCCCGGCAGTCGGCCCTGCTCCGCGCGGGAGCCCTGCTCGCCGTCTTCGGCCCTCTGACCTGGACGGTCGCCCAGCTGGCCGCGCTCCCGCTGGCCGCCTGAAAACCCGTACGAAAAAAGTTCGCGCGCACCGATGAGTTCCATGGGGGGCCCCGGTCTACCCCTTCGAACGGACCGGAACCGAACGGACCGAGACGGACGGAAGCGACCTCGCCATGTACCAGCAGATGATCTTCATCAACCTGCCCGTGAACGACCTCGACGCCTCGAAGAAGTTCTTCACGGAGCTGGGCTACACGCTCAACCCCCAGTTCAGCGACGAGAACGCGGCCTCCGTCGTGATCAGCGACACCATCGTGGCGATGCTGCTCACCAAGCCGTTCTACTCGTCCTTCACCAAGAAGGAGATCGCGGACGCCACCAGGACCAGCGAGGTGATGCTCTGTCTGAGCGCCGAGAGCCGCGCGAAGGTGGACGAGCTGGTCGAGAAGGCGGTCGCGGCCGGTGGCACCGCGTCGGAGAAGGTCCAGGAGATGGACTTCATGTACGGCCGCGCCTTCGACGACCTCGACGGCCACACCTGGGAGGTCGTCTGGATGGACCCGGCCGCGATCGAGGGCTGAGGCAGCCGCGCGGCAAGGGGCGCGGGGAAGGGCGTGAGCGACCACCGCCCACCCGCGGCCGCCCCCACCCCGTAGGGGCCCCGTCCCCGCCCGGCGGAGCGCCCTAGCATGGGCGGGTGCAGACGATGCCCGCCCACGCGGCCCACCACGACGACCACGAGATCGAGACGATCGAGGAGTTCGACGCGATCGTCTCGGCACGTGGCACCCTCCGCGGATTCCGGGTCCAGGCCGTCGACCTGACGGACCGTACGCGCGAACTGCTCACCACCGCCACGGCCGGAGCCGTCTTCCTCGGCTGCCCGATGCGCGAGGAGGCCGCGGCGAAGATCCGCACGGACGGCGCTCTGGTCTTCCCGCCCGTCCCCGGCCTGCCCTTCGACCCGTACCGCGGCCTGCTCTACTCCCCCGACGAACTCTTCGCGTCCCTGTCGGACGGCGGCTACGAGGCGACACCCGACGCCCTCGCGTACGCCTGGTTCCAGCGGACCAAGGCCGACCGGGACGTCTACGCCTCCCTGCTGCGCGCCGTCCACGACGACTCCGTCTCGGACGCCCTCGACGAACTCCTCTCCGGCGCCCGGGTGGTGGGCGTGATGGGCGGCCACGCGATGGCCCGCGGCACCGAGGCGTACGAGGGCGCCGCCCGCCTCGGCCGCACCCTGGCCCGCTCGGGTCTCATCGTCGCCACCGGCGGCGGTCCGGGCGCCATGGAGGCGGCGAACCTGGGCGCCTACGCGGCCCCGTACGACGACGGGATGCTCGCCGAGTCGCTGCGACTCCTGGCGAAGGCACCGACGTTCACGCCCTCGATCACCGAGTGGGCGAGCGCCGCCTTCGAGGTGCGCGCCCACTGGCCGAGGGGCGGCACCTCCGTCGGCATCCCCACCTGGTTCTACGGCCACGAGCCGCCGAACCCGTTCGCCTCGCACATCGCCAAGTACTTCGCCAACGCCACCCGTGAGGACGGCCTCCTCGGCCGCTCGAACAGCGGCATAGTCTTCCTTCCGGGCGCCGCCGGAACCCTCCAGGAGATCTTCGACAACGCGACCCCCAACTACTACGAGTCGCGCGGCGAACCGACCCCCATGGTCCTCGTCGACCGCGCCCACTGGACCGAGAGGCTGCCGGCCTGGCCGCTGCTCCGGTCGCTGGCCCAGGGGCGCTCGATGGAGACCCGGATCGCGCTGGTGGACCGGATCGAGGAGGCCCCGGAGGCTCTGGCGCGTCTCGGGGGGTGAGACGCGCGGGGACCTTTGACCCCGCGTCAACCCCGCGGAGGGCCGGTCAGCGGGCACAGCGGGCCGCTCAAACAGTTCTTCGGATTGACAGTCCTTACGGCGCGCTTATAAACCTGTGAGGCACATGGGGAAGCCGCCCCTCCGGCGGCCCTCCGTCACCCCCACTCCCCTGTGCTCCCCGTGAAGGGCAAAAGTGTCCATATCTCTCCGTACCGCGCGGACTTCGCGCTATGTCGGTGTTGCCGTCGCGTCCGCCGCACTCGTGTTCGGCGCCGCCGGCAACGCCATGGCCTGCAGCATCAAGGACTTCTCCGCCGTCGCCGAGTGCGACGGTGACAAGGGCGTCATCCGCGTGACCGACGTGGACCCCCTGGGCGTCGAGGCCGAGGTCACCGTCTATCTGGAGAACAACGGGGCCGACCTGCGTCAGGTCGGCAGCAGGACGATCACGGACTCCACCGCCGACGGTGTCACCATCACCTTCGAGGAGGACTGGGAGCCGAAGGCCGAGTACCGCATCCACGTCACGGCGGAGAACTACGTCGACGACGACATCAAGCCGAACCTGATCGCCCCCGCCAAGGCCTGCGGGACCAAGACGGACACCCCGCCGGCCGCCTCCAAGGGCCCGGAGAAGCCCTCGGACGGCAAGGGCAAGGGTGAGGACAAGGGCAACGGCAAGGGCAAGGGCGAGGACGAGCCCTCCGAGACCAGGACGTCCCCCACGCCGTCCGCGTCCGAGGGCACCACCCCCGTCGGCTCGAACGACAACAACGCCCCCTCCCCCGAGGGCGATTCCAGCCTCACCGAGACCGGCGGCGACTCCAACCTCGCCGAGACCGGCAGTGACCCGAACACCGGCCCGATCGCCGGTGCCGCGGCGGCCCTGGTCGCCCTCGGCGCCGGTGCCGTGTACTACAGCATGCGGCGGCGTGGGGCCTCCACACGCTGATCAGACGCTTGTCAGAGCTGTGGCCCGTGCCCCTCTCGGAGGGGCACGGGCCACACGCTCGTTCTCCCCCGCATCGCCGCAGCGCCTGCCTACGCGGCCGGGCCGGCCCCCAGCAGGACGATCTCGGTCGCGTCGAAGCTCACGCCCACCCGCTCCCCGGGCTCCGGCGCGTCCCGCAGCGCGCACGCCGCCTCCAGGCGCGGCGCGCCCTCGGGCTGGAGGTGCACGGCGACATGGGTGCCCCGGAAGGTGCGCGCGGTGACGGTGCAGCGCAGACCGACCGCCGCGTCGACCAGGCGCACCCCGGCGGGCCGCACGAGCAGCGTGCACGCCCCCTGCGGCGAGCCCTCCGGCACCGGCACCTTGCCCCACGCCGTGTCCGCGGCCGCCCCGGTCACGGTCGCCTCGACCACGTTGTCGAAGCCGAGGAAACGGGCCACGAACTCGTCGGCCGGCCGCTGCCACACGTCGAGAGGCGTGCCGGACTGGGCGATCCGTCCGTCCCGCATCACCACGACCCGGTCGGCCAGCGCGAACGCCTCACCCTGGTCGTGCGTGACCGCCAGCACGGTCGTGCCCAACTCCGCGAACAGCTGCCGCAGTTCGACGACCAACCGCTCCCGCAGCGAGCGGTCCAGCTGGCCGAGGGGCTCGTCGAGCATCAGCAGCCGGGGGTGCGGGGCGAGGGCCCGGGCCAGCGCGACCCGCTGCTGCTCACCGCCGGACAGCTCCCCGACCGGCCGCCGGGCCGCTCCGGGCAGCCCGACCAGCTCCAGCAACTCCCGTACCCGTAGCGCCCGTTCGCTTTTCGCCGCGCCATGCATCCGGGGACCGAAGGCGACGTTCCCGGCGACGTCGCGCTGCGGGAAGAGCTGATGGTCCTGGAACATCAGACCGACACCCCGCTTGTGCGCGGGCACACCCGCCTGGTCGTTCCCGGCCAGCAGCACCCGCCCGCCGTCGAGTGGTTGCAGCCCGGCGACCACCCGCAGCAGCGTCGACTTGCCGCTGCCGCTGGGCCCCAGCACACACACGATCTCGTGCTCGGCGACCTCCAGATCGACCGCGTCGAGCACGGGCCGCCCGTCGAACCGTACGGTCGCGCCCTCAAGCCCGAGCAACATCAGAACTCCCCCGTGCGATCGGTACGCAGGCGCTCCAGCACCAGCAGGGCCACCGCGCACACCACCATCAGAATCGTCGAAAGGGCCATCGCCTGACCGTAGTTGAGGTCACCGGGCCGGCCGAGCAGCCGTGCCACGGCCACCGGGAGCGTGGGGTTGTCGGCGCGCGCGATGAACACGGTCGCCCCGAACTCCCCGAGCGAGACGGCGAAGGCGAAGCCGGCCGCGATCAGCAGAGCCCGCCGCACCAGCGGCAGGTCGACCTCGCGCCACACCCGCCACGGCGACGCCCCGAGCACGGCCGCCGCCTCCCGCAGCCGTTCGTCCACCGCCCGCAGCACGGGCAGCATGGTCCGTACGACGAAGGGGACGCCCACCAGGGCCTGGGCGAGCGGCACCAGGATCCAGGACGACCGCAGGTCCAGCGGCGGCTCGTCCAGCGCGATCAGGAACCCGAAGCCGACGGTCACCGCGGACACCCCGAGCGGCAGCATGAGCAGCGCGTCGAAGCCCCGGACGAGGCGGCCGGCCGTGGGGGTCCCCCCGTGCGGACGGCGCCGGGAGCCGGGGAGGGTGAGCGCGGCGGCGGCGAGCCCGCCGACCAGCAGGGCGATGCCGGTCGCGGCGAGCGCGTACAGGAGCGAGTTGCCCACCGCCTCGATCGGCGCCACCAGGAAGATCCCGCCGTCGTCGCTGGTCAACGCCTTGTAGTAGCCGAATCCGGGCGCGTCGAGCGACCTCTGCACCAACACGCTCAACGGCAGCAGGATCAGCACGACGACGGTGACGAGCACCCCGCCCAGCAGCGCCCACTGCCCGGCTCCGCGCGGCCGCCGGGCCGTGAGCGAGGCGTCCACCAGCCGCAGCGCGGTCTCCCGCCGCCGTACGGTCCACGCGTGCACGGCGAGGATCAACCCGACGGCGGCGAACTGCACGAGTGTGAGCACGGCGGCCGCCGACAGGTCGAAGATCTCCGAGGTCTGCCGGTAGATCTCCACCTCCAGCGTCGAGAAGGTCGGCCCGCCGAGGATCTGCACCACCCCGAACGAGGTGAAGGTGAAGAGGAAGACCATCAGGGCGGCGGCGGCCACGGCGGGCGCGAGCGCCGGGAGCGTCACCTTCCGCCATGCGGCCAGGGGCGACGCCCCGAGCATCCGCGCGGCCTCCTCCTGCCGGGGGTCGAGCTGCGCCCACAGCCCGCCCACGGTCCGTACGACCACCGCGTAGTTGAAGAACACATGCGCGAGGAGGATGGCCCAGACCGTGGTGTCCAGCCGTACGCCCCACACCTCGTCGAGCAGCCCGCCACGCCCCACCAGGGCCAGGAAGGCCGTGCCGACGACCACGGTCGGCAGCACGAACGGCACGGTCACGACCGCCCGCAGCAGGTCCTTGCCCCGGAAATCGAAGCGTGCGAACACATACGCGCCGGGGAGTGCGATCAGCAGCGTGAGCGCGGTCGAGACGAACGCCTGCCAGGTGGTGAACCACAGCACGTGCCGGATCCCGGCGTCCCCCAGCACCTCCCCGATCCGCCCCGGGTCCCAGGTCCCGCCGTCCTTCAGCCCGCGCACCACGATCGCGGCGACGGGGTGGGCGAAGAACACCCCGAAGAACGCGACCGGCAGCGCCATGAGCCCGAGCCGCGCCGCGTTCCCCGACCGACGGGGTCCGCGCGGCGCGGTCCCGGCCGCCGTCTTCGCTACTTCAGTACGAGCGAGGTCCACGACTTGACCCACTGGTCACGGTTCTCGGCGATCTTCTTCGGCGCCATGGTCTCGGGGTCCTTCGCCGCGGGTCCGTACTCGGTGAACTCGGCGGGCACGGAGGCGCCTTCGACCACCGGGTACACGAACATGTTGAGCGGCATGTCCTCCTGGAACCTCTTCGAGATCAGGAAGTCGATCAGCGCCTTGCCGCCCTCGGCGTTCTGCGCGTTGCTCAGCAGCCCCGCGAACTCGATCTGCCGGAAGCAGGTGCCCTCGGCGACCCCGGTCGGCGCGGTCTTCGGCCGCGGGTCCGCGTAGACGACCTCGGCGGGCGGCGAGGACGCGTACGACACCACGAGCGGCCGGTCGCCGCCGGCCTTCCTGCCGTCCGTCGACCCGGAGAACTCCTGGTAGTACGCCTGCTCCCAGCCGTCGACGACCTTCACGCCGTTGGCCTTGAGCTTCTCCCAGTAGCCCTCCCAGCCGTCGTCCCCGTACCGGGCGGCCGTACCGAGGACGAAGCCGAGCCCGGGCGAGGACGTGGAGGCGTTCTCGGTGACGAGGAGATCCTTGTACTCGGGCTTGATCAGATCGTCGAACGACGTCGGCGGCTCGATCTTCTTCTCGCTGAAGTACGCCTTGTCGTAGTTGACGCAGATGTCACCGGAGTCGATGGGCGTGACCCGGTGCTCGGCCTTGTCCAGCTGGTACGCGGCGCCGACCTTGTGGAGTCCCTTCGCCTCGTACGGCTGGAAGAGGCCGTTGTCGAGCGCGCGGGAGAGCAGCGTGTTGTCGACGCCGAAGAAGACGTCGCCCTGCGGGTTGTCCTTGGTGAGGATCGCCTGGTTGACGGCCTGCCCCGCGTCCCCGCTCTTGAGGACCTTGACCTTGTACCCGGACTCCTTCTCGAACGCCTTCAACACGTCCTTGGAGTAGGCGAAGGAGCCGTGGCTGACGAGCGTGACGGTCCTGGAGCCGCCCGATCCGGTGTCGTCGGACGAGGAGCCGCATGCGGACAGCGTGACGAGCCCGAGGCCGACGGCCGCGGCGACGAACGTTCTGATGTGCACTGGATTCCTCCTGGAGTGACCAGGAAGAGACGCGGCCCTGCCCGGGTGCCTCCGGAACTGGCGAAGGCACCCGGGCAGGGCGCAACAGCTTGAGTGAAGACCGAACTTCCTACCCAGAATGACCTGGGCGAGGTTCAGAGGGTCTGCGGCCCGCTTGCCGCACTCTCAGCGCTGTGGCGCTCCCCTGTCGGAATATGAAGATGTGTGTACGGGGGTCAGCGTACCCCGTGGCCGGATTCCGACTCCCGCCGGTGGCCACGAGCTGCTCCTGCTCGCTCCTGGCCCCGGTCGGGGTCTCCGTCCCGGTCCCTCACCTCTCGGTGGCCGCCAGCTGTCCGCACGCCCCGTCGATCTCCTGCCCCCGGGTGTCCCGGACGGTCACCGGCACCCCGTGGGAGGCGATGGCCTCGACGAACGCCTTCTCGTCCTCGGGCCGGGAGGCGGTCCACTTGGACCCCGGAGTGGGGTTCAGCGGAATCAGGTTCACGTGCACCGGCTTGCCCTTGAGCAGCCGGCCCAGCCGGTCACCGCGCCACGCCTGGTCGTTGATGTCCCGGATCAGCGCGTACTCGATGGACAGCCGGCGCCCGGACCTGGCCGCGTACTCCCACCCGGCGTCGAGGACCTCACGCACCTTCCACCGCGTGTTCACGGGGACGAGGGTGTCGCGCAGTTCGTCGTCCGGCGCGTGCAGGGAGATGGCGAGCCGGCACTTGAACCCCTCGTCGGCGAACCGGTGGATGGCGGGCACCAGCCCGACCGTCGACACCGTGATGCCGCGCTGCGACAGCCCCAGCCCGTCCGGCTCCGGGTCGGTGAGCCGGCGAACGGCGCCGACGACCCGGTTGTAGTTGGCGAGCGGCTCGCCCATCCCCATGAAGACGATGTTGGAGAGCCGCGCGGGCCCACCCGGGATCTCTCCGTCCCGCAGCGCCCGCATCCCGTCGACGATCTGATGGACGATCTCGGCGGTGGACAGGTTCCGGTCCAGACCCGCCTGCCCGGTGGCGCAGAACGGGCAGTTCATCCCGCACCCGGCCTGCGAACTGATGCACATCGTCACCCGGTCCGGGTACCGCATCAGCACCGACTCGACGAGCGTCCCGTCGAACAGCCGCCACAGCGTCTTGCGCGTGGTCTCCTGGTCGGTCGACAGATGCCGCACGACCGTCATCAGCTCCGGAAGCAACGCCTCCCGCAGCTTCTCCCGCGCCCCGGCGGGGATGTCGGTCCACTGCTCCGGGTCGTGCGCGTACCGCGCGAAGTAGTGCTGCGAGAGCTGCTTGGCGCGAAACGGCTTCTCCCCGATCGCGGCAACAGCCTCCTTACGCTCCACAGGCGAAAGATCAGCAAGATGCCGCGGCGGCTTCTTGGCTCCGCGGGGGGCGACGAATGTGAGTTCTCCGGGTGCAGGCATAACCCTCCCAGTGTCGCAGATCCACTGCAGTGGCCCTCCCGGCGGTGCGGCCCGCGGATTTCGCTCGCCCGCGGCTGTCTGCGCCGCCCACCCGGCCCGACCCGACCGCGCCCCGGGCGGCAACAGCGATGGGCCCCCGCCCTGGCGAACCGGAGCAGGGGCCCACTCGCGTCTCGTGCGTACGGTCGGCCCGTCAGCCGGAGCCCACGAACAGCACCAGCAGCAGCCACACCACGGGTGCCGTTGGCAGGAGGGAGTCCAGGCGGTCCATGATGCCGCCGTGGCCCGGCAGCAGCGTGCCCATGTCCTTGATGCCGAGGTCCCGCTTGATCATGGACTCGCCGAGGTCGCCCAGCGTGGCGCTGGCCGCGACGGCGAGGCCGAGGAGCAGGCCCTGCCACCAGGCTCCGCCGTCGATGACGAACTCCATGAGCAGCGCGCCCGCCACCATGGCGAAGGCGATCGCGCCGAGCAGTCCCTCCCGGGTCTTGCCGGGGCTGATGCGCGGCGCGAGCTTGTGCGTGCCGAAGCGCCAGCCGACGGCGTACGCGCCCGTGTCGCTGACCACGGTCAGCAGCAGGAACACCATGACCCGCTGCGCCCCGTCGTCGGCGGTGAGCATGAGCGCGACGAACGTGGCGAGGAACGGCACGTAGAAGGCCGCGAAGACGCCCGCCGTGACGTCCTTGAGGTAGTTGTCGGGCGGCTCGGTCATCCGCCAGACGAGGACGGCGAGCGCGGTGAGGGCCATGGCCACCCACGCGCCCTCGGGCCCACGCACGTACCCGGCGACGACCATGGCCGCCCCGCCGACCGCGAGCGGTACGAGGGGTGCCTTGATGCCCTTGCGTTCCTGCAGGCGTGAGGTGAGCTCCCACAGCCCCACCACCACGGCGACCGCTATCACGCCGACGAAGGCCGCCTTGACGATGAACAGCGACGCGACGATGACCACGCCGAGACCGACGCCGACTCCTATGGCGGCGCCCAGGTCACGGCCCGCGCTCTTCTTCGGCGGGGCGGGCTGCGGGGCGTGGGGCATGGGCTCCGGCTTCTGCGGCGCCTCCCCGTAGGGGCGCGCCGACGGCGTCTCGTCACGGAACGGGGGGCCGGCCTGCCGAGCCGCCCCCCGGTCGTCGTCCTGGTTCCCGCCATGCGCGGGTACGTCGGGCACGATGGGCATGGGCTGAGTCTGTATCGGAAGCAGGCTCTCAGCCGCATCGTACGGGGGACCCGCCGGGGCATGCCCCTGGACAGGTCCCCGGTCGGTCGGCGCCCAGTACCCGGCTGGTGGCGGCGCGCCCCAGGAAGAGTCGTTCATCAGACCTCGAGGAGCTCCGCTTCCTTGTGCTTGAGCAGCTCGTCCACCTGGGCGACGTACTTCGCCGTGGTGTCGTCGAGCTCCTTCTCCGCACGACGGCCCTCGTCCTCGCCGACCTCGCCGTCCTTGACGAGCTTGTCGATCGCGTCCTTGGCCTTGCGGCGGACCGAGCGGATGGACACCTTGGAGTCCTCCGCCTTGCTCTTGGCGACCTTGATGTAGTCGCGGCGGCGCTCCTCGGTCAGCTCGGGGAACACCACTCGGATGATGTTGCCGTCGTTGCTCGGGTTGACACCGAGGTCGGAGTCGCGGATCGCCTGTTCGATGTTGCGCAGGGCGGTCTTGTCGAACGGGGTCACCACGGCCATGCGCGGCTCCGGCACGGAGAACGAGGCCAGCTGGTTGATCGGCGTCAGCGCACCGTAGTACTCGGCCACGATCTTGTTGAACATCGCCGGGTGCGCACGACCTGTGCGGATCGCGGCGAAGTCGTCCTTGGCGACGACGACGGCCTTCTCCATCTTCTCCTCGGCCTCGAGGAGGGTCTCTTCGATCACCACTTGCTCCTGCGTGTCTTGAGTAGGCCCGGCAGCTGTCCTTGGTCTGGTCGGCGGCCGGCTGCGTCGCGTCTTGTTCCTGCACGGTTCCCGACCGGCAGGACATTGTCCATCCCCCGGTCAGGCCCCGTCCCCCGGGCAGGGGAAGGACCCGGTCAGGCCCGGCTTCCCTGATCACCCACGAGAGTGCCGATCTTCTCACCCTTGACGGCCCGCGCGATATTGCCCTCCTTGAGAAGCTCGAACACGAGGATCGGGAGCTTGTTGTCGCGGCAGAGCGTGATCGCGGTGGCGTCGGCGACCTTCAGTTCGCGGGTGATGACCTCGCCGTAGCCGAGGGAGTCGAACTTGACCGCGTCCGGGTTGGTCTTGGGGTCGGAGTCGTAGACCCCGTCCACGCCGTTCTTGCCCATCAGCAGCGCCTCGGCGTCGATCTCCAGGGCGCGCTGCGCGGCGGTGGTGTCGGTGGAGAAGTAGGGCATGCCCATACCGGCGCCGAAGATGACCACGCGGCCCTTCTCCAGGTGGCGCACGGCGCGCAGCGGGATGTACGGCTCGGCGACCTGGCCCATGGTGATGGCGGTCTGGACGCGGCTGTCGATGCCTTCCTTCTCCAGGAAGTCCTGCAGGGCGAGGCAGTTCATGACCGTGCCGAGCATGCCCATGTAGTCGGAGCGGGCCCGGTCCATGCCGCGCTGCTGCAGTTCGGCGCCGCGGAAGAAGTTGCCGCCGCCGATGACGATCGCGATCTCCGCGCCGTCGCGGACGACGGCCGCGATCTCACGGGCGATCGCGTGCACGACGTCGGGGTCCACGCCGAGGCCACCGCCCCCGGAGAACGCCTCTCCGGACAGCTTCAGCATGAACCGTCCGCGGTCCGCTTTGCGTACGTCGCTCTTCTCGGGCTTGGTGGTCATGGAGATCTCGCCTCTTCACGTGTCGCACATACGAAGAAGGCCATTGCCGGTGGGGTGGTGTTCGCATCCCATGCTCGGCAATGGCCTCCTCGTCAGATCTGCTGTCGTCCGCATCGCGTCACGCGCGCGGGGCGGCGTACGCGAACGACTGCACCCGACCCTATCGGGGCCGGGCGCCCGTCGCGTAACGGACTCAGATGCCGACCTTGATGCGCGTGAAGCGCTTCAGGGTGACACCGGCCTCGTCCAGGACCTTCTGGACCGACTTCTTGTTGTCCAGCGCGTACGGCTGGCCGAGCAGCGTGGCGTCCTTGAAGAAGCCGTTGAGGCGACCCTCGACGATCTTCGGCAGGGCGGCCTCGGGCTTGCCCTCGGCGCGGGTGGTCTCCTCGGCGACGCGGCGCTCGGACTCGACGACCTCGGCCGGCACGTCCTCCTTGGAGAGGTACTTCGGCGCGAAGGCGGCGATGTGCTGGGCGATGCCCTTGGCCACGGCGGCGTCGGCCTTGTCCAGCTCGACCAGGACACCGATCTGCGGGGGCAGGTCGGGCATGGTGCGGTGCATGTAGGCGAAGACGAAACCGTCGGCGTACTGCGCGAAGCGGTCGAGGACGATCTTCTCGCCGAGGTTGGCGTTGGCCTCGTCGACGTACGCCTGGACGGTCTTGCCGGCCTCGATCTCGGAGGCGAGCAGGGCCTCCAGGTCCGCCGGGGAGGTCTTGGCGACGTGCTCGGCGACCGCCGCGGCGGCGGCCTGGAACTTCTCGCCCTTGGCGACGAAGTCCGTCTCGCACTTCAGCTCGACCAGGACACCGGAGGTGTTGTCGTCGGCGATGAGGGAGACCACGGCGCCGTTCTCGGCGGAGCGGCCCTCGCGCTTGGCGACGCCCTTCTGGCCCTTGATGCGCAGGGCCTCGACGGCCTTGTCGACGCTGCCATCGGCCTCGTCCAGCGCCTTCTTGCAGTCCATCATGCCGGCGCCGGTGAGCTCACGGAGCTTCTTGACGTCGGCGGCGGTGTAGTTCGCCATGATCTGTGAATCTCTTCTCGGAGTTCGAAGTCTCGAAGTCGGCGTCCGCCGCCGCTCGTAGGACGAGCGCCCGCCGAAGATCTACGGGCTGCGGGTGAACGGCGGGTGGCGCGCTCGGCGCCACCCGCCGTCGTCCCGACAGCGCTACGACCGTGAAGGTCAGGCCTGCTCGGCGTCCGCGGCCGGAGCCTCGGCGGCGGCCGGGGCCTCCTCGGCGGCGGGAGCCTCGGCAGCGGCCTCGGCGGGAGCCTCAGCGGCGGCCTCGGCTGCAGCCGGAGCCTCAGCGGCGGCCGGAGCCTCGTCGGCCTTCTTCTCGCCCTCGAGCAGGTCGCGCTCCCACGCGGCCAGCGGCTCGCCCGCGGCCTTGTCGCCCTTGCCCTCGGTGGCGACCCGGGAGCGGGAGATGAGGCCCTCGGCGACCGCGTCGGCGATCACACGGGTGAGCAGCGTGACGGAGCGGATCGCGTCGTCGTTGCCCGGGATCTTGTAGTCGACCTCGTCGGGGTCGCAGTTGGTGTCGAGGATGGCGACGACCGGAATGTTGAGCTTCCGGGCCTCACCGACCGCGATGTGCTCCTTCTTGGTGTCCACGATCCAGACGGCGCTGGGCACCTTGGACATCTCGCGGATACCACCGAGGGTCTTCTCCAGCTTGGCCTTCTCGCGCGAGAGCACGAGAAGCTCCTTCTTGGTCAGACCCGACGCGGCGACGTCCTCGAAGTCGATCTGCTCGAGCTCCTTGAGGCGCTGCAGACGCTTGTAGACGGTCGAGAAGTTGGTGAGCATGCCGCCCAGCCAGCGCTGGTTGACGTAGGGCATGCCGACGCGGGTCGCCTGCTCGGCGATCGCCTCCTGCGCCTGCTTCTTCGTGCCGACGAACATGACCGTGCCGCCGTGGGCGACGGTCTCCTTGACGAACTCGTAGGCGCGGTCGATGTACGACAGCGACTGGAGCAGGTCGATGATGTAGATGCCGTTGCGCTCGGTGAAGATGAAGCGCTTCATCTTCGGGTTCCAGCGACGGGTCTGGTGACCGAAGTGGACGCCGCTTTCCAGCAGCTCCCGCATCGTGACGACGGCCATGGCCGTTCTCCTTGATTTGCTCGGTTGTGCCGCGGGAACCGGACGGCTCCCGCGCCTGACGCCCGCGTTGCGCCGTTGCCACTAGGGACCGAGGAGCGCTGATACGGACCACAGACGGGCCTCGTACCGGGGCGTGCGAAGTCGACCCGGTGACCCGGATCGCCACCAGAAGTGTACGGGACCCGCGAGGCCCCGGGTGACGCCGATATCCACAACCGGTCGGTACTCCACAGATCCCGGCCGTGATCGCCCGGTGCGCGGGACGCTTCCCCCATGTCCGACGAGACGCCCCATGAGCGAACGGTCCGCCGACCCGCCGGTGTGTGGACGATCCTGCTGTGCCTGACGGCGACCCTCCTGGCCACGGCCTGGACGACGGCGCCGCGTGCCGCCCCGGGGCCACCCCTGTCCGGTGATCCCTTACCCGGGGAGCCCGTCCCCGGGGTGGGCCGCGTCTGGCCGGTGGGCCTGCGCCCCTTGGTGGTCCGTGCCTGGGAACCGCCGCCCACCCCCTACGCGCGAGGGCACCGGGGCGTCGACCTGTCCGCCCCGGCCGGCTCCCCGGTACGGGCGGTGGCGGCGGGCCGTGTCTTCTTCGCCGGCCGGGTGGCGGGCCGGGGAGTCGTCACGGTCGAACTGACCGGCACCGGCGACCCGCCTCTGCGCACGACCTACGAACCGGTCCGGACCACGGTGAAGAAGGGCGACGAGGTGACCGCGGGCACCCTCCTGGGCACCCTGGAGCCGGCCCCCTCCCACTGCCCGACGGCATGCCTCCACTGGGGCCTGCGCAGAGGCGAGACCTACCTGGATCCTTTGTCGCTGCTGCCGCCGTGGCTGCTGCGCAGGGGCCCGTCACGCCTGCTGCCGGTGCCCGAGTAGCCGCCCGGCCGACCTCAGCCCCGGGCGGCACGAGTGAGCGGGCGGCACGAGTGAGCGGGCGGCACCCCACGGCGCCGACGAACGACAACCTGCCTCTCCCGGCCCCGGCAGAGGACACCGGACCACGAGGGCTCAGCCCCGCACACCCCGCAGAGCCATCCCCACGGCCGCCGCGGTGACCACGGAGGGATCCTCGGCGGCCCCCAGTTCGATACGCCGCACAGCCGCGTCCACGACCCCCTGCACGAGCATCGCGGCCAGCCGGGGCTCCTCCTGCCCGAGGGCGGCGAGCGCCTCCACGATCATCGCGACGAGCCCACCGTGCGCGGCCCGGATCTTCTCCCGCGCCCCGGCGTCCAACTCACTCGCCGAGATCGCCACCACGGCCCGGTGCCGTCGGTCGCCGACCAGCTCCAACTGCTTGCGGACGTACGCCTCGACCTTGCCCTCGGGCCGCTCGACCGCGGCCATCGCCGCCTCGACCTCCGCCGCCCAGACGGGAAAGTCGACCTCGCACAACTCCTCGACCACGGCGGCCCGCGACCGGAAGTACTCGTACACGGAGGACCGCGCCAGACCGGTGCGCTCGGCGAGCGCCGGAAAGGTCAGCGCCTCCGTCCCGCCCTCGGACAACAGGCATCGTGCCGCGTCCAGCAGGGCGGCTCGCTGCATCGACCGGTGCTCGGCCACGGAGGCCGCTCGAATCCTTGGCACGTAAACCACTCTACGGACGGACCGCCGCACACGGGAGTGCCTTCCCCCGGCCGGCCCCGACGGAAGCGTCCTCGACACCCACGATCGCTGGTCGCTGGGTCGCTTGTCGTCGGACATCGGGTCGCCGGACACTGATCGCCGGACCCGGACCCGGTCGCCGGACCCGGTCGCCGGTCGCGGTCGCCGGTTGTCGGTCGCGGTCGCCCGTCGCGGTCGCCAATGGCCGGTCGCGGCCGCCGATCGCCGGACCTCGTCCCGTCCTCACCGCACCGCAGCTCACCGCACCGATCCGCACCCGACCAGGTCAGCGGCCGAAACTCGCCAGCTTCGCCCGCAGCTGCAGCACCGACTTCGTGTGGATCTGGCTCACCCGGCTCTCGGTGACCCCCAGCACGTTCCCGATCTCCGCGAGGGTGAGCCCCTCGTAGTAGTACAGCGTGACGACGGTCTTCTCCCGCTCCGGCAGCGTGTTGATGGCACGCGCCAGGAAGCGGCGCAGCTCACGGTCCTCGGCGACCTCGACCGGGTTGTCCGCGGCGGTGTCCTCCAGCGTGTCCATCAGGCTCAGCCGGTCACCGCCCTCGCCCCCGACGTGCAGCAGCTCCTCCAGCGCCACCACGTTGGCGAGCGACAACTGGCTGAACACCGCGTGCAGTTCGTCGACCGCGATCCCCATCTCGGCGGCGACCTCGCCCTCGCTCGGGGTGCGTCTGAGCCGTGACTCCAAGGTGGCGTAGGCCCGCTCCACATTGCGCGCTTTCTGCCGCACCGAACGGGGGATCCAGTCCAGCGCACGCAGCTCGTCGATCATGGCACCGCGGATCCGGGTGATCGCGTACGTCTCGAACTTGATCTCGCGGTCGATGTCGAACTTCTCGATCGCGTCGATGAGCCCGAAGACCCCGGAGGAGACGAAGTCGGCCTGCTCGACGTTGGCCGGCAGCCCGACGCTCACCCGTCCCGCGACGTACTTCACCAGCGGTGAGTAGTGCAGGATCAGCTGCTCGCGCAGCCGCTCGTCGCCGCTCGTCTTGTACGTCCGCCACAACTCGTCGAGTGTCGAGGGGGCGGGCGGGCGCACGGTGCCGCGAGCGGCGGAGGGTACCGCCGCCCGGTCAGACCCGGAGGTGTGCTGGGGCATTCGTCGCCTAGTGCCGTTCTGCCGTGAACTGGGGATGCCTGGGTGAGCTGTCGGTCTGATGTCGAGTTGCCTGTCCTGAGACGGAATCCTCGTGAGCGTAGCGTGACTGGGGAGTCGCATTGCGCGAAGGCCGACGGATCGCCGGTGCGCAGATACGTTCCGCTGGACGACACACGGCGCTCGGGTGATCGCACTGTGTGACCGGCGCGAAAGGCCAACTGCCGGAAACCGCAAGGCTGTCGGCGTTCCCCCGGACGGCCGAACACCCTCGGTCAACCTCGTCCGTGATCCGGCGAGACGGAGATCATCGCCTGGCGTGTCAACTTCCAGCCGTCGCCGTGTCGTTCGACGTATCCGAGTGCGCGGAGTTCGTACAGTCTCCCGACCGCGTCGTCGACGCTCGTGCCCGCGCCCCGGGCGACCTCGTCGGGGGCCGCGGCCCCCAGCCCCGGCAACGCGGCGAGGACCTGCCGCGCGCCGGGTTCCAGCAGGTCACGGGGGAGCACGGGCCCCCGTCGGTCGGGCGCCAGCTCTCCCATGTCGCCCACCAGCTCGACGACTTCGGCGGCGTCGGACACGAGGGCGGCCTCGCCCCGCAGCAGTTCGTGCACCCCCGCCGAGAGGGCCGAGGTCGCGGGGCCGGGGACACCCATCGTGATGCGGCCCAGCCGCTGCGCGGCCCGTGCCGTGACCAGCGCGCCGCTGCGGTAGGCCGCCTCCACGACCACGGTCCCCCGGGTGAGCGCGGCGATGACCCGGTTGCGCAGAAGGAAGCGGCTCTGCGTCGGATGCTCACCCGGCGCCAACTCCCCCACCACCAGACCCTGTTCGGCGATCCGGCTGATCAACTGCACATGCCCTCTCGGGTACGGCCGGTCCACCCCGCAGGCCAGCACGGCGATCGTCGCACCACCGGCCCCGAGCGCCCCGCGATGCGCGGCCCCGTCCACGCCGTACGCGCCGCCGGACACGACCACCCACCCCCGCTCGGCCAGCCCCGCCCCCAGCGTGGCCGCCATATGGACCCCGTACTCCGTGCAGGCCCGCGCCCCCACCACAGCCACCGACCGCAGCGCCCACATCCGCACATGAGCCTTCCCCCGCACCCACAGCCCCACGGGCCGCCCGTCCCCGAGGTCATCGAGCTGCCCGGGCCACTCGGCGTCCCCGGGCACGAGGAACCGGACTCCGGACGCCCGCGCGGTGGCCAGGTCCCCTTCGGGGTCGGCGCGGTCGGAGCGGGCGCACAGCCCCGCCCACCGCTTCTGCGAGGCGCCCGGCAGGGGACGCCCGCCGTCGGAGAGCCTGCGCACCAGTTCCCTGGCGCCGAACTCCCGGAGCCACCGCCCACCGAGTTCGTCCCCGGGTTCGAGGACCCGGGCCAGGAAGGCCCGGTCGCGCCGCTCGGCGTCCGGCGGGCCCTTGCCGTCCATGGCACACCCGCCGCCGGTCATGGCGCACCCGCCGACGAGCCCGGGTCCGCCGTCCTCATGTCAGCGACCCGATCGCCATCGGCGCGCCGCGCGGGACACCGGTGCGCAGCTGCAGAGCCAGGTTGACGTCCGTCGCGTCCGGACGGTCGTGGCCTACGAGGTCCGCGACGGTCCAGGCGACGCGGAGCACCCGGTCCAGGCCCCGCGCGGTCAGCACTCCCCGTTCCAGGCAGCGCTCGGCCTCGTCCATCGCACCCGGGGTCGCGTGCCACCGGCTGCGCAGTTCACGCCCCGGCACCTCGCTGTTCGTCCGCCAGGGCGTCGCGAGCAGACGTCCGGCCGCCCGTTCCCTGGCCGCGCGCACCCGGTCGGCCACGGTCGCCGTGGACTCGCCCCGGGCCCCGCGCCGGGTCAGTTCGGACCGGGTGACGCGGTCGATCTCGACCCGCAGGTCGACCCGGTCGAGCAGCGGCCCGGAGAGCCGGGCCTGGTAGCGGCGGACGGACGCGGGCGGACACTCGCACAGGTCGTCCGTCCGCGAGAAGCGGCCGCAGGGACAGGGGTTCGCGGCCAGCACCATCAGGAACTTCGCCGGGAAGCGGACCACTCCCGCACTGCGTGCGATCACGACGTGCCCCGCCTCCAGCGGCTGCCGCAGGGCGTCCAGGGCCTGACTGCCGAACTCGGGGGTCTCGTCGAGGAAGAGGACCCCACGGTGGGCCAGGGAGACCGCGCCCGGCCGCGCGACGCCCTGGCCGCCGCCGACGAGTGCCTGCATCGTGGCCGAGTGGTGCGGGGCGCAGTAGGGCGCCTCGTCCACCAGCGGTTTCCCCACCGGCAGAAGACCGGCGATCGAGTGGACCGCCGTGACCTCCAGCGACTCCTCCCGGGACAGCTTCGGCAGGATGGCAGGCAGCCGCTCGGCGAGCATCGTCTTGCCCGCGCCCGGCGGGCCTTCCAGGAAAAGGTGGTGTCCGCCCGCCGCCGCCACCTCCACGGCGGTCCTGGCCGCGAGCTGGCCGACGACGTCGGCGAGGTCGTGGCCCAGGTCCTGCTGGGCCGCTCCCGCGGTGTGCATGCCGGTGGCCGCCCCCGTGCCGGGCAGCCGAAGGCCCGCCAGGAGAGGGTCCGGGCGGCCCTCGTCGGGCTCCTCGTCCGGCACCGGTTCGTCCGCCAGCACGGCGATCAGCTGCCGAAGGGTGCGCACGCCCAGTACCGAGACGCCGGGCACCAGCGAGGCCTCGGCTGCGGCGCACTCGGGCACCACCACCTGCTCGTATCCGGCTTCGGCGGCGGCCAGCACGGCGGGCAGGATCCCCCGTACCGGCCTGACCCGGCCGTCGAGTCCCAGCTCTCCGATCATCACGATGTCGCAGAGCACCCGCGGGTCGATCCGCTCGGAGGCGCCGAGGACCGCGCTGGCGACCGCCAGGTCGAATCCGCTGCCGGCCTTCGGGACCGAGGCGGGACTGAGTCCCACCGTCAGTTTCTTCTGCGGCCACTCGGCGCCCGAGTTGACCACCGCCGCCCTGACCCGGTCCCTGCTCTCCGTCAGGCTCTTGTCCGGCAGCCCCACCAGCGTGAAGGCCGCCACTCCCGGTTCCAGGTCGGCCTGGACCTCGACGACGACACCCTCGACACCCACGAGGGCCACGGAGCATGTGCGGGCGAATCCCATCACGCCACGCCCCGGACGTGTTCCACGACGGGGGCGCCGCGGGCGGGGAGGACGACGCCGACGACGTCGATGCGGACGCCGCCCGGCGGGCTCCCCCCGTGTTCCTGGAGCCAGCGTTCGGCGAGGCCGCGCAGCCGTTGTGCCTTGGTGGTCGTGACGGCCGCCATAGGGTGCTCGAAGGAACCGGCCCTGCGCGTCTTCACCTCGCAGACGACCAGCGCGTCCCCCTCGCGGGCCACGATGTCGATCTCGCCGGTCCTGCCACAGCGCCAGTTGCGCTCCAGGACCGTCATCCCGGCCTCGGCCAGCCGCCGTGCGGCCAGCTCCTCGCCGTACCTTCCGAGTGCACCTCGTGCCTTGTTCATGTCGGCACCACCTCCGGCGCCAACACTGAGGGCAGATCAGTCCGCTAGCGGATCTTGGTGGACAACCAACCGATTGTGGACAACTTCGTCACCCACACGGATGGCGGCCCACCGCCTCCGAGGACCCGTCAGCTGCCCGGCAGCTCCAGATCACTCTTGTTCAGCTCCTCGATGTTCACGTCCTTGAACGTGAGCACCCTCACCTGCTTCACGAAACGAGCCGGCCGGTACATGTCCCACACCCAGGCGTCCGCCATCGACACCTCGAAGAACACTTCACCCTGGACCGAGTGCACCTGCATCTCGTAGTCGTTGGTCAGGTAGAAACGCCGCTCGGTCTCGATCACATATTTGAACAGACCGACGACATCGCGGTACTCCCGGTAGAGCTTCAGCTCCATCTCGGTCTCGTACTTCTCGAGGTCCTCGGCGCTCATGGCATGTTCCCCTTCAGCCGTGCGATCCCACCATTGTGCGCCAGTCCCCGCGAGCCCCTAGACGATTTCGGTGTCGAGGACCACGGGTCTGGCCGGGGGACCCTCGTCGAGCAGTGTGCGAAGCAGTTCGGCGAGTCTGGTCGGGTACACCGTCTCATGCGCCCGGGCCAGTTCCCCGCACGTCCACCAACGTGCTCCGGCGACACTGCGTCGCTCCAGCTCCGTGAGACTCCCGTCGAGGGGCTCGACCTGGCGCGTATCGGTGGTCCGCGCCAGGTAGTACCACTCGTCCTGGTCCCAGCGCCGCCCGGCGAAGGGGAAGGAGCACCGACGCCGCCAGAGCACGGGCCCCAGCTCCACGTCCGTGATCCCGGTCTCCTCCACGAGTTCCCGCAGGGCGGCCTCCTCACGGGTCTCCGTGCCCTCCACGCCGCCGCCGGGCGTGAACCACCAGTCGTCGGCCGGATCGTCCGGCTCGTGCCCGTGCAGCAGCAGGATGCGCTCGCGGGGATCCAGCAGGATCACCCGGGCCACCCGGCGCAGCCCGCCCTCGTAGGTGTCCTCAGCCGACAACGGCCGGCTCCGACTGCGTCCTGCGGCCACGGCCGCCGAGCCGCTTGGCGACGGGTCCGTAGGCCCCGCCGCCCAGGACCAGCGCCATGCCCACGATCAGCGCGGCGGTGATCAGCCGCAGCGGGCCGGGAGAGGAGAGCCCTCCGAGCTTCTCGAAGCCCGTGGGGCGGGCCAGCATGCCCTCCATGGGCCACACGACGGCGTCCACGCGCGCGTCCACGTGGGCACGCGGCACCGTGCCGTTGCCGGCCTCCGTGAGGTGGGCGGTGGAGTCCAGCGAACCGCTGCGCTCGTCGCCGAGGAGGAACAGCCGGCCCTTGGGGACGGTGATCTCGGGGATGCCGGTCAGCTCGGCGTCCTCGCCCGGGGGCAGATAGCCCTCGTCGATCTTCTTGCCGTTGACGGTCAGCTTGCCGTCGGTGCAGCAGGCGACCGTGTCCCCGCCGACCGCGACGACCCGCTTGACCATGGGGGTGTTGCCCCAGGTCTCCTGCCGGAAGACGACCACGTCGCCGCGCTTGACCTCGGCGCCGTCGACCCGCTCGGCGAGGATGCGGTCCCCGGAGGTGATGGTGGGGGACATGGAGTCGGTGGGCACGGTGTAGGGGGCGTAGAGGATCGCGCCCCAGACGAAGCCGCCCATGAAAAGCACACAGCCGAGGGCCACGGCCAGTCCCGACAGCTTGCTGCCGAGCCGTCCGTGGCCCTCGTCCGTACGATGTGCCGTCCCGCTCATCCCAGTGCTCCCCAGGTCGGAGAATCGACCGTCCTGGCCCCTCGCGGGCCGTGGCAGATCGGCGATCTGGGACGGCACCCTACCCGGCGGTACGCGTGCCAGTAACCCTCGGGCTTTCGGCGGCCAGAAGGCGGCGCCGGCGCCACAGCACCAGCGGCACCGCGCCCGCGAGGCCGAGCACGCCGGGTGCGGCGGCGCTCAGGTTCTGGTCGAAGGTGTCGGGGATCGGCAGCGTGGACCAGCGGGTGGGCGGCCAGGCGACCACGATGGCGCGGCCCACGACCTGGCTCGCGGGGACCATGCCCTTGTTGCTGTCGTTCTGGTGGTAGCGGGAGTCCAGTGAGTTCTGCCGGTGGTCGCCCATGACCCAGATTTTGCCCTCGGGTACCTTCACCTTGAACTGGCCACCGGTGTCGTCGACGGTGCAGGGGGTGTTGCCCGGGTACACGTACGGCTCGTTCAGCGCCTTGCCGTTGACCTTGAGCGGGCCCGTGCCGTTGCACTCCACCGTGTCGCCGGCGACGCCGATGACCCGCTTGATGAGGTCCTTCTCCTCCGCGGACGGCATCAGACCGATCCAGCCGAGGACGCGCTGCGCGGCGTTGGGCTCCAGGGTCGGCTCGCCGTTCAGCCAGCCGTCGGGGTCGTGGAAGACGACGACCTCGCCGCGCTCGGGCTCGGAGCCGAACCACGGGGTGAGCTTGTCGACCAGGACCCGGTCGCCCTCCTGCAGCGTGTTCTGCATCGAGTCGGACGGGATGGAGAACGCCTGCACCAGGAAGGTCTTGATCAGCAGGGCGAGCACCAGCGCGATACCGACCAGGATCGGCAGCTCCTTCCAGAAGGAACGCTGTTTCTTCCTGGGCCTCGCCTGCTGGTCTCCGTCGTCGGCCGAGGTCCGGGCGTCCTCGCCACCGTCCGCCGGGCCCGGGGAGTCATTCCCGGAGTCGGCGGAACCCTCGGAACCCACGGCGCCCTCCACGTTCTCCGCGGCCGGGGAAGCCGCCTCGTCGGATCGCTCCGGCCGATCTTCGGAACCACCGTGTCCGGACCGTGCGCCGACCGCCAAATCCCCCACATCCACTCCTCACTCCGTACCGCCGCCCGCGCCACAGCCGGTGCAGGCCCACCACTCCCATAACGAGCGGGAGTTCCGCAGGGGTCGGGAGAGGGATCAATCCGTTTCGATCCGCGGACGCCACCCTATGCGAAGCGCCGAGGGCGGTGGCCGACCCGCCCGGCACGGCCGAGAACGTGTCCGGCTCCTCCAACTGCCCCCAGTGGCCGACCGGCCAGGCGATGACCACGGCACGGCCCACGACGGCGTCCTGGGGGACCGTACCGCCGAACTGCGCCGTTTTCGAATCGTCGTTCTGGTGGGCGCGCGAGTCCGCGGAGTTCTCCCGGTGGTCGCCCATCACCCACAGCCGGCCCTGGGGCACGGTCACCTGGAACTGCTGTGTCGAGGGCTGGTTGCCGGGGTGGATGTACGCCGTCTCGTCCAGCGGCATGCCGTTGACCGTGACGCGTCCCTGGGTGTCGCAGCACTTGACGGTGTCGCCGCCGACCGCGACGACCCGCTTGATCAGGTCCTGCTCGTCGTCGGACGGAAGGAGTCCGATGAACTGCAGGCCTTCCTTGATCTGCTTGATGACGACGGGGTCCTCGCCGGACGCGGTGGTCTGCTCGTCCTCCAGCCAGCCGCCCGGGTCCTTGAAGACGACGACGTCACCTCGGGTGGGCTCGGAGCCGAACCAGGGCGTGAGCTTGTCGACCAGGACGCGGTCGCCGATCTGGATCGTCTGCTCCATGGATCCCGACGGGATCACGAACGCCTGGACGAGGAAGGTCTTCAGGACCAGGGCTATGAGGACGGCGACGCCGACGAGGAGCGGGATCTCCTTGACCGCCGAACGACGCCTGCGCCGCTTGATCTTGCGGGCGAGCCTGCGCCGCTCCACCCGGCTCGGCCGGGCGGCCCCGCCGGACCGCCGCAGACCCGTGGGCAGCAGGTTCTCGGCGGCGGTGGTGGGAGCGGCACCGCGGGGCCTGCCCCGGTTACCCATGCGCACCACCGGCGGCGGGCACCCGCGCGTAGGCGCCCGGACGGTCCAGACGCGTCCAGTGGCCGGCGGGCCAGGCGATCCAGTCGGCCCTGCCGATCACGGAGTCGAGGGGGACCATGCCGCCGCCGGGCGAACCCAGGTGGTCGCGGGAATCGCTGGAGTCACTGCGGTGGTCGCCGAGGAGGAACAGTCTGCCCTCGGGGACGACCACGTCGAAGGGTACGTTCGACGGGCTGTCGCCCGGGTACAGAAACGACGACTCGTCGACCCACCGGCCGTTCACCTCAAGCCTCCCCTCCTGGTCGCAGCAGACCACCCGGTCTCCCCCCACGCCGACAACGCGCTTGACGTAGTCGGCGTTCCCGAAGTAGCCGGTGCCGTCGAACACGACGACGTCACCGCGCTGCGGATCAGATCCGAAACGGTACGCCAACTTATTTACGAGAACGCGGTCCCCGATCCTCAATGAGTCGGCCATGGAGCTGCTGGGAATCTGGAAGGGCTGCATCACGAAGTTGCTGAACAGCGCCAGAAAAAGCAGGCAGATCAGCACGGTCAGGGTGTATCTCCCGCCCGGCACCAGGGCCGTGGTCCGGTCCACCCATGCGAAACGCGACCGCTCCTCAGGCCTTCCTGTGTCGGAGGTCTCCTCGGAGACCTCGTCGCGGGAAGAGCGAGGGGAACGGTCGCGCTCCATGTGCTGCTGTGCGTCGGTGTCCATCGGGGCCAGATCGTATCCGGCCCCGCTGTGACGACCTCCGGTGACGCGTGCGCGCGATCAGTTGTCGCGCTTCTCCTTGATCTTCGCGGCCTTGCCGCGCAGCTCGCGCAGGTAGTACAGCTTCGCGCGACGGACGTCACCGCGGGTGACGAGCTCGATCTTCTCGACGATCGGGGTGTGCACCGGGAAGGTGCGCTCGACGCCGACGGAGAACGAGACCTTGCGGACCGTGAAGGTCTCGCGGACACCGGCGCCCTGGCGACGGATCACCACGCCCTTGAACTGCTGCACACGGGAGCGGTTGCCCTCGATGACGCGCACGTGGACGTTGACGGTGTCACCCGGGCGGAAGGCCGGGATGTCGCTGCGCAGCGACGCGGAGTCGACGGAGTCGAGCAGGTGAGACATTTCGTCTGCTTTCTTCACCCATGCCACAGGTCATGGGCGGGAGTTAGGTTTCGAGAGGATGCTGTCCGTGTCGGGGCGGGCGTCGTGTCCCCCTGCGGCAGGGGCGCGCGCCGGACGACGCACAACAGCGGCCTATTCTTCCACGCCCTCGGGCCGTCGCCAAAATCGGCCGTGCGACTCCCCTGCCGGATCCGGGGCCCAGCCCAGGATGGAGAGCATCTCGCGGTCCTTCTTGTCGAAGGCCTTGGGGTCGCAACGCTCGATCAGGTCGGGCCTGTTGGCCGCGGTTCGCTTCAGTGCCTCGTCGCGCCGCCAGCGCGCGATCTTGCCGTGGTGGCCGCTGAGCAGCACGTCGGGGATGTCACGGCCGCGCCACTCGGGGGGCTTCGTGTAGACCGGCCCCTCCAGGAGGCTGGCCATGGGGCCGGGCGCGAAGGAGTCGTCCCGGTGGGACTCGGCGTTGCCGAGGACGCCGGGCAGCAGCCGCGCCACCGCCTCGGTGACGACGAGCACGGCCGCTTCGCCGCCGGCGAGCACGTAGTCGCCGATGGACACCTCGTACACGGGCATCCGGGTCGCGTACTCGTCGATCACGCGCCGGTCGATGCCCTCGTAGCGCGCCGGCGTGAAGACCAGCCAGGGGCGCTCGGAGAGCTCGACGGCGAGTGCCTGGGTGAAGGGGCGGCCGCTGGGGGTGGGGACGATGAGGGCGGGCTCACCGTGCCCGGCTTCGTAGCCGTCGGCGAGGACCGAGTCCAGGGCGTCGCCCCAGGGGTCGGTCTTCATGACCATGCCGGGACCGCCGCCGTAGGGGGTGTCGTCGACCGTGTTGTGCCGGTCGTACGTCCATTCCCGCAGGTCGTGGACGTGCACGTTCAGCTGTCCACGCGCGCGTGCCTTGCCGACGAGGGAGACGTTCAGGGGTTCGAGGTAGTCGGGGAAGATCGTGACGACGTCGAGCCTCATCAGGCCTCGTCCCCAGCCGGTCCGGCGGAGTCGTCGGTGGCGGACTCCTCGGCGGCGTCCCGGGCGGACGCGATCTCCGCCCGGTCGTCGATCAGTCCCGGCGGCGGGTCGATGACCGCCCGCTGTTCGGTCAGGTCGATCTCGGTGACGATGCTCTCCACGAACGGGATCATCACCTCGCTGCCGTCCGGCCGCTCGACGATGAAGAGGTCCTGGGAGGGCAGGTGCGAGATCTCCGTGATCCGGCCGACCGCGACCCCGTCCTTGGTGACCACGTCCAGGTCCATCAGCTGGTGGTCGTAGTACTCGTCCTCTTCCTCCGGCAGCTCCTCCGGGTCCACCTCCGCGATCAGCAGGGTGTTGCGCAGGGCCTCGGCGGCGTTGCGGTCGCGGACGCCCTCGAAGCGCAGGAGCAGCCGGCCGCTGTGGACCCGGCCGGTCTCGATGGTGAGCGGGCCCGTCGAGGCGGGGTCCGTGAGCAGGACGGCGCCGGGGCCGAGCCGGAGTTCCGGCTCGTCGGTGCGGACCTCGACGGTGACCTCGCCCTTGATGCCGTGGGCGCGGCCGATCCGTGCGACTACGAGCTGCACTGTCCTTGATCTCCTGTCATACGACTACGGGCCGGGGACGGCCCAGTGGCCTTCCCCGGCCCGAGCCGGTGCTGCGCATGTTCGTCAGCGGACGTGATCCACGTCGACCAGGTCGACACGGACACCGCGGCCACCGATGGCACCCACGACGGTACGCAGGGCGCGGGCGGTACGGCCGTTACGGCCGATCACCTTGCCGAGGTCGTCGGGGTGAACCCGGACCTCGAGCACGCGTCCGCGGCGCAGGTCGCGGGAAGCGACCTGCACGTCGTCGGGGTTGTCGACGATGCCCTTGACGAGGTGCTCGAGAGCCTCCTCGAGCATGCTCAGGCCTCGGTCGACTCGGACTCGGCGGCAGCCTCGTCCTTCTTCTCGGCCTTCTTCTTCTGGGTGATCGCGTCACCCTTGCCCTCGTCCTCGCCGCCCAGGGCCTCGAACGACGGGCGCGCGGACTTCGGCTGAGCCACGAGGAGCGGCGCCGGAGCGGGCTCGCCCTTGAACTTCTGCCAGTCGCCGGTCTTCTTCAGGATGGCGAGCACGGGCTCGGTCGGCTGCGCGCCGACACCCAGCCAGTACGCGACGCGGTCCTCGTCGACCTCGATGACGGACGGGTGGTACGTCGGGTGGTACTTGCCGATCTCCTCGATCGCACGGCCGTCACGGCGGGTGCGGGAGTCGGCGACGACGATGCGGTAGTGAGGCGAACGGATCTTGCCCAGACGCTTCAGCTTGATCTTGACTGCCACGGGAGTGGGTTCTCCTGGTTTTGACGTGATTGGGCACGGCGAGAAAAGCCGCGTGGGGTTGCGGTACCCGAGTGCCCGATGGACGCGTCAGCCGGAGGAGAGAGGGGTCCTGTGCGACTGTCGAGTACAGCTAGCCATTGTGCCACACGCTGGGGATCGTCTCTCACCGGGGCTGCGTGAACGCATGCCGAAGCGGCACCCGGCACCGAGGGGCTTTCGCCCCGCTCACCGGGTGCCGCCTGCGCCCCGCGCCGCCCCAGCGGCACGACTGCTCGCAGCGAGGGCGGACCCGTCGACCGCGAACCGGATACGGCTGCCACGAGCAGCCGTCGCCAGTCGGTTCGCCGTCTTGTCGGCTCCCCCTCGTCTCACGCCGCGCCCAGGACCTCCGGGATCCGGAAGGGCTTGCCGCAGCCGCCGCAGACGATGGGCGCCTGGGCGAGGACGGAGGGGACGACGCGGACGTTGCGACCGCAGTCGCAGACGGCCTTGACGCGGACGCCGCCGCCCGAGGAGCCGTGGCGGGCGGCCGGGCCCCGGAAGCTGCGGGCCGTGTCCGCGGAGGTCGCCGCGGTGTGCGCCTTGAGAGCGCGCTGCAGTCTCTCGATGGTCGGGCGGTAGCGACGCTTGGCCTCGGGATCGAGCGTGACCAGCGAGAAACCGCTGCTGGGGTGGGGTTCCTCGGGGTGGTCGAGGCCGAGTTCCTCGGCGATCGCGAGGAATCTGCGGTTGTGGTAACGGCCGGCCCGGGAGGTGTCGCGGACTCCACGCGCGGCGGCGATGCCATGGACTGCCTCATGCAGCAGTCGCTCGAAGGAGAGTTCGTGCCCGCATGCGGACGACGACTCCCCGATCAGGGACTCGGGAGCGGCAAGATCCGGCAGCTCGGGGTGGTGCCGTTGAATGTCGGCCCACGCCTGTGCCAGTTCTGCGGCGAGAACGGGTGGTGTCTGTGTCGTGCTCACGTAATGACAACGAGCCTGAGTGCCCGTGTGTTCCGATTCCGGGCCATCCCAAATAATTTGCACGTACCCGTCAGTTGCGACTAGTGCGTCCTGACGAGGGCGGGTGCGCTGATCTGCGGAGAAGCCTCGCAGCTCGCCACAAGGCGGTACGTAGCACCACGTACGCCCCGGCGCGTAGACAAGGTCCGCGCGCCGGGACATCTGTGATCCGCGGATGCGCAAGGGACCTTTCGGTCGCGCTCCCGGCGGAACGGGGTGCTCTAGTAAGCGCGCGCCACGACGGCGACGTTACCGGGTGCGTCGTAGGAGTCGGGCACCGACCCGTCCTCGGCGACCAGACACCGTACGGTCACGGCGTGCTCACCGAGCCTGGCCTCGCCCTCCTCCCCCAACGTCGACCAGGGGATACGCGCCCAGCCGCCGGACACAGCGGCCTCGATCGCCTCGTCGGGCGTCGCCACCTCGGCCGTACGGGACTCGCGGCGCTCGCGGGACTGCGTCAGCAGGAGCGCCTGGTCCTCTTCGAGCATCGCGGGGAGCAGGGGTACGAGCGAGTCGATCGCGACGGGCGCCTTGCCGCCGGGGATGCGGCGGACGAGCATCGCGGTGCCGTTCTCCAGGTCACGGGGGCCGACCTCGACGCGTACGGGAACGCCCTTGAGTTCCCAGTCGACGGCGCGGCGGCCGAACGGGATGTCCGTACGGTCGTCCACCCGGACCCGGACGCCCGCGGCCTTCAGCCGGTCGCCCAGCTCGCGGACCTTGGCCAGAACGGCCTCGTCGCCCTTGATCGCGAGGACGACCACCTGGGTCTGCGCCAGCCGGGGCGGGACCCTCAGTCCGTGGTCGTCGCCGTGCATCATCACCAGGGCGCCGATCATGCGCGTGGTGGAGCCCCAGGAGGTCTGCCAGACGAGTTCCTGACTGCCGTCCTTCGACAGGTACCGGGTGTTGAAGGCCTTGGCGAAGTTCTGGCCCAGTTCGTGACTGGTGGCCATCTGGAGGGCCTTGCCGTCGCCCATCATGCCTTCGAGGGTGAGGGTGTTGACGGCGCCCGCGAAGCGCTCCTTCACGGTCTTGCGGCCGGGGACCACGTCCATCGCGAGCACGTTCACCATGAAGTCCTCGTAGACCTCCCGATGGATGCGCGCGGCGAAGTCGCGCGCCTCCTCGTAGGTCGCGTGCGCCGTGTGGCCCTCCTGCCAGAGGAATTCGGAGGTGCGCAGGAACAGCCGGGGGCGCAGTTCCCAACGGACGACGTTCGCCCACTGGTTGATCAGCAGCGGCAGGTCGCGGTAGCTCTGCACCCACTTCGAGAAGGAGGCGTTGATGATCATCTCGGAGGTGGGGCGGACGACGGCGGGCTCTTCGAGCTCCTTGCCGCCACCGTGCGTCACCACGGCCAGCTCGGGCGCGAAGCCCTCCACGTGCTCGGCCTCGCGCGTGAGGTAGGACTGCGGGATCAGGAGCGGGAAGTACGCGTTCTGCGTGCCCGTCTCCTTGATCCGGGCGTCCATCTCCTGCTGCATCCGCTCCCACAGCCCGTACCCGTACGGTCGGATCACCATGGTGCCGCGCACCGGGCCGTTGTCGGCCAGCTCGGCCTTGGTGATCAGATCCTGGTACCAGCGCGGGAAGTCGTCCGCCCGGGGTGTGAGTACGGGTGCCTTTGCCATGGCGCGATGGTACGGGGGCATATTGCGGTGATGTGAATTCTTTTCGCCGGGCCCCACACTCCGCAAAACCGATGTCCGAGACCCCTGGACGGCGCGCCGGGCGCGGAGTTACCTGGCATACGGGGGGTGTGCGAGCGCGCACTGCCACGGGGGCCAGGAAATCCGGCAACGGCAACTCACGGCGGATTGGGGCGCTTTCGATATGACACCTACGCTCGTGCGGCAGCAACTGCCTCGCGCGGGGGCCTTACCTCGCGTGGACCGGCGTGCACGCGCGCGTGACTGGGCCGAGATCCAGGAACGGATGCTGGTACCGCTGTACGAGGCCGTCCACCGGCGGCTCGACGTCGGCTCCGGCACCCGACTGCTCGGGCTCGGCTGCGGCTCGGGGCTCGCGCTGCTGATGGCGGCTTCCCGGGGCGCCACGGTCACCGGCGTGGACGCGGGGGCGCCCGAGAGAGTGGCACTCGCGCGGGAGCGGCTGCGGCCGCAGGCATGGGGCACGCGCGCGCGTACCGGCGCCCGTGTCGTCGAGGGCGTTGCCGAGGACGCGGCCCGCGCCCCCGGTGACCCGCTGTACAACCTGGTGACCGCCTTCGAGCCGATCGGCTGCCTGGACGGGGACTCCGAGGGGCTCGGTGAGCTGCTCGCCTCGGCGACCCCGCTTGCGGAACGCGGCACCCCCGTGGTCCTCGCCGGCTGGGGCCCGCCGGAGCGCTGCGCCACGTCGGCGGTGCTGCGGGTGGCCGCGAAGCTCGCCGATCCCCTGCGGGGCGGGGGCAGCTGGCGCCCGGCGCTCAGGGACGACCTGGAGGAGGTGGCCCAGCGGGCCGGCCTCCGGCCGGACGGCTCCGGACGCGTGGCCTGTCCCTTCGGCTACGCCAACGTGGACAACGCGGTGCGGGGACTGCTGTCGACCGGCCTGTTCGACGCGGCGATCGCGGCCACCGACCAGGTGCAGGTGGACAAGGAACTCACCGAGGCCCTGCACCCGCACCGCCGCCGGGACGGCACGGTGTGGATGCCGAACGTGTTCCGCTATCTGATCGCTCGGACGCCCTAGCCTGCCGAGGAGCGTTCGCGCGGTCAGGGGAAGGGGGAAGGCCGGACCCGTTCGGGGACGGCCTGGGAAGGTCTTCGAGACATCTGCCGACGCGGGTGTGAATGGTGTGAAGAAAGCGGGCCGGTAGCGCTTCAGGCTTGGCCAAACGCCGCACGGCAGCCATAACCTGACGCATCGCCCAGGGGAACAACACATCCCGTACGGGGGTTGCCACCGCCAGTACCACGAGCGACATCACCACACACGCCGTCCACGCAACGGCACCCGGCGCCGCGCGCCCGGCCACACCCCCCGGCCGGCACGCGGCGTCCGCCGTGTGCCGGGTCAGCCCATGAACTTCTTGAACTCGTCCGGCAGCTCGAAGTCCTGAGGGGCCTGCTGGCCCGGCAGCCCGAGAGCACCGCCCTGCGCGGCGGCGGCCCGGCGGGCGGCCTCCTCCTGCTCCTGCTGCTTGCGCTTCATCGGGTTGCCGGAGCGCTGCTTGCCCTTGGCCTGCTTGGGCTGCTTCTTGCTGCGGCCCGGCCCACCGCCCATGCCGGGCATACCCGGCATTCCGGGCATGCCGCCGCCCTGGGCCATGCGGGACATCATCTTGCGAGCCTCGAAGAACCGCTCCACGAGGTTCTTCACCGCGCTGACCTCGACACCGGAACCCTTGGCGATACGGGCGCGGCGCGAGCCGTTGATGATCGTCGGCTCCTGGCGCTCGGCCGGGGTCATCGACTTGATGATCGCGGCCGTGCGGTCGACGTCACGCTCGTCGATGTTGTTGATCTGGTCCTTGATCTGCCCCATGCCGGGGAGCATGCCGAGCAGCTTGCTGATGCTGCCCATCTTCCTGACCTGCTCCATCTGGGCCAGGAAGTCGTCGAGCGTGAAGTCCTGCCCCTTCTTGGACGCCAGTTTGCCCGCCATCTTGGCGGCCTCTTCCTGGCTGAAGGTCTTCTCCGCCTGCTCGATCAGGGTGAGCAGGTCACCCATGTCGAGGATGCGGGAGGCCATCCGGTCCGGGTGGAACTGGTCGAACTCGTCGAGCTTCTCGCCGTTCGACGCGAACATGATCGGCTTGCCGGTGACCGAGGCGATCGACAGGGCGGCACCACCGCGGGCGTCACCGTCGAGCTTGGAGAGGACCACGCCGTCGAAGCCGACGCCGTCCCGGAACGCCTCGGCCGTGTTGACGGCGTCCTGACCGATCATCGCGTCGACGACGAAGAGGATCTCGTCCGGGGAGACCGCGTCCCGGATGTCGGCGGCCTGCCGCATCATCTCCTGGTCGATGCCCAGGCGGCCGGCGGTGTCGACGACCACGATGTCGTGGACCTTGGACTTCGCGAACTCGATGGAGTCCTTGGCGACCTTGACCGGGTCGCCCACGCCGTTGCCCGGTTCGGGCGCGTAGACCGCGACGCCCGCGCGCTCGGCGACGACACTGAGCTGGTTCACCGCGTTCGGGCGCTGGAGGTCGCAGGCGACGAGGAGCGGCGAGTGGCCCTGCTCCTTCAGCCAGCGGCCCAGCTTGCCCGCGAGGGTCGTCTTACCGGCACCCTGCAGACCGGCGAGCATGATCACGGTCGGCGGGTTCTTGGCGAACCGCAGCCGGCGGGTCTCGCCACCGAGGATCCCGACCAGCTCCTCGTTGACGATCTTGAGGACCTGCTGGGCCGGGTTGAGCGCCTTGGAGACGTCGCTGCCGAGTGCCCTTTCCTTGACGTTCTTGATGAACGTCCGGACGACGGGCAGCGCGACGTCCGCTTCGAGAAGCGCGATACGGATCTCGCGCGCCGTGGCGTCGATGTCCGCCTCGGAGAGGCGCCCCTTGCCGCGCAGGTTCTTGAACGTCGCTGAGAGGCGATCGGAGAGCGTATCGAACACGGCGGTGTCGGTCCTCGGAGTCGGGGGCAGGGTGGGCTGCCCTCCAGGGTATCTGTCTGGGTGTGGTCGGGTCTCCACCCCTGTGGATAGTCGTGAACGCAGCGGGGCCCGCACGGGTACGGGGCCGGGCGGGCCCCGTACCCGTGCGGCTCAGCCGCGCAGGGTCTCCTCCAGCTTGCGCGCCACCGACGCCGCCTCGTCACCCGGCAGCGGCGCCCCGTCCGTGCCGGTGACGTAGAAGGCGTCCACGGCGTTGGCGCCCAGCGTGCTGACGTGCGCGCTGCGCACCCGTAGGTGCGCGTCCTCCAGGGCGCGCCCGATCCGGTGCAGCAGCCCGGGGGCGTCCTGGGCGCGGACCTCGATGACCGTGGCGTGCCGGGAGGCGGCCGGGGCCACCGTGACGCGGGGCGGCGGTGCGACGACGCCCCGCCGCCGGGGATAGGCCGCGTCCCGCTCGGCCAATCGCCCGGCGATGTCCAGCGACCCGTCCAGGGCCCGTACGAGGTCCGCGCGGAGCCTGGCAGCCTGGGGCAGCGAGCCGTATTCCGCGGCCACCCGCCAGTTCAGCAGCAGCACCGAACCCTCGACGCCGTCGGGCAGGCCGAACGTGCCGAGTTCGGCCGTGCGCACGGTCAGCCGGTGCATCGCGAGGACGCCGGCGACCGCCGGCAGGACGCCCGCCTGGTCGGGTACGGCGATGAGGAGTTCCACACCGAGCGGCTCGGGGTCGGCCTTCTCGTCCTTGTCGTCGGCGGCGGCCTCCGTCTGCGCGCGCAGCGACAGCACCGGTCCGCCCGTGCGGAACGCCTCGATGGCGAGCCGCTCCTGTTCGGCGCTGGTCTCCCCGGGCTCCGGCTCCTCGGGAGCGTCTCCGGCGAACAGCGCGTCGACCCGCTGCACCAGCTCGGACACGAGCGAGGCACGCCACGACGACCAGGCGGCGGGTCCGGTGGCCAGCGCGTCCGACTCGGTCAGCGCGTGCAGCAGTTCGAGCGTGCCCGGCGATCCGACGGCGTCGGCCACGGACCGGACGGTGGCCGGATCCTCCAGGTCGCGCCGGGTGGCCGTGTCGACGAGCAGCAGGTGGTGGCGGACGAGGGTGGCGAGCACCGCCACGTCCTCGCGGTCGAAGCCGATCCTGGCCGCCACGTCCTTGGCGATGATCTCGCCGGCGACGGAGTGGTCGCCGGGCCAGCCCTTGCCGATGTCGTGCAGCAGCGCGGCCACGAGCAGGAGGTCGGGCCGGTGCACCCGGCGGGTCATCTCGGAGGCCTGGACCGCGGTCTCGATGAGGTGCCGGTCGACGGTCCAGATGTGCACGGCGTTGCGCTGCGGCCGGCAGCGCACCCGCTCCCAGTCGGGCAGCAGGTGCGTGATGAGGCCCTCGGCCTCCAGGGCTTCCCAGACGTCGACGGTCGGGCGCCCGGAACCGAGCAGGGTGACGAGCTGTTCGCGCGCCTCGGCGGGCCAGGGCGTCGGGAGCGGCCGGGCGACGGCCGCCAGGCGCCGTACGGCGTGCAGCGAGAGCGGCAGTCCGGCCTGGGCGGCCGCGGCGGCGGCGCGCAGGGGCAGCACGGGGTCGCGGTCGGGCTTGGCGGCCCGCGCGAGCACCACCTCGCCGTCCTGCTCGACCACGCCCTCGGCCAGCGGCGACCGCTCGGGAGCGGGCTTCCCGCCGCCCAGCATGGCGCGCAGCCGGGGCCGGACGGCGCGCGACCGCAGCACGCGCCCCACTTCACGCCAGGTCACATCACTGGCGTACGAGATGACGCGGGCGGCCTCGTACACCTGGCGCAGCAGGGTGTCGGCGTCCAGCAGCCCCAGTTCGGCGGCGACCTGGTCCTGTTCCTGGAGGGCGAGCCGGTCCGTCGCGCGCCCGGTGGTCAGATGCAGTGCGTCCCGCACGTCGAGGAGCCGGCGGCGGGCGTCGGCGAGACCCTCGCGCGGGGCGTCGGCGAGCCATGAGGCGGCGACGGCGCGCAGGGCGGTGGCGTCGCGCAGTCCGCCGCGCGCCTCCTTGAGGTCGGGCTCCAGCAGATACTGCAGCTCCCCCTGCCGCTCGGCCCGCTCGGCGCACAGCTCCTGCAGTTCCGGGAGGCGCTTGGGCGCCTGGTTGCGCCAGTCGGCGAGGATGGAGGTCCGCAGCCCCGCGGTCAGGCCCAGATCACCGGCGATGTGGCGGGCGTCCAGCAGCCCGAGTTGCACCTTGAGGTCCTCGCCGGCCGTTCTGCGGGCCTCGGCGGGGGTGCGCACGGAGTGGTCGAGGGCCAGCCCCAGGTCCCACACGGGGTACCAGATGCGGTCGGCCAGCGCGGCCACCGCCCGTTCGTCGGACCCGTCGTGCAGGAGCAGCAGGTCGAGATCGCTGCGGGGCGAGAGTTCACCGCGCCCGTATCCGCCGACGGCCACGAGGGAGACCCCGCGCGACTCGGCGGCACCCGCTCCGAAAAGGCCCGCGAGCCAGTCGTCGGTCAGCTCCGCGAGGGCCGAACGGCGCGGCGGCCCGGACTGCGCCTCCTCCTGGAGGAGGCGCAGCCGGGCCGCCGCATAGCCGCTGGGTCCCGAGTCCTCTGCATCCGTACGTACGTCCGTACTCGTCACCCAGCGACTCCTGTTCTTCTCTTCGATCAGAGCGCGTCCGGGCCGCGCTCACCGGTCCGGACCCGAACGGCCGTCTCGACCGGGAGGGACCAGACCTTGCCGTCACCGATCTTGCCGGTGCGGGCGGCCTTGACGATGACGTCGATCAGCTGCTCGGCGTCGTCGTCCTCGGCGAGCACCTCGATACGGATCTTGGGTACCAGGTCCACCGTGTACTCGGCACCCCGGTACACCTCCGTGTGGCCGCGCTGCCGACCGTACCCACTGGCCTCGGTCACCGTAAGGCCGTGCACCCCGAAGGCCTGCAGGGCTTCCTTGATCTCGTCGAGCCGGTGCGGCTTGACGACGGCGGTGATCAGCTTCATGCCTCGACCTTCTTGCTCTCAGGGGCAGCGACGCTGCTCGTGTTGCTGCTGGAGATGTGCGAACCGGCGGCCGATGAGAAGTCGTACGCGGTCTCGGCGTGCTGGGCCTGGTCGACACCGGTGACCTCGTCCTCCTCGGACGCCCGGAAGCCGATCGTCTTCTGGATGGCGAAGGCGATGAGCCAGGTCACCACGAAGGTGTAGCCCATGACCGAGAAGGCGCCGGTGGCCTGCTTGCCGAACTGGTCGAGGCCGCCGATCCCGTCGGTGGCCAGGAAGCCGACCATCAGGGTGCCGAGCACACCGCCCACCAGGTGGACACCGACGACGTCGAGGGAGTCGTCGTAGCCCAGCTTGTACTTGAGGCTGACGGCCCAGGAGCAGACCGCGCCGGCGACGATGCCGATCAGTATGGCGCCGAAGGCGTTGACGTGACCGCCGGAGGGGGTGATCGCCACGAGGCCGGCGACGGCGCCGGAGCAGGCACCGAGGGTGGTGAACGCGCCGTGACGGATGCGCTCGTAGATCAGCCAGCCGATGATGGCCGCGGCCGTCGCGACCTGTGTGTTGATCGCCATACGGGCGGTCGTGCCGTCGACACCGAGCCAGGAGCCGGCGTTGAAGCCGAACCAGCCGAACCACAGCAGGGCGGTGCCGATCAGGACCAGTGGCAGGCTGTGCGGCCGCATCGGGTCCTTCTTGAAGCCGATCCGCTTGCCGACGACGAGGACCGCGGCGAGCGCGCCGACACCGGCGTTGATGTGGACCGCGGTACCACCGGCGAAGTCGATGACGCCCATGTCGAAGAGCCAGCCGCCCGGCGCCCAGACCCAGTGCGCGACCGGGAAGTAGGCGAGGGTGACCCAGAGCGCGACGAAGATCATCCAGGCGCTGAACTTGACGCGGTCGGCGAGCGCGCCGCTCATCAGGGCCGGGGTGATGACCGCGAACAGCATCTGGAAGAGGATGAACGAGAACGCGGCGATCTTGTGCGGCTCGCCCTTGGCGTTGGTGACGAAGCTGTCGACCGTGCTCGTGACGTCGATGCCCTTGAGACCGATGGCGTCGAGGTTGCCGATGAAGTGGCCGACGTCACCGCTGAAGGCGAGTGAGTACCCGAACAGCACCCACAGGATGCTGACGATGCCCAGCGAGATGAAGGACATCATCAGCATGTTCAGCACGCTCTTGGCACGGACCATGCCGCCGTAGAAGAGCGCCAGGCCCGGCGTCATCACCATGACGAGCGCCGCACTGATCAATACGAATCCGGTATCTGTGCCGTTCAATGCCGGTATCTCCTCGTGGTCGGAACGGCCCGTGCGGATGCGGAAGCTGGGGAGCTATCGGGGAGGGCCGACTGTGCTGAGGAGACTGACGCAGCACCGTTTCGCCGGGAGTTTGGAAATGTTTCCCGGACGTGACGAAGGCACCCATCACGTTACAGACAGGTGAAACGTTAATCGCGGAGGATGCATCCCGTGTGGGGCCCAGCCTCTGCGGGGCCCTTCGCGCATAACGGTTTCGTATCCGATGGAACTTCCGGTGGAGCCGCCCCGAACGGACCGGCCACGGCAGACCATCCGATGACCTGGCATGGGGGAGCCGAGTCGGGCAGTCGGGATGGCCGGCCGTGGCCGGAGCAGCGTGGCCCGCGGAGGGCGGGGCCGGGGTCAGACCGCCTCGGCGGTCTCGGGGAGGTGGACGGCGAGCTGGTCGGTGAGGTCCACGACCTCGGCAAGACCGCCGAACTCCCGTACGGCCGTGTCGACGGTCTTGCGGATACGGGTGTTCACCCGCTCGGAGCGCACCTTCTTCGCGGTCTCCATGGCCTGCTTGGCCATGTCCGCCCCCTGCTCGGGCTCACGCTGGAGCAGATGCACGGTGGCCATGCCGATGAGGTTCAGCGCGTAGGACCGCTGGTGTTCGGTGTCCGTGGAGAACAGCTCGACGGCCCGGCGCATCACGGGCTCGGCGAGGGAGGCGTAGGCGGGGCTGCGGCCGGCGACGTAGGCGAGGTCGCGGTAGGAGTGGGAGTTCTCTCCGTGCAGTTCGGCCTCGTTGAAGAAGCGGATCCAGTCGGGGTCCGGGTCGTCCCACTCCTCGGCGTCGGCGAAGACGTCCTCGGCCATCCGCACGGCCCGTTTGCACTTTCCGGGCTGGCCCATGTTGGCGTAGGCGCGGGCCTCCATCGCATACAGCATCGACTGGGTCCGCGGGCTCGCGCACTCGCGGCTGCCGTACTGGGCGAGATGGACCAGTTCGAGGGCGTCCTCGGGCCGGCCGAGGTGGATCATCTGGCGGCTCATGCTGGACAGGACGTACGAGCCGAGGGGCTTGTCGCCCGCCTCCTTGGCCGCGTGGAGGGCGAGGACGAAGTACTTCTGCGCGGTGGGCTGCAGGCCGATGTCGTAGCTCATCCAGCCGGCCAGCTCGGCCAGCTCGGCGGCGACCTTGAACAGCCGCCGGGTGGTGGCCTCGGGCTGGGGCTCCTGAAGGAGGTCGGTCACCTCGTGCAGCTGACCGACGACGGCCTTGCGGCGCAGACCTCCGCCGCACTGGGCGTCCCACTGCCGGAACATCACGGTGGTGGATTCGAGGAGGTCCAGCTCCGGCTGGGAGAGCCGGCCGGCGCGGCGCGCGGCGGCCGACGGCTCGGGCTCCGCGCGCGGGGCGGGGAGTGCGGGGACGAGCCAGCGCTGCATCGGCTCGATCAGGGCCGGGCCCGCGGAGAGGGCGAGCGAGCTCCCGAGGAAGCCGCGCCGCGCCAGCATCAGGTCGCTGCGCGAGAACTCGCTGATCAGCGCCACGGTCTGCGGGCCCGTCCAGGGCAGGTCGACACCGGAGACGGAGGGGGACTGATGGGCCGCGCGCAGCCCCAGGTCCTCCACGGCGACGACGCAGCCGAACCGCTCGGAGAACAGCTCGGACAGGATCCGGGGAATCGGCTCGCGCGGGTTCTCGCCGTCGAGCCAGCGCCGTACGCGCGAGGTGTCGGTGGAGATGTGGTTGGCGCCGAGCTGACGCGCCCGGCGGTTCACCTGCCGGGCCAGCTCGCCCTTGGACCAGCCGCTGCGCACGAACCACGAGCCCAGGAGTTCGTTCGGGCGCTTCTCAGCGTTCGTACCACTTCCGCCGTTGCCGCCCACTGGAACGCCCCCATCCCTGAAACCACCTGTGCGCTGTGTGCGCAAGCCCTAACAGAATGCCGGTTACCGCGCCGTACGTCCGACTCCCGTCACCCATCGAACGGAAAGACGACTTGCCTCCGGCATACCCACGAGCGTGTACGTCCCCAGGTCTCGTGCACTCAAAGTAATCCTACGATCACGCGTCCGGCCACGGCGATTCCGGAAACGCCACCATTCGCCACCCCTTCGAATGAACCTACGGTCGCCCGTACGCGATTCACTTGACATCAGACGGCCAGAAGTGGGCGGAGCGAAGCATTCAGGGGCGCGCGTAGTCGAGCGCGCCACCGGGAGCGCCGTAGTGCGCCGCTCACGCGGGGCGCCCACATGGAAGCAGAGCGTCGCCTTCCGACTCCGTCGCGTAACCACCGGCGCGCTGGACCCGTTGGAGGGGGCATGGGCTTCACGATCGGCGGCATTCGGGAGATGCGATCCGGCACGCGTCGGCGCGGCCGTACCTCGGAGTGCACGGCTGTGGCCGAGTACACCGGGCTCTGGGGATGGGACGTCGTCCCCGGCGCGCGGACGGCTTCGGGCGCGTGCTCGTGCGGCAGGACGACCTGTTCGGCGCCCGGCGCGCATCCACTCGATTTCGCTCCCCCCGTCCGTGCCGGAGCCACTCTCGACGAGGTGACCGAGGCCTGGGCCGAGTTCCCCGGAGCCGCCGTGATGCTGCCGGTGGGCCGCTCCTTCGACGTGATCGAGGTCGCCGAGTCCGCGGGCCGGCACGCACTCGTCCGTCTCGAACGCATGGGCCTGCCCGTCGGCCCCGTGATCGCCACCCCCGAGGGCCGCGCCCACTTCTTCGTCGCCCCGGGTTCCGCCGCCGAGCTGTCCACTCTGCTCTACCGCATGGGCTGGGACGACCCGTCCGCTCTCGACCTGCGCGGGCTCGGCCCCGGCAGCCATGTCACCGCCCCGCCCTCCGACCGCGGCGGCCTCGGCCCGGTCAGCTGGCTCCGCTCCCCCGACCTCGACTCGGCGACGAAGCCGCCGGCCGCGCGCCTGCTGCTGGGGACCCTGGCGTACGTGGCCCACCGGTCACGGGCCTGACCTCGGTCGCCCCCGGTACGTACACGGCGAAGCGCCCGTCCCCGACCGCGTCTCGGGGGCGGGCGCTTCTTCGAGCACCTACGGATTTTCGTAAATGGTCCACGGGGTCATTCGCCGATGAGCGCGTCCACGAACGCCTCCGGCTCGAACGGTGCCAGGTCGTCCGCGCCCTCTCCCAGACCGATGAGCTTGACGGGTACGCCCAGCTCGCGCTGGACCGCGATGACGATGCCGCCCTTGGCGGTGCCGTCGAGCTTGGTGAGGACGATGCCGGTGACGTCGACGACCTCGGCGAAGACGCGGGCCTGCACGAGACCGTTCTGACCGGTGGTGGCGTCGAGGACGAGCAGGATCTCGTCCAGCGGCGCGTGCTTCTCGACGACCCGCTTGACCTTGCCGAGCTCGTCCATGAGGCCGGTCTTGGTGTGCAGCCGACCGGCGGTGTCGATGAGGACGACGTCGGCGCCCTCCTCGATGCCCTCCTTGACGGCGTCGAAGGCGATGGAGGCGGGGTCGCCGCCCTCGGGACCGCGCACGGTACGCGCCCCGACCCGCTCGCCCCAGGTCTGCAGCTGGTCGGCGGCGGCGGCCCGGAAGGTGTCCGCGGCGCCGAGGACCACGTTCTTGCCGTCGGCGACGAGGACGCGGGCGAGCTTGCCGGTGGTGGTGGTCTTGCCGGTGCCGTTGACGCCGACGACCATCACGATGCCCGGGGTGTCGAGCGGCGAGTCGGTGTTGACCGCGCGGTCGAACTCGGGGACGAGGATCTGCAGCAGTTCCTCGCGCAGCAGGGTGCGCAGCTCGGCCGGGGTGCGGGTGCCGAGCACCCTCACCCGCTCGCGCAGCCGTTCGACCAGCTCCTGGGTGGGCTGGACGCCGACGTCGGCGGTGAGGAGGGTGTCCTCGATCTCCTCCCAGGTGTCGTCGTCGAGGTGCTCGCGCGAGAGGAGCGTGAGCAGCCCCTTGCCGAGCGCGTTCTGCGAGCGGGAGAGCCGGGCCCGCAGCCGCACCAGACGGCCGGCGGTCGGCTCGGGGATCTCGATCGCGGGAGCCTCCACGACCGACGGCTCCTCGACGGCGACGGGCGGGGTCGCCGTGCCGGCCGGGAGGTCCACCTCCTCGATCGTTCTGCGCGGCTCGTCGCGCGGGGTCTCGGCCTCGTCGCCGACGTGCGGCTCGGCCGGGGGTGCGGTGATGTCGGGTGTCGTGGGGGGCGCCGGGGGCAGCGATTTCTTCCTGCGGCCGCCTACGACGAGCCCGCCCAGCACGCCGAGCACGACCACGGCGATGACTACAGCAAGGATGAGTTCCATAACGGCACCAGTATGCGGGACCACCCCGCGCGGTGTTCGGTCGCCGTACGGGGCACGCTGCCCTTCCTCACCCCTGGATACCTGACGATACGTCAGCTAACGTCCCCCTCCACAGCCGCCCGAAGGGGGTCCCCCATGCCCGTCACGGTCGTCCGTTTCAATCTGGTCGAGCCCGGCGCCACGCCCGCCTCGCTCCGGGCCCGCTACCGGGCCGCCCTGGAGATGGCCGCGTACGCCGATGAACAGGGCATCTCCACCGTCCAGACGGAGGAGCACCACGGGGTCGAGAACAACTGGCTGCCGTCGCCGTTCGTGTTCGCGGGAGCGGTGTTCGGGGCCACCCGTCGGATCACGGTCACGGTGTCGGCGGTGATCGGCCCGCTGCACGACCCGCTGCGGCTGGCCGAGGACATCGCCGTACTGGATCTGGTGAGTGGCGGACGGCTGGTGACCGTCGCCGGGATCGGGTACCGACCGCAGGAGTACGCGCAGTTCGACGTCGACTGGAAAAGCCGCGGGAAGCTTCAGGACGAGGTGCTGGAGACGTTGCTGCGGGCGTGGACGGGCGAGCCGTTCGCGTACCGGGGGCGCACGGTCCGGGTCACCCCGCGTCCGGGGACCGAGCCGCATCCGCTGCTCCTGGTCGGCGGCTCGTCGAAGGCCGCGGCCCGCAGGGCTGCCCGGCTCGGGCTCCCCTTCTTCCCGAGCGCGCACCTGCCGGAGCTGGAGGCGTACTACAAGGAGCGGCTCGTGGAGTACGGCACCGAGGGGTGGACGATGATGCCCGCCGCCGAGACCCCGCTGCTGCACGTCGCGGAGGATCCGGACCGGGCATGGGCCGAGTACGGCGCGCACTTCCTGCACGAGGCGCGCACGTACGCCTCCTGGCAGTCGGCCGGCATCCGCTCGGCGGTGCGGTCGGGGGCGGCGACGGTGGCGGAGCTGCGCGCGGAGGGCGTGTACCGGATCGTCACGCCGGACGAGTGCGTGGCGCTGGGCCTGGACACCTACGTCCTGCATCCGCTGGCCGGCGGGATGCCGGTCGAGGAGGGCCGGCGGGGGCTGCGCCTGTTCGCCGAGCGAGTGCTGCCGCGTCTCGGCGGCTGAGCAACTCGACCGCCGAGCAACTCGGCCGCCGAGCAACTCGGCCGCCGAGCACGAAGGGGTACGAGGAGAGGGGCAGCGGGGACTTGGCCCCTCTCCTCGAACTCGGCGAGGCGGGTGGCCGACGGGCTAGCCCATCTCCTCCAGCGCCTTGCCCTTCGTCTCCTTCACGAACTTGAGGACGAAGGGGATGGAGAGCGCGGCGAAGACCGTGTAGATCACGTACGTCACCGAGAGGTTCCAGTCGGCCAGGGACGGGAAGCTGGCGGTGATGGCCCAGTTGGCGATCCACTGCGCGGAGGCGGCCACACCCAGGGCGGCGGCACGCAGCCGGTTCGGGAACATCTCGCCGAGCATGACCCAGACGACCACACCCCAGGAGAGGGCGAAGAAGAGGACGAAGACATGGGCGGCGACCAGGGCGACCCAGCCCTGGGTGGCGGGGAGCTTGCCGTCGACGAGGTCGAAGGAGAAGGCCCAGGCCTCCAGCGCCAGGCCCACGACCATGCCGACGGAGCCGATCAGGGCGAGCGGCTTGCGGCCGATCCGGTCCACGAAGATCATCGCGATGACGGTGCCGACGATGTTGATGATCGAGGTCGTGAAGGAGTAGAAGAACGACTCGCTCGGGTCGACACCGACGGACTGCCAGAGCGTCGCGGAGTAGTAGAAGGCGACGTTGATGCCGACGAACTGCTGGAAGACCGACAGTCCGATGCCGATCCAGACGATCGGCTTGAAGAGGAAGCTGCCGCCGAGCAGGTCCTTGAAGGTCGACTTGTGCTCGCGGTGCATGGCCGACTCGATCTCGGCGACCCGCGCGTCCAGGTCGACCTCCTTGCCCTCGACCTCGGCGAGCACCTCACGGGCGCGCTCGTCCTTGCCGACGGAGATCAGGAAGCGCGGGGACTCGGGGATCGCGAAGGAGAGCAGCCCGTACAGCACGGCCGGGACGACCATGACGCCGAGCATGATCTGCCAGGCCTCCAGGCCGAGCAGCTCACCGCGCTGGTCGCCGTCGGCGGCGTTCAGGATGCCCCAGTTGACCAGCTGGGAGATGGCGATACCGACGACGATCGCGGCCTGCTGGAACGAACCGAGCCGTCCCCGGTAGGCGGGCGGGGCGACCTCGGCGATGTAGGCGGGGCCGATGACCGACGCCATGCCGATGGCGAAGCCGCCGACGATCCGCCAGAAGGCGAGGTCGTACAGCGCGAAGGGGAGCGCGGAGCCGACGGCGCTCACCGTGAAGAGGGCCGCGGCTATCTGCATGCACCGGATACGGCCGATGCGGTCGGCTATCCGGCCGGCCGTGGCCGCGCCGACGGCGCAGCCGATGAGCGCGACGGCGATGACCTGGGCCAGAGCCGTGGAGCCGATGTCGTAGCGGTGCCGGATCGCTTCGACGGCGCCGTTGATCACGGCACTGTCGTAGCCGAAGAGGAAACCGCCCATCGCGGCCGCCGCCGCGATGAAGATCACGTGTGAGAGATGGTCGGGCTGGCCTTCGCGCGCTCCTGACTTGGACGCCTGCGCAGTGCTGGTCACGTGGGGGGACCTTCCGCTTTGAAGGTAAAGGCAACGCCGCAGAGAATATGCCTTCAAGTTTCGAAGTCAAGAGGGGGCCAGGGATCCATATGCGGGGAATGCGACGAACTGGCGAGGAGTTTGGATTCAAGTATTGAAGAGGCTGCACCGGGACCCGGCCCGGACGCGGAGAACTCCGCGACGGCCCTCGTCTACCCGTGGACCGGAACGGCTAACGCAGCCGCTGGCTGATGACCTTCGACACACCGTCACCCTGCATGGACACGCCATAGAGCGCGTCGGCGACTTCCATCGTCCGCTTCTGGTGGGTGATCACGATCAGCTGTGAGGCCTCCTGCAGCTCCTGCATGATCCGGATCAGCCGCTGCAGATTGGTGTCGTCGAGCGCCGCCTCGACCTCGTCCATCACATAGAAGGGGCTGGGGCGGGCCTTGAAGATCGACACGAGCATCGCGACGGCGGTCAGCGACCGCTCACCGCCGGAGAGCAGCGACAGCCGCTTGACCTTCTTGCCCGGCGGCCGGGCCTCGACGTCCACGCCCGTGGTGAGCATGTTGTCCGGGTCGGTGAGGATCAGCCGCCCCTCCCCGCCGGGGAAGAGCCGGGAGAACACCCCCTCGAACTCCCGCGCGGTGTCCCAGAAGGCCTCGGTGAAGACCTGCTCGACGCGTTCGTCGACCTCCTTCACCACCTGGAGCAGGTCGGCGCGGGTCTTCTTCAGGTCCTCCAGCTGCTCGCTGAGGAACTTGTGCCGCTCCTCCAGCGCCGCGAACTCCTCCAGCGCCAGCGGATTGACCTTGCCGAGCTGCTGGTACGCCCGCTCGGCCGCCCGGAGCCGCTTCTCCTGCTCGGCCCGGTGGAAGGTCTTCGGCTGGTTGCGGGGGTGCTCCGGGTCCTCCGGCAGCTCCTCGCCCTCGGCCGGCGGCGACGGCGGTACGAGCTGGTCGGGCCCGTACTCCGCGACCAGCCCTTCCGGCTCGACGCCCAGCTCCTCCAGCGCCTTGGTCTCCAGCTGCTCGATCCGCATCCGCTTCTCGGCGCCGAGCACCTCGCCCCGGTGGACGGAGTCGGTCAGCTTGTCCATCTCGGCCTTGAGATCGCGCCCCTCGCCACGGGCCCGCGCGAGCTCCTGCTCCCGGCGCGCCTTGGCGGCGTCGGCGGCGGTGCGTTCCTCCGCCGCCCGGGCGAGGGAGACCTCGACATGGCGGAGCAGTTGCCGGGCGCCGGACGCGACGGCTTCGGCGACGGCCGCCTCGTGCCGCAGCCGGGCCCTGCGCTGCTCGGCGCGCGCCCGCGCCTCGCGCTCGGCGCGCGCGGCCCGGTCGAGCGAGTCCGCGCGCCCCGTGAGCCCTTTGACCCGCTCCTCGTGCGTCCGCACCTGGAGCCGGGCCTCCATCTCGGTCTGGCGCGCGTTGGCCCCGTCCGCCGCGAGCCGGTCCCGTACGGAGGTGTCCGGCTCCTCCTCCACGGGCATCTCCTCGGCCACCGCGAGCCGTTCGGCCAGTTCCTCGGCTTCCTCCGCAGCTCTGTCGAGCGCGTCCTGGGCGCGTGCGGCGGCGGCCGTGGACCGCTCGGCCTCCCCGGCGGCGCCCCTCGCCTGCCCGGCCAGCCGCCCGAGCCGCTGGGCGACCGCGGACTTCTCCCGCTCCGCCGCCCGGCGCCGCTCGCCCAGCTCCTCCACGAGCGCGGCCCGCTCCCGCCGCGACTCGACCGCGCTCCGCTGGACCTCGGCCAACTCCTCGCACCGTACGGCCAGTTCCTCCAGCTCAGCCGCCGCCTCGTCGACGGACGCCTGCACCTCCAGCAGGCTGGGCGCGCCGGCGGACCCGCCGTGCGCGAAGTGCGCCCCGAGGAGGTCGCCCTCGGCGGTGACGGCGGTGAGGTCGGGGCGCGCGTAGACGAGCTCCTCGGCGTCTTCGAGGGTGTCGACCACGACGACGCGGTGGAGCAGACGGCGTACGGCGGGCATGAGGTCGCAGGGGCCGCGGACGAGGTCGGCCGCGACGTGTGCGGTGGGGGACGCGGGAAGCGGCCGGGGCCCGCGCGCGGCTTCGTCGAGGCCGGTCGCGCGGTCCCCCGCGTCCCTCCGGGACGGCTCCGGGTCCTCCGGTGCCCCCGCCAGCAGCAGTGCCGCCCGTCCCGCGTCCTGTTTGCGCAGCAGGCGGATGGCCTCGGCGGCCGAGGCGGGGGTGCTCACGGCGATCGCGTCGGCCGCCGCGCCGAAGGCCGCCGCCAGGGCGACCTCGTGGCCGGGAGTGACCGTGAGCAGCCCGGCGGCCGGTCCCAGCAGGCCCCCGAGCCGGTCCTTCGCGGCGAGCAGCGCGCCCGTGCCGTCCTTGCGGCGCAGGCCCAGCGCAAGGGCTTCGTGGCGGGCCTGGGTGGCGGCGCGGCGGCGTTCGGCAGTGGTGGTGGCCTCCCGGGCCGCGGTGACGGCGGACTCGGCCTCGGCGAGGGCGCGCTTGGCGGCGTCGTGCAGTTCGGCCAGCTCGGAGTCGCCGGCGTCGAGGCCGTCGACCTCGGCCTGCAGCGCCTCGTACTCCTCCTGGGCGGTGACGGCACGCTCCTGTGCCTCGTCGCGGGCCACGGCGAGCCGGTCGATCTCGGCCTGGGCGGAGGCCGCACGGGAGCGGGCGGCGTTGACCTGGCCGTTCAGCCGGGCGAGGCTCTCGCGGCGGTCGGCGATGGACCGGGCCACGTCCTTCAGCCGCCGCTCCTCGACCATCAGTTCGCGCTCCAGCTCGGCCCGGTGCTCGACCGTGTCCTCCAGGGCGCGCTCGGCCGCCTCCAGGGCCGCTTCGAGTTCGGCCTCCTGTTCGCGGACGCGGGCGGCCTCGCGCTCCATGTCCTCGGGGTCACGGCCGCGCCGCTCCTCGGGGGAGGCGGACGTGGCGCTCTTGACCCGGGCGTCGGCCAGGGAGATCGTGCCGCGCACCCGTTCGGCGAGCTGCGACAGTTCGTACCAGGTCTCCTGGGCCCGCTGGAGGCGCGGGGCCAGCCGCCGTACCTCGCCCTCCAGTTGCGACTCGCGCAGGAGCGCCTTCTTCAGCTCGGTCTCGGCGGCCTCCTTGCGCGCTTTGAGCGCGGCCTCGTCGGCGACCTCGGTGCGCAGCGCCGCCCGGAGCCGGACGAGGTCGTCGGCCAGCAGTCGCAGCCGTGCGTCCCGCAGGTCCGCCTGGATGACCGCGGCCCGGCGGGCGACGGCGGCCTGCCGGCCCAGCGGCTTGAGCTGGCGGCGGAGTTCGTCGGTGAGGTCCTGGACGCGGGCCAGGTTGGCCTGCATCGCGTCCAGTTTCCGCAGCGCCTTCTCCTTGCGCTTGCGGTGCTTGAGGACTCCGGCGGCCTCCTCGATGAAGGCGCGGCGGCCCATGGGATCGGCGTGCAGGACGGAGTCGAGCTGGCCCTGGCCGACGATGACGTGCATCTCGCGGCCGATGCCGGAGTCGGAGAGCAGGTCCTGGATGTCGAGGAGGCGGCAGGTGTCACCGTTGATCTGGTACTCGCTGCCGCCGTTGCGGAACATGATCCGCGTGATCGTGACCTCGGCGTACTCGATGGGCAGGGCCCCGTCGGAGTTGTCGATGGTCAGGGACACCTCGGCGCGGCCGAGCGGGGGGCGCCCGGTGGTGCCGGCGAAGATGACGTCCTCCATCTTGCCGCCGCGCAGTGATTTCGCGCCCTGTTCGCCCATGACCCAGCTGAGCGCGTCCACGACGTTGGACTTGCCCGAGCCGTTCGGTCCGACGACGCACGTGATGCCCGGCTCGAACCGGAGCGTGGTCGCCGAGGCGAACGACTTGAACCCGCGAAGGGTCAGGGCCTTGAGGTGCACGCCGCCGGACTCTACCTTCCGGCCTTGTCCCACTCCATGAACGCGCGGTTTCGCACATGAACGTGCAGGGCACATCAGACGTTAAGGAGTGTGAGGAAGTTCGGGGGGTTCTTCTGAAGTCTTCCGGGGGTCGTCGGCCCTCGGACACGTCAAGAAGTCGGGCGTCGGTCAGGGACGCCGGTCGAGGGGTCGGGAAAGAAAGAAGGGACGCCTCGTGAGAAGGCGTCCCTTGGAGATCTGACAACTTAGCGGTTGATACGGGCAGCCCAACCACTGCTGTCTGTCGTGTGCGATGCAGTGATCAGGTGAGCGCAGGCTCCGCCTGGCGTGCGTCGAGCTCCATGAGCGAGTCGTGAGAAGCGGCAGCCGTCAGCGCGTCGTTCTCCGCCTGGATGCGTCCGAGTTCGGATTCCAGGTCCTGGACACGCTGCTGGAGCCGTCGCATCTCGGCGAGGAGTCGCGGGTCGGAGCCGCCGACGTAACCGAGAAGCGCCTTTGCCATGATGGATGGTCCTCCACACTGAGTGACCGACCGAAGCGGTGTGGGTCGTGAGGGAATCGCACCCGCGATGCTTGGCACTGTTGAATTTTTGCTGCCGTCTTCATGCCAAACAGCTAAGGTGCGCGGGGTTGCTTTTAGCGTCTCACCAAAAAGTTTGACGGTCAACACGATCACGCCCCGCATTGACGGGCATCCCTCTGCCGCGCGGCCCCGAGCGGGCGACGCTGCGGCGGTTCGGGGACCTCTCCTGACCGGCGGAGCGAGGGGATCATCGTCTCTTCGGAGAGTGCCATGACAAACCCGCCTTGGCAATCACCTGCACATTTCTGTTGTGTGCATGCTCCTGGCATATGCCGCTGGCGCACCGTTCCCCCTCGCCCAGCCCGCTCCGCACGACACGGTCAGCGGATGGCGAAGCCGTCGTAGCCCCCTCGGGGTGTGTCCCAGATCTCGGTGACGCCGTCCACGCGCCCGGGCGTGTCGTCACTCTGGAGCCACCCCAGGAGCCCTTCGCACGCCTCACGAGGGCCCTCGGCGACCACCTGGACCCGTCCATCGGCCAAATTGAGAGCAAAACCACTCAGTCCGCCGATCTCCAGCGCCCGAGCCCGCGTGAACCAGCGGAAACCCACCCCTTGCACCCGTCCGCGGACCCAGGTGACCAGCCGTACATCCTCGCTCATGCCTGCACGCTAACGGGCCAATGTCCCACGGGTCTCTCCCTCCCCCGGCGCCATGCTGTACCGTCCCGACCCAATGAATCTCATATGAAACTCACTCCTTCGTGTGAGATTCGTGAAGGCGACGATCACAACGTTGACAACATCCCCAACGTTGACGCAGGACACCGCAAGGACGAGGAAGGCCAAGACATGGGACGCCACCGACGCTCCGCCGCCGGCCGCGCCGCCAGGGGGGGCCGCGCCGCCGGGGTCACCGACACGGGCTTCACTTCCGAAGAGCCCCACTACGGTCCGGAGAACCTGTACGGGTTCGCCGCGGTCCTGGAGGCCGACGCCCAGGCCGCAGCGCGCGGCGGTGGCTCGCGCCGGCGCAAGAAGCGGACCGTGACCCCGGTGAAGACCGGCCTTCTCGGCGTGTCCGCCGCCGTCGCCCTCGGCACCGTCGCGGTGGCCACCGGAGTGCTGCCGGGTGGCGACAAGTACGCGGTCAGCGGGGGCAGCAGCAACGAGACGGTGGTGCCCGCCGGCTCGCCGACCGGTGCGGCCACCCAGCAGGGCGGTACGGACGGCGCCGCGCAGGAGCAGCGCGAGGACGAGTCCACCAGCCGTGACGCCGAGCGCGAGGCCTCGCCGTCCAGCACCCCGGCCCCCTCGCAGACCCCGTCCGAGAAGGCTCCTTCCGACAAGGCGGGCAAGGGCTCCGGCTCCGAGAAGACCAGGACTCCGTCCTCCGAGCCCACCAAGGAAAAGGGCAAGGACAAGGAGAAGGGGAAGGACAAGACGTCTCCGGTGGAGGTCTCCACCGAGACCCAGGCCGAGGCCGCGGTCCTCCTGCTCGTCAACGAGGAGCGGGCGAAGGCCGGCTGCAGCCCGGTAGCGGCCGACAGCGACCTTTCCCGGCTGGCCGAGACCTTCAGCAAGGACATGGCGCTGCGCGCCTTTTTCGACCACACGGACCCCGACGGCGCCGACCCGTGGGACCGCGCGGCGGCCCTCGGGATCACCGGGCTGGGCGGCGAGAACATCGCCCGCGGCCAGGCCACCGCCGAGGCGGTCATGGAGGCCTGGATGAACAGCCCCGGCCACAAGGCGAACATCCTGAACTGCGACTTCAAGACCCTCGGCGTCGGTGTCCACCTGGGCGACGGCGGACCGTGGTGGACGCAGGACTTCGGCTACTGAGACATCACCCGGACGGCACTCGCTAACCAAAAGTTAGTGCGACCTTCTGGTTAGCGCTGCGTCGGCGTATGCTCGGTGTATGGAATCAGCCGCGCAGAGTGCCGTGACGCCCGCGCAGGCCGCCGCGGGCGCGGACGCCTGGAACCTCGACCAGCTGGCCTTCGACGTGTTCGCCAGGAACTGCCCGTCGCGGGGCACCCTGGAGCACATCACCGGCCGCTGGGGCGGGCTCACGCTGGGCGCGTTGCACGACAGCTCGCTCCGCTTCAACGAGTTGCGGCGCCGCGTCGACGGCGTCAGCGAGAAGATGCTCTCCCAGACCCTGCACGCCCTGGAGCGGGACGGCCTGGTGCACCGCGAGGCCCAGCCCACCAACCCGCCCCGCGTCGACTACAGCCTCACTCCGCTCGGCCGCGAGGTCTCCGAGCGCCTGCTGTCCCTCATCACCTGTGTGGAGGACCGCATGGAGGACGTGCTCAAGGCCCGCGCGCGTTACGACGAGGCGCGCGGAGCCCGCTGACACGTCGGGCAGAAGTAGCTGGACCTGTTCATCCAGGGCCGCCGTCGCATCGGTGTGGCACAGCGGCGACAGGGCAGGCCCTCACGGCCGTACGCGTCCAGCGAGCGGTCGAAGTACCCCGACTCGCCGTTCACGTTGACGTACAGGCTGTCGAAGCTCGTGCCGCCCACCGCGAGGGCCGCGTTCATCACGTCCCGTACGTGGCCGAGGAGTTCGGTGGTGCGGGGGCGGGTGAAGCCGGCGGTGGGGCGCTCGTAGTGCAGCCTCGACCGCCAGAGCGCCTCGTCGGCGTAGATGTTGCCGACCCCGCTGATCAACGACTGGTCCAGCAGGGCCCGTTTGATGGTCGTACGCTTCCGGCGCAGTGCCTGGTGGAAGGCCTCCGCGTCGAACAGCGGGTCGAGGGGGTCGCGGGCGATGTGCGCGATGACGTCCGGCAGGCCGTCGGGGGTGGTGTCGTGCAACGACAGTCCGCCGAAGGTGCGTTGGTCGACGAAGCGGAGTTCGGTGCGGAGGTCGTCCGCGAAGCGGACGCGGATCCTCAGGTGCTTCTCGTCGGCCGTCTCGTGCGGCTGCACGAGCAGTTGGCCGCTCATGCCGAGGTGGGCGAGGACGGCGATCCCGGTGTCCTCCACCGGCAGCCACAGGTACTTGCCGCGCCTGCTGGGCTCCCCGATGCGGTGGCCCTTCAGCCGGAGCGCGAAGTCCTCCGGGCCGGCCAGGTGCCGGCGGATCGCCCGGGGGTGCAGCACCTCGACGTCGGCGACGGTGCGGTGCGCCACCCAGCGCTCCAGGCCGCGGCGGACGACCTCGACCTCGGGGAGTTCTGGCACGGGGTCCTCCGGAGGTTGGGCGAGGGGGGTGGGGGGTGTCGGTCGGGGGTGGGTGCGGGTCCGGTGGGGCTTCTCGCGCAGTTCCCCGCGCCCCTGGAAAGCAGGGGCTGCGCCCCGTGCTTTTCAGGCCCACAGGGCCTGATGCTTGGGGGCGGGCGCGGCGAACTGCGCGAGAAGCCCCCCGGGCCCCCACCCGGCAACACACCGAAACCGCCCCCGCGTCCCCTCGCGGGGGCCCGGGGGCGGCAGGTCCTCGGCGTCAGGCCGGGGCGGTGTCCGAAGGGGTGACCGCGATGTCGTCGGCCTGGGCCACGACCTCGGCCGCCGCCTTCGCCCGCTCGTCCGCCGCGGAGCGGATCGCCCGCCAGGCGGACTCGGCCGCCTGCTGCTCCGCTTCCTTCTTGCTGCGGCCGGTGCCGGTGCCGTACGAGACGCCTCCGACGCGGGCGGCAGCTGTGAAGGTCTTCTCGTGGTCGGGGCCGGTCTCCGTGACCAGGTACTCGGGCACGCCGAGCCCCTCGGTCGCGGTGAGCTCCTGGAGACTGGTCTTCCAGTCCAGGCCGGCTCCGAGATTCGAAGACTTCTCGATCAACGGGTCGAACAGGCGATGCACCAGCTCCGCCGCCGAGTCGAGCCCCTGGTCGAGATAGACCGCGCCGATCACCGCTTCGAGGGTGTCGGCGAGGATGGATGCCTTGTCCCGGCCACCCGTGCCCTCTTCACCGCGGCCGAGCCGGATGAAGGAGCCGAGTTCGAGCCCGCGGCCCACCTCCGCCAGCGCACGAGAGTTGACCACCGCGGCCCGCAGCTTGGCCAGTTGGCCTTCGGGCAGGTCGGGGTGGGTGCGATACAGCGTGTCCGTGACCACCAGACCGAGCACGGAGTCCCCGAGGAACTCCAGGCGTTCGTTGGTGGGCAGACCGCCGTTCTCGTACGCGTACGAACGGTGGGTCAGCGCACGCACCAGAAGGGCGGACTCGAGCTTGTAGCCGAGCCGCCCTTCCAGAAGCGTGTGGGACGAGGCTGTGTTCTCCGCCTTTTTCTTGGCGTTGGTCTCCGCCTTGGCGTCAGACATAGAGCCTCTCACCAGCCGCTCAGACCTCGAGGACCTGGCGCTTGTTGTAGGTGCCGCAAGACGGGCACGCGATGTGCTGCAGCTTGGGCTCGTGGCAGCGCTCGCACGCAACCAGGGTGGGGACCGCAGCCTTCCACTGCGACCGGCGGTGGCGCGTGTTGCTGCGCGACATCTTCCGCTTCGGAACAGCCACGGCTACTTCTCCTGCTTCTCGTCGACGTGCGCTGATGGAAGCGCGCCGCCGCTCAACTCGTCCTTCTCGCCATCTTCGAGTGAACCGGCGAGTCCCTGCAGTGCCGCCCAACGGATGTCGACGGCGTCGTGGTGGTGGTCCGGGTCGTCCGCCAGCCGCGCTCCGCACTCGGAGCACAGGCCGGGGCAGTCGTCCTGGCACACCGGCTGCATCGGCAGTGCGAGCACCACCGCATCGCGCAGCACGGGTTCGAGGTCGAACAGGCCGTCCTCGAGGAAGAGCCTGTCCTCGTCGTCCTCGGCGTCGGTGTCGGGCTCCGCGATCACGCGGCCCCGCTCATCGGCGTCGGGGTACGAGAACATCTCCTGGAAGTCCGCTGCGAGCTCCAGCTCCAGCGGCTCCAGACACCTTACGCACTCCCCCTCGGCCAGTGCACGGGCGGTGCCTGTGACAAGCACCCCTTCCATGACCGACTCCAGACGGAGTTCGAGCTCCACCGGGGCGCCTTCCGGCACTCCGACGACCCCTTTGAGGCCGAGGTCCTTCGGAGCGTCGACCGAGCGCGTCAGGCGCTGTTGCGCACCGGGCCGCCGACCCAGCTCGTGCGTGTCGAACACGAGGGGGTTGCGGTGGTCGAGGCGGGCGTTCAGAGCCATTTCTGCTTTCGGTCTTCGGGATGCGGAGGAGGAGCGCCACCTCTGGTGTTCCGGGCAGCGCTCGATCGCGGGCGTCTGTTGCGGACAGCATGAACGCACTCGCGACCGAATATCCAGGATACTGGACCTTTCGCCATCGGCCCAATCCGCTGTCAGCGGCCCTGTTCGTACCGGCGCAACTGCTCGGCCGTGATCATGGTGGTGTCGAAGAGACTGGTCTCGTCGAGCACGTTCGTCTGCTGCTGTGCGTACCCCTGCTGGTCCTGGTGCCCCTGGTCCTGGTGCCCCTGGTCCTGGTGCCCCTGGTTCGGGTCGTACGCGGGCTGCTGGGGGTAGCCGGCCGCGTACGGATCGGCCTGCTGGTAGCCGTAGGGGTCCGCGGCCTGCTGGGGTTGGGCGTACTGCTGCTGGTATCCGCCGTACGGATCCTGCTGGTACGCCGTCGCCTGGTACGAGTCCTGCTGCCCGCCGTACGACTGCTGCTCCGGCACCTGGCGGGACTGCTGGGCGGAGGTGTCGGAGAGGTTGGCCAGGTAGTCGGCGTCGCTGGTGAGCTGCGGGGAGGTGCCGTCGTCGTGCAGGGCGAGGGCACCGAGGTCGTCGGAGGCGATCCGGCCGTGGAGCTTCTGGCGGCCCCGGCCGACGGCCTCCAGGGTCTTGGCGAGGACCGCCTCGAAGGCGCCGAGCTTGGCGTCCACGTAGGCGTCGGCGTCCTTGCGCAGCGTCTCGGGGTCCTGACTGCGCTCGGGGGCGTCCTCGTCCGCGTAGCCCCGCTCGTCGAGGCCGGGGCCCGTGCCGAGGAGCTTCTCGCGGCCGCGGCCCACGGAACCGAGGGTCTTGGTGAGGACGACCTCGAAGTTGGCGAGCTTGGAGTCGACGTAGTCGTCGGCCTCGGCGCGGACCTCCTCGGCCTCCTGGCGGGCCTCGCCGAGGATGCGGTCGGCCTCGTTCTGGGAGCGGCGGGCGACCTCGGTGTCGGAGATCAGGGAGCCGCGCTCGGCGTGCGCGTTGGCGACGATCCGCTCGGCCTCCTGGCGGGCCCGCTCGACCATGTGGTCGCGGTCGCCGATCAGCTCGCGCGCCTGGGCGAGGGAGTCGGGCAGGGCCGCGCGCAGTTCGTCGAGCAGGGAGAGCAGTTCGGCGCGGTTGACCACGCACGAGGCCGACATGGGCATGGATCGGGCGCCGGAGACCACCGAGACGATCTCGTCGAGCTTCTTCTGCACGTCCACCGTGTGGTCCACCGTGTGCTCGCCACTCTCTACGACTGTGTTGGAGACGGTCGGGTCGACTGTACGGCCAGCGGGGGAGGTTCGTCCGCTCAGTCCTGCTTCAGGCGTTCGCCGAGGGCTTCGAGGACGAGCGGGGGCACCAGGTGGGAGACGTCGCCGCCCCAGGTCGCGACCTCCTTGACCAAGGAGGACGACAAGAAGCTGTAGGTGGGGTTGGTGGGGACGAAGAGGGTCTCCACGCCCGACAGGCCGATGTTCATCTGGGCCATCTGCAGCTCGTAGTCGAAGTCGCTGACCGCGCGCAGGCCCTTGACGATGGCCGGGATGTCGCGTTGCTTGCAGAAGTCGACGAGCAGGCCGTGGAAGGCCTCCACCCGCACGTTCGCGTACTCGGCGGTGACCTCGCGGATCAGCTCCATCCGCTCCTCGACCTCGAAGAGGCCCTTCTTGGACTTGTTGATCATCACCGCGACATAGACCTCGTCGTACAACTTGGAGGCGCGGCCAATGATGTCGAGATGCCCGTTGGTGATGGGGTCGAACGACCCGGGACAGACGGCGCGGCGCACTTGGGATCCCTCGCTCTCCGGTCCGGTCATCGTGCGTCTTCGCACGTAGCGGCGGCGCGACCGTACCAAAACGTTCCCTCGCCGTAGCGACGGGCCCTGATAGCGTCGAAACCGGTCGGCCAGGCGAATTCACCGCCTCTGGTGCTGCGCTCCACGGTGACGAGGGCTTCGCCGTCGAGCCAGCCCCCGGTACGGAGTGTGAGCAGGATCTCTCGAAGATCGTCGTCCGGGACGGCGTACGGGGGGTCGAGGAAGACGAGGCCGTACGGCTCGTCCGGGGCCGGGCCCTGGACGATCTGCTCCGCTTTGCCGGATCTCACCTCGGCGCCGGGGAGGCCGAGCGATCTGACGTTGTCCCGGATCGTGCGGGCCGCTCGTGCGTCGGCCTCGACGAGGAGGGTGTGGCCGGCGCCTCTGGAGAGGGCCTCCAGGCCGACGGCGCCCGAGCCGGCGTACAGGTCGAGGACCCGTGCGCCGTGCAGCGGGCCCCCGAGGAGGGATTCCCACGTGGAGAAGAGGCCCTCGCGCGCGCGGTCGGAGGTGGGGCGGGTGCCTGTCCCGGGCGGGACAGCCAGGCGGCGCCCGCCGGCTGTGCCGGCGATCACGCGGGTCATCGTGGGTCCTTGTTCGAGGGCGGAGTCACGGGTCCAGTCTGGCAGCCGGAGGGTGGGGGGCGCGTGGGGTGCCCGGGGGCGGTGAACGCCGCCGGTCCGGAGGGTGCGGGAGGAGCGCGCAACGGGACTGCCGGTGTGGCGTCCGCTCGGGCAGCACCGTTTTCGGCTGCGGCTCCGCGGCCGCCCCTCAGCCCTTGTCCAGGTACTGCTCCCGCTCCTCGTCCAGCAGGGCGTCCAGGGCTGTCCGTAGCGCCGGGAGGTGCTCCAGGTCCGGGTCGGCCGCCACCACCGCGGCCGCCTCCTCCCTGGCCTCCGCGATGATCTCCTCGTCGTCGATGACGGTCAGCATGCGCAGGCTGGTGCGGGCGCCGGACTGGGCCTGGCCGAGGACATCGCCCTCGCGGCGCTGTTCGAGGTCGATGCGGGAGAGTTCGAAGCCGTCGAGGGTGGAAGCGACGGCGCCGAGGCGCTGGCGGGCCGGGCTCGCCTCGGGCATCTCGGTGACCAGGAGGCAGAGGCCGGCGGCGGAGCCACGGCCCACCCGGCCGCGCAGCTGGTGGAGCTGGGAGACGCCGAAACGGTCGGCGTCCATGATCACCATGGCGGTGGCGTTCGGGACGTTCACGCCGACCTCGATGACCGTGGTGGCGACCAGGACATGGGTCTCGCCGGCGGCGAAGCGGCGCATGACCGCGTCCTTGTCGTCGGGGTGCATCCTGCCGTGCAGGACCTCGACCCGCAGGCCCAGGAGCGGGCCCTTGGCGAGCTGGTCGGCGACATCGAGGACGGCGAGCGGCGGGCGCCTGTCCGCCTCGTCCTCGGGGGACTTCCCGCCGGCCTTCCTCGAACCGGCGGGTTCGTCGATGTCGTCCCCGATGCGGGGGCAGACGACGTACGCCTGGTGGCCGTTCTCCACCTCCTCGCGGACGCGCTCCCAGGCGCGGGCGAGGAAGTGCGGTTTGTCGGCGGCCGGGACGACATGGCTGGCGATGGGCGAGCGGCCGGCCGGGAGCTGGTCGAGGACCGAGGTGTCCAGATCTCCGAAGACGGTCATCGCGACCGTGCGCGGGATGGGGGTCGCCGTCATCACGAGGAGGTGGGGCGGCTGTTTGCCCTTGCCCCGCAGGGCGTCGCGCTGCTCGACACCGAAGCGGTGCTGTTCGTCCACGACGACCAGGCCCAGGTCGTGGAACTGCACCTTGTCCTCGATCAGGGCGTGCGTGCCGATGACGATGCCGGCCTCGCCGGTGACCAGGTCGAGCAGCGCCTGACGGCGGGCGGCCGCTCCCATGGAGCCGGTGAGCAGCACCACCTTGGTGGCGTGCTCGACGCCGCCCAGCATGCCGCCTTGCGCCAGCTCGCCCATCATCTCGGTCACCGACCGGTGGTGCTGCTGGGCGAGCACCTCGGTGGGCGCGAGCATCGCGGCCTGGCCGCCCGCGTCGACGACGGCGAGCATGGCGCGCAGCGCCACCATGGTCTTGCCGGAACCGACCTCTCCCTGGAGCAGCCGGTGCATCGGGTGCTCGGTGGCCAGGTCGTCGAAGATCTCCCGGGAGACCTTCCGCTGGCCGTCGGTGAGAGTGAAGGGGAGGCGGGCGTCGAAGGCGGTGAGGAGGCCGTCGGGGGCGGGGCGGCGGGCGACGGCGGGGAGTTGGGAGTCGGCGTGGCGGCGGCGGGCGAGGGCGACCTGGAGGACGAAGGCCTCGTCCCACTTGAGGCGGTCGCGGGCGCTGTCCCTGTCCGCCTTGGTGTGGGGGCGGTGGATCTTCAGGAGGGCCTCCGCCAGGGAGACCAGGCCCCTGCCCTCCCGCAGCGACTCGGGCAGCGGGTCCACGGCGTCCTGGGCGCTCGGCAGGACCGTCTGGACGGCCTTGGCGATCTTCCAGGACTCCAGTTTGGCGGTGGCCGGGTAGATCGGGATGAGGGCTCCGGCCCAGGTGTCGACGGTCTCGGTGACGTCGTCCCCGCGCAGCAGCTCGTAGGCGGGGTGGGCCAGTTGGAGGCGGCGGTTGAAGACGGAGACCTTGCCGGCGAAGAGGGCGCGGGTGCCGGGGAGGAGGTCCTTGTGGGGCTTGTGGACGCCGTGTCCGAAGAAGACGAGCTGGAGGCGGCCGCTGCCGTCCGTGATGGTCACTTCGAGGCGCTGGCCCTTGCCCCGGGGGGCCTTGGCGGAGGCGAAGGTGTGCAGGCGGGCGTCGGCGACCTGGGCGACCACCGTGACGTGCTCGTCCATGGGCAGGTCGGCGAGGTGGGTGAGCTGGCCGCGCTCCTCGTACCTGCGGGGGTAGTGGTGCAGCAGATCCCCGACGGTGTGCAGGCCGAGGTGCTCGGCCATCACCTTCGCGGTGGCGGCGCCGAGCGAGTTCTTGAGCGGTTCTTCGAGCGCGGGCACGAGATCCATTGCACACCACGCCACTGACAATCCCGTAGAGGTACTTGAAATCCGCTGGTCAGGCGGGTCGTTCGCGCCTAGGATGGCGCTCTCCCGGGCCCAGCCGAGTCAGGGTCCGTACCGCCTCCCGTCCGCGGTCACCTTCTCCCGGGACCGCCCGACCCCGCCGCCGTCGCCAGAATCCCCTCCACCGGCGCTGCGACGATGGATTCAATGACCTCACAGTCATCCCAGGCACCCCAGACCCCTCCGGCGTCCCCGTCGCCTCACACCTTCCAGGTCGATCTGCGCGGCCTGGTGGATCTGCTCTCGCACCACCTCTATTCCAGTCCGAAGGTCTACCTGCGCGAGCTGCTGCAGAACGCCGTGGACGCGATCACCGCCCGCCGTGCCGAGCAGCCTGGCGCGCCCGCCCGCGTGCGGCTGTTCGCCGAGGGCGGCGCGCTGCGGGTGGAGGACTCGGGCATCGGGCTCACCGAGGCCGATGTGCACAGCCTCCTCGCCACGATCGGGCGCAGTTCCAAGCGCGACGACGGCGGCATACAGGAGGTCCGTTCGGACTTCCTGGGGCAGTTCGGCATCGGACTGCTGGCGTGTTTCGTGGTCGCCGAGCGCATCCGTGTGGTCAGCCGCAGCGCCCGCACGCCGGAGGCGCCGCCGGTGGAGTGGACGGCGGCGGACGACGGCTCGTACACCGTACGGACCCTGCCCGACGAGGCGCGTCCCGAGCCCGGCACGACCGTGCACCTGGTCGCGCGGCCCGGAGCCGCCGAATGGCTCGCCCCCGCGCGCGTGCTGACCCTGGCACGGGACTTCGGGTCGCTGCTGCCCTACGACGTCCGGGTGGGCGACGAGGCGGTCACCGATCTGCCGGCTCCCTGGGACCGTGCGTACCCCTCCCCCGCCACCCGGCGGGTGGCCCTGGCCCGGCACTGCCACGACCTGTTCGGGTTCACCCCGCTGGACTCCATAGAGCTGAACGTGCCGCTGGCCGGGATCCGGGGCGTGGCGTACGTCCTGCCGGCCGCCGTCAGTCCGGCCCAGCGGGCGAGCCACCGGGTGCACCTGAAGGGCATGCTGCTCACCGAGCGGGCCGAACAGCTCTTGCCGGACTGGGCGTTCTTCGTGCGGTGCGTGCTCGACACGGACAGTCTGCGGCCCACGGCGTCGCGCGAGTCGCTGTACGAGGACGAGACGCTGGCGGCGGTGCGGGAGGCGCTGGGCGAGCGGATCCGCTCCTGGCTGAGCGGACTGGCCGCGGGTGATCCGGAGCGGCTGGCGGCCTTCCTGTCGGTGCACCACCTGGGCGTGAAGTCCCTGGCGCGGCACGACAGGGAGATGCTGCGCACGATGCTGCCGTGGCTCCCCTTCGAGACGACGGACGGGCGGCTGTCCCTGGAGGAGTTCGCGCAGCGGCATCCGGTGGTGCACTTCACGCGGACGGTCGAGGAGTACCGCCAGGTGGCGCCGATCGCGTCCGCCCAGGGCGTCGGGGTCGTCAACGGCGGTTACACGTACGACAGCGAGCTGGTCGAGGCGCTGCCGTCGGTGCGGCCGGGGACGGTGGTCGCCGAGCTGGACGCGGAGACGGTGACGGCGCACCTGGACGCGCTGGACCCGGACGTGGAACTGGCTCTCGCGGGTTTCCTGTCGGCCGCGCGGGCCAAGCTCGACCCCCTGGGGTGCGATGTGGTGCTGCGGGCCTTCCACCCGCTGTCGGTGCCCGCACTGCACCTGGACGACCGCTCCGCCCGGCACGAGCAGGCCCGCGCGGAGGCGGAGGAGCGGGCGGACGACCTCTGGGCGGGCATCCTCGGCTCGCTGCGGGGCAGCGCCCCGCGCGCGCGGCTGGTGCTCAACCATCTCAACCCGCTGATCCGGCGGATCAGTTCCCTGTCCGACCGGGAGCTGATCGGCACGGCCACCGAGTCCCTGTACGGGCAGGCCCTGCTGATGGCACAGCGTCCGCTGCGGCCGGCGGACTCGGCGCTGCTGAACCGCGCCTTCATCGGCCTGCTGGAGTGGGCCACGCACCCCGAGGGGGACGGCCGCACGTGAGAGACGTCATGGACTTCGACGAGCTGCGCCGGGCCATGGCGGAGAACTACGAGCAGCCGGAGGGCCCCGCGCGCAACGCGCGCGCGGAGGTGCTGCTCGCGGAGGCGGAGAGGCTGAAGGAGCCGCTCGCCGTGATCGAGGCGCTCGGGCACCAGCTGAAGGTCTACAACTACAGCTCCGAGAAGGACAAGATGTTCGTCCCCTTCGCGCGCCTGCTGCGCATGTGGGACGAGCGCCCGGAGGACTTCGACGAGTACGAGGTCCACTCCCTGCACTGGGTGTTCAAGTGGATGTCGGCCGGCATGCTGAACCAGCCGCACGTCCCGCTCGCCTCCATCGAGAAGTGGCTCGGCGAGATGGAGCACCGCTACCGGCTCGCCGGGCACTCGGAACGGGCCGTGCGCAGCGCCGAGTTCAGCGTGGCCGCGCACGTCGGCGACCTGGCGCGGGCCGAGCGGGCGTACGGGGCGTGGCTGGCCGCCGACCGGGACGCGATGGCCGACTGTCACGCGTGCGAGCTGCACGGCCAGGGCTGGTGGCTGGCCCGGCGGCGCGAGGACGCCGAGGCGCTTCGGCTGTGGGCACCGGTGCTGGAGGGCGAGTACACGTGCGCCCACGAGCCGCACACCGTCCTGGCGTCCTCCCTGGTGCCGCTGCTTCGGCTGGGGCGCCACGACGAGGCCCGGGCTCACCATCTGCGCGGTTTCCGGCTGGTGCGGGCCATGGAGAGCATGCGGGGCGCGTACGCGGACCACGTGGAGTTCTGCGCCCTGACCGGCAACGAGGCGCGTGGTCTTGAGCTGCTGGCGGAGCGTCCGGCGTACTTCACGGACTCCGGCGACCCGCGCAGCAAACTGGACTTCATGAGCGTGGTGGCCCTGCTCATGGGCCGCCTGTCCGCCCGCGGGTTCGCCAATCAGACGGTCCCCGGTCCCGCCGGACGCACCTGGACCGCCCGCGAACTGGCCGCCCACGCGCGCGAGGAGGCCCTTTCCCTGGCCGCTCGCTTCGACGAGCGCAACGGCACGGCGTACGTCAGCGGCCGGGTCCGGGAGCGGATGGACCGGGCGCCGCTGCTGGACCGGCTGCCGCTGGGCGTGCGCTCGGCGCGGCCCGTGGTCCCGGTGCCGGCGCCCCGGCAGCCGGCCGCGGAGGAGCGGACGGACACCGCCGCCGTGCCGGAGGACGACCTGCCCGCTCTCCTCACGGAGGCACGGCGGCTCTCCGAGTCCCTGCACCCCGGTTCCGTCGCCGCCTGGGCGACCGTGGCGCGGGCCGCCGAGGCCGAGGGCATGGAGCTGGGCGCCTTCGACCGGGCCGAGATGACCGACCACGAGGCGATCGGCCTCGGCCCGCGGGGCCGCGCTCTCTTCGAGCGGGCGGCCGAACTGTACGAGGAGGCCGGGGACCCGGGCGAGGCGTGGGCGGCACGGGCGCGCGGAGCGAACGTGCACGCGCTGACGGGCCACCCGGACGCCGCCCTGGAGTTGGTCTCCGAGCCGTACGAGAAGATCCTCGCCCTCTGGGCGGACGGCGGGACGGGTGTCCGGCAGACGGCGTCCGTGCTGGTGGGGCGCGCCCGGATACTCGTGCAGCGGATGCACGAGACCGAGGACGCCGACGCGGTCCCTGCTGCCGAGGCCGCGGTGCGCGAGCTGGCGGACTTCGTCGAGCCGCGCCGCGCGGAGGACATACGGCTGGCCTCGCGGGCCGCGGAGGCGCGGGCGATGTTCGGCGAGCTGGCCGTGCGCGCCGGGGACACGGCGGCGGCAGCCGACCTGTTCGCGGAGGCCGCGGAGCGCTACGTGACGGCCGGGCTCCCGTGGTTCGCGGTCCAGTACGAGGCCCGGCTCGCCGGGGTCGCGCAGCAGCTCGGGGACCTGGAGACGGCCGAACGGGCGGCGCTGGCGGCGCTGGAGCACGGCGGGTCGGACCTGGAGCCGGTGGGCCACGCCCAGCTGCATCTCCAGCTGGCCGAACTGCTCGGCGCCGGCGAGCGGGTGGAGCCGGCCTTCGCGCACGCCCTGGAGGCGGCGCACTGGGCCGACGAGGCGGGCGAGGGGCCGACGCTCGGCGCCTGGGCCCGCCATCTGCTCGGCGGGTTCCTGCTGCGGCTGGGGCGGTGGGCGGAGGCGGCCGAGGTACTGGAGTCGGCCCTGGCGGATCTCACCGCCGAGACGCACGGGGACGGGGCCCTCGCCCAGACCCTGTGGTGGCTCGGCGACTGCCACACGGAGCTGGGTGAGCACCGCGAGGCCGCCGAGCGCTGGCTGCGGGCCGCCGACATCGCCCGGCACTGGCCCGAGCAGCGCGACCACGCCATGCTCGCGCACCTCGCGGCGGAAGCGCTCGCGCGCGCGGGGCTGCCCGCCGAGGCCGACCGGGCGTACGCCCGTGCCGTCGACCTCTGGGGCGAGCTGGGGAACGTACACGGGTACGTCCGGGCGCTGCGGGCGCGGGCCTGGTACGCGGCGCGGGAGAGCCGCGAGGGTGCGGTGGGCTCCGCCCCGGAGGAGGCGCGGGAGCTGATGGGCGACGCGGTGGTGGGCTGCGAGGCGGCGCTGTCCGACGTGAGCGGTGAGGAGAACCGGCGGCGGATCGTCGCGGAACTGGGCGAGACGTACCGGCAGTTCGGCGATCTGCTGGCCCGATCCGTGGCCGAGGACGCGGAACTCGTCTCCTTCGGGCCGGTGTTCGAGGAGGCGCTCGGGTTCGTCGAGCGGGCGGTGGCGGTGTACGGCTCCCTGGGCGGGGAGTTCCTCGACGCGCGGACCGCGGCCGAGCTCGCGGCGGGGTGGCTGGAGGTCGATCTGGGGCGCTCGGAGGCGGCCGTGGAGCGGGCGCGGGGGGTGTCGGCGGCGTTCGGTGATCGTGAGGACGAGACGGCGGGGGCCCGGCGGGCGGAGGCGGAGCGGTTGATCGTGGCGGCGGAGGGGACGAGGGCGGGGACGGGGGCGCCGGACTGAGCCGGGCAGGTGGGGGTGTTCCGGGGATTTACCCCCGCCGCCCTTACCGGTCCCTCCCCGCTCTCGGCTCCGCTCGGCGGGAGGTGCCCCCATCAGGGGCTGCGCGCCCCTTCGATCCCCGTCACAGACTCGGGGCTCGCCCCGGACCTGCCCGGACAGGCCGCTACTCCACGCCGATCAGCAGCAGCGATCCCTGCCGGCCGCCCCGGTACACCACCGTGTCCACCGCCAGGTGCTCCCGTACCCGGGTCTCCACGTGGTCGACGACCTCGGCGGGGGCCTCGTCGCCCAGGACGAGGGTGACCATCTCCCCGCCGGCGGCGAGCATCCGGTCGACCACGGCGGCGGCCGTGAGCGTGACGTCGGAGCCGATGACGGCGACATCGCCGTCGATGAGGCCGAGGACGTCGCCGGCCTGGCAGATGCCGGCCATGGTCCAGGACTGGCGTTCGGCGATGACGACCTCGGCGTAGCGGGTGGCGCCGGCGGCGGACGTCATGGAGACGACGTCCTCGTCGAAGCGGCGGTCGGGCTCGTGGACGGCGAGGGCGGCGATGCCCTGCACGGCCGAGCGCGTGGGGATGAGGGCGACCCGGACGCCCTCCGTACGGGCCTGCTCGGCGGCGGCAGCCGCCGTGTGGCGCAGGTCCGCGTCGTTGGGCAGCAGCACCACCTCGCGGGCGTGGGCGCGTCGTACGGCCTCCACCAGCTCCCCGCTGGCGGGCGGCTCCCCGGGGCGGGCCAGGACCGTGGTCGCGCCCGCCTCGGCGTACAGCCCGGCCAGCCCCTCCCCCGGCACGACGGCCACGACGGCCCGCTGGGCGCGCTCGCGCGGCGGCCGCCCGGCCTCACCGGTCACATGGGCGTCCTCGGCCCCGAAGTGCGTGATCCGGATGCGGTACGGCCGCCCGGCCTCGACGCCCGCCTCCACCGCGGCCCCGGCGTCGTCGACGTGCACGTGCACGTTCCACAGTCCGTCGCCGCCGACCACCACGAGCGAGTCGCCGAGCGTGTCCAGCCGGCCCCGCAGGCGGGCCACGGCCCCGTCGTCCGCCTCCAGGAGGTAGATCACCTCGAACGCGGGACCCCCCGCGTCGGGCCTGTCGTCCACGCACACCTCCGCGCCCTTCGCGGCCTCGGCCACGTGCGCGCGGCCCACGACGAGAGCCGCCGCCCTCGGTGCCTCTCCCGTGAACGTCTCCACCAGTGCCGCCAGCACCGCCACCAGGCCCCGTCCGCCCGCGTCCACGACGCCGGCGCGGGCCAGGGCCGCCAGTTGGCCCGGGGTCGCCGCCAGGGCCGTACCGGCGCCCTCGTAGGCGGAGCGGGCGACCGCGGCGCAGTCGCCCTCGGTGCCGGTGGCGGCGTCGGCCGCCGCGGCGGCGACGGTGAGGACGGTGCCCTCGACGGGATGGGCGACGGCGTCACGGGCGGAGTCGGCGGCGTGCCGCAGCGCGAGCCGCAGTCCCCGGCCGTCGGTGTGAACCGCCTCACTGTCGTCGGAGAGGACCTGGGCCATGCCCCTCAGGAGCTGGGCGAGGATCGTCCCGGAGTTCCCCCGGGCCCCGATCAGAGCCCCGTGCGCCATGGCCCGCGCGGCCTCGGCGAGCGTGGGTCCCCCCTCACCGGCCTCGGGAGCACCGGCCTCGTGGCCCGCGAAGACCGCTTCCACGGCCGCCGCCGCCGACTCCATGGTCAGGTACAGGTTCGTGCCGGTGTCGCCGTCGGCCACCGGGTACACGTTGATGGCGTCGATCTCCTCGCGCGCGCGTCCCAGCGCCGCCAGCGCGAGTCCGCACCAGGTGCGTACCGCGAGAGCATCGAAGAATGTCTGCGGCACCTGCGGCACCTGCGCCTCCTTGAGCTGCTTGGCTGCTGGACGTGGGACCGGGGGACGCCGCACGCCGCTCGCAGCGTAGACCCGCGGTGGTGACCGCCGGTAAGAGGGCCGGGACGAGGTCCCGACCAGCCATGGTAGTTTCGTTGTACGGACGCAGTCGTTGTATGCTGCTCCGGTTGTCCGATTCGGATCGCTGATCCAAACCGGACTCTCCCCCTGGCAACGCCACTCGGGTCCCCGTCAAACGGGACCGTGATTCCGGCATGCCGGGATCAACCGTAAGAGCATCTGAAGTCTTTGGAGTGACCCGTGGCTGCCAACTGCGACGTCTGCGGCAAGGGGCCGGGCTTCGGCAACAGCATCTCGCACTCGCACCGCCGTACGTCCCGTCGCTGGAACCCGAACATCCAGCGCGTGCGTACCGTGGTCAGTGGGACGCCGAAGCGCGTGAACGCCTGCACCTCGTGCATCAAGGCCGGCAAGGTCTCGCGCTGACGCTCAGCTAAGCGCGCGGCCACTGCTGGTTCGCTGCTCAGAGCCGGTCCACCGTCAGGTGGGCCGGCTTTTTGCCATGCCCCGGTTGCCATGCCCCGGCTGGTCGCCGACCGCCCGGTACCCGTCCGCCCGACGGCCGCCCGCCCGATGCCCGCCCTGTTCGGGCGCCTCACCGAGCGGTCGGCGACCGACGTCAGCCCGCCGGAGCGGATCGTGTGAGAGCCCAGCCGTGGTCCACGGGACCGATCCCGTCACCGAGCGCGAACCCGGCGGCGATCGCCCCGGTGACGTACTCCTTGGCCGCCGTCACGGCCTCCGGCACGCTCAGTCCCCGCGCGAGGTGCGCGGCGATCGCGGAGGCGAGGGTGCAGCCCGTGCCGTGCGTGTGCCGGTTGTCGTACCTGGGGGCGCGCAGCCAGTGCTGCTCCGAGCCGTCGGTCAGGAGGTCCACGGCGTCACCCGGCAGATGCCCGCCCTTGATCAGCGCCCACCGGGGCCCGTGCGCCAGGACGGCCTCGGCCGCCTCGCGCATCCCGGCCTCCGACCGGACCTCGACGCCGGTGAGCTGGGCGACCTCGTCGAGGTTGGGGGTGGCGACCGTGGCCGTCGGCAGCAGTCGCGTCCGTACGGAGTCCAGCGCGGTCGCGGCGAGAAGCGGGTCTCCGTGCTTGGAGACGCCGACCGGGTCGACGACGACCGGCGCGTCCGTGGCCGCCAGCAACTCGGCGACCGCCTCGACGAGTTCGGCGGAGGCGAGCATGCCGGTCTTGACCGCCTGGACGCCGATGTCGTCGACGACGCTGCGGTACTGGGCCCGTACGGCTTCGACCGGCAGCTCCCAGGCTCCCTGCACGCCCCGGGAGTTCTGCGCGGTGACCGCCGTGACGACGCTCATGCCGTGTACACCGAGCGCCAGCATCGTCTTCAGGTCGGCCTGGATGCCGGCCCCGCCGCCGGAGTCGGAACCGGCCACCGTGAGGACGCGCGCGGGAGCCGGGGTCATGACTCGATGTCCCCGAAGTGGTCCCAGCCGCCCTTGCTGGTCCAGGGCGCCCCGTCCACGGTCACCTGGGGCAGTGCCGAGGGGTTGAGGATCTCGCCGATCACCTTCCACCGCGCGGGCAGTTTCACGTCGGGCGGGAAGGTCGCCACGATCGCGTGGTCCTCGCCGCCGGTGAGCACCCACTGGAGGGGGTCGACGCCGACCGCCTGGCCGATGTCGTGCATCTGGGTCGGGATGTCGATCGCGCCGGAGCGGATGTCGATCCGGCACTTGCTCGCCTCCGCGATGTGCCCCAGGTCCGCGATCAGCCCGTCGCTCACGTCGCACATCGCGGTCGCGCCGAGCGAGGCGGCCGCCGGACCGGCGTGGTACGGCGGTTCGGGGCGCCGGTGGGCCTCCACGAAGGCTCGCGGCGAGCGGAAGCCGCGGGAGAGCACCGCGTGCCCGGCGGCGGACCAGCCGAGCCAGCCGGTGACCGCGACGACGTCACCGGGCCGGGCTCCGCCCCTGATCACGGGTTCGTGGTTGCGCAGATCACCGAGGGCGGTGATGGAGATCATGATGGTGTCGCCGCGGACGACGTCACCGCCGACCACGGCCGCGCCGGCGACCTGGCACTCGTCGCGCAGGCCGTCCATCAGCTCGGTGGCCCAGGTCACCGGAAGGTCGGCGGGCGCGACCAGACCGAGCAGCAGGGCGGTGGGCACGGCCCCCATGGCGGCGATGTCCGCGAGGTTCTGGGCTGCGGCCTTGCGCCCGACGTCGTACGCCGTGGACCAGTCGCGCCGGAAGTGCCGCCCCTCCAGGAGCAGATCGGTGCTCGCCACGACCCTGCGGTCCGGCGCCGCCACCACGGCCGCGTCGTCGCCGGGACCGACCCGGACCGCCGGGGTGGTGGTGAGCCGGGAGGTGAGCTCCCTGATGAGCCCGAACTCCCCCAGCTCTCCCACGGTGCCCTTCATCGTCGTATCGCCCCTTCTCGTGGCGTTTGCAGTGTCACTCGCGCCCGGTCGCGGGCCGTTGTCGTCCTCGGTACGGTCGAGTGGACCGTCAACTTCCGCCGTCCGCGCCCCCCGGTGCGTGCGGCGCGGCCTCCAGGGGTCTCCCCCCGGCGCCCGACGACGCGATACCGTGGCGTTCCTTTTCCCGACATGATCCACATGATCCTCGTGGCCGCCCTGGAGGTTCCGTGGTACAGGCGTACATCCTGATCCAGACGGAGGTCGGCAAAGCGTCGACCGTCGCCGACACGATCAGCAAGCTCCCTGGCGTCGTCCAGGCCGAGGACGTGACAGGTCCCTACGACGTCATCGTGCGCGCCCAGGCCGACACCGTCGACGACCTCGGTCGGCTGGTGGTCGCGAAAGTCCAGCAAGTGGACGGGATCACCCGCACCCTGACCTGCCCGGTCGTGCACCTGTAGCCCCCGTCTACCCTTGGCCGGTGAACTCGTTCCGTCACCGGCGCGCCGCTCGCCTCGGGCTGCCCGTCCTGGCCGCGTCGTTGATCGCCGTCGTGGGCTGCTCCTCAGCAGACGACGGCGGCTCGGCGGCGGTTCCCGGCGCCGGGGCTGCCGCCGTGAAACTGTGCCAGAACCTGGACGAGATGTTGCCGCGCGAGGTGGACGGTCTCGACCGCCAGGATCCGCAGCCGGCCTCCGAGCTGACGGCGGGCTGGGGTGACGCGGTGATCATACTGCGCTGTGGTGTCCCTCGGCCGCCGAAGATGATCGACCCCGGGGTGGCGGAGGGACGCGATGCCGATGCCGTGGCCGGGGCCGTCGACGGGGTGGACTGGCTGATGGAGAAGCGGGAGGGTGGCGCCTACCGCTTCACCACGGCCAATCGCTCCGCGTACGTGGAGGTGACGGTGGCGGCCGAGCGGGCCGCCGAGGACACGTCGCCGATCCTGGTGGGGCTGGCGCCCGCCATCAAGAAGGCGGTTCCCGAAGGGGTCGCTTCCTAGGCGGACCCGGTCGGGGTGCTTCCTGAGCGAGCGCCTCGACAGGCCGTAGGGAGGCTGCGGGGCGTTCGTGGCCGGTCGCGCGGTTCCCCGCGCCCCTTCGGGGACCGGCGGCTCACGGGGTGCCCCTCTACCTCAGACCCGTCGAGCGGTGCAGCGCCGCCTGGATCAGGCGGTCCACCAGCTCCGGGTACGCGATGCCGCTCGCCTTCCACATCGCCGGGTACATCGAGATCGGCGTGAAGCCGGGCAGCGTGTTGATCTCGTTGATAACGAACTCGCCGTCCTCCGTGAGGAAGAAGTCCGCGCGGACCAGGCCCTCGCAGGACGCCGCGTCGAAGGCGTCGACGGCGAGCCGTCGGACCTCGGCGGTCTCCTCCGGCGTCAGCGGCGCCGGGACGATGCCGGGGGTCGAGTCGATGTACTTGGCGTCGAAGTCGTAGTACGCGTGCGCCTCGGGCGGCGGGATCTCGGCGGGGACGGAGGCGCGGGGACCGTCCTCGAACTCCAGGACGCCGCACTCGATCTCACGGCCGCGCAGGGCCGCCTCGACCAGGATCTTGGGGTCGTGGCGCTGGGCCTCGGCGATCGCCTCGTCGAGACCGGCGAGGTCGTCGACCTTGGTGATGCCGATGGAGGACCCCGCGCGGGCGGGCTTCACGAAGAGGGGCCAGCCGTGCTCACCGGCGAGGTCGATGATCTTCTTGCGGGCGGCGGCCTCGTCCAGCTGCCACTCGCGCGGCCGGATGACCACGTACGGGCCGACCTTCAGCCCGAAGGAGGTGAACACCCGCTTCATGTACTCCTTGTCCTGGCCGACCGCCGAGGCGAGGACGCCCGAGCCGACGTAGGGGACCCCGGAGAGCTCCAGCATGCCCTGGAGGGTGCCGTCCTCGCCGTAGGGGCCGTGCAGGACGGGGAAGACGACGTCGACCTCGCCGAGCGCCTTGGGGACCGATCCGGGCTCGCTGTAGACGACTTCGCGGTTGGCGGGGTCGACGGGGAGCACCACGCCGCCCTCGCGCGACTCCGCGAGTTCCTCGACGCTCGGCGTACGGCGGTCGGTGATCGCCATGCGGTCCGGTTCGTCGGCGGTGAGGAACCAGCGGCCCTCCCGGGTGATACCGATCGGCAGGACGTCGTACTTGGTCCGGTCGATGGAGCGCAGCACGGCGCCGGCCGTGACCACGGAGATCCCGTGTTCCGAGCTGCGGCCGCCGAAGACGACGGCCACGCGCGGCTTGCGGGACGGCTGCTCAGGGCTCTGGGGGAGGTTCTCGGTGCTCATATCGCGTCGAGAGTACCCGTTGGTACTGGGCCAGTCAGTGCCCATACGGTCGCTTTCGCTCAGCGTCGCTCCGGCTTGGCGCTGCGCGACATCATCTCCTTGAGGGCGACGACCGGCGGCTTGCCGTCGTGCACGATGTCGACGACCGTCTCCGTGATGGGCATGTCGACGCCGTGCCGACGTCCCAAGTCCAGTACGGACTCACAGGACTTGACGCCCTCGGCGGTCTGCTTCGTGACCGCGATGGTCTCCTGGAGGGTCATGCCCCTGCCGAGGTTGGTGCCGAAGGTGTGGTTGCGGGAGAGCGGCGAGGAACAGGTCGCCACCAGATCGCCGAGTCCCGCGAGTCCGGCGAAGGTGAGCGGGTCGGCGCCCATCGCGAGGCCGAGGCGGGTCGTCTCGGCGAGACCGCGCGTGATGAGCGAGCCCTTGGCGTTGTCGCCGAGGCCCATGCCGTCCGCGATGCCGACAGCGAGACCGATGACGTTCTTCACCGCGCCGCCCAGCTCGCAGCCGACGACGTCGGTGTTGGTGTAGGGGCGGAAGTACGGGGTGTGGCAGGCGGCCTGGAGCCGCTGGGCGACGGCCTCGTCGGTGCAGGCGACCACGGAGGCGGCCGGCATCCGGGAGGCGATCTCGCGTGCCAGGTTGGGCCCGGTGACGACGGCGACCCGGTCCCGCCCGACCTTGGCGACGTCCTCGATCACCTCGCTCATCCGCATGGCGGAACCGAGTTCGACGCCTTTCATGAGCGAGACGAGGACAGTGTCGGGCGCCAGCAGCCCGGTCCAGTCGGCGAGGTTGGCGCGCAGCGTCTGGGAGGGCACGGCGAGGACGGTGAAGTCGGCGTCTGCGGCGGCCTCGGCGGCGTCGGTGGTGGCCCGCAGGTTCTCCGGGAGCCGCACCCCGGGCAGGTAGTCCGGGTTGGTTCGGGTGGAGTTGACCGCGTCCGCGAGTTCCGGACGCCGCCCCCACAGCACGGTGTCGCATCCCGCGTCGGCGAGCACCATGCCGAAGGCGGTGCCCCACGAACCGGTGCCGAACACTGCCGCCTTGACCGGCTTGCTCACTTGCCCTGCCCCTCTTCCTGACGTCGCTGTCCCCGCAGTGCCCCATTGTGCTGCTCGGGCCGCCGGTGCTCGACCGCGGCGGCGCTCCTGCGCCGCTGCTCGATCCGCTCCCGCTTCGGGTCGTACGGGATCTCGGGTGCCCGCTCGCCGCGGATCTGCTCCAGCTGGCGGGTGACGGCGGCCATGATGACCTCCGTGGCGTCCTTCAGCAGGTCCGGGCTCATCTCCTGGCCGTAGAAGCGCGTGAGGTCGACGGGCGGGCCCGCGAGCACGTGGTGGGTCTTGCGCGGCAGGAGATGGGGCTTCTTCGCGTACGGCGGCAGCAGTTCGTTGGCGCCCCACTGTGCGACCGGGATCACCGGGCACCTGGTCTGCAGGGCGACCCGCGCGGCGCCGGTCTTGCCGGTCATGGGCCAGCCGTCCGGGTCGCGGGTCAGGGTGCCCTCGGGGTAGAAGGCGACGCACTCGCCGCGCTCCACGGCGTCGATGGCGGCCCGGAAGGCGCTCAGCGCGTCGGTGCTCTCGCGATAGACGGGAATCTGACCGGTGCCGCGCATCACGGCGCCGATGAATCCCTTGCCGAAGAGACCGCTCTTCGCGAGAAAACGCGGAACCCGGCCGCTGTTGTACTGATAATGGGCGTAGGCAAAGGGATCGACATGCGAATTGTGGTTCACGGCGGTGATAAATCCACCCTCGGCCGGAATGTTCTCCATTCCACGCCAGTCCCGCTTGATCAGCACCACCAGGGGCGGTTTGGCGATCACCGCGGCGAGGCGGTACCAGAAGCCGATTCTCCGGCGGGGCACGCGGACACCTTCCTCTAGGACTTCCCAGGGCCTGTTCCGGGGGCCCGGAGCCGCACAAAGTGTCGCCCCGGGCTGCCGGTCTGTCGAGAACACCGTACGCCCCGCCCTACGGCCGTCCCTTGCGCACAGGTGACAATGGCGGCGACAAGAGAGGGGCGGAACGCCCGTGCAGTGGACCCTGGTCGTACCCGTGAAGCCCCTGGCGCGGGCCAAGAGCAGGCTCTCGGACACCGCCGCCGACGCGGTGCGCCCCGGCCTGGCCCTCGCCTTCGCCCAGGACACCGTGGCCGCGGCCCTGGCCGCCACGGCGGTGTCCGGTGTGGTGGTGGTCACGGACGACCCCCTCGCCGCGCGCGAACTGGCGGCCCTGGGTGCCCGCACCGTCCCGGAGGACCCTCGCGGCGGTTCCGGGGACGGTCTGAACGCCGCCCTGCGGCACGGAACGGCCGTCGTGCGCGATGTACGCCCGCAAAGCCCCGTGGCGGCCCTGAACGCCGATCTGCCCGCGCTGCGCCCCGGGGAATTGACCCGGGTGCTGAACGCGGCCGCCGCATTCGCCCGTTCTTTCCTCCCGGACGCGGCCGGCACCGGCACCACTCTGCTCGCCGCGGCCCCCGGTCACGATCTCTCCCCCGTCTTCGGTCCCGGGTCCCGGGTGCTCCACCGTCGCTCCGGCGCCGTGGAACTGACCGTCACCGCGGTCGACTCCGTGCGCCAGGACGTCGACACCGGTGACGACCTCCGCGCCGCGCTCGGCCTCGGCGTCGGCCCCCGGACGGCCGCGGCGGCCGCGCGCCTGCTGATCCCCGGCCAGTAGGCTGCGGCCATGCAGGCCACCGCGTACACCTACGACCCCGCCACCCGCACCGGCCAGGTGCTCCTGGACGACGGCACCCCGGTCCCGTTCGGCGCCCCGGCCTTCGACGCGGGGGCCCTGCGTCTGCTCCGCCCGGGCCAGCGGGTCAGGATCGAGACGGAGGGCGAGGGGGAGACCCTGCGCATCACCCTGATCACCTTGCAGACGTTCTGAACTCCTGCCGGGATCTTCCCCGGAACACGCCGCGGGCCGGGCTCCACCATCAGGAGCCCGGCCCGGCGCGTGTGAGTACCAGGCGCCCTATGCCTGGCGGGCGGCGGTCTTCTTCGCGGTCGTCTTGCGAGCCGTCGACTTCTTGGCCGGGGCCTTCTTGGCCGTGGCCTTCTTCGCCGGCGCGCTCTGCGCGGCCGTCTTCTTGGCGGCCGTCGACTTCGACGCCGTGGTCTTCTTCGCGGCGGTCGACTTCGCGGTCGTCTTCTTCGCGGTCGCCTTCTTCGCCGTGGTCTTCTTCGCGGCGGCCGTCGTCTTCTTGGCGGCGGCCGAGGTGGTCTTGCGGGCGGTCGTCTTCTTGGCGGCCGTCTTCTTCGCCGCCGCCTTCTTGACCGTCGCCGAAGCCCCACCGCTCAGGCTGCCCTTGGGCGCCTTCTTGACCGCGACCTCGCCACCACGGGGAAGCTTCTTCGAACCGCTCACCAGGTCCTTGAAACCCTGGCCCGCGCGAAAACGCGGCACGGAGGTCTTCTTGACCCGAACCCGCTCACCCGTCTGCGGGTTGCGGGCGTAACGGGCCGGCCGGTCGACCTTCTCGAACGAACCGAAGCCGGTGACCGACACCCGGTCCCCGGCGACGACCGCGCGGACGATGGCGTCCAGAACAGCGTCGACCGCGTCGGCGGCCTGCTGACGCCCGCCGACCTTGTCCGCAATCGCTTCTACGAGCTGCGCCTTGTTCACGTCTTCCCCTTCGGAGACATCGCCAGAACGAAAGTGTTCAAGCTTTTCGCACGTTAGGCAGATATATACCGCAAATCAAACACGAAACGGGCTTATCACCCTTGTGCCGCAACGAACTCGGCAGCCACGGAGTTCTCTCAGCGGTCCTCTACGGGCATTCGCCCCTCGTCGAGGTCCGTCGTGAAGCCCTCCAGCCGCCTTGCCGCATCGGCGAGATCGTGCTTGGCCACGGCCGTAATGACCAGCAGCTTCCGGGTCAGCGCCATGCGTACGCCCTCCGGGACTTGCAGTGCGCGCACTCTTGCGTGCGCTTCCTTGAGTTGGCCCGCGACCGCCGTATAGAGCTCGAGTTGGCCGTCGTGTTCCATGCACAGATTGTGCCATCTGGGGCGAGTTGTCGCCTGCGCAGGGGGCAACTGCCGCCTTCCGGAGACCCCAGGAGCACCGCCGGTCGATGCCACACCATGGTGCGCGTACCCCAGCAATCACCTTTGTAACTAGGGGAGTTGAAACCTTTCTGCACATGACTTCGAAGGTCTCCGAACCCGGACATGCAGGTACCCCCAACCGTGCCCGATTGGGGGTACCTGGGGGTGTCGCGGTGGCTGGATCACGCCTTGCGCGGGCCGCCCGGCGGGTGGCTCGCGCCGGGCGGATCAGACCTTCAGCGTCCTCGGCTTGTACGACGGCCGCTTGGCCTCGTACGCGGAGATGTCGGCCTCGTTCTGGAGGGTGATGGAGATGTCGTCCAGCCCGTTCAGCAGCCGCCAGCGGGAGTTCTCGTCCAGCTCGAAGGAGGCGGTGATGCCCTCGGCGCGCACCTCGCGGGACTGGAGGTCGACCGTGATCTCGGCCTGCGGGTCGTTCTCCGTGAGCTGCTGCAGCGCCTCCACGATCTTCTGCTCCAGGACGACCGTGAGCAGGCCGTTCTTGAGCGAGTTGCCGCGGAAGATGTCGGCGAAGCGGGAGGAGATGACGGCCTTGAAGCCGTAGTTCTGCAGCGCCCACACGGCGTGCTCACGGGAGGAGCCGGTGCCGAAGTCGGGGCCGGCGACCAGGACGGTGGCTCCCTGGCGCTCGGGCTGGTTGAGGACGAAGGTCTCGTCCTTGCGCCAGGCCTCGAACAGTCCGTCCTCGAAGCCGTCCCTGGTCACCTTCTTGAGCCAGTGGGCGGGGATGATCTGGTCGGTGTCGACGTTGCCGCGGCGCAGCGGGACGGCCCGGCCGGTGTGTGTGGTGAATGCTTCCATGGCTGTTCAGACTCCAGCGGGCGCGGGGGCGATGGCGTCGGTCAGGTCGGCGGGGGACGCCAGGTGGCCCAGGACGGCCGTCGCCGCGGCGACCTGCGGCGACACCAGGTGGGTACGGCCGCCCTTGCCCTGCCTGCCCTCGAAGTTGCGGTTGGAGGTGGACGCGGAGCGCTCACCGGGAGCCAGCTGGTCCGGGTTCATGCCCAGACACATCGAGCAGCCCGCGTGCCGCCACTCGGCGCCGGCCTCCTTGAAGACGACGTCCAGGCCCTCGGAGACGGCCTGCAGACCGACCCGCGCGGAGCCGGGGACGACCAGCATCCGTACGCCGTCGGCGACTTTGCGGCCCTTGATCAGGTCGGCGGCGGCGCGCAGGTCCTCGATGCGGCCGTTGGTGCACGAACCTACGAAGACGGTGTCCACGTCGATGGACTTCAGCGGCTGGCCGGCCTCCAACCCCATGTACTCCAGGGCCTTTTCGGCGGCGAGGCGCTCCGAAGCGTCCTCGTACGAAGCCGGGTCGGGGACCGACGCCGAAAGCGGCGCGCCCTGGCCGGGGTTGGTGCCCCAGGTGACGAACGGCGACAGGGAGGCACCGTCGACGATCACCTCGGCGTCGAACTCGGCGTCCTCGTCCGTCTTCAGCGTCTTCCAGTACGCGACGGCCGCGTCCCAGTCCTCGCCCTCGGGGGCGTGCGGACGGCCCTTGAGGTAGTCGAAGGTCGTCTCGTCGGGGGCGATCATGCCCGCGCGGGCACCGGCCTCGATCGACATGTTGCAGATGGTCATGCGGGCCTCCATCGAGAGCTTCTCGATGGCGGGGCCGCGGTACTCCAGGACATAGCCCTGGCCGCCGCCGGTACCGATCTTGGCGATGATCGCGAGGATCAGGTCCTTGGCGGTGACGCCGTCGGGCAGCTCGCCCTCGACCGTGATGGCCATGGTCTTCGGGCGGACCAGCGGCAGCGTCTGGGTCGCCAGCACATGCTCCACCTGGGAGGTGCCGATACCGAACGCCAGACCGCCGAAGGCGCCGTGCGTGGAGGTGTGGGAGTCACCGCAGACGACCGTCATGCCGGGCTGGGTGAGACCCAGCTGCGGGCCGACGACGTGCACGACGCCCTGCTCGACGTCGCCCAGCGGGTGCAGACGCACACCGAACTCGGCGGCGTTCGCGCGCAGCGTCTCCAGCTGGACGCGGGAGACCGGGTCCGCGATGGGCTTGTCGATGTCGAGGGTGGGGGTGTTGTGGTCCTCGGTCGCGATGGTCAGGTCGAGCCGGCGAACCTTCCGCCCGCTCTTGCGGAGACCGTCGAAGGCCTGGGGGCTGGTCACCTCGTGCAGCAGGTGCAGATCGATGAAGAGGAGGTCGGGCTCGCCCTCGGCGCGCCGGACGACGTGGTCGTCCCAGACCTTCTCCGCGAGTGTCCTACCCATCGCTTTCCCTCCGGCCGGCTTGTCCGAGCGCCGGCCCAACTAGAGATATCGGAGGTGGCGGGCGCACGTACCCCTCGTATGAGCGCCGGCCGCCGGGCTCGTTGGTCCGCGAGCCGTTGTTCTTCTTCCAGAGTGGCAAGGTCCGCGCGAAATTGAACTTGCGTTTCACAGAGTGAGACGCGAGTATCGTTGCATGGACAACAGTAGCGGCGTCGGCGTTCTGGACAAGGCGGCCCTGGTCCTGAGCGCTCTGGAGTCCGGTCCGGCCACCCTCGCGGGTCTGGTCGGCGCCACCGGACTCGCACGGCCCACGGCCCACCGCCTGGCCGTGGCTCTGGAACACCACCGCATGGTGGCACGCGACATGCAGGGCCGGTTCATCCTCGGCCCCCGGCTGGCCGAGCTGGCCGCGGCCGCCGGCGAGGACCGCCTCCTCGCGACGGCGGGTCCGGTGCTCACGCATCTGCGCGACATCACGGGCGAGAGCGCGCAGCTCTATCGCCGGCAGGGCGACATGCGTATCTGTGTCGCCGCCGCGGAGCGGCTCTCGGGGCTCAGGGACACGGTCCCGGTCGGCTCGACCCTCACGATGAAGGCCGGTTCGTCGGCACAGATCCTGATGGCCTGGGAGGAGCCGGAGCGGCTGCACCGCGGCCTCCAGGGCGCCCGCTTCACGGCCACCGCCCTCTCGGGCGTACGGCGCCGGGGCTGGGCGCAGTCCATCGGCGAACGCGAGCCGGGGGTCGCCTCGGTCTCCGCCCCCGTGCGCGGCCCGTCGAACCGCGTGGTGGCCGCCGTCTCCGTCTCCGGCCCCATCGAGCGCCTCACTCGACACCCCGGCCGTATGCACGCCCAGGCGGTCATCGACGCCGCGGGCCGTCTCTCGGAGGCCCTGCGCCGCACCGGTTGATCCCCCACATCCCCGCCCGACCACGGGAAAAGGCCTGCCTCAACGCCGCGGCAGGCCTTTTCTCACGCACCGGGGCAGATCTCTTCCCGGCGTCCGACGACTACGGCGACGGGACGTCCGCACCCCGCCCGGACCGGTGGGCGAACCGCTCCTTCGCCGACCTGCCCCGCCCCTCGATCGGCAGCGCTCCCGTGGCCGCCGCGAGGCCGAACGCGGGCATGTCGGCGTAGATCGACTCGTACGAGCCCTCCGGCACCACATAGGTCTCGTGCCAGAGCCCCACATGCTGTCGCGACTTCCCCTTGCGCTCCTTGCGGTTGAGCGCCGCCCACGCCACACGGTGGAACGCGTCGGGCGCGTGCGCGTAGGCGTAGAGCTTCTCCTTGGACTCCCAGTACTGGACGACGTAGTAGGTCCGCGGTGAGGCCGTCAGCAGCACGGCGTTCAGCAGTCCCCGTTCCGGGTCCTTGCGCAGTTCCCGCAGCATCCGCGGCATCGCCGTCAGCACGGGACCCCAGTGGTGCACGGCCCAGAAGTGGTTGATCCGCGTGCCGATCAGCAGCACCACCACCTCGCCCTCGGCCGCCGCGGTGGTACGACCGGGCGCGACCCGCTTTCCGAACATGACTCCCCCTGATTGGTGAGCGGCACTATCCGAACTGCCGTGCTTGGATAGTGACACTTCCCAAGGAGAGGCGCAAGAGAGATGCGGCTGGCGGAGCTGAGCGAGCGCAGCGGGGTGTCCACGGCGACGATCAAGTACTACCTGCGCGAAGGCCTGTTGGCGCCGGGCCGCCAGGTCAACGCGACCACGGCGGAGTACGACGAGGAGCATCTGCGCCGGCTGCGGCTGGTGCGGGCGTTGATCCAGGTGGGCAAGGTGCCGGTGGTGAACGCCCGGGAGGTGCTCCGGCACGTGGACGACGAGTCGCTGGGCCGTACGATCCGGCTCGGCGCGGCCCTGTGGGCCCTGCCGCAGACCCCCGGCCCGGACGAGGAGGACCCGGTCACCGTCGCCGCGACGGCCGAGGTGGACCGGCTGCTGCAGCGGCTGGGCTGGGACGCGGCGCGGGAGACCGGCGCCCTCTCCCCCGTCCACCGTTCACTGGTGGCGCTGGTCGCGACACTGCTGCGGCTCGGCTATCCGTGCGACGCCGAAAGCATGGCCCCGTACGCCGAGTTGATGCACAAGGCAGCCGTGCGGGACCTGGACCGCATGGAGACCTGTGAGTCCGACACGGAGATGGTCGAGCAGGCGGTCTCGTCGGCGGTGCTCTTCGAGCCGGTGCTGCGCTCGCTGCACCGGCTGGCCCAGGAGGAGGAGTCGGCCCGGCGGTACGGCATCGAGTAGCCGGGACGGCCGACCGGGGCACGCGACCGGCCATCGGGCACACGACGAAGGCCCTCCACCGAAGTGGAGGGCCCTCATTCACGTACCCCCGACCGGATTCGAACCGGCGCTACCGCCTTGAGAGGGCGGCGTGCTAGGCCGCTACACAACGGGGGCCCTAGCGAACCTGCGCGCGTTTGATTTACAACGCCGCAGGTCCGAGCTGGTCTACCTGGACTCGAACCAAGAATGACGGTACCAGAAACCGTAGTGTTGCCAATTACACCATAGACCAATATGGTTGATACCTTTTATGCGTACCCCCGACCGGATTCGAACCGGCGCTACCGCCTTGAGAGGGCGGCGTGCTAGGCCGCTACACAACGGGGGCCCTAGCGATCCTGCATCGACCGTGGTGGGAGCTACCCTGGCCACCTTCGCGGGAAGGATCTGTACCCCCGACCGGATTCGAACCGGCGCTACTGCCGTGAGAGGGCAGCGTGCTAGGCCGCTACACAACGGGGGCTTCGTGGAAGCGATCTTCCACTGTTGCAGATGAGCTCTGCGAGCTGGCCTACCTGGACTCGAACCAAGACTAACGGAACCAGAAACCGTCGTGCTGCCAATTACACCATAGGCCACTGGAACTCAAGCCCTTGAAGGGATCTTGTTCTAGTGTGCGTCTCCGGTTCCCGGCCTTTCGGCCCGCTCTCCGGCGGCGCAGGAAGAACATTACCCGAAGGTGGACGGCGCTCCAAAACGGGTATCCGAGCCGAGGATCGCCGGGAGTTCGGCGAGGGTGGCGATCCGGTGCGGCCCGGCGGGCGGGTCGACGGTCGCGTAGAGGCCGCCGCGGTCGATCCACACCGACAGCAGTCCGGCGTCGGCCGCGCCCCGGCCGTCGATCTCCGGGTGATCACCGACGTAGGCGACCTCGTGCGGGGGCAGCTCCAGGGCCTCGCAGGCCACGTGGAACGCCTCGGCGGCCGGTTTGTGGATGCCCAGTTGCTCGGCGCAGAGCACCGTCTCGAAGCGGTCCCACACGCCGAGCGCGCGGAGCTTGCGTTCCTGGACGGGGAGGCTGGAGTTGGACAGCACCGCGTGCCGGTGGCTGGCGGCCAGCGCGTCCAGGACCGGCACGACGTCCGGGAAGAGCGTCCAGGCCCGCTCGTAGTGGGCGATGTAGCGCTCGAACCAGGCGTCGGCCTCGGCGTCGCTCAGGGGCTGCCCGTGGAAGTCCCGCACCCGGTCGCGGCGGGTGGACTCCCAGTCGCCCTCGCCCGCCGCGTACCGCCGCCAGTGCAGGCTGGTCAGTTCGCGCCAGCGGGTCAGGGCGTCCTCGACGGAGTCGTGTCCGAGGCTCAGGCCCTCGGCGGTGAGATGGTCGCGCATGCCGGCCCGGTCGGCCGCGGTGTAGTCGAAAAGGGTGTCGTCGACGTCCCAGAGCACGGCCTTGATGTCCATGATCCGACGGTAGCCCGGGGCCGGGCGTCCTGTCCGGAGGTTGGGACGACGAAGGGGCGGCACCCGGATGCCCGGGTGCCGCCCCTTCGCCCGCGGCGGTTACGCGGTCAGCTTCGCCAGGGCCGCATCGATCCGGGCCAGCGTCTTCTCCCTGCCCAGGATCTCCAGGGACTCGAAGAGCGGGAGGCCGACCGTGCGGCCGGTGACGGCGACACGGACGGGGGCCTGCGCCTTGCCGAGCTTGAGGCCGTGGGCCTCGCCGGCGGCCAGAACGGCCTCCTTCAGGGACTCGGCCGAGGTCCAGTCGGCCCCCTCCAGCTTCTCCCTCGCCGTGCGCAGGAGGGCGTCGGAGCCCTCCTTCATGGCCTTCGCCCAGCTCGCCTCGTCCTCCACCGGCTCCGGCAGGAACAGGAAGTCGACGTTCTCCGTGATCTCGGAGAGGACCTTCAGACGGGTCTGCGCGTGCGGGGCGATGGCCTCCCACTTGGCCTCGTCGAAGTCCTCGGGCGCCCAGGGGGCGAAGGGGGCCTGCAGCCAGGGGGCGCAGCGCCCGGTGAACTCCTTCACGTCCAGCAGACGGATGTGGTCGGCGTTGATCGCCTCGGCCTTCTTGAGGTCGAAGCGGGCCGGGTTGGGGTTCACGTCCGCGACGTCGAAGGCGGCGACCATCTCCTCGATCGTGAAGATGTCCTTGTCGGCGGAGAGCGACCAGCCGAGCAGGGAGAGGTAGTTGAGCAGGCCCTCGGGCAGGAAGCCGCGTTCCCGGTAGAGGTTGAGCGAGGACTGCGGGTCGCGCTTCGACAGCTTCTTGTTGCCCTCGCCCATCACGTACGGCAGGTGCCCGAAGGACGGGACCTCCTTGGCGATGCCCAGCTCGATCAGCGCCTTGTAGAGGGCGATCTGGCGGGGGGTGGAGGACAGCAGGTCCTCGCCGCGCAGGACGTGGGTGATCTCCATGAGGGCGTCGTCGACGGGGTTGACGAGCGTGTAGAGCGGGGCGCCGTTCGCGCGGACGATGCCGTAGTCCGGCACGTTCTCCGGGGTGAAGGTCAGCTCGCCGCGGACCAGGTCCGTGAAGGTGATCGTCTCGTCGGGCATCCGGAAGCGGACGATCGGCTCGCGGCCCTCGGCCTCGTAGCGCGCCTTCTGCTCCGGCGTGACCTCGCGGCACTTGCCGTCGTAGCCGGAGGGCCTGCCGGCGGCGCGGGCGGCGTCGCGGCGCTCCTCCAGCTCGGAGGCGGTGCAGTAACAGTGGTAGGCGCGGCCGGCGTCCTTGAGCTTCTCGGCCACCTCCTGGTACGTCTCCATGCGCTGCGACTGGCGGTACGGCGCGTGCGGGCCGCCGACCTCGGGGCCCTCGTCCCAGGTGAAGCCCAGCCAGCGCAGGGAGTCCAGGAGCTGCTCGTAGGACTCCTCGGAGTCGCGGGCCGCGTCGGTGTCCTCGATGCGGAAGACGAACGTGCCGCCGGTGTGGCGGGCGAACGCCCAGTTGAACAGGGCCGTGCGGACCAGACCCACATGGGGGTTGCCGGTCGGGGACGGACAGAAACGTACGCGGACGGAGCCGTTAGCCACGCTTGATCACCTTGTTGGTGAGAGTGCCGATGCCTTCGATGGTGACGGCGACCTCGTCGCCGACGTTGAGGGGGCCGACCCCTGCCGGGGTGCCCGTGAGGATCACGTCGCCGGGGAGCAGCGTCATGGCCTCGGTGATGTTGACGATCAGGTCCTCGATGGAGTGGATCATCTCGCTGGTGCGGCCCAGCTGGCGCTGACCGCCGTTGACGGTGAGCTGGATGGTCAGGTCGCTCGGGTCGAGGTCCGTCTCCACCCAGGGGCCCAGCGGGCAGGAGGTGTCGAAGCCCTTGGCCCTGGCCCACTGCTTCTCGCGCTTCTGGACGTCCCGTGCGGTGACGTCGTTGGCGCAGGTATAGCCGAAGATCACGTCCTTGACGCGTTCGCGCGGGACCTCGCGGCAGAGCCGGCCGATGACGACGGCCAGCTCGGCCTCGTGGTGCAGTTCCTGGGAGAACGCGGGGTACTGGATGTCGTCGCCGGAGCCGATCACCGAGGTGGCCGGCTTGAAGAAGGCGAACGGGGCGTCCGGGACCTCGTTGCCCAGCTCGCGCGCGTGTGCGGCGTAGTTGCGGCCGAAGGCCACCACCTTGTTGGGGAGCACCGGCGGCAGCAGCCTGACCTTGCTGAGCGGGACCTTCGTACCGGAGAGCTGGAAGTCCGCGAACGGGATGCCCTTGATGATGTCGAGGACGAGCTCGTCCGGCTTGTCGCCCTCGATCGCGCCGAAGGCTACGTTCCCGTCGATGGAGAACCTGGCGATGCGCACGGGATGCCTGCGCCCCCTTGACTGAGCTGGCTGGAGTATGACGGTCCAGGCTAACGCGGGGCGGGGTGGCCGCCTCGCGCATGACCCGCGTACGCACGGCGAAGGGCGCCCGGCAGGTGTGCCGGGCGCCCTTCGCCGTGCGTACGCGCGGGAGTCCGCACGGGTCTCGGGAGAATCTTCACCGGAACCGCGTTGAGCGGTGGGCGAATTCCCTGCGTACTTGAGCTTGCAACTACTCCGCCGCCTGGACCGGGACCGTCATCAGGACCGTCCGGCGGGGGTTGGCGGTCTGGGAGGGGAGGTCGACGGAGTGCTCCTGCTCCGGCGTGCGCAGGTCCTCGGCGTCGGCGAGGTGGGCCAGCGTCGTGCGCCGGGGGTTGGCTATGTTGCGGAACATCGTCGTCGTCTTCACTGTTGTCCTGGACCTCGTCGTGTGCGGGCGCCGGGCGGACCGCAAGGGCCGTCCCACAAGCGCGGGTTGTCGGATTCGCCATCCCTGTAAAGCGTCAGGCTAAACATCCAATTCCCGGGTCAAGTCGTGAAGAAGGCATGATCGGTGTGTGAGTTTGCTCACTCAGTCATGGGCAAAACGGTCAATTCAGGCCATCCACACACCTTCGCGAAACGGGCATAACTCACCTGAAGCGCCCATTCCGCTCCTGATCATGGCGACTGGGACACCCTGCCCCCACCATGGGATAGCCCAGGTATGCCCGTTATCGAAGCAAATGCCTTCCACGCCCCGTGACACTTTCCTCACATGCTGTCACAGTGAACAGACCGTTACCCATTGGCCTTGTTGGAGATCCGGCACTGTGCTGGAATTCCACGGACCGCCGCAGGATCGTGCCGGCGCGCAGGGGCGCAGAAGAAACGGCGCCCGGCGGCGGTGGGAGGGGGAGCCAGCGCCGGTCACTCACGACCACCAATTGGGGACGTATTCAGGGCGCCCCCGAAGACGCCGACACCGTCCCGCCGTTCACGCGGTGGGGCGCCTGGTCCAGAGGTTGCGACGCTAGTGCAGGGACGTTTCAAGAGGGATGGCAGCGCTTCGGCGGAGCCGGAGCCACACAACGGAACCGGTAACGGTTCCTCCCCCCAGCACGCCCAGAACCCGGGTCCGGCGGAGATCGGCGACGGCGGGGAGCGCTCAGGGCGCCCCGGCGCGTCAGTTGCTCCCCAGGCGTCCGGGAAATCCAAGGGCGGCACCAACGGCGGGGCCACGAGCGGCTCCCGAATAGCCCTGCGCAACTGGCGCATCTCCACCCGTCTGGTCTCGCTGCTCGCGCTCCCCGTGGTGGCGGCGACCTCGCTCGGTGCCCTGCGCATCGGCGACAACGTGGACGACATCCAGCAGCTCGACAACATGCGGCTGCTCACGGACATGACCAAGCAGGCGACCGAGCTGGCCACCGCGCTCCAGCAGGAGCGCGACCTGTCCGCCGGTCCCCTCGCGCACGGTCTGAACGCCAACGACTACACGGTCAAGGGCGCCCGCGAGAAGACGGACCAGGCCCGCGTCCAGTTCACCGACGCGACCCAGGCCGCCGAGACCGCAAACACCACCGAGAAGATGCCCGGTGTGCGCGACAGCCTCGTCCGGGTCGTGCGCGAGCTCTACAACCTGAGCACCATCCGCAAGAACGCCTACGTGGACCCCAAGAACTCCACGCAGACGGTTGAGGCCTATCACCGCCTCGTCGACCAGCTGCTGGACCTGTCCACGGACATGGCCGAGGCCACCAGCAACCCGGACATGATCAAGCGGACCCGTGCCCTGGCGGCGTTCTCCTCCGCCAAGGAGTACGCCTCCGTGCAGCGCGCGGTCATCGCGGCGGCCCTGCCCGAGACCGACGACAAGGCCGGCAAGCTCTCCGAGAACGACCGGCTGTACGCGAACGCGGCGCTGGCGAACGAGGAGTCCGACCGCAGCACCTTCTCCGACATCTACGGTTCCGGTGCCGAGGAACTCACCAGGCCGATCGACGACGCGAGCCCGACCATCGAGGCCTCCGACGTCTACGCGGACCGGGTCCTCGCCAGCGCGGGCGGTCTGGGCGGGCAGGACAAGCGCTCGTACAAGGACTGGACCGACGACTCCGCGGCCAAGATCGAGCAGATGAAGAAGATCGAGGGCTCGCTCCTCGAGGAGATGGAACAGACCGCCCGCAACCTCCGCGCCGACGCGGAGCAAGAGGCGATCATCTCCGGTGCGCTGATCCTCCTCGTCCTCGGTGTCTCCCTGGTCGGCGCGTTCGTCGTGGCCCGGTCCATGATCCGCTCGCTGCGCCGGCTGCAGGACACCGCGACCAAGGTCGCCCAGGACCGGCTGCCCGAGCTGGTCAAGCAGCTGTCGGAGTCGGACCCGCAGGACGTCGACACCTCCGTCGAGTCCGTCGGTGTGCACTCCCGGGACGAGATCGGCCAGGTGGCCGCGGCCTTCGACGACGTGCACCGCGAGGCCGTCCGCCTCGCCGCCGAGCAGGCCCTCCTGCGGGGCAACGTCAACGCGATGTTCACCAACCTCTCGCGCCGCTCCCAGGGCCTCATCCAGCGTCAGCTGTCGCTCATCTCCGAACTGGAGTCGCGCGAGGCCGACCCGGACCAGCTGTCCTCCCTCTTCAAGCTCGACCACCTCGCCACCCGCATGCGCCGTAACGGTGAGAACCTCCTCGTTCTCGCCGGTGAGGAACCCGGCCGCCGCTGGACCCGCCCGGTCCCGCTGGTCGACGTGCTCCGCGCCGCCGCGTCCGAGGTGGAGCAGTACGAGCGCATCGAACTGTCCTCCGTGCCGACGACCGAGGTCGCCGGCCGCGTGGTCAACGACCTCGTGCACCTGCTCGCCGAGCTGCTGGAGAACGCCACCTCCTTCTCCTCGCCGCAGACCAAGGTCAAGGTCACCGGTCACGCCCTGCCCGACGGCCGGGTGCTGATCGAGATCCACGACACCGGTATCGGCCTCTCCCCCGAGGACCTCGCGGCGATCAACGAGCGCCTCGCCTCGCCGCCCACCGTGGACGTCTCGGTCTCCCGCCGCATGGGTCTGTTCGTGGTCGGCCGGCTGTCGCAGCGCCACGGCATCCGCATCCAGCTGCGCCCGTCCGACTCGGGCGGTACGACCGCGCTCGTCATGCTTCCCGTCGACGTGGCACAGGGCAACAAGAAGCCCACCCCGGGCAAGCCCGGCCAGGGCGCTCCCTCCACCGGTGGTCCGGCCGCCGCACAGGCCGCGGCCGGTGCCGCCGCCGCGCGTCGCCAGTCCGGCAACCAGTCGGGTCCGCCGCTCGGCGGTCCCTCGGCCGGTGGTGGCCTCCTCGGTGGTGCCCCTCAGCGTGGGCAGGTCGGCGCGGGCCAGGGCCCGCGGGCCGCGCTGCCCGGCAACCCCAGTGGTCCGGGTGGTCTCGGCAACCCCGGTGGCCCGCGTGGTCCCCAGGGTGGTCCGCCGGTGCCCCCGCAGGGCGGCCGGCCTCCGGCGGGCGCCGGTGCCGGCGGGTTCGGCGGCGGCGGTGCGTTCGGCGGCGGTCAGGCGCCCGGTGCCCCGCAGGGCCTCCAGGCCGCCGGGACCGGTGGCGCGAACGGCTTCGAGAGCTTCGACGACTCCGGCCGCCAGGGCGGCGGCTTCCCGACCGGCTCGGGCCTGCGCCCGGCCGGCGGTCCCGGTGACACCGGCGCGGCCCGGCCCGGCCAGGCCGCCGGCGGTCCGGGCGCCGTACCGCCCAAGCAGGGCAAGGAACGTTCCGGCAGGCGCCGTCCGCAGCTGCCCGGCCGCGGTGGTCCGCGCGCCGAGCTGCCCGGGGGCAACGCCCCGTCGCGGACGCCCAGCTGGAGCAACGACAACGCGCAGCCTCCGGTACCGCGCGCCTCGCTGGACGCCCCGCGCGGCCACGAGGAGCAGCCGGACGTCACCGCGCCGATGCCGCGCGTCGACCCCGGCCAGGCTCCGGGCTCGCCCATGGACTTCCCGCACAACCCGGGTGCCGACTTCGACAGCCGCCGCCCCGGCGCGGGCACGCCCGCACAGGACGGCACCGGCTCCTACACCCGCTCCGACGTCTACGGCGGGGCCGGTGCTCCGCCGGCGCCCACCGGTCCGTCCCGGGGTGCCTCGCAGGACCCGTCGTCCACCGGCCAGTTCGCCGTGACGGGTTACGACGGCTCCGGCACGGGCCAGTTCCCGGCGCCGGGCCGGCAGAACCCGCAGGGCACCGGCCAGTTCGGTGCTCCCGGCCGACCCGGTCCGCAGGACCCGGCACAGTTCGGCGCGCCCGGCCGGCAGAACGGCCAGGGCCCCGGGCGGTACGACGCGCCGGGCCGGCAGAACTCCCAGGACACCGGCCAGTTCGAGCGGCCGCAGGTCAACGGGGAGGGCTTCAACGCGCCCCGCCCACCCATGCCGCCGCAGCGTCCCCCGGTGCCGCCACAGCGTCCGGCGCGCCCGCAGGAGCCGGAGGCACTGCCTCCGGCGACGGGTCCGATGGACGGCCGTACCCCGCTCTACGACACGCTGGAGACCAACTGGTTCCACGGTCAGGGCGGCCAGAACGGTCAGAACGGCCAGCAGCAGGGACAGCAGAGCAACGGTTCCGCGCCGCAGCAGCCTGCCGCCCCCGCTCCCCAGACTCCGGTCGCTCCTCAGCGTCCGGCGAGCCCCGCCGCGCCCGCTTCCACCAGCTGGCGCAGCACGCCCAACGACGACCTGGTCCGCCAGGCCGAACGTGCCCGGCAGCCTTCGGCGGGCGGGGTCACCACCTCCGGCCTGCCGCGCCGGGTCCCGCGCGCGAACCTCGTGCCGGGCACGGCTCAGCAGCAACAGCACCAAACCGGTCCGCAGGTCTCGCGTTCGCCTGACGACGTACGCGGCCGGCTGACCAATCTCCGTCGGGGCATCGCGCAGGGTCGACAGGCCGGCAACGGCCAGACCGGCAGCTTCCCGAGCCCCACTCACCAGCAGGAGCGTTAGTTGAGCCAGATGAGCCAAGCGGCACAGAACCTCAACTGGTTGATCACCAACTTCGTGGACAACACCCCCGGGGTGTCCCACACCGTCGTCGTGTCCGCCGACGGCCTTCTTCTGGCGATGTCGGAAGGCTTCCCACGCGACCGTGCCGATCAGCTCGCGGCCGTCGCCTCCGGACTCACCTCGCTCACGGCCGGGGCCTCCCGGATCTTCGAGGGCGGGGACGTGGCCCAGACGGTGGTCGAGATGGAACGCGGCTTCCTGTTCCTGATGTCCGTCTCCGACGGATCGTCCCTGGCCGTACTCGCCCACCCCGAGTGCGACATCGGCCTGGTCGGTTACGAGATGGCGCTGCTCGTCGATCGCGCGGGCGCCGTGCTCACGCCCGATCTGCGCGCCGAACTCCAAGGCAGTCTGCTCCACTGATGCCTGCGGATCCACAGACCTCACCAAATCACCGTCCGGCCGACACAGTCCCCCCACCGGCCCCCGTCAGACGGCACGACTGACCGACATGCTGTCCCGCTCGGAGGATCAATGACCCCGCCCACCGCTCCTCACGATCCGTACGCAGAGCCGTACGGGGACGAGGGCGACCAGCCTCTGGTTCGGCCGTACGCCATGACCGGTGGCCGGACGCGGCCGCGTTACCAGCTCGCCCTTGAGGCGCTGATCAGCACGACGGCAGACCCCGCGCACCTGGCGGGACTGCTCCCCGAGCACCAGCGGATCTGTCACCTGTGCCGCGAGGTGAAGTCGGTGGCCGAGGTGTCGGCCCTGCTGTCCATGCCGCTCGGTGTGGCACGGATCCTTGTCGCGGACCTCGCCGAGGCCGGACTCGTCGCGATCCACCAGCCCGGTGGCGACGAGAACGCCGGTGGTGCCCCGGACGTGACTCTGCTGGAAAGGGTTCTCAGTGGACTTCGGAAGCTCTGAATCGGGGCGGGCCACCACCTCGGCGAAGATCGTGGTGGCGGGTGGCTTCGGCGTGGGCAAGACCACGTTCGTCGGGGCCGTCTCGGAGATCAACCCGCTGCGTACCGAGGCCGTCATGACGTCCGCGTCCGCGGGCATCGACGACCTCACCCACACCGGAGACAAGACGACCACCACGGTCGCCATGGACTTCGGCCGCATCACCCTCGACCAGGACCTCATCCTGTACCTGTTCGGCACCCCCGGACAGGACCGCTTCTGGTTCATGTGGGACGACCTCGTCCGCGGCGCCATCGGCGCCATCGTCCTCGTGGACACCCGCCGCCTCGCCGACTGCTTCCCCGCCGTCGACTACTTCGAGAACAGCGGCCTCCCCTTCGTCATCGCGTTGAACGGCTTCGAGGGGCATCAGCCCTACACGCCGGACGAGGTGCGCGAGGCGCTCCAGATCGGGCCCGACACCCCGATCATCACGACGGACGCCCGGCACCGGTCGGACGCGAAGTCGGCGCTGATCACCCTCGTCGAGCACGCCCTCATGGCACGGCTGCGGTAGTCCCGCGGGGTCGAAGTACCACGACTGGGACCAAAACAGGACCCAAGTCCACAACCGCATAAGACAGTTGTCGTAGTTACACCGGAGCCGGCCGTGCTGCCCGGTCGCCGCTCATACGTTTCGACAGAGAGTGGACACCCCGCCGCTCGCCGACAGCTTCGAGCCGTGGTACTACAGCGAAGAAGCACGGTACGCTCCACGCTTCGTCATCGCGCTTGAGTTGAACGGCTTCGAGGGGCATCAGCCCTACACGCCGGACGAGGGTGCGCGAGGCGCTCCAGATCGGGCCCGACACCCCGATCATCACGACGGACGCCCGGCACCGGTCGGACGCGAAGTCGGCGCTGATCACCCTCGTCGAGCACGCCCTCATGGCACGGCTGCGGTAGTCCCGCGGGGTCGAAGTACCACGACTGGGACCAAAACAGGACCCAAGTCCACAACCGCATAAGACAGTTGTCGTAGTTACACCGGAGCCGGCTGTGTCCTTTGACACGGTCGGCCCCGGTGTTCATAACGTTTCGACAGAGAAATAGGGTGGTACGACCACGCGTCGCGGTCGATCAGTACCACTGCGCTCACCTTGCCCCCGCTTTTTGGCGCGGCTCGCTCTTTATGACCGTTTTATCTGGGACTTACATCACGCGGAATCGTTGCCTCCCAGTGTTTGGAAGTCCTCAGCGTGACGTGCTGGAATGCCTGAACTGCCCATTAGTCAAAGACGTACTAGGGCGTGGAGTCACCCGCGGCACGACGTAGGTGCCGGCGCCGAGAGGTTGTTGGTCGAGTGAGGCGAAGCAAGAAAGGTCCCGAGCCGTCGGCGCGGGGCAACTTCACCCCGCCGCCGCGCGGAGCGGCACCCGCACAAGTGACCGGGCCGGAGCCGACGGCAGCTCCCGCGTCCAGCGGAAGTCGTCTCTCCCCCCGCAACTGGCGTGTACCCACGCGTCTGAACGCGATCCTCCTCATACCCGTGCTGGTCGGCCTGGTCATGGGCGGCTTCCAGGTGAAGAGCTCGATCGACACCTGGCAGGACGCCCGGGACGCTGAGAAGGTCGCCAAGATCGTATCCGCTGCCGGCGTCTACGCGGAGGCACTCCTCAACGAGCGGGACATCTCCGCCCAGCCGCTGCTGGACGGCGACCGCGACAGCGAGGTCGTCAAGGACGCCCGCGCCTTCACCGACGAGAAGGCCGACGCCTTCCACGCGGAGGTCGTCGGAATGCCGTCCGGGCAGGGCCTGGAGCGCCGGCTGCGTCTGGTGGAGGAGGCCGAGCCCGCGCTGGAGAAGCTCCGGCAGACCGCCTTCACCCGGGCCGCCGACCCGGTACAGACCGAAGAGGGCTACGTCACCGTCGAGCACCTCCTGGCGGAGTTCTCCAACGAGCTCGGACTCGGTACGGGCAACATCACCGCGTACGGCCGTACGGTCTACGCGGTCACGCTCGCCAAGGGCGCCGCCTCCCTGCAGCGCTCGATCGGCACCCACCTGCTGGTCCGGCCCAGCGAGGACCAGAAAATCTTCCGTCAGCAGGTCACCGCGTTCACCTCGTACGCGTACCTGGAGAACATCGCCGTACAGGAGTACGTCTCCGGCGGTACCGAGGCCGACGCCGCGCGTCTGGAATCGGTCATGGCGCAGAAGACCGAAGAGGGCAAGAAGCAGGCCGCCGAGGCCGCGGCCAAGGACAAGAACTACGTCCCGCCGCCGGACACCATGCTGAAGATGATCCAGGCGATCGGCAGCGGCGCCTCGCCCGAGGACCTGGCGAAGCAGGGCGTCACCTACCAGAACTGGATGGCGGCCTCGACTCTGAAGTTCGAGGGCTACAGCGAGGTCGAGACCGATCTGATCAACCGCGCGGTGGCCGAGGCCGGACAGATCGCCTCCGACGCCCAGCGCGACGCCTACATCAACGGCGCCATCGTCATCGTCGCCCTGCTCGCCGCGTTCATCATCGCCGGGATCATGGCCCGCCAGATGAGCCGTTCGATGCGCCAGCTGCGCAACGCCGCCTTCGGCATCGCCGAGCAGCGTCTGCCGATGCTGGTCGACCAGCTCTCGCGCACCGACCCCGGCCGCGTCGACACCCGCGTCGCGCCGATCCCCATCAACAGCACGGACGAGATCGGCGAGGTCGCGCGCGCCTTCGACCAGGTCCACCGTGAGGCCGTCCGGCTCGCCGCCGAGCAGGCCCTGCTGCGGGGCAACATCAACGCGATCTTCACCAACCTCTCGCGCCGCAACCAGTCGCTGATCGAGGGCCAGCTGACCCTCATCACCGACCTGGAGAACAACGAGGCCGACCCGGACCAGCTGGAGAACCTCTTCAAGCTGGACCACCTGGCCACCCGTATGCGCCGCAACGGCGAGAACCTCCTGGTCCTCGCCGGTGAGGAGCCCGGCCGTCGCTGGGACCAGCCGGTCCCGCTGATCGACGTGCTGCGCGCCGCCTCCTCCGAGGTGGAGCAGTACGAGCGCATCGAGCTGTCCGGCGTCCCGGAGGCCGAGATCCACGGCCGCGCCGTGACCGACCTCGTGCACCTGCTCGCCGAGCTGCTGGAGAACGCCACCACGTTCTCCTCCCCGCAGACCAAGGTCCGCGTCACCGCGACCCGTCTGCCCGACGGCCGCGTGATGATCGAGATCCACGACAAGGGCATCGGCCTCACCGCCGAGGACTTCGCGGACATCAACCACAAGCTGGCCAACCCGCCGACCGTGGACGCCGCGATCTCGCAGCGCATGGGTCTGTTCGTGGTCGGCCGGCTGTCCGACCGGCACGGCATCCGCGTCCAGCTCCGCCCCTCGGGCGAGCAGGCCGGGACGACCTCGCTGGTCATGCTCCCCGACGTCATCACCCACGGTGGCGGTGGCGAGCAGCAGCCGGCGGCCGACCAGTTCACGGTCTCGCAGATCATCCCGGAGCAGCAGCACGCGTTCCAGCAGCCGGCCGTGGCCCCGATGCGGACCGCCGCCGAGCTGGGCTTCGACGACAGCCGCTACGAGGTCCCGGACGACCTGCGCGACCTGGACCCCGTGGGCCGCTCGCTGATACGCGAGGAGCGCCGTGCGGCCCTGGAGTCGCAGACGCACCAGAACCCGCAGCTGCCCCCGGGCCAGACGCCGCGCTACGGCGACGACTTCCAGTCCGCCGAGCCGTCCTACGACAACGGCGCGACGGCCTACGTGGACCCGCAGCGGTCGTTCGACCAGCAGACGGCGTACGAGGAGCCGCAGCAGCCGTCGTACGACGAGGCGTACTTCGGCCAGGGCGGCAACGGCATGGCGAACGGCAACGGGCACCTGCCGGGCGGGAACGACACGTTCTCCGCCACCGGCGGTTACCCCGAGCCCTCCTATGCGGAGCCCGTCCAGGAGGAGCACACGGCAGCCGCCGCGAGCGCCCCGGAGTCGTACGCGGGCTTCGACGAGCAGCCCTATCAGGACGACTGGCCGCAGCAGCAGGACTACCAGAGCTCGTACCGCTCCGACTACGCTCCGGAACCGGAATCTTCGCAGGCCGCTGACGTGAAGGAGCCGGACCGCGTAGGCTTCGAACGTCCGGGACCCACCCCCTCCGCCGGCCACGCGCTGACCGACGCCGGCCTGCCCCGCCGCGGATCCACCGCGAGCATGGGCGGCACGAGCGCGGGCGCCGTGAACGGACGGCAGGAAGTGGCCCAGGACCAGCCGACGGCCGGGGGACCGAACGGCGACTGGCGCTCGGACAACGACGCGCGCTGGCAGCAGGCCTCCCAGCTGAAGAAGCCCAAGGCGGGCGGGGTCACCTCCTCCGGCCTGCCGCGGCGGGTGCCCAAGGCCAACCTGGTCGAGGGCGCCGCCCAGACGACCCCGCAGGGAGGTCCACAGATCTCCCGCGCTCCCGAGGACGTCCGGGGCAGGCTGAGCAACCTGCGCCGGGGTGTCCAGCGTGGGCGCAACGCAAGCAGTGAAACGAACGGCCAGGCCACTAGGAATCACCACAGTGGGCCTGACAGCACCTACAACCAGGAGCGTTAGTGTGAGCCCGATGAGCCAGGCGGCGCAGAACCTGAACTGGTTGATCACCAATTTCGTGGACAACACCCCCGGGGTGTCGCACACGGTGGTGGTCTCCGCCGACGGACTCCTTCTGGCGATGTCCGAAGGTTTCCCCCGCGACCGTGCCGACCAGCTGGCGGCCGTCGCGTCGGGTCTGACCTCTCTGACCGCGGGTGCCTCCCGCATCTTCGAAGGTGGCAGCGTCAATCAGACGGTTGTGGAGATGGAGCGGGGATTCCTGTTCATCATGTCCGTTTCCGACGGTTCCTCGCTCGCCGTTCTCGCACATCCGGAAGCCGACATCGGTCTCATCGGGTACGAGATGGCCCTTCTGGTGGACCGTGCCGGTACGGTCCTGACGCCCGATCTTCGTGCGGAGCTCCAGGGCAGCCTGCTCAACTAACAGTCAGACGGTGCGTTTTGGCGTCCCGGGGCCGTAAGGTTTCGGGACGCGGCTTCCAATGAGCCATGGATGCCAGCACAGTCGGAGGAGGAGAGAACGTGGCAACACCCCCAGGCGGTTCATCGTCGGGCAACTGGTCCTACCCTGGCCAGGGGCCGGGCCAGGGTGACCAGAACCGGTACAACTTCCCCTCCGCACCGAGCCGCCAGCAGCCGTACGCACCGCAGGGCCCCGGCCCCTCGCCGTACGACCAGCCGCCGGCGCCGCGCATCCAGCCCGTGCAGCCGCAACGCCGCGCCCCCGAGTCGTCGCCCGCCGGGGCGGCGCACAACCCCCTCGTGCGCCCGTACGCCATGACGGGCGGCCGTACCAGGCCTCGCTACCAGCTCGCCATCGAGGCGCTGGTGCACACCACCGCGCAGCCGCACCAGATGCAGGGCCAGTTGCCCGAGCATCAGCGGATCTGCAACCTCTGCCGGGAGATCAAGTCGGTGGCCGAGATCTCGGCCCTCCTGACGATCCCTCTCGGCGTGGCCAGGATTCTCGTCGCCGACTTGGCGGAGGCGGGCCTGGTCGCCATTCATCAGCCCGGCGGCGACGAGAGCGCCGGCGGCCAGCCAGCCGTGACATTGCTCGAAAGGGTGCTCAGTGGACTTCGCAAGCTCTAGCGGAGGGCCTTCCCGCTCCACCACGTCCGCGAAGATCGTGGTGGCGGGCGGCTTCGGCGTGGGCAAGACCACGTTCGTCGGGGCCGTCTCGGAGATCAACCCGCTGCGTACCGAGGCCGTCATGACGTCCGCGTCCGCGGGCATCGACGACCTCACCCACACCGGAGACAAGACGACCACCACGGTCGCCATGGACTTCGGCCGCATCACCCTCGACCAGGACCTCATCCTGTACCTGTTCGGCACCCCCGGACAGGACCGCTTCTGGTTCATGTGGGACGACCTCGTCCGCGGCGCCATCGGCGCCATCGTCCTCGTCGACACCCGCCGCCTCGCCGACTGCTTCCCCGCCGTCGACTACTTCGAGAACAGCGGCCTCCCCTTCGTCATCGCGTTGAACGGCTTCGAGGGCCAGCAGCCGTACAACCCGGACGAGGTCCGGGAGGCGCTCCAGATCGGGCCCGACACCCCGATCATCACGACGGACGCCCGGCACCGGTCGGACGCGAAGTCGGCGCTGATCACCCTCGTCGAGCACGCCCTCATGGCACGCCTCCGGTAGGAAGCCGCCCCCGCAGTCTCGCGCCGAAAGCCGCGTTCCCCCGTCGATCCGGGAGAACGCGGCTTTTGTCGTACTAACAGCAAATCCACCCACCGAGCGTGCGCCTTCGGGTACGTTGAGCGACCTGCGGCGCGGCGACAGGTCAGGGGGACGGCTGTCGGCGCCGGGACGCTCGGGGGACACATGGACTGGCCTGGCGGTACGGCACGGGTGGGGCGGTACACGGTCGTCGGCCGACTCGGCAGCGGGGGCATGGGCACGGTCTATCTGTGCCGCACTCCCGCCGGGCAACGGCTGGCGGTCAAGGTCATCCGTGAGGACCTCGCCGAACAGAGCGAGATACGACTGCGGTTCGCGCGCGAGGTGGCAGCGCTGCGCGAGGTGAACTGCCCGTACACCGTGCCCGTGTACGACGCCGAGACCGGCACTCCCCCGCTGTGGCTGGCCACCCGCTATGTCGACGGACCCACTCTGGCCGTGCGGGTCCACGAGCGGGGGCCGCTCTCCACGGGGCTCGTCCAGCGGTTCGGTCTGATGCTCGCCGAGGCACTCGTCACCGTGCACGAGCGCGGGGTGATCCACCGCGACCTCAAGCCCGGGAACATCGTCCTGGAGGGCGACGAGCCCCGCCTCATCGACTTCGGCATCGCCCGGTCGGCCGCCGCGGCCGGCGGTCTCACCGCGCCGGGCACCGTCCTCGGCACCTCCGGCTACATGGCCCCCGAGCAGCTCACGGGCCATGGGCCCACGCCCGCGGTCGACATCTTCGCCCTGGGCGCGGTCCTGACCTTCGCGGCGACGGGCCGACCCCCGTACGGCACCGGTCGGGAGGCCGACCGGCGGATCCTCGGCGCAGCCCGGCCCGACCTGGGCGGCATGCCCGCGGCCCTCGCCCCGCTGATCACCGCCTGCCTCTCCTACGCCCCCCTGGCCCGGCCGACCCCGCTGGAGGTCATGGCCGGCCTGGCCGCACTGGCGGACACCCCGACCCGGCCGCAGCGGGCGCCCTCGCGGGACGGCAGGCGGTCCCGCCCGGTGCCCGGGCCGCCGCACCGGTGCCATGTGCCGGGGCCGCCGGAGCCGGGCGGCGGCTGTGCGCTGCGGCCCGCCGCCGTCCGGCTGCTGGACGCAGGACTGACCCAGGCACTCATCCGGAAGGCACTCGCGCACCATGACCGCTGATCCCCTCGTCCCGCTGCGCGACGGCTGGGAGGCACTGGCCCGCACCTGGGCCCGCCGACGCGGCGCCCGCGTCACCGCCGAGCACGGCGCGCTCGGCGTCGACATCACCCCGGAGGGGAGCCCCGGGCCGGCGCTCGTCGTGGACTTCAACCAGGCCGGCGGGTGGGTGGTGGTGATCGTCACGGACGGCACCCTCGTGCCGCCCGACCGGGTCGCGTCGACCGCCGCGGCGGCGACGGCGTGGAACGCGCGCGAAGTGACCCCCACGGCCGTACTCGGCTACGACCGCACCGAACTCCCCCTGCTCTCCGCGGTGTCGACGCTCCCCCTGACCTCGCACATGACCCCGGCCGGCTTCGACGCGACGCTGGACACCGTGCTGGAACGGGCGACCCGGCTGCTCGCGGAGTGCCGGGACCTGGGACACACGCTGCGCGGCGCCGACGACCTCGCGGCGCGGGGGTGATCCGGTGCAACTCGTCTTCCACACACTCTGGGCCGTACTGGTGGCACTGATCACGGTGGTGACGGCACTCATCTGGGCCACACGCGCCCGCCCCTCCCGGGGGCCCGGCGGCCATCGCTCCCCGGACGGGCACCTGCGCCCGCGGCGGGACCCGCGGGAAGAGCCCGGGGACGGAAGCGACGCCGAACAGGAGGAGGGGTCGGTGGGGTCGGTGGGCGGCCCCGGAAACCCTGGTGGGCCTGGGGAGAGGCGGGGCGAGTCCGGGAAAGAGCGTGCGGGCGGGCGGCTTCGGGGCCGGAGGAACAGGCGCGGGGTGGGCAGCGCCCACGGTTCGTCGGCCACGTCCGACCGTGCCCGCCGCCCGGGACGCCCGGCCCGGGGGACGACCGGCCGCCGCCTGAGCACGGATGTGCGCTGGCTGCTCGGCCTCCCCGGCCGACTGCTGGAGTGGGCGGGGGCAGCGCTGGGGCATTGGGCCCACGAAGTCTCCGCGAAGGACCAAGGACACGGTGAGGCCGGAGGGCAGGGGGTGCCCGATCAGAGTGGCGGGTCCGGCGGGCGCGGAGCGTTGGACGAGCGCGGGGGCGCCGAGGGCCGCGCAGGGTCCGACGAGCGTGGGGGGTCCGAGGGGCTCAAAGAGGTCGCCCGGCGGAGGGAGCCGGAGGGGGGAGCCGGGCGCCGTGCCTTCGGAAGGCACCGCGATCCCGAGCGACGCGGTGAGTCCAGGAGGCGCCGTGCGTCCGGGAGGTTCGGTGTGTTCAAGAGGCCCGGCGTGCCCGGGCCTCTCGATGAGCCCGAGCGACGCGGTGCACCCGAGCGACGCGAGGTGTCCGGCAGGCTCGGCGAGCCGGGACGGCGCCGAGAAGCTGAGCAGCGCACGGGACCCGGACCTCTTGGCGGGCCTGGGTGGTACGGCAAGTCCGGTGCGGGCGGGGAAGCCGAGCGCCACGGAGCAGCCGGCCGGACCCGGCCCGCGCGACGCGAGGAAGCCGGGCGACGCGTCGAACCGGAGCGACGCGGGGAATCCGCACGGGGCGGCGAGCCTCAGCGACGCGGCGAACCCGGGAATCCCGGCAGGCCCGCGGGACACCGGGAAACCGACCGACGCGGGGAACCCGCACGCGGCAGCGAGCCTCAGCGACGCGGCGAACCCGGGAATCCCGGCAGGCCCGCAGGGCACCAGGATGCCGAGCCGCGCCGGGAACCCGCACGCGGCAACCGGTCCTCGCAGCCCCGGGAGTCCGGGCGGTTCGGCGAGCGCGAGGAGGTGGCTGGAGCCAAGGGTCCCGCGGGTCTCCCCGGGCACGGAAGCCGTTCCGGCGAGCTGACCCAGCCCGGCCTGCCCTCGCGCGAGAGTCCGTACACCTCGTCCGCCGCACCGCCCGACCACCGGGCTCCGACCGAACCCCCGGAACACTCACCGACGGCCACCCCGCCGCGCCCCAGGTCGCCCAGGTCATCGCCGTCGTCAAGGTCCTCGGCGCCGCACGGGCCCGAGGCGCAGCCCCAGTCCCCCGTATCGCACCACCCCGCGACGTCACCGCATTCTCCGACGTCTCCCAGAGCCCCGATGCGACCCCATCCCTCCGCGCCGCCTACGACTTCGGCGCCCCCCGACGCGAACGAGCCGCCCGGTCACGGCGACCCGTCCGGCTCGCACAGCCCTCCCGGCCCGGACGAGCACGCTCCGCCCCGGCCGACCGGTCCCGGTCCGACCCGTGCCGCCGACCAGCCGGAACCCCACACCCCGCCCACCACGATCGGCGCCCCCGATCCCGCCGTCTCCCCGTCCCCGGTGCGGGACGACGCCGGCGGCGACGGACTGGACACGCTCTATCTCGGTTCGGGCACCAGGATCGCGACCGCGGTCACCTGGTTGCGTCCGCAGGGGTACGTCGAGTGGGAGGGCGTCCTGCGCCGCGCCCACTGGCACGGTCCGGCCGACGCGTTCCCCCAGCCCGGCAGTCCCGTACGCATCACGGTCACGACGACAGCCGCAGCCACATCCCCTTCCACCACCGCAGGCGCGGCAGCACTGTCCGACCCGCCGGTCCTCGACGCCCGCCCGCTCCGCTGACCCCCGCCCGCCCCGTCTCTCTTTCGCACGACGTCCTGTTCTTCCCACAGCACCACGGAGAAGCCGTGACCCACATTCCTGGTTCCGAAGAGACCCAGCTCCCCGTTCCCTACACGGGTTTCGAGTTCGACAGCGCCCAACGGCTGCCGCTGTTGCTCTGCCTGGACGCCTCCAGTTCGCTCGCCGCCAAGGGCGCCATCACCTCCCTCAACACGGCGCTGGCCTCGTGGGCCGAGAGCCTGGTGGACGACATGGCCCTCAGCGCGGCGGTCGACGTGGCCGTGATCACGTTCGGCGGCCCGGAGAACATCACGGTGTGGCAGGGCGACGTCCCGCTCGGCACGACCGCGCCGGTGTGGCCGCACAGTCCGTTCGTCCCGGCCCACGAGTTCCGCCCGCCCCAGCTGCGCGCCCACGGGGTGACCCTGCTGGACCGGGCCCTGCGTCTGGCGATGGAGGTGGTCGCGGACTACAAGGCGGGGCTTCGCACTTCGGGACTGACCTACTACCGCCCGCAGATCTGCGTGGTCACGGACGGCTTCCCCAGCAACGAACGCGGCCAGTTCTCGCACGCCTACCGCGATCTGCTGCCCGAGCTGCGCAAGGCCGAGGAGGAGCGCCGCTTCCGCCTGTTCGCGGTGGGCGTCGGGGAGCGGCACAGCGGCGCGGAGGCCGTCCTGCAGGAGCTCGCGCCCAACTACCACGCCTGGTTGGACGGGTTCCCGTTCAAGGAACTGCTCGCCGCCATGTCGCACAGCGCCCGCGCGGCCCAGGGCGGTGCCGCGGAGGCGGAGTTCCAGGAGATCTTCGCCCGGCTCAAGAGCCGGCGCGGCGGCGGGCAGGTGCCCGCGTGAGCGCCGCCGCCGACTGGCGGGTGCACGGCACGAGTGTGATCGGCTACCGGCACCTCCAGGAACGGCTGCCGTGCCAGGACGCCATGGACCACCGGCAGACCCCCACGGGTCTGGTGCTGGCGGTGGCGGACGGGGCGGGCAGCGCCTCCTGTTCGCAGGAGGGGTCCCGGCAGGTCGTGACCCTCGCGATGGACGCGTTCGCCACGGTGGCGACCCCCTGGGCGGTCCTCCCGGAGGTCCACGCCCGCAAGGACCGCCTGACCGAGGCCTTCCACCAGGTCCGGAGCACCTTCCTGGGCTGGTGCGGCGCGGACCCCGGTCCGTACGCGACGACGCTGACGGTGGCGGTGGTCGCCGAGGGCTGGCTCGGGCAACTGTCCATCGGTGACGGCCTGGTGCTGTTGCGCACCGGCGGCGCACCGGGCTCGTACCATCTGCTGCCCCGCCCCCACGTCCGCAGCGAGTACGCCAACGAGACGGTGTTCGTCGGCTCGCCCGGGGCGGAGGAACACCTCCGGGTGGACTGTGTGCGGGACGGCGGCATCGACGGGGTCCTGCTGTCCACCGACGGACTGACCAACGCACTGCTGAAACGCACCCCGGCCGGCCCGCCGCTGCCGCACGACGCGTTCGTGGGCCACCTCTTCGCACGGCTCGGCGACCCCGCGTACGACCACGCCGAGGAGGAGCGGTGGCTGTCCTCCTTCCTGGCCTCGGACCAGATCACCCGGGTGACCGGTGACGACAAGACTCTTCTGTGGGCGGTCCGGACATGAGGACGAACGACGACAGCGACGACAAGAGCGGCGGCCCTGGCCACGGCGACGGCGTGGACGACACCGCCGAACTGACCCTCGGCGACGGTACGCCGGTCACCCGCGAGGGACAGCCGCTCGGGGAGGGCGGTTACGGCGACGTGTGGGCGTTGCGCGAGCGCCCCGACCTCGCCGCCAAGATCTACAAACGCGCCCCGGGCGAGGAGCAGTTACGGCGGCTCACGGCGATGCTGCGAGCGGCCCCGCTGGCGGAGGAGGAGCTGCAGCCGGACCAGCCGCCGCTGCTGGCGTGGCCGACGGATCTCGTCGAGTCCGGTGGCCGGCCGGTCGGTTACGGGATGCCCCGGCTGGAGCCGTCGGCGCAGACCCCGCTCAAGGGTCTGCTCCAGAAGCAGGTGCGGCTCCGCCTCGACGGGGCCACCGACTGGAAGTTCCTGGTCGGGGTGGCCGCGAACCTGGCGTACATGACGGCCCGGCTGCATGTCGAGGGGTTCGTCGTGGGCGACCTGTCCAGCGCGAACGCGGTCGCGGACCGCAGCGGTTACATCACCCTGCTCGACTGCGACTCGTTCGCGTTCAGGGACGCGCTGACGAACGAGGAGTTCGGCTCCGACGCGTTCACGGACGACTACGCCTGCCCCGAGCGCTACGACGGCACCGAGCCGACCCGGCACTCGGACGACTTCGCCCTCGCGGTCCTCGTCTACCAGTTGGTCACCGCCGGGAACCACCCCTTCGACGGTGCCCCGAAGTACGGCGCCGAGGAGTCCACGCGCAAGGACAACATCCTCAGCGGGACCTCGTTCCTGGTGCATCCCGACCGTGTGGTGGTGCCCGCGCAGCTGCTGTCGGCCGAGGTGGTGCCGCCCCGGGTGCTGCGGTTGGCGAAGGCCACGTTCGGGCCGGGGCTGCGCGAGCCGGCCCGCCGGCCGAGCTCGGCGGCCTGGCTGGCCGCACTCGACGACGTCCGGGAGGACATCACGCGGTGTGCCCGGGTTCCGGCGCACTCCTACGGCGGCCATCTCGACGCGTGTCCATGGTGCCGCCGGCTCGCGGACGGGCAAACCGACCCGTTCACGCGTTCGCCCGGCCGGGTGGGTGGGGCGGGGGCGGCGTCCGCGTCGGCCTCGGCGACCGCGTCCGCCTCGATGTCACGACCCATGTCGTCCCCCGCCGGAAGGTCCCGCACCGCCCCCTCCGGCACCGCCCCCTCCGGCACCGCGCCTCCCCGTACCGGCTCGCCGCGCACGGCCGGCGCGTCCAGCCCGGCACCCTCCGGCCCTCCACCCTCCAGCGGCGCGCCTTCCCGCACCGCCACGCCGAGGGCCTCGCCCACCTCCACGACCGCGTCCACCCGACCCCGGCCCTCGGCGGCACCCCCCACACCGCCACCGACCCCCACACCACCACCGGCCTGCGCGCCTCCGCCGCAGAAGCCCGGCCGGGCGCCCCGCACGCCACCGCCGAAGGCGGGCGCCGGCGCCGCGTCCGGGAACGACGACCTCTTCGTCCTGGCCGCCGCCTGCGGCACGCTCCTCGTGGTGCTTCTGGTGCTCGGACTGATCATCTGGGGGATCGTCGCGCTCGTCTGACCGGCGGACGAGAGGGAACGCCGGAGGGCCGGAACCCGCGACGGGTTCCGGCCCTCCTGAGGTCCGGCGGACGGATCCGCTCAGCGCCAGCTGTGCGGCGCCCGGAAGCCGGGCTCGCGCTCCAGGCGGCGCCAGCCCGCACGCAGGCGGCCCCGGTGGGCCGGCGTGGCCTCGGTGGGCTGCGCGGCGGCACGGGCCAGGAGCAGCGCGGTGATCGCGGCCACTTCCTCGGGCTCGGCGTGGCCCTTCTCGACGCGAATATCAGGCAGCTTCATGGAAGTCAGTCTCCGTGGATGAGGTTTCCGCAGGGGTACCGCGAGGGAACGGGCGGGTTACTGCGGCGGGTTGCCGTGCTTGCGGGACGGCAGGTCCGCGTGCTTGGTGTGGAGCATCGCGAGGGAGCGGATGAGGACCGCGCGGGTGTCCGCGGGGTCGATCACGTCGTCGACGAGGCCGCGTTCGGCCGCGTAGTACGGGTGCATCAGCTCGGCCTTGTACTCCTTGACCATGCGGACCCGCATCGCCTCGGGGTCCTCGGCCTCGGCGATCTGACGGCGGAAGATGACGTTGGCGGCGCCTTCGGCGCCCATGACGGCGATCTCGTTGGTCGGCCAGGCGTACGTGAGGTCGGCGCCGATGGACTGGCTGTCCATGACGATGTAGGCACCTCCGTACGCCTTGCGCAGGATCAGGGAGATCCGGGGCACGGTCGCGTTGCAGTACGCGTACAGCAGCTTGGCGCCGTGGCGGATGATTCCGCCGTGCTCCTGGTCGACGCCCGGGAGGAACCCGGGGACATCCAGCAGCGTGATGATCGGGATGTTAAAAGCATCACACATCTGGACAAAGCGCGCAGCTTTTTCCGACGCCTCGATGTCCAGGACGCCCGCGAGGGACTGCGGCTGGTTGGCGACGATGCCGACCACCTGGCCGTCGAGCCGCCCGAGGGCGCAGATGATGTTGCGGGCCCAGCGCTCGTGGATCTCCAGGTAGTCGCCGTCGTCGACGATCTCCTCGATCACCTTGGTCATGTCGTAGGGCCGGTTGCCGTCGGCCGGGACCAGGTCGAGCAGGACGTCGCTGCGGCGGTCGGGCGCGTCGGAGACCTCCGCGCGCGGCGGGTTCTCGCGGTTGTTCTGCGGGAGCATCGACAGGAGGTAGCGCACCTCGGCGATGCACGTCTCCTCGTCGTCGTAGGCGAAGTGGGCCACACCGCTCGTCTCGGCGTGCACGTCCGCACCGCCGAGTCCGTTCTGCGTGATCTCCTCGCCGGTGACCGCCTTGACGACGTCCGGGCCGGTGATGAACATCTGCGACGTCTCGCGGACCATGAAGACGAAGTCGGTGAGGGCGGGGCTGTAGGCCGCGCCGCCCGCGCAGGGGCCGAGCATCACGCTGATCTGCGGGATGACACCGGAGGCCCGGGTGTTGCGCTGGAAGATGCCGCCGTAGCCGGCGAGGGCGGAGACGCCCTCCTGAATACGGGCGCCCGCGCCGTCGTTGAGCGAGACCAGCGGGGCTCCGGCCGCGATGGCCATGTCCATGATCTTGTGGATCTTCGTGGCGTGGGCCTCGCCCAGCGCGCCGCCGAAGATACGGAAGTCATGGGCGTAGACGAAGACCGTACGGCCCTCCACCGTGCCCCAGCCGGTGATCACACCGTCGGTGTACGGCTTCTTGGCCTCCAGACCGAATCCGGTGGCCCGGTGCCGGCGCAGTTGTTCGACCTCGTTGAAGGAGCCCGGGTCCAGCAGCAGCTCGATGCGCTCCCGGGAGGTCAGCTTGCCCTTGGCGTGCTGCGCCTCGGTCGCCTTCTCGCTGGGGCCGGCCAGAGCCTGGGCACGGATCTCGTGCAGTTCGGCCACTCGCCCGCGCGCGTCCGTCGGCTCACCCGGTGCCTCATCCAAAACGGTCATGTAGCGACCATACGAAGCCGAGCGAGGAAAGCGGTCCGTCGACTCCGTACAGTCTCCGGCGTGTTTTCCTGGTACCCCTGAACAGAACCTCGTCGGCATGCAGGCGAATCGACTGCTCAGGGGGTGTGGGGCTTGTAGGGGTCTCACAAAGCGGTGTCGGCACCCTCAGGGGAGAGACAGCTCACAGGTGTGGGTGGCGCAGGCCGTCCCGGGGGTGACGCGCAGCCGTAGCCGACCGGGCGCGGGCTCCAGCACCTCGACGGATTCGTCCGCCCGGATCACCCCGCGCACCGGACCACGCCAGATGATCTCCAGCGGCTCGCCCGTGCGCGGTGGTTCGCTCACGCAGAGGGTAGCGGTCCCGCCCCGGCGGCGGATCAGCACGCTCGCCCCGGCGGAGGCGGTCAGCGGGCCCACCGTACCGGCGTGCCAGAAGGTGGCGCCGATCAGCCCGAGCGAGGGGACGTGAACCGCCTGGCAGGCGCTGTCGTTGGCGAGGATCGACAACCAGCGCCGGTCGGCGGCACGGGCCTCGACGGCGTGGCGGGACGCCCCGGGCATGAGCAGATAGGCGTAGCCGGCGTTCACCGGATCGGTGCCGTGGTCCAGCCAGAGGGTCTGCCAGCGACGGGTGCGGCGCTCGGTCGTACCGCCGGTGTTGATGTCGGACCAGGCGCCGGTGCGGTCCTCCCCGAGGGTGCGCAGGACTGGCGCTCCGGCGAGGCTGCCGGGGCTGCCGGGGCTGCCCGCCGACGGGTCCGCGAAGACCCAGCCGCCGTGGCCCTCCAGGTGGGCCCAGAGCCGGCCGCGTACGAGCGGCGGGTGAGCCGTACCGCCGCCCTCACCCAGGTTCCGGTTGTCGACCACCGTCTCCACCGGCACGCCGTCCGCGCAGGTGATCCCCGCCCCGAGGCAGAGCACGGCGTCCGCGAGGCAGAACCACGACTTGCGGGCCTCCAGCGTGGAGCCGAGCCCCTTGAGGTGCTGGCCGATCGCCGCGTACTCGCCGTCCGTGGTGCCGCCGACCCACCGCACGGCCGGCTTCGGCTCGCCCCACTCGCCGCCCTCCCGGTCGGCGAGCCGTTGGGTGGAGACGGTGGTGCCGGGGAGGCGGTACCAGTCGACGGTGGGCCAGAACCAGTCCGTGTACTGGTCGCCGCGCCCGGCGGCCCACCAGAGGGTGGCACCGGCGCCCGTGTGCCAGCCGCGCGGGTTCTCGCCGTTGCCGCACTCGTAGTGGGCGATGCGGTCGGAGGCCATGGCGATGTTCACCACGAAGCCCGGGCGGCGGTGGACGGCCCGGTCCATGGCGGGGAAGAGACGGTGGCCGACGGGGTCGGGCGCGGCGGCGACCGGGGACGCGGCGACGGCGTGCAGCCGGGCCAGGTCCGCGACGCCGAACTGTCTCGCGGTCAGGATCGGGGTGACCGTGTCGCGGGCGATCCACCCCTTGATCCGCCCGTGCCACCGCTCGCGCTCCGCGGTGGTGGCGCCGAGCGCGAGCAGCGCGATCGCGGCGATGATCCCCTGGCCGTGGAAGTGGTCGCCGCGCATGATGTGCCGGTCGTCGCCCTTGAGGTAACCCCGGCTGATGGCACGGCCGTTGACGCTGTCCATCACCAGTCCGTCGTGGATGAGCGGCGCGTACGCCCGTTCCACACCGTCGAGGACGATCTGCCGGTTCGGGTCGGTCACCTCCCAGGCAGACCCGGCCAGCAGCGCGAAGAGCCTGCCCAGTCCGTCGAGCATGACCTGTCCGTACGTCCCCGAGTAGGCGACCCAGGTGTGCTGCACGAACGAACCGTCGGCGTACAGCCCGTCCCCCCGGGTGACGTACGGGAAGACCGGTGAGAGGGCGTCCCGGGCCAGGGCGATCTTCTCGGGGGCGCGGCCGAGGATGCCGCGCAGGGCCACGGAGCGGCAGAGGTCGACGCGGTTGGCGCCGGTGGAGGTGCCGCTGTACTCGCGGAGCAGCGCGTCGGGGATGAAGTGGTCGACCGCCGCGCAGGCCTCGGCCCGCCGGGCGGGCGTGAGGTCGGCGTACAGGGCGGCCACGATGTCCAGCAGGAGGCGGGGGCTGCCGATCTGCCACTCCCACCAGTTGCCGTAGCGGGTGGTGGAGGGGTGGTAGACGGTCGCGGTGAGGTGGTCGAGGCCGCGCAGGATGTCGGCGAGGAGGCCGGCGTCGCCGGTGGAGCCGGTGCCCGGCTGCGCGTAGGCCTGGGCCATCGTCCACAGGCGGCTGTAGCTCTGGGTGATTCCCGCGGGCGGGTCGAAGCGGTGGCCGGGCCAGAGGGAGTCCGCGGTGGGTGCCATGGCCGCGCGGAAGGCGTGGGCGAGGTCGCCGGTCTCGCGCAGGCGGGTGGCGTAGGGCTCGGCGGTGGGGTCGTATCCGGCGCCGAGTGCGATGGCCAGCCAGCGGCGGCGCAGGGTGTCGTACTCGTCGTCGTCGGCCGCGGACCGGTCGGCGGCGTACGCGGTGGGGGTGGGCGCCGCCGCCAGGGTCGCGGCGAGGAGCAGGACGTTCCGGCGGGTGGGGGTCATGCCCATGGCGTCTACCATTCCGTCCGCGCGGGATCAACGGTGCGTGACGTGTCGATCACGCGTGCGACAAGGTTGAAAGTTGAACGGAATAGGTCTACGGTGGGGCTTGTTCAGTTCATTGAACGTTGAACAACTTCCCCAAGGAGAGACGTCATGGGCATCTTCGGCCGCAACAACACGACCACCGAGACCGCCGCCGCCACGGCGACCACCTCCGCGGTGAACCCCGAACTGGCCGCGCTGACCGGTGACTACACGATCGACGCGTCCCACACCACGATCGGCTTCACGGCCCGCCACGCCATGGTCACCAACGTCAAGGGCGGCTTCCTCGACTTCACCGGCAGTCTGCACCTGGACGGCTCGGACCCGTCCCGGTCCACGGCGTCCATCGACGTCAAGATGGACAGCATCGACACCGGCAACGCCGACCGTGACGGTCACCTGAAGAGCGCGGACTTCTTCAAGACGGAGGAGTTCCCGACGATGACCTTCCGCTCCACCGAGGCGGTCGCCCTCGGCGGGGACGACTACCGCATCACCGGTGACCTCTCCATCCTCGGCACGACCAGGCCGCTCACCATCGACCTGGAGTTCAACGGCGCGGCCAAGGACCCCTTCGGCAACGAGCGCGTGGGCTTCGAGGGCAAGGCGGAGATCCTGCGCTCCGAGTGGGGCCTCACCTGGAACGCCGCGCTGGAGACGGGCGGCGTCCTGGTGTCGGACAAGATCAAGCTGACCTTCGACATCTCGGCGATCCGGAACGCCGGCTGAGCCGCCCGGGACGCCTGGGACGCCCGGCACGCCCGGGACGCCCGGGACGCCCGGGACGTCAGCCGGTGCGGAGTGCGAGGACGGGGCGGACGGTGAAGTCGTCGTGGAGACCTTCGCCGTCCTCGCCGTACACGAACCCGGCTGTGTCGTGGTGGGTGTGGGCGGTGGCCGGCGGCAGCCAGGCCAGCAGGTGACCGTATCCGCCGCGCGGCCGGGTGCCAGGTGTGCGGCCCCGACCGGCGGCTCGGCGCCGTACCGGTGGGGTTCTGTCGTACCGCCGCGGCCCGGTTCGGCCGGCGCGGCACCGCAACCGGGTCGCCGCGTGCGCGTCGACATCCCCGGCGCCCTGCCCGACGGACCAGGCCCCAGCTCGGCCGAGACCGCCCCAGCCGGACCGCCCGCGCGGAGGCCGCGCTGACCCTGGGGCGGCCCGGCGCCCGGCTCCGAGCCGACCGGGTCAGGTCCTGTCCCGCCCCGCCGCCTCCAGTTCGGCCGGCACCGCCCGCAGGCGGGTCACCCGGGTGTGCGGTGTGCGGGCCTTGAGCAGGCCCAGGACGACGAGGTACCGGTCCGTTCTCCCCAGGCGTTCGAAGGCCCGGCGGGCGGTGGGGTGGTCGGCGAGGGCCGTGGTCAGGTCCTGCGGTACGGCGGCCTCCCGCTGTGAGGCGTAGGCCGCCGCCCATCGCCCGTCCGCCCGGGCCGCGGCCACCTCCGTGAGGCCACCGGTGCGCATGCGGCCCGCGGCGGTCAGCTCGGCCACCCGGCGGACGTTCACCGTCGACCAGGCGCTGTCCGGGCGGCGCGGGGTGATCCGCTGCAGGAAGTACCGCTCGTCGAGGCGTCGGCGGATGCCGGTGATCCAGCCGTGGCAGAGGGCCACGTCGTTGACCTCGCCGGCGTCGACGGAACGGATGCCGGACCCCTTCTTGGCGACCATGACCCAGAGGTCGCCGGTGTGCGGGGCGGGGTGGGCGGTCAGCCAGGCGTCGAGGTGGTCGGCGTCGGGGAACGCGTGGGCCTGCGGGCCCGCGTGAGTGGTCATGCTCCGCACGGTAGAGGGGAAGTAGGCCAGGGGACGGCCTAGACGACCGGGTCCTCCAGGACCTGGTCGATCACCCGGCGCTGACGTCCCTCCGGGTCGGGGCCGGACAGGCCCGCCGTGGTCACCAGCGCTTTCCACAGTGCCCAGCCTCGGGCCCGGCGCCAGGTGTCGTCGGGGAGGCCGACCGCTTCGCGGAAGACCTTCCGTTCCTCGCCGGTGAAGTACGTCCAGGCCATGACGAGGTCACAGGCGGGGTCGCCGACGCCGGAGGAGCCGAAGTCGATGACGGCGCGGAGGGTGCCCTCCGCGGCGAGGAGGTTGCCGACGGCGACATCGCCGTGGAACCAGGTCGGCGCCGCAGGCCAGGCGGACGTCAGCGCCTGCGCCCACACGGCTCGGCAGGCGGCGACGTCGACGACGTCCGTCAGCCGGTCCAGGGCCTGCTCGACCTCGTCGCCGTACACGCCGGGGTGGCACCCGCGGAAGTACGAGTGCCGCCCGGCCGCCGGACCGCGGCCGAGCGGGGCCCGGCGGAGGTCGACCAGGAAGTCCCCGAGGTCGCGGGCCAGGCGCGTCCGGTCGATGCCCGGCGCCACCTCGACGGTGTCCCCCGGGAGCCATCTGCGGACCGACCACGCGAACGGGTACCCCGCCCCCGGCACGCCGACGGCCACCGGCTCCGGCACGGGCAGCGGCAGGTGCCGGGCCAGCTCGGGCAGACAGCGGTCCTCCTTGGCCACGGCGGCCGCGTAGCCCTCCGCGCTCGGCAGCCGGACGGTCAGGTCCTCGCCCAGCCTGAAGGTGCGGTTGTCCCAGCCCTGCCGGTCGACGGGCCGGACGGGCAGCTCGCTCCAGTCGGGGAACTGGGCCGAGACGAGGGCGCGTACGAGGTGGGGGGTGATGTCGATCACCGGGTCAGTGTGCGCGCCCCTTCGGCGCCGCCGCACGCGGTTTTCGCGGTGTGCGGCGTGGGCCGGGCGTGGGGCTGGCTGGTTCACGCCTCTTGTGCGGGGGCTTTCGGCGTTCTCATAATCCTGCAACAGAAATTGACCTGGGCATGCCATCAGAGGGAAGTTCCTGCCGCCTTTTGGCATGCCTGCGTCAAATCTGCGGTTCGGTCGTACGAGTCATCGCATGTCAACCCCCCACGGAAGGCATCACGTTGAAGCGACTCATCACCGCCCTGAAGAGATGCGCGGTTGTCGGTGCCGCCGCGCTCGCGATCGCCAGTCTGCAGCCCGTGTCACCGGCCGAGGCCGCTCCCTCGCCGGTCGTCGGCGGTACGCGTGCCGCGCAGGGCGAGTTCCCGTTCATGGTCCGGTTGTCGATGGGCTGTGGCGGCGCGCTGTACACCCAGCAGATCGTGCTCACGGCCGCGCACTGTGTGGGCGCGACCGGCAACAACACCGGCATCACCGCCACGGCGGGCGTCGTGGACCTGCAGAGCACCAGCGGCCGGGTCCAGGTCCGCTCGACCAAGGTGTACCGGGCCCCCGGCTACAACGGCACCGGCAAGGACTGGGCCCTCATCAAGCTCGCCCAGCCGATCAACCTGCCGACGCTGAAGATCGCCACCACGACGCAGTACAACACCGGTGACTTCACGGTGGCCGGGTGGGGCGCGGCCGTCGAGGGCGGTGCCCAGCAGCGGTACATGCTGAAGGCCACGGTGCCGTTCATCAGCGACACCACCTGCCGCGCCTTCGGCGGCCTGTACAGGGGTCTCGTCCCGGGCGACGAGATCTGCGCCGGCTTCGCCGCCGGTGGCGTCGACACCTGCCAGGGCGACTCCGGCGGCCCGATGTTCCGCCGGGACAACGCCGGAGCCTGGATCCAGGTCGGCATCGTCAGCTGGGGCGACGGCTGCGCCCGGCGCAACGCCCCCGGTGTCTACTCTGAGGTGTCCACCTTCGCGTCCCAGATCGCGGCGGGTGCGGCCACGCTCTGAGCGGAGTCCCGCACCAGCTCTCGCACGACGTCCACGGGTCCGGCAGCTCCCCAGTGCCGGGCCCGTGCCCGTATCCGAGGCCGGGGCCGTGCCCAATGTCCGTGCCCGTGGCCGGGGCCCTGCCGGGGCCGGCCCTCAGAAACCGCCGCCGAAGTCCCCGCCGCCCCCGAAGTCCCCGCCACCGCCGAAGTCCCCGCCGCCGAAGCCGCCGCCGAAGTCGTTCGTGTCGAAGTCGGCGCCCGAGACGTCGCCGCCCCCGTAACCGGAAGCCGCGCCGAAGTCGCCGTAGCCGGAGCCGTACATGGCCGCGTAGGAGGGGGTGGCCATCATGCTGCCGAGCATCGTGCCGACGAGGAGGCCGGGCAGGAGGCCGCCGCCGTAGTAGCCGCCCGCCCAGGGGCCGTAGGCCGGGCCCGCGTCCCAGTAGGGGCGGCGCCCGCCGGACACCGTGTCCACCTCGCGGATCATGGGGTCCTGGCCGTCGGCGAGGCGGGCCCGGTCGGCGGCGCAGACCGGGACCTCGCGCTCGGTGCCGACGCCCGGGGTCCACAGGACGTCCGCGACGGAGGGGCCGTGGCGGGGGTCGAAGAAGCAGGGGGCCCGGCGTTCGGGCAGGGGGCGGCCCTCCCGGCGGGCGGCGAGCTGCGCCAGGGAGAAACGGCCGTCCTCCAGGGTCTGGGTGACCGCGCGGACCTCCTCGGGCCGGGTGGCCGCCGCCATGAACGACTTGGCCTGCTCGTACGCGTCCAGGGCGCGTTCGTAGTCGGCGCGCATCGCGTCGTCCGCGCCCAGCTCGGCGGGGTGGAAGTCCAGGCGGTCCAGTTCCTCGCCGAAGGCCGTGATGTCCTCGTCCACCACGACGGCGAGCCGGGCCAGCGCCTCGCGGCGCTCCTCCTCCTTGCGGCGGCGGTTCCGGCGCACCAGCGCGTACGCGCCCACGCCGCCCGCCGCCACGACCGCGCCCGCCACCGCCAGCCCGCCCGCGTCCACGCCCTGGTCGCCGCCGCCGCTCCAGCTGGACGGGGCCGTGCCGCCGGGGTTGCTGCGCAGCGCGTCGTCCACGAAGTCGTTGAGCTGGGCCTTGGGGTCGCCGGCGCCCTGGACCGCGGAGACCAGGTTCGCCACGGTCTGGCGGCTCAGCACGCTGCTGTCGGCGCGGGCGTCGAAGCGGTCGCCGAGACGCACGGCGTACAGGCCGGTCACGCCGGTCTCGGTACGCAGGTTGCGGAAGAGGTCCTGGGTCGGGTAGCCGGGCGGGAGCACCGCCACCAAGATCGGCTCGTCCGCGTCCTCGATCGTGTCGGCGAGGGCTTCGGCGTCCGCCGCGGAGAGCAGGTCGGAGGCGGCCGGGTCGACGTAGACGGGACTCTCGCGCAGGGCCGCGGCCACGGTCGAGAGGTCGGTGGCCGCGTGCGCGCCCGGCGCGCCGAGGGTCAGGACCGCGAGGGCCGCGAGCGTGAGCGCGGCGAGCGGCATCATGAGGAGGCGGAACAGACGTCGGACCGGTGCGCCTTTCATACCTTCGAAGCTACCTCGATCTGCGCGCGAACGGACGATCCCCGTTCGTGACCTGATGGGAGCCGACTGTCGACTTGGGCGGTCACTCGGATGGCTGTACAACCGTTCGAGACGGGTGCGGTGCACGCGGGGCGGCGGGATTACGGGGGCGGGCGGAATGCTGCGGAGAGTTCTCGCGGTGGTGTGCGCGGTGAGCGGGGCGGTGCTGTTGAGCGGGTGCACACCGGAGATCCGGCCGCTGGCCGGCGTGACCGTGGACGGCGACGGGTCTCCCCGCGTGCTGGTCCGGCCGTGCGGTGACGCCTCGTACACGGCGCCGACGCTCATGGGCTGGGCCGGCTCCTACGAGGACGAGCCCAGCGAGGACGAGACGGACACGACGGTCTGGGAGACGGACGGCGAGTGGTCGGGCGACGCCGACTTCCCGCTCTTCTCGCCGCCGGCCGCGTGGGACGCCGAGTCGAGGGGCGAGCAGCGGCTCCGGTCGGGCCACACCTACGCGTTCGTGTTCTACGGCCACACCGACGACCAGGCCAACGGCTCGGTCTCCTTCACTCCGGCCGATCTCGCGAGGCTGGAGCCGGGGCGGGTGTGGGCCGACGACCGGGTGATGGGCGCACAGGCGTTCGAGGATCTGGCCGAGCGTGCGTGCTGACGGTCGCGCCGTCGGGGTGCGTGGGACGTCGGGTGCGGGGCCGGTGAGGCTGCCGGGCGGGGCCGGTGAGGCTGTCGGGGGCTGTCGGATGCGGGTCGGAGGGCTGCCGGGTGCGGGTCCGGTGGGTCTTCTCGCGCGGCACCCGCGCCCCTGACGAGCAGGGGGCGCGGGGTGCCGTAGGGGTGCGCGAGCCACCCGGGCCTACTCCGCCGGCTCGACGCCCGCGCGCAGCAAGCCGTACGTGTACGCGTCCTCCAGCGCCTGCCACGAGGCGGCGATCACGTTCTCGGCGACGCCCACCGTGGACCACTCGCCCGTGCCGTCCGTCGTGGAGATGAGGACGCGGGTCGTGGAGTGGGTGCCGTGCTTGCCCTCCAGGATGCGGACCTTGTAGTCGACCAGCTCCAGCTTGGCGAGCTGGGGGTAGATCTTCTCCAGGGCGACCCGGAGAGCGCGGTCGAGCGCATTGACGGGGCCGTTGCCCTCGGCCGTGGCGACGATGCGCTCGCTCTTGGACCACAGTTTGACGGTGGCCTCGTTGGCGTGGCTGCCGTCGGGCCGGTCCTCGACGATGGCCCGCCAGGACTCGGTGCGGAAGTAGCGCTGCGGCTTGCCCGCGACCTCGTCGCGCAGCAGGATCTCGAAGCTCGCGTCGGCGGCCTCGTACGTGTAGCCCTTCAGCTCGCGCTCCTTGACCCGCTCGACGACGCGGCCCACCAGCTCGCGGTCGTCGCCGAGGTCGACGCCCAGCTCCTTGCCCTTGAGTTCGATGGAGGCACGGCCCGCCATGTCGGACACCAGCATCCGCATGGTGTTGCCGACCTGCTCGGGGTCGATGTGCTGGTACAGGTCCGGGTCGACCTTGATCGCGGAGGCGTGCAGGCCCGCCTTGTGCGCGAAGGCGGAGACACCGACGTACGGCTGGTGGGTGGAGGGGGTGAGGTTGACGACCTCGGCGATCGCGTGCGAGATCCGCGTCATCTCCCGCAGGGCACCCTCGGGGAGGACCTTCTTGCCGTACTTCAGCTCCAGCGCGGCGACGACCGGGAAGAGGTTGGAGTTGCCGACGCGCTCGCCGTAGCCGTTGGCCGTGCACTGGACGTGGGTCGCGCCCGCGTCGACGGCGGCCAGGGTGTTGGCGACCGCGCAGCCGGTGTCGTCCTGGGCGTGGATGCCGAGACGGGCGCCGGTGTCGGCGAGCACGGTGGCGACGACGGCCTGGACCTGCGCGGGGAGCATGCCGCCGTTGGTGTCGCAGAGGATCACGACGTCGGCGCCCGCTTCGGCGGCGGCGCGGACGACGGCCTTGGCGTACTCGGGGTTGGCGCGGTAGCCGTCGAAGAAGTGTTCGCAGTCGACGAAGACCCGGCGGCCCTGCGCGCGCAGGTGGGAGACGGTGTCGCGGACCATCTCCAGGTTCTCGTCCAAAGTGGTGCGCAGGGCGAGTTCGACATGCCGGTCATGGGACTTCGCGACGAGGGTGATGACCGGGGCGCCGGAGTCGAGCAGGGCCTTGACCTGCGGGTCCTCGCTCGCCTTGCCGTTCGCGCGACGAGTGGCGCCGAACGCGACAAGCCGGGCGTGCTTGAAGTCGATCTCCTTCTGGGCGCGGGCGAAGAACTCGGTGTCGCGCGGGTTCGCGCCGGGCCAGCCGCCCTCGATGAAGCCGACGCCGAAGTCGTCCAGGTGCCGTGCGATGGCCAGCTTGTCCGCGACCGTGAGGTTGATGCCCTCGCGCTGGGCGCCGTCGCGCAGGGTGGTGTCGAAGACGTGGAACGAGTCGTCGAGTTCGCTGGTGTCCGTCATGATCTCAAGGCTCCTGTGTTGGATCTCGGTCGTACCGGAATGACCGGCTCCACCGTCCTCCAATGATCCCTCGCGCTGCGCTCCCGGCTGAAGGTGGGCCAGAAAAGCGAAAAACCCCTCGCGGGTGCGAGAGGTCTGCGCGCGGGTCGAGAACGACGGTGTCCGCCCGTACCTGGTCGTACGAGGCGGTCACTGCGGACCGGCGCGCCTGCTGCCAATAATCATGGCGAACGAGAGCACGGGGGAAGTCTGGCACAGACCGGGCCCGCGCTCACCGTCCGTCTCAGGATGCGAACAGCGTGCTGATCATCGCGCGGTCACCGCACGCGGTCACCGCGAGCGGCGTACGAGTCCGCGCGTCACGCTCACCCCAGCGACTCGTCGAGGAACTCCCGTACGTGAGCGAGGATCTGGGCGCGGTCCGTGCCGCGCAGCCCGATGGCCACATGGATGGAGAAGCCGTCGAGCAGGGCCCGCAGCCGGGCGGCGAACCGATCCGGGTCGACCGCCCGGAACTCCCCCTTCGACACGCCCTCCGCGAGCAGGGCCACCAGGTCGCGGTGCCAGGCGCCCTCGATGGCGGCCTGACGCTCACGGGCGTCGTCGTCGGCGTTCTGCGAGCGGTTCCAGACCTCCAGCCAGAGTGTCCAGTGGGGGTCGCGGTGGCCGTCGGGGACGTACAGGTCGACGTACGCCGCCAGCCGTTCACGGACGGTGCCCGTGCGGGTGAGCAGCCGGGCCCGCTCCACGCCGAGCCGGCCCTCGCTCCACTCCAGGGTCCGCAGCAGCAGCTCGTCCTTGGAGTGGAAGTAGTAGAGGAGATGACCGCTGCTCATGCCGACCTCCCGGCCGAGCGCCGCCATGGTGAGCTTGTCCAGGCCCCGCTCGGCGATCATGCTCATGGCGGCTCCGAGCACGTCCTCGCGGGGCGGGGCGGTGTTGCGGCGACGGGCGGCCACGGGACGGGCGGGCGGACCCGGCGGCGCGTCCGGGTCCGGCGGCGCGTCCGGGTCCGGTGACGGGTGCGCGTCCGGTGGGTGTGTCTCGGGTGGGTGCGTGTCCGGTGGGTGCGTGTCCGGTGGCGGATGCGGTGGCGTGGTCATCCGTACGTTTCTACCTGACGCCCGTCCGCGGCTGCTGCTGGGTGACGCAGTGGATGCCTCCGCCGCCCGCGAAGACCGTGCGGGCGTCGACGAGCGTGACCGTCCGCCGCGGGAACAGCCGGCGGAAGATCTCGGCGGCCCTCTCGTCGCGCGGGTCGTCGAAGCCGCACAGGACGACTCCACCGTTGCAGAGGTAGTGGTTGATGTAGGAGTAGTCGGCCCAGCGGCCGTCCGCTTCCAGCACGGTCGGGGCGGGGACCTCGACGACCTCCAGGCGCCGCCCGCGCGCGTCGGTCGCGGACCGGAGCAGGCCGATGATCTCCCGGGTGATCTCGTGGTCGGGGTGGGCGGGGTCCGGCTGGGAGTGGGCCACGACCACGCCGGGGCGGGCGAAGGCGGCGACGATGTCGACATGGCCGAGCGTGCCGAAGCCGTCCGGGGAGTAGTCGCCGGTGAGGCCGCGCGGCAGCCAGATCGCCCGGCGGGTGCCGAGATGGGCGTGGATCTCCGCCTCGACCTCCTCGCGGGTCCAGCCGGGGTTGCGCTCCGGGCCGAGCTGGACGGTCTCCGTCAGCAGGACGGTCCCCTCGCCGTCGACATGGATCGCCCCGCCCTCGTTGACGAGCTTCGAGGCGTACGTTCGCGCGCCCGCGAGGTCCGCCACCTGCCCGGCGATCCCGGCGTCGTGCCCCCAGCGGGCCCAGGGCTGGGCGCCCCAGCCGTTGAACGTCCAGTCGACGGCGGCGAGTTGGCGCCCGTCGGTGACGAAGGTCGGCCCGATGTCCCGCATCCAGGCGTCGTCCAGCGCGCGTTCGACCGTGTCGACGCCGTCGCCCAGCAGAGTGCGCGCCTCCTCCGACTGCCCCGGCCCGCACACCACGGTCACGGGTTCGAAGCGGCGGACGGCACGGGCGACCGCCGCCCAGGCCCGGCGGGAGTCCGCGAGGTCCGCCGGGTCCTCGAAGGTCGGGTTCGGTCCCGGCCACGCCATCCAGGTGCGCTCGTGCGGGGCCCACTCGGGCGGCATCCGGAATCCGTCGGCGGCGGGTGTGGTCATGGGACGGCTCCTCAGAGGAAGTACAGGCGGTTGAGCGGGACCGACTCGGCGGGCTCGGAGCGCAGCGGTTCGCCGTCGAGGGTGACCAGGCCGGTGCGCTGGTCCACGTCGACCGATCCGGTGCGGGAGTTGAGGCGCAGGTCGGCCGGGCCGATCCCGCGCGTGCCGCGCACCGCGACCCTGCGCCGCCGGGTGGGCATCGAGTCGCCGCCCAGGTCGAGGGCGGCCGCCGCGACGAAGGCGACGGAGAGGTCGGCGGGGGTGGCGCCGTGCGCCCCGAACTGGGGCCCCAGCACAAGGGGTTCGCAGGTGTCGGTGGCCGCGTTCGGGTCGCCGACGACGCCGTACGCGGGGAAGCCGGACTTGAGCACGAGCTGGGGCTTGGCCCCGAAGTACTCCGGCCGCCACAGCACGAGGTCGGCCAGCTTGCCGACCTCGATCGAACCGATCTCGTGCGCGAGGCCGTGGGCGATGGCGGGGTTGACGGTCAGCTTGGCGATGTACCGCAGCACGCGCTCGTTGTCGTGGCCGTCGTCCGGGGCGCCCCGCTCGGCCTTCATCTTCCCCGCCATCGCGAAGGTCCGGCGGACGGTCTCCCCCGCACGGCCCATCCCCTGCGCGTCGGAGGAGGTGATGCCGATCGCGCCCAGGTCGTGCAGGACGTCCTCGGCGCCCATCGTCCCGGCGCGGATGCGGTCGCGGGCCAGGGCCGCGTCGCCGGGCAGGTCCGTCTTGAGGCCGTGGACGGCGACGATCATCCCGTAGTGCTCGGCGACGGCGTCCCGGCCGAAGGGGAGGGTGGGGTTGGTGGAGGAGCCGATGACGTTCGGGACCCCGGCCATCTTCAGGACGTTCGGCACATGGCCGCCGCCGCAGCCCTCGATGTGGAAGGCGTGGACCGTGCGGCCCTCCAGGACGCGCAGGGTGTCCTCGACCGACAGGCACTCGTTCAGTCCGTCGCTGTGCAGGGCGACCTGGACGTCGTGCTCCTCGGCCACGCGCAACGCCGTGTCCAGCGCCCGGGTGTGGGCGCCCATGTCCTCGTGCACCTTGAAGCCGCAGGCCCCGCCCTCGGCGAGCGCCTCCACCAGCGGGGCGTCACCGGACGACGAACCCCGGCCGAGGAAGCCGATGTTGACCGGCCAGGCGTCGAACGCGTTGAACGCGTGCCGCAGCGCCCAGGGCGAGTTGACCCCGACGCCCCAGACCGGCCCGAACTCCTGCCCGATGATCGTCGTCACCCCGGAGGCCAGCGAGGCCTCCATGATCCGTGGTGACAGCAGATGGACATGGGTGTCGACGGCTCCGGCGGTGGCGATCAGCCCCTCGCCGGACACGATGGACGTACCCGTGCCGACGACCACCTCGACCCCGTCGAGGGTGTCGGGGTTCCCGGCCCGTCCGATCGCGCTGATCCGCCCCTCCCGGATGCCGATCGACACCTTCCGGACGCCCTGGACCGCGTCGATCACCACGACATTGCTGATCACGACGTCGCAGGTCTCCCGGACGGCGGCCGCCTTCAGGTGCAGTCCGTCCCGCGCGGTCTTCCCGAAGCCGGCCAGGAACTCGTCGCCGTAACCCTGGGAGTCCGACTCGACCCGGATCACGAGCCCCGAGTCGCCGAGCCGGATCCGGTCGCCGGCGCGCGGGCCGTGGGTGGCGGCGTACCCGTACGGATCGACGCTCATCGGTCGGCCCCCAGGTATCCGCAGGCGGCGGCCCGGCGCAGGGCCTCGTCCTTGGCGCCCGGCGCGTCCAGCTCCCCGTCGACGAGGCCGGCGAACCCGATCGCGATCCGCTCGCCCCCGACCGGCAGGAGCCCGACCTCGACCCGCTCCCCCGGACCGAACCGCACCGACGACCCGGCGGGGACGGCGAGCCGCATCCCGTAGGCCGCCGCCCGCGCGAAGTCCAGCCGCGGGTTGGCCTCGAAGAAGTGGAAGTGGGAGGTGACCGAGACGGGCACACGGGCGGTGTTGGTCACCGTCAGCCGCACGACGGCCTCGGGGTCCGCGTGCGCCGGGCCCGGCAGGAGCGCACCGGGGGCGGGATCCCCCGGTGCGCCGCCGATCGGGTCCGGGACGACGGCCAGCCGTGACCCGTCCTCGAACACCGCCTCGACATGCACCTCCCGCACGATGTCCGCCACGCCCGGCAGCACGTCGTCGGGCCCGAGCAGGCCGCGCGCCCGCTCGATCGCCTCGGCGAGCCGCAGCCCGTCCCGCGCCGCCTCGCACACGGCGTCCGCGACGAGCGCGGTCGCCTCGGGCACGTTCAGCCGCAGTCCGCGCGCACGACGGGCCCGGGCCAGTTCGGCGGCGCCGAAGAGGAGCAGGCGGTCGCGTTCGGTGGGGGTCAGTCGCATGCGGCGACACCTCCTTGCGATCCCTCACTTAGAACGTCACTCTAAACATGGTTCACGGGACAGCGGAAGCGTGTGACCGCACATCGAGACAGCGGCGCCTGGCTGCGTGGAGGTGAGCTGATGACCAGGGCGATGTGATTCGAGTATCGCTCTAACGGTCGCGGGACGCGTCGTAGTGCACCGTCCGTGTGTCCCGTACCTCCTCGTCCTCGGTGAGCGCGCCGGAGGTCAGGGCACCGCCCAGGAGCGCGGTGAGCGAGAGCGCCGCCACGGCGAGGACCCGCCGACGTCCGGGCCGCGGCAGCGAGACGGGCCGCGCCAGGGACGGGGGCCGGGGCAGGTCGACACCGGGTGGCCGCACGGCCGCCGCGGCCGGGACCTCGTCCGGGCCGCAGGCGATACGGCGCCGCGCGTCCGTCCACGCCTCGGCCTCGGCCCCGCGCAGTCCACAGGCCGCGACGAACGCGGCGAGCGGTTCCTCGCGGGGAAGCCGTTCGCGGCCGAGCATGGTCGCCGCCGTGGAGTGGGGCAGGACGTGACCCGCCTCGGTCGCCAGGCGCTCCAGCCGGCGATAGCTCAGACCCGACCAGGCCTTGAGGCGCCGCAGGGCCGCGACGAACGCGGCGGGATCGGTGTCGGGCGGTGTGGGCGGTGCGGTGGTCATCGGGGTCCCCCTCGCTGAGCTGGACGGACACGGACTCGTACAAGCTCGAACACCCCCACAGCTTGAGGAGGCGGGAGACCGGCGGTCAACCTCGGTGCGCATCGCCCCGCTCGGAGACCACTGGGAGGTCATATGGGTCCGCCCCGCCGTTCACCTCAGCCCCGTACGAGGGTCGGGAGCGCCGCGCTGCTCGCGGCGGCACTGGCACTCGGGGTGCTCGCTCCCCTGCCCGGCGACGGCCCGGCGGCCGACGCCGCACCGCCCCGCGCCGACGCCTCGATCGCCGACTTCGTCCGCCGCACCCTGCCGCGGGGCGCAGGCGGCACCGTCGTCGCCGCGCGCGGCGACCAACTGGCCTACTGCGCGGGCTTCGGCACGGCCGACCGCGAGGCCGGGACCGCGGCGAGCTGCCGCACGGTGTACGACGTCATGTCGATGACCAAGCAGTTCACGGCCGCCGCGATCCTCAAGCTGGAGGTGCTGGGCCGGCTCCGGGTGTCCGACCGCATCGACCGTCACCTGGGACCGGTGCCGGAGGACAAACGCGGTATCACGGTCGAGCAGCTGCTCACCCACACCTCCGGTCTCGTGGAGGGGCTCGGTGACGACTACGCCCCCGTGTCGCGCGAGGAGCTGGTGCGCGGGGCGCTGGCATCGAGGCTCCGCTCCGCGCCGGGTACGCGCTTCCACTACTCCAACACCGGCTACAGCCTGCTCGCGGCGATCGTGGAGAAGGCGTCCTCGGAGGGCTACGAGGAGTTCCTGGCCCGGCACCTGTTCGCTCCGGCCGGGATGAAGCGGACCGGGTACGTGCTGCCCCGGTGGCCACGGCGGCTCGTCGCGGTGGAGTACGACGACCGGGGGCGGAGCATGGGCAGGCCCTTCGACCATCCCTGGGCCGCCGACGGGCCCCACTGGAACCTGCGCGGCAACGGCGGGATGCTCTCGACCGCCGAGGACGTGTTCCGCTGGCACCGCGCGCTGCTGGGCGAGGAGATCCTGCCGGCGCGGGCCCGGGACAAGCTGTTCGAGCCGCGGGTCCGGGAGCCCGGCTCGACGAGTTCGTACGGCTACGGCTGGAGCGTGCGGGACACCCCGGACGGCCCCTTCGCCTGGCACGACGGCGGCAACGACTGGTCCCTCGGCCTCCTCGGCCGCTCACCGGCCGACGGTGTCCTCGTGTTCTGGATCAGCAACCAGGCGTACCGGGACGGGGAGTGGAACCTGGAGGACGTGGCGCAGGAGCTGACCCTGGGGCTGGTGGAGCGGGTGCGGGCGGAGGGGGCATGAGGAGCCGGGCCGCCGAGTGCCGCGCCGAGGAGCGCCGCGTGGCGGCCGGGCTGGGGCCGGCCGCCGCGCGAGACATGTACTCCGCGCACTCAGCCCAGCTCGTGCATCCAGCCGTGCTTGTCCTCCGCGGTGCCGCGCTGGATGTTCAGCAGCGCCTCGCGGAGCTTGAGCGTGACGGGGCCGGGCTCGCCGGCGGACTGCTGCCAGCTGGCGCCGGTGCGCTTGACCGTGCCGACGGGGGTGATGACGGCGGCCGTCCCGCAGGCGAAGACCTCGGTGAGGGCGCCGCTCTCGGAGTCGGCCTGCCACTGGTCGATGGAGATCCGGCCCTCCTCGGCGCTGTGACCGAGGTCGGCGGCGACGGTGAGGAGCGAGTCGCGGGTGACGCCCTCCAGGATCGAGCCGGTGAGGGTGGGCGTGACGATCCGGTCGCCGTACACGAAGTACAGGTTCATGCCGCCCAGCTCCTCGACCCACTTGCGCTCGACCGCGTCGAGGTAGCAGACCTGGGCGCAGCCCTCGGCGGCGGCCTCGGCCTGGGCGAGCAGGGAGGCCGCGTAGTTGCCGCCGGTCTTGGCGTCGCCCATGCCGCCGGGGACGGCGCGGACGTGGTCCTCGGAGACCCAGATGGAGACGGGCTGCACTCCGCCGGGGAAGTAGGCGCCGGCCGGGGAGGCGATGACCAGGAAGAGGTACTCGCCTGCGGGCTTGACGCCCAGACCCACCTCGGTGGCGATCATGAAGGGGCGCAGGTAGAGGGACTCCTCGCCGCCGTGGGCCGGGACCCAGGCCTGGTCCTGCCGCACCAGCGCGTCACAGGCCTCGATGAATGTCTCGACCGGCAGCTCCGGCATCCCGAGCCGGCGGGCGGAGGCCCGGAAGCGCGCCGCGTTCTTCTCCGGCCGGAAGGTGGCGACGGAGCCGTCCGGCTGCCGGTAGGCCTTCAGTCCCTCGAAGATCTCCTGCGCGTAGTGCAGGACCATGGTGGCCGGGTCGAGGGAGAGCGGCGCGTACGGAACGAGCTGGCCGTCGTGCCAGCCCCGGCCCTCGGTCCACTTGATCACGACCATGTGGTCGGTGAAGTGGCGGCCGAAGCCGGGGGCGGCCAGGACCGCGTCGCGCTCCGCGGCGGAGAGTGGCGAGGCCGAGGGCTTGAGCTCGATCGTGGGCGTCGTCATGAGTGGTTGTCCTTCACCGGTTGTGTGTGACGGGCCGCGCTCACATCCGCACTGCCGGTGGCGAGTGCTTGGACGTCCGAGCATTGCCTCATTCAGCGGCTCCGCGTTCGATTATCGCAAGCGGAGTCCGCGGAAGAAAACGGCGTGAATGCGACCCAGGGATGATGGTGACACCCGGCGGGACCCTGGGGAAGCCATACGGAAGCCGCCGGGTGCTGGTGCGACCCGGCGGCTTCGAGAGGATTCGAGTGGCGCGGCGGGTCAGCCGGCTACTCGTACGGCGAGGGCGTCGCCGATCTCGTCCGTCGAACGGGCCGGCTTGCCGACGCGCTCCGCGAGGTCGGCGGAGACGGCCTCCTCGATCGCCGCGGCCTCGGCCTCGAAGCCGAGGTGGCGCAGGAGCAGGGCGACGGACAGGACCGTGGCGGAGGGGTCGGCCTTGGCCTGGCCGGCGATGTCCGGGGCCGAGCCGTGCACGGGCTCGAACATGGACGGGAACTCGCCGGAGGGGTTGATGTTGCCCGACGCCGCGACGCCGATGCCGCCGGAGACGGCTGCGGCGAGGTCGGTGATGATGTCGCCGAAGAGGTTGTCGGTGACGATCACGTCGAAGCGGGCGGGGTCGGTGACGAGGTAGATCGTCGCCGCGTCCACGTGGATGTAGTCGGTGGTGACCTCGGGGAACTCCTCGGCCACCTTGTTGAAGATGTTCGTCCACAGGTGACCGGCGAAGGTCAGCACGTTGTTCTTGTGGACGAGGGTGAGCTTCTTGCGCGGGCGGGCCTGGGCGCGGGCGAACGCGTCACGGACGACCCGCTCGACCCCGAAGGCCGTGTTGACCGAGACCTCGGTGGCGACCTCGTGCTCGGTGCCCTTGCGGATCGTGCCGCCGTTGCCCGTGTACGGGCCCTCGGTGCCCTCGCGGACCACGACGAAGTCGATCTCGGGCTGACCGGCGAGCGGGGTGGCGACACCGGGGAGCAGCTTCGACGGGCGCAGGTTCACGTGGTGGTCGAAGGCGAAGCGGAGCTTGAGCAGGAAGCCGCGCTCCAGGACCCCGGAGGGGACGCTCGGGTCGCCGATCGCGCCCAGCAGGATCGCGTCGTGCTGCTTCAGCGCGTCGAGGTCGGCCTCGGTGAGGGTCTCACCGGTGGCGTGGTAGCGCTGGGCGCCGAAGTCGTACTCCTTGGTCTCCAGCTTCACATCCTGCGGAAGGACGGCGGAGAGGACCTTGAGCCCCTGGGCCACGACTTCCCTACCGATGCCGTCACCGGGGATCACTGCGAGATTGAGGCTGCGAGACATGACGGCACCGTACTCCTTGTCCCACGGGATGACATGCGCTGTCCGCGATGCGGACGTCCGGTGCGGTGACTCTGCCCACACGTCACCACGCGTTCACCCGTATGCGGGGCGGGCGTTGGGATGCACTGGGAACTTCATCACCATGGATATACCCGACTTCGGCATCCCGCCGCGGCTCGCGCGCCGGATGAGCATGGCCGAGCAGCACGAGTACCTGCGTACGAAGCTGACGCGGCGCCGCACGCTGGTGACGGCGGGCTCGCTGGCCGCGGGCGGGCTGCTGACCGGCTGCGGCGGCTCCGGTTCGCCGAACTCGACGCCCTCGACGACCTCCTCCGCCCCGTCGCCCGCCACCTCCCGGCTGCCCGGCTCCGCGGTCGTCCCCTTCGGCCGCCATCTGGCCTTCGGCGGCGACCCCAGGAAGGAGATGCGGATCTCCTGGCAGGTGCCGGTGGCGGTGCGGAAGCCGTACGTGCGGGTGGGGCTGAAGCCCGAGGAACTGAGCCGGAAGATCGACGCCGAGATCCGCGACCTGCACACGCCGGGGGTCGAGGGCGTGCGCCTGGAGCTGGAGCAGTACTACGTGCACGCGGCCCTGGACGGCCTGCGCCCCGGCACGACGTACTACTACGGCGTCGGCCACGAGGGCTTCGACCCGGCCTCCCCGGCCCACCGCTCGACGATCGCCACCTTCCGCACGGCGCCCGCGGCCCCCGAGACGTTCGTGTTCACGGCGTTCGGCGACCAGGGCGTCGGCAGTGCGGCCGCGGCCAACGACAACCTGATCGCCCGCCGCAAGCCCGCCTTCCACCTCCACGCCGGCGACATCTGCTACGCCAACGGCAACGGCAAGGGCGTCACGTCGGACGGCTACGACCCCGGGTTCTGGGACCTGTTCCTCAAGCAGAACGAGTCGGTGGCCAGGTCCGTGCCGTGGATGGTGACGACCGGCAACCACGACATGGAGGCCTGGTACTCGCCGGACGGCTACGGCGGCCAGCTCGCCCGCTGGTCCCTCCCGGACAACGGCTTCGATCCGCGCACGGCACCGGGCGTGTACGCGTTCACCTACGGCAACGTCGCCTTCGTGGCGCTGGACGCCAACGACGTGTCGTACGAGATCCCCGCCAACTTCGGCTACACGGGCGGTCGGCAGACCAGATGGCTGGACAGGACGCTGGGTGAGCTGCGGACCGCGAAGGGCGTGGACTTCGTCGTCGTCTTCTTCCACCACTGCGCCTACTCGACGTCCTCGCACGCCTCCGACGGCGGCATCCGCGACACCTGGCTGCCGCTGTTCGCGAAGCACCAGGTGGACCTGGTGATCAACGGCCACAACCACGTCTACGAGCGGACCGACGCCGTCAAGGGCGGCGAGGTCGGCCGGGCGGTCCCCATCGGCGCGTCGACCGACCCGACCCGGGACGGGATCGTGTATGTCACGGCGGGCGGCGGCGGGCGCGATCTGTACGGCTTCCCGTCCGGCGTCAAGGAGAGCTACGAGGGGCACGTGACCCGCCACGACGCCGTCGAGACGTTCGAGTGGACCAAGTCCCGCAGGTCGAAGGCGGAGACGGTGGAGTGGTCGCGGGTGCGCTACCGGGGCTTCTCGCTGCTCTCGGTGGAGGCGGAGAGCGGCGCGCGTCCGGCTCTGAAGGTGTCGGCGCTGGCCGAGGACGGCAGGCGGATCGACCACTTCGAGGTGCGGCGCGGCGCGTGAGCCGTCCGCTCACGGCCGCACCGCACCCCGAACACGGGTGCGGCTCCCGGCAGGGGGCTCAGTGCCCGGTCGAACCGCCGTTGTCCCTGCGGTCGAGGGCGCGCTGGAGGGCGGCGGCGGCGTTCTTGCGGTCGGACTCGGTGGTCCGGGAAACGTGACGGACTCGGCGGCGGACGGTCGTCTCGGCCATGGGAAATCGACTCCTTCGAGGCATTCCGGAGTTCGGAAACGGGAGGTGTACGAGACGCCGGAAGGGGCGGGGAGCGGGGCCGCAGGGGTTGCCTGCCTAGGGCTCCGGCTCACGACCGCCATTCGCTGGATCGAGCGAGACGTTCGGCTCCTACAAAGCTAGGCGAGGTCGGCGCATCTGTCTCCACAGTTAGTCGGACTTCCTACTATCTGAGACGGTGGATTGGGTCACACATCGTTGACCTGGCCTTTTCCCATCCGTCACATGACCGCGCCCCCGTTCCCGGGTCCCGGGAACGGGGGCGCGACGAGCGGCGGACCAGATGTCCGGGTCAGCCCATGTGCGGGTACGTGTAGTCCGTCGGCGGGACCAGGGTCTCCTTGATGGCGCGGGTCAGGGTCCAGCGCATCAGGTTCTGCGGGGCCCCGGCCTTGTCGTTGGTGCCCGAGGCGCGGCCGCCGCCGAAGGGCTGCTGGCCGACGACGGCGCCGGTGGACTTGTCGTTGATGTAGAAGTTGCCGGCCGCGTAGCGGAGCCTGTCCATCGTGTACGCGGCGGCCGCGCGGTCGCCCGAGATCACCGAACCCGTCAGGGCGTAAGCGGACACCGACTCCATCTGGGTCAGCATCTCCTCGTAGCGGTCGTCCTCGTAGACGTGGACGGCGAGGAACGGGCCGAAGTACTCGGTGGTGAAGACCTCGTTGGCCGGGTCGGTGCACTCGACGACTGTCGGGCGGACGAAGTACCCGACGGAGTCGTCGTACGAGCCGCCCGCGACGATCGTGCAGGTCGGGTCGGACTTGGCGCGGTCGATGGCGGCCTTGTTCTTGGCGAAGGAGCGTTCGTCGATGACGGCGCCGACGAAGTTGGACAGATCGGTGACGTCGCCCATGGTCAGGTACTCGACCTCGGCGGCGAACTCCTCCTTGAAGCCCGAGTTCCAGATCGACGCCGGGATGTAGGCCCGGGAGGTCGCGCTGCACTTCTGGCCCTGGTACTCGAAGGCGCCCCGGGTGAGGGCGGTCTTGAGGATCGCGCGGTCGGCGGACGGATGGGCGACCACGAAGTCCTTGCCGCCGGTCTCACCGACCAGCCGCGGGTACGAGCGGTACTTCTCGATGTTCGCGCCGACCGTCTTCCACAGGTACTGGAAGGTCTTCGTCGAGCCGGTGAAGTGGATGCCGGCGAGGTCGCGGTGCTCCAGCGCGACCTCGGACACCTCGATGCCGTCGCCGGTGACCAGGTTGATGACGCCCTTGGGCAGGCCCGCCTCCTCCAGCAGCCGCATCAGCAGCACGGCGGCGTGGGTCTGCGTGGGGCTCGGCTTCCAGACCACCACGTTGCCCATGAGGGCCGGGGCGGTCGGCAGGTTGCCCGCGATGGCGGTGAAGTTGAAGGGGGTGATCGCGTAGACGAAGCCTTCGAGCGGGCGGTGGTCGAGACGGTTCCAGACGCCCGGCGAGTTGGCCGGGGGCTGCTCGGCGAGCAGGTCACGGGCGTACTTGACGTTGAAGCGCCAGAAGTCGACCAGCTCGCAGGGACAGTCGATCTCGGCCTGCTGGGCGGTCTTCGACTGGCCCAGCATGGTGGAGGCGGCCAGCGTCTCGCGCCAGGGGCCGGCGAGCAGCTCGGCGGCGCGCAGGATGATCGCCGCGCGGTCGTCGAAGGACATCGCGCGCCAGGCGGGCGCGGCGGCGAGGGCCGCGTCGATGGCGTCCTGGGCGTCCTGCCGGGTCGCGTTGGCGTAGGTGCCGAGGCGGGCCTTGTGGTTGTGCGGCTGCACCACGTCGAAGCGGTCGCCGCCGCCCATCCGCCGCTCGCCGCCGATGGTCATCGGCAGGTCGACCGGGTTCTCGGCCAGCTCCTTGAGCCTGGCCTCCAGCCGGGCCCGCTCGGGCGAGCCGGGGGCGTAGCCGTGCACCGGCTCGTTGACGGGGGTGGGGACCTGGGTCACAGCGTCCATGATTTCCGTAACTCCTTGACGTGAGCGGTGTCCTGAGCGGGCGGTGTCCTGAGCGGGCGGTGTCGGCTCAGCCCTTGCTGATCATCGAGCGGACGAAGAAGCGCAGGTTCGCCGGCTTCTCCGCGAGGCGGCGCATGAAGTAGCCGTACCAGTCGGTGCCGTACGCGGTGTAGACGCGCATGCGGTGCCCTTCGGCGGCGAGCCGCAGGTGCTCGTCGCCGCGGATGCCGTAGAGCATCTGGAACTCGTACTCGTCCGGTTTGCGCCCGGCGCGGTGGGCGAGTTCCTGGGTGATGGAGATGAGGCGCGGGTCGTGCGACCCGATCATCGGGTACCCCTCTCCCTCCAGGAGGATCTTCAGGACGCGTACGTACGCCTTGTCGATCTCGGCCTTCTGCTGGAAGGCGACCTCGGCGGGCTCCTTGTAGGCGCCCTTCACCAGCCGCACCCGGCTGCCGTTCGCGGCGAGGCGGCGGGCGTCGGTCTCGGTGCGGAAGAGGTAGGCCTGGATGACGCAGCCGGTCTGCGGGAAGTCCCGCCGCAGCTCGTCGTGGATGGCGAACATCGAGTCGAGGGTGGTGTGGTCCTCGGCGTCGAGCGTGACCGTCGTCCCGATCGCGGCGGCCGCCTCGACGACCGGCCTGACGCCTGCGAGGGCCAGCTCGTGGCCGCCCGGGAGGGCCTGGCCGAACAGGGAGAGCTTGACGGACATCTCGGCGCGTTCGCCGAGCTCCAGCTCCTTCAGCCGGTCGATCAGCTCCAGATAGGCGTCGCGGGCGGCGGTGGCCTGCTCCGGACGGGTGATGTCCTCGCCGACGACGTCCAGGGTCACGTCGAGGCCCTTGGCGGTGAGGTCCCGGACGACCGGGACGATGTCGTCGACCCGCTCCCCGGGGATGAAGCGGTCGACGACCTGCCTGGTCACCGGCGCCGCCGAGATCAGGCGTCGTATCCGGCCGCTGCGCGACGCGGCGAGAATCACGGGACCCAGCACGGGGCACCTCCACAGACCAGCAGACAGAACCACCGTGAAACCTAAGGATCCCGCCGATCGTCGGCCATCGACAGCTGTCACGCATCCGTGCCGCAGATCTCAGACAGATGTATGAAGACCTGTCCGTACGGGACAATGCCCGGGTGACGCCGGAATCCGCATCGCCCCACCCCGTGGGCGACTACCAGGACCTCGTCGACGAGATCTCCGAGCTGCTCGGCGCCCCGGCGACGCTGGAGAACCGCGACTTCGAGCTGATCGCCTTCGGCGCGTACGACAGTGAGGGCGACCTCGATCCGTCCGACCTGGACCCGGTCCGCACCCGCTCGATCCTGACCCGCCGCTCGACGACGGCGGTGCGGGAGTGGTTCGAGGGCTTCGGCATCACCCGGGCGACGGCCCCGGTCCGTATCCCGCCGACCCCGGCGGCGGGGGTGCTCCGGGGCCGTGTCTGCCTGCCCGTACGCCATCGCGGTGTCGTGCTCGGCTACGTCTGGCTCCTGGACGGCGACCCGGGCCCGACGAGCGCCCAGCTCGCCGCCGCGATGGCGGTCGCCGCCCGCATCGGCGCCCTCCTCGCGGACGAGGCCCAGGCCGGCGCCGACCTCACCCGGGAGCTGCGCGCGGTGCTGACCGCCGAGCGCGACTGGGAGCGCGACATGGCGGTGGCGGAGCTGCGCACGGCTCTCGGCCCGCGCGGCGACGGCGTCCACGCGATGGTGTGCGTGGCCCCCTGGCCCTCCGCCGACCCCGACGACGCCCCCTCCTTCCGTACGGTGCCCGGGGCGACCGCGCTGTGCACGGTGCCGTGGGGCACGGCGGGCCGGGGCCTGGCCCTGCTGGTGCGGCTGCGCTCGGCGGACGTACCGGCGCCGGCGCTCGTCGCCGCCGCCCGGCTCCTGGAGCGCGCGGGCACGCACGCGGCGGCGGGCGTCTCGGGCGCCCGTGCGGGCCTCGCCGAACTGGGCACCGACTGGCGGGAGGCCTCGGCGGCGGCGCGGGCGGCGCTGGCGGAGCCGCGTCTCGGCCCGGTCGCCGAGTGGCACTCCATCGGCCCGTACCGGCTGCTCACCGCGCTCCCTCCCGGGACCCCGCAGGACCCCTGTGTGCGCCTGCTCCTCACCCCGGCCCACCGCGAACTCGCCCACACCGCCGAGGTGTTCCTCGACCGGGCGGGCCAGGCGGGCCGCACCGCCGCCGAGCTGGGCATCCACCGCCAGACCCTCTACTACCGGCTCTCCCGCGTCGAACAGCTCACCGGCCTGCGGCTGACGGACGGCGAGGACCGGCTGCTGCTGCACATGGCGCTCAAGGGGGCGCGGCTCTGACCTCCGGTCCGGTCGGCCGCGAGCACTTCCGGCACACCTCCGAACAGCATGCTCACAACAACCTTTAGGCTGTTTCCGTCGGTCGGATCATCGGACCGACGCATCGGGGGAGATCAGGAAAACAGGGGGACGTGCGCCGTTGAACGACGCGACCGAGGTGTTCCAGCCGCTCCAGGCCGACGACCCACCGCAGATGGCGGGCTACCGTCTCGCCGCCCGGCTGGGCGCGGGCGGCATGGGCCGGGTCTATCTGTCGCACACCCAGGGTGGCAGGCCGGTGGCGATCAAGGTGGTCCGCCCGGAGCTGGCCGACGACCCGGCCTTCCGGCGGCGGTTCGGCCGGGAGATCAGGGCGGCCCGGCGGGTCCGGGGCGCCTACACCGCCGAACTGATCGACGCCGACGCGGACGGCGTACCGCCCTGGCTGGCCACGCTCTACGTGCCCGGCCCCTCCCTGGCGGAGGCCGTCGCCCGGCGCGGACCGCTGCCGGTGCCCGCGGTGCTCTGGCTGATGGCGGGCGTGGCCGAGGCGCTGCAGGCCATCCACGGCGAGGGCATCGTGCACCGCGACCTGAAGCCCTCCAACGTGCTGCTCGCCGCCGACGGGCCCCGGGTCATCGACTTCGGCATCTCGCTGGCCGCCGACCTCACCTCGAACACGGCCACCGGCACCGCCGTCGGCACGCCCCAGTTCATGGCCCCCGAGCAGGCGACCGGCGGTGCGGTCACGACGGCGACCGATGTCTTCGCGCTGGGCCAGACGGCGGCGTTCGCGGCCCTCGGCGAGCCGCTGTACGGCGACGGACCCTCGGTCGGTGTGCTGTACCGGATCGTGCACTCGGCACCCGACCTGTCCCTGCTGCCCGAACCGCTCCGCCCGATGATGGCCCGCTGTCTCGCCCTCGACCCGGCAGAGCGCCCCACCCCGGCGGAGGTCGTCGAGTGGTGCCGCGGTCGGCTGGGCCGGGACGCCGACACGGGCGGCGGGCCCGCCGTCTGGCGCGAGGTCACGGGCCCGGAGGTCTCGGTGCCGCCCCCGGCGACGGCCCACGGGGCCACCGTCCCGCACCCGATGCCCTTGCTGTCGCCGACCCGGCCGCTGGGGCCGCACGGGCCGTTGGTGCTGAACGGGCCGCTGGTGCTGAACAGGCCGATGAGGGCGATGGGTCCGAACGGGCCGGCAGGGCCGGAACGGCCGGAGCAGCGGCGTGCCCGGCGGCGGCGCACCGCGCTGCTCACGGTCGTCGCCGTGACGGGAGGCGCCCTGCTGATCGCGGGCCTGGGGTGGACGCTCAAGCAGGGCGTGGACCGGTACCGCACCCGGGAGACGACCTCCTCCTCGACCTCCGGTGGCGACAGGTCCGCTGGGTCGTCGGCGTCCCCGTCACGGTCCGCGACGGACCCGGGGACGAAGGGCACGGCGGACGCGGGGACCGACGGCGAGCGGACGTCCGGGACGGCGAACCCCTCCCCGACCGCGCCCGGGGACCCCCAACCCACCGCCTATCCCATGCAGTTCCTGTCACAGACGAGTTCCGTCGACATCCGGAGCGGCAGGACACGCGAGGACCGCAAGGGCGATGTCCGTCTTTCCTGCAAGGAGATCCTCTGCGCGCTGGAGAGCGACAAGAGCGTGATCACGATGATGTACGCCGACCCCGGCGCCACCCTGGAGACGTGCCGTATCGCCCTCACCGGCGCCAAGAGCCACAGCTTCACGCTCTCCGGAGCGGCGGCCGGCAGCGAGTTCTGCGTCAAGCACCCCTCCGGAGACATCGCCCTGCTGGTGATCCAGGTCAAGTCGACCGCGCTCGGGGACCACGAGGCCAGCTTCGTCACCGCGGACATGACGGTCTGGCCGAAGAAGACCTAGGCACACCCGGAGGTCCGGCCGACGGGCCGGGAGCACACCCGACGGTCCGGCCGACGGCCGGGACAGCGCCCTCCCCGGTCTCCGTCACCCCGCCGTGATCAACCCCTCCCGATACGCGATGGCCACCGCCTCCGTACGGCTGGCCGCGCCCAGCTTGGCCAGGATGTTGGACACGTGCACACTCGCCGTCTTCCCGGTGATGAACAGCTCGTCGCCGATCTGCCGGTTGGTGCGCCCGAGCGCGAGCAGCCGCAGGACATCACCCTCCCGCGCGGTGAGCGCGGGTACGGCCCCGGCCGCCGGGGCCCGCGCCAGCCGCCCCCGACGGACCAGGTCGTCCAGGTCGGCGCGCAACGCCACGGCCCCCAGCCGGTCGGCGGTCTCCCCCACCGCCCGTGCCTCGGCCCCGGCCTCCTCCCGCTCGCCCGCTTGCGCCAACGCCTCCGCCAGCCGTAGCCGGCACCGCGCCCGCTCGTACGGATCACCGAACGCGAACGCGTCCACCACCGTGCGCCAGGCCTCGACATCGGGCCCGGTCCGCACCCGCGTCCACTCCGCCTCGGCCCGGCTGAGCCACGCGAGTCCCTCCGGCCCCTGCCGGCCCCCGTCCTCCCCCTCGGCGGCGGTGACCCGCGCGGCCCGCACCAGCTCCTCACCGGTGGCCGCCCAGCGCCGTACGCCCTCCTCGTCGCCGGCCGACCGCCGCCGTGCCACCGCGTCCGCGATCGCCCCCAGGGTGAGCGCCGCCAACCGGACGGTCGCGTCGGGCCGGACCCCGGCCAGCTCGGTGAGGGTGGCGACGCTCGAACGGTACTGGGCGACCGCGGCCTCGGGGTCGTGCCGCAGCAGGGCCGCCTCGGTGAGGACGATGCCCCCGACGAGGCAGGTCATGAAGTCGGGCGGCCCGTCCAGGAGCGCCCGCGCCCGCTCCGCGGCGCCCTCGTCGCCGCGCGCGAGGCCCACGTACAGGGCGGGCCCGACCGCGTAGCCGCCCGCCACGGGGAGCCGGTCGGCCTCGGCGGCCGAACGGACACACTCGTCCCAGCGGCCCAGCGTGTAGAGGCACAGGGAGTGCAGATAACGCATCTCCACCGGGTACGGGGAGGAGAGCAGCCCGGTGCGACCCGCCCGGTCCAGCCCCTCGGAGAGCCAGCCGAGGCACTCGTCGAGGTCGCCGGATTCGAAGCAGCCGACGGCGAGGTTGAACAGGGCGCGCATCTCCACCGGGACGTTCCCCGCCCGCCCGGCCAGCTCACGGGCGTCCTTCAGCCGCGCACGGCCCGCCCGGGTACGCCGGTTGCTCCGGGGGTCGAGGCCGACGACGGAGACGATCAGGTCGGCCTCGGCGTCGGCCAGTCCGAGCCGCCCGGCGACGCCCAGTGCCGCCTGCGCGACCCGCCCGGCCTCCTCGTCCTCCCCCACGTACCGCGCCGCCATCACGTGCGTGGCCGCCGCCCACACCCAGGTACGGGACGGGGGCTCGGCGGGGATCATCGCCAGCGCCTCGCTGCTGTACCGGAACGCGGCCTCCAGGTTGTCCACGCGCATCAGGTCACCGGCGAGGGTGTAGCGCACCCGGGCGGCCAGTTCGGAGCCGGCGTCCGGGCCGGCTCCGGCGAGCGCCGAGCGGGAGAGGGAGACGGCACGGTGGTTCTCCCCGGCACGCGCGGCGGCGGACGAGGCGCGCAGGGTGAGGGTGACCGTGTCGAGGTCCCGGGGCAGGGCCCCGCACTCCACGGACGACCACAGATCGAGGGCGGCCTCCAGATGCCGCAGCTCCTCGGCGGGCGCCCCGATGCCGTGCGCGTGATCGGCGGCCTCGACGGAGGCGGTCAGCGCGTCGGCGAGGTCATGGCTCTCGCGCGAGTGGTGCGCCCGTTCGGCGCTCTCCCCCGGCCGGCCCCGGCGGGCCAGCAGCTTCGCGAACACCCCGTGCAGGCGCGCCCGTTCGCCCGGCAGCAGATCCGTGTAGACCGCCTCCCGGGTGAGGGCGTGCCGGAACTCGTACGTCGATCCCTCACCCGGCAGCAGCAGTTGCCGGCCGACGGCCTCCCGCAGCGCCGACTCCAGCTCCTCGTCGGGGAGTTGGACGGCCTCCCGCAGCAGGTCGTGCCCGACCCGGCGGCCCGCCACGGCCGCCGTGCGCAGCACCTGCTGGGCGGCGCCGGGCAGTTGCTCGATCCTGATCAGCAGGAGGTCGGCCAGCCCGCTCGGCAGGACCGCCCCCGGCTCGTCCGCCGTCGCGGCCAGCAGTTCCTCCGCGTAGAAGGCGTTGCCCTCGGCCCGCTCGACGATCCGGCCGATCGTGGCCTCGGACAGCGGCTCGGCGCGCAGCGAACGCACCAGCCGGGCGACCTCCTTGTCCGGCATCGGCCGCAACTCCAGCCGCTCCACGGCGGGCAGCCGCACCAGTTCGGCGAGCAGCGGGCGCAGCGGGTGGCGGCGGTGCAGGTCGTCGGCGCGGTAGGACGCGAAGACGGCGAGGCGGTGGGGCGCCACGCCTGGGGTGGGGCGCTGGAGGACGCCCCGGCTGAGCAGGAAACGCAGCAGGTCCCGTGAGGACTGGTCGGCCCAGTGCAGGTCCTCCAGCACGAGCAGGGCGGGGGTCGTCTCGGCGAGGTCCGTCAGCAGGGCGGCGATGCCCTCGAAGAGCTGGAGCCGGTCGCCGCCGTCGGTTCCGCCGCCGAGGAGACGGCCGGTCGCCGGGTGCGCCTGAAGGAGCGGCGCGAACCGCTCGTCCGCGGCCAGGGCGCCGAGGATCTCGGTGAACGGCAGATAGGGCAGTCCGACGTCGCCGAGGTCCACGCAGTGGCCGGTGAACACGACGGTGCCGTTGCGCGTCGCGTACGCCGCGGCCTCCGCGAGGGTCCGGCTCTTGCCGACCCCCGCGTCCCCCGCGACCAGCACGGCCCGGGGCTCCCCGGCCCCGGCCCGGTCCAGCACGTCCCTCAGCCGGGCCATCTCGGAGTCCCGCCCGACGAACGGCGCGTACACGATGCTCTGAGCCACCTGGCCATCCTGGCACGCCCGCGCACGCCCCCCGGCGTGCGTGGTCGGGTGCGGGCCCGGTGGGGGCTGGTCGTGCCCCTAGAAGCCCAGCCCCTGCTTCTCAGGGGCGCGGGGAACCGCGCGAGAAGCCCCACCGGGCCGACACCCGACGACGCACCAGAAGGAGGCGGGGCCCAGGCCACCCCAGGTGACCGGACCCCGCCTCTGCTACCGCTGTGAAGAACCGTCAGACCAGGTTGACCGACCGCGCCGACGTCGCGCCGATCTCCTCGGCGACCTCGGCGAGCACCACCGGGGGAACGGTGTCGTCCACCGTCAGCACCGCCAGCGCCTCCCCGCCCGCCGCGGACCGCGCGACCTGCATGCCGGCGATGTTGATCCCGGCCTCGCCGAAGACGCGACCGACGGTGCCGACGACACCGGGCCGGTCGACGTAGCTGAGGACGACCATGTGGTCGGCCAGCGCGAGGTCCACGTCGTACTCACCGACCGCGACGATCTTCTGGTGGTGCTTCGGCCCGGCGAGCGTGCCGGACACCGACACCTCCTCACCGCTGCCGAGCGTGCCGCGCACGGTGACGACATTGCGGTGGTCGGGCGACTCGGAGCTGGTGGTCAGCCGCACCTCGACGCCACGCTCCTGCGCGAACAGCGGAGCGTTGACGTACGACACGGTCTCGTCGACGACGTCCTCGAAGACGCCCTTGAGCGCGGACAGCTCCAGCACCTTCACGTCGTGCTGGGTGATCTCGCCGTACACCTCGACGTCGAGGCGGACCGCGACCTCACCGGCCAGCGCGGTGAAGATGCGGCCGAGCTTCTCGGCGAGCGGCAGACCGGGCTTGACGTCCTCGGCGATGACCCCGCCCTGCACGTTCACCGCGTCCGGGACCAGTTCACCGGCGAGGGCGAGCCGCACGGACCGCGCCACCGCGATGCCCGCCTTCTCCTGTGCCTCGTCGGTGGAGGCACCGAGGTGCGGGGTGCAGACGACCTCGTCCAGCTCGAACAGCGGCGAGTCGGTGCAGGGCTCCTTGGCGTACACGTCGAGGCCCGCGCCCGCGACCCGGCCCTCCTTGAGCGCCGAGTACAGGGCGGCCTCGTCGACGATCCCGCCGCGCGCGGCGTTGACGATGCGCACCGAGGGCTTGACCTTCTGCAGCGCCTCGGCGCCGATCAGACCGACCGTCTCGGGAGTCTTCGGCAGGTGGACGGTGATGAAGTCGGAGACCTCCAGCAGCTCGTCCAGCGACAGGACCTTGACGCCCATCTGGGCGGCCCGCGCGGGCTGCACGTAGGGGTCGTAGGCGACGACCTTCATGCCGAAGGCGGACATGCGCTGGGCCACCAGGGCGCCGATGCGGCCGAGGCCGACGACGCCGAGGGTCTTCTCGGCCAGCTCCACGCCCGTGTACTTGCTGCGCTTCCACTCGCCGTTCTTCAGCGCCGTGTTCGCCTGCGGGATGTGGCGGGCGGTGGCGAGGAGCAGACCGCAGGCCAGCTCGGCGGCGGTCACGATGTTCGAGGTGGGGGCGTTGACGACCATCACGCCGGCCTTGGTGGCGGCGGAGACGTCCACGTTGTCCAGGCCGACGCCGGCGCGCGCGACGACCTTCAGCTTCTTCGCGGCGGCGATCGCCTCGGCGTCGACCTTGGTGGCCGAGCGGATCAGGATGGCGTCGACGTCGGCGATGGCCGGGAGCAGTTCGGCTCGGTCCGCTCCGTTGACGTTCCGGATCTCGAAGTCCGGGCCCAACGCGTCGACGGTGGCGGGCGACAGCTCTTCAGCGATCAGTACGACTGGTTTCGCGCTCACGTGAGTCCTCACAAGTCCAATGCTGCGGACGGCCGTCCCGACGGCCGCAGGCGGTGGAGGGGAGTGACACCCGGGATTCCCCCGATGTCGCTTGGCCGCGTGGAAGACGCACGACGCTGTGGGCCTGACGCGTATGTAGTGCAGCAGTGTAGTGGCGCCGGAGGCGTCGTCCCACGCCACCGCGGAAAGGTCACCCGGACGTGAGAGCAAGGCCGGTCACGGCACCGGGTGAACCCCGCCGTGACCGGCCCCCGGATCACGCCTCTTCGTCGTTGACCCAGCTCATGAGCTTGCGCAGCTCCTTGCCCGTGGTCTCCAGCAGGTGCTCGGAGTCCTGGGTCTTGTACTCGTTGTACTTCTTCAGACCACCGTGGTACTCGTCCATCCACGCCTGGGCGAAGGTGCCGTCCTGGATCTCGGCGAGGACCTTCTTCATCTCGGCCTTGGTGGCGTCCGTGATGATGCGGGGGCCGGTGACGTAGTCGCCCCACTCGGCGGTCTCGGAGATCGACCAGCGCATCTTCTCCAGGCCGCCCTCGTACATGAGGTCGACGATCAGCTTCAGCTCGTGCAGGCACTCGAAGTACGCGATCTCCGGCTGGTAGCCGGCCTCGGTCAGCGTCTCGAAACCGGCCTTGACCAGGGCGGCCGTACCACCGCAGAGCACGGCCTGCTCACCGAACAGGTCGGTCTCGGTCTCCTCGGTGAAGGTCGTCTTGATGACACCCGCGCGGGTGCCACCGATGCCCTTGGCGTACGACAGCGCCAGCGCGAAGGCGTTGCCGGTCGCGTCCTGCTCGACGGCGGCGATACACGGAACGCCGCGGCCCTCCTCGTACTGGCGGCGGACGAGGTGGCCGGGGCCCTTGGGGGCGACCATGCAGACGTCGACGCCGGCCGGGGGCTTGATGAAGCCGAAGCGGATGTTCAGGCCGTGGCCGAAGAACAGCGCGTCGCCGTCGTTCAGGTTGTCCTTGATGTGGTCCTCGTAGACCTGCGCCTGGATCGGGTCCGGGACGAGGATCATGATGACGTCGGCCTCGGCGGCGGCCTCCGCCGGAGTCACCACGCGCAGGCCCTGCTCCTCGGCCTTCGCCTTGGACTTGGAGCCCTCGTGCAGACCGACGCGGACGTCCGCACCCGAGTCGCGCAGGGACAGCGCGTGGGCGTGGCCCTGGCTGCCGTAACCGATGACCGCGACCTTGCGGCCCTGGATGATGGACAGGTCGGCGTCGGCGTCGTAGAACAGCTCGGCCACTTTGGGTTCTCTCCTTGAGTGCAGGTGTTGCGTCCACCGTATGACGGCGGGCGGGATGAAAGTCCGCGGGTCTCGGCATACGGGCGGCCGCGCGTCGTCGGCCGCCCGTGTCGTGTGTCAGGCCGAACGGTCCAGGGCGCGTAGCGAGCGGTCCGTGATCGAACGGGAGCCGCGGCCGATCGCGATCGTGCCGGACTGGACCAGTTCCTTGATGCCGAACGGCTCCAGCATCTTGAGCATGGCGGTCAGCTTGTCGCTGGACCCGGTGGCCTCGATGGTGACGGCCTCCGGGGAGACGTCGACGGTCTTGGCGCGGAACAGCTGGACGATCTCGACGATCTGGGAGCGCGTCTCGTTGTCGGCGCGCACCTTCACCAGAACGAGTTCCCGCTGAACGGCGGAGCCCGGTTCCAGCTCGACGATCTTCAGGACGTTGACGAGCTTGTTGAGCTGCTTCGTCACCTGCTCCAGGGGCAGTTCCTCGACCACCGTCACCACGATGGTGATACGGGAGATCTCGGGGTGCTCGGTGACACCGACCGCGAGCGAGTCGATGTTGAAGCCGCGACGGGAGAACAGCGCGGCGATCCGGGCCAGGATGCCGGGGGTGTTCTCCACCAGGACGGAGAGCGTGTGCTTGGACATGTCTGGTTCGGTCTCTCTCGCTCAGTCGTCTTCGTTGTCGCCGAAGTCGGGGCGGACGTCACGGGCGGCCATGATGGTGTCGTTCGAGGTGCCGGCGGCGACCATCGGCCACACCATCGCGTCCTCGTGCACGACGAAGTCGACGACGACCGGACGGTCGTTGATCGAGTTCGCCTCCTCGATGACCTTGTCGAGGTCGTCCGGGGACTCGCAGCGGATCGCGTAGCAGCCCATGGCCTCCGACAGCTTCACGAAGTCGGGGACGCGGGTGCCGCGGGCGTTGGGGTTGACGTCGTCCGGGCCGCTGTGCAGGACGGTGTTGGAGTAGCGCTGGTTGTAGAACAGGGTCTGCCACTGGCGGACCATCCCGAGGGCGCCGTTGTTGATGATGGCGACCTTGATCGGGATGTTGTTCAGGGCGCAGGTGGTGAGTTCCTGGTTGGTCATCTGGAAGCAGCCGTCGCCGTCGATCGCCCAGACGGTGTTGGCCGGGGCTCCGGCCTTGGCACCCATGGCGGCTGGGACCGCGTACCCCATCGTTCCGGCGCCGCCGGAGTTCAGCCAGGTGGCAGGCTTCTCGTACTGGATGAAGTGGGCGGCCCACATCTGGTGCTGGCCGACGCCCGCCGTGAAGATCGTGCCCTCGGGGGCGAGCTGTCCGATGCGCTCGATGACGTGCTGCGGGGAGAGCGAGCCGTCGCCCGGCTGGTCGTAGCCGAGCGGGTAGGTCTCGCGCCAGCGGTTGAGGTCCTTCCACCAGGCCGCGTAGCGGGGGCCCTCGGCCTCGCCCGGTCCGCTCTCGCTGTGCTCCCTCTGCACCGCCTGGACCAGGTCGGCGATGACCTCGCGGGCGTCACCCACGATCGGGACGTCGGCGGCACGGTTCTTGCCGATCTCGGCCGGGTCGATGTCCGCGTGGACGATCTTCGCGAACGGCGCGAAGCTGTCCAGCTTGCCGGTGACGCGGTCGTCGAAGCGGGCGCCGAGGGCGACGATCAGGTCGGCCTTCTGCAGTGCGGTGACGGCGGCCACGGAGCCGTGCATCCCGGGCATGCCCAGGTGCTGCGGGTGGCTGTCGGGGAACGCGCCGAGCGCCATCAGGGTGGTCGTGACGGGCGCGCCGGTCAGCTCGGCCAGCACCTTCAGCTCGGCGGTCGCGTGCGCCTTGAGGACACCGCCTCCGACGTACAGGACGGGCCGGTTGGCGGCGGTGATCAACTTGGCGGCCTCGCGGATCTGCTTGGCGTGCGGCTTGGTGACGGGCCGGTAGCCGGGCAGATCCATGGTGGGCGGCCAGCTGAAGGTGGTCTTCGCCTGGAGGATGTCCTTGGGGATGTCGACCAGGACCGGTCCCGGGCGGCCGGTGGAGGCGATGTGGAACGCCTGCGCGATCGCCCGGGGGATGCCCTCCGCCTTGGTGACCAGGAAGCTGTGCTTGGTGATCGGCATGGTGATGCCGACGATGTCCGCCTCCTGGAAGGCGTCCGTGCCGATCGCCTTCGACACGACCTGCCCGGTGATCGCGACGAGCGGCACGGAGTCCATGTGCGCGTCCGCGATCGGGGTGACCAGGTTGGTGGCGCCCGGCCCGGAGGTCGCCATGCACACCCCGACCTTGCCGGTGGCCTGCGCGTAACCGGTGGCCGCGTGGCCGGCGCCCTGCTCGTGACGGACCAGCACGTGGCGCACCCGCTTGGAGTCCATCATCGGGTCGTACGCCGGCAGGATGGTGCCCCCGGGAATGCCGAACACCGTGTCGGCCCCGACCTCCTCGAGAGAGCGGATGAGGGACTGCGCACCCGTGACGTGCTCGACGGGGGTGGACGGTCCTCCGGATCGGGGCCGCGGCTGCGGATGGTGGGCCCCGGTGGCCTGCTCGGTCATCGGCATTCTCTTCTCGATGCTGAGGGTGTTTTGCGAGGTTCGTGCGGTGTGCGGCTAACGCCGACCAGTGCCCGTGCAACAAAAAACCCCTCCTTGCCACAGGGCAAGCGAGGGGAGCGCGTCGGGTACGGTCGCTGGAAATTCCGGATCGTCGTCCGGTGGGTCCCAGCTTCAGCCGACGCGCTTTCCAAGTACGAGGATTCGGGTGCGCATGGCAATGACCCTCTCTCCGGCGCGCACCACGTGTCAAGCGGGTGGGACGGGAGTCTCAACATGTGAGCGACGGGCACGTCCGGCTCCGTGGTGGACAGCGGTGACACCACTTGTGTACACCCCCGCACCCGTCACTGCTCCTTCACCCCTGGGGCGCCAGGGTCGGCGCCGAGGCCACGACGCGGCCCTCCTGTTCTCTCGTGCCGCCCGCGAAGGCGGGTTCCGCCGGTCCGGAGGGCACCGGGAAGTGGCCGAGGGACAGGGCCCGGCGAAGGCGGTACTCGTCCAGCGGTCCGCAGAAGGCGGCGCCCTGACCATGGGTGCAGCCCATCGCGCGCAGGGCGAGAACCTGCTCGGGCAGGTCCACCCCGTCGGCGACGGACTGCAGCCCCAGGTCGTCGGCGATGCGCAGCAGCCCGCGAGTGATCTTCTGCAGCCGGGTGGACTCCACGATCCCCTCGACGAGGCCGCGGTCCAGCTTCAGTACGTCGACGGGGAGCCTGCGCAGGGCCGTGATGGCCGCGTGCCCACTGCCGAGGCCGTCCAGGGCGATGGTGACGCCGAGGCGGCGCAGCTGGTTCAGCCGGCGCTCCAACTCGTCCGGCGGGCCCTTCAGCTCGGTGTCGGACAGCTCGACGACCAGGGAGCCGGAGGGCAGCCCGTGGCGGGTGAGGAGCGTCTCCAGCGAGCCCGGGGGCAGTGAGCGGTCCAGCAGACGCCGGGCGCTCATCCGGACGGACACCGGGACGTTCAGCCCGCTGGTGAGGCGGTCGGCGGCCTGCTCGACGGCCTGTTCGAGCATCCACCGGCCCAGCTCGGCGGTCTTCTCGCTGTCCTCGGAGACCCGCAGGAACTCGGCGGGCGTGAACAGCACCCCCTGGGACGAGCGCCAGCGGGCGGCGGTCGCGACCGACGAGATCCGGCCGGTCGCCAGCTCCACGACGGGCTGGTTGAGCAGCATGAACTCGCCGTCGTGCAGCGCGGCCCGCAGCCGGGTGGCCAGCTCGGCCCTGCGGACGACGTCCTGCTGCATCTGTGGCTTGTACAGCTCGACGCGGCCCTTGCCGGACGCCTTGGCCCGGTACATGGCCAGGTCGGCGTTGCGCAGCAGCTCGCCCGCGCCGAGGCCGGGTTCGGCGAAGGAGACGCCGATGGAGGCGGCGACCCGGACATCGTTGCCGTCGATGGTGTACGGCTGCGAGAGGGCGATCCGGAGCCGGTCCGCCAGCTCCACGATGTGCCGTTCCCGGGCGACGCGGTCGTGCGTGCCGTCCCCGACGATCAGGGCGGCGAACTCGTCACCGCCGAGACGGGAGGCGGTGTCCCCCTGCCTCACGGCGTCCTGGAGTCTGCGGGCGGCCTGGACGAGCAGTTCGTCCCCGGCCTGGTGACCGATCGTGTCGTTGACGGCCTTGAAGCCGTCGAGGTCGATGAACAGGACCGCCGTGTTGCGCAGGGCGGCACCGCGGTCGGAGGAGCGGCGGCCGGAGAGCGCCTGCTGGACGCGCTTGGTGAACAGGGCGCGGTTGGGCAGGTCGGTGAGCGGGTCGTGCTCGGCGTTGTGCTGCAGCTGGGCCTGCAGGCGCACGCGCTCGGTGACGTCCCGGCTGTTGAAGATGAGGCCGCCGTGGTGGCGGTTGACCGTGGACTCCACGTTCAGCCAGCCTCCCCCGGCGCCGGCCTTGAAGCGGCACTCGATGCGGGTGGTGGGCTCCTCGGCGGGGCTGGCGGCGAGGAAGCGGCGCACCTCGTGGACCACGCAGCCGAGATCCTCGGGATGGATGATCGAAGCCAGCTCCTTGCCGACCAGGTCCTCCGCGGGGCGTCCGTAGACCCCGGCGGCGGCCGGGCTGACGTAGCGGAGGATGCCGTTCGGCGCGGCGATCATGATGACGTCGCTGGAACCCTGCACCAGGGAGCGGAAGTGGTTCTCCTTCTGGGCCAGTTCCTGGGTGAGGGTGATGTTGTCGAGGAGCATGATGCCCTGGCGCACCACGAGGGCGAGCACGACGGTGCAGGCGGTGATGAGCACCACGCGGTCGACGCGGCGGCCGTTGAGGACGTTGTAGAGGATGCCCAGCGTGCAGACGGCGGCGGCCAGATAGGGAGTGAGCGCGGCCAGGGATCCGGCGATGGGACGGGTGGCCGGATACCGACCGTGGCCTCCGCCCTGGAGGAGCGCGTGCGCGTGCCCTCCCTGCGGGCTGTCGTGCCGGTGCCCCGGATGTACGTCGTGACGCAGGCCCGGGTGTACGTCGGGGCGCTGGCCCGGGATGTGTTCGTGCACCACGCGTGCGTGCCCGCCCTCCTCCCCCTGTCCGTGGCGCCTGCCGGCCCAGGGGGCGTAGGCGAGGAGCACGGAGCCCGCGAACCAGCCGGCGTCGAGGAGCTGGCCCGATTCGTAGCTGCTGTGCACCAGGGGGGAGGTGAACAGGGCGTCGCACATCACGGTGAGCGCGAGGGCGCCGATCGCGGTGTTCACCGCGGAGCGATGCATCGACGAGCGGCGGAAGTGCAGCGCGAGCACCATGCTGACCAGGGCGATGTCGAGCAGCGGGTAGGCCAGCGAGAGCGCGGTGTGCGCGGTGTCGCTGTCGTCGATCTGGGCGTTCTGCGCGAGCGCGAGGCTCCAGGAGAGGGTGACCAGGGAGCCGCCGATGAGCCAGGCGTCCAGCGCGAGGCAGATCCAGCCGGCCTTGGTCACCGGCCTCTTGGCCAGCACCAGCAGACCGACGATGGCGGGCGGCGCGAAGCAGAGGAAGAACAGGTCCGCGTAGCTCGGCTCGGGCACGGGCCGCTCCAGGACGACCTCGTACCACCCCCAGACGCCGTTGCCCAGGGCGGCCATGGCGGAGGAGAGGGCGAACAGCAGCCAGGCGGGCCGAAAGCGGCTGCTGCGGCTGCGCGCGTAGCGGAAGCAGGAGACGGCGGCCGCCGCGGCGGCGGCGCTGAGCCCGAAGTCGCCCATGACGAGGGCGACTTGCTCATTGCCCCAGCCGAACGCGGCGCCGACGGCGTAGGCCGCGCAGAGCAGGGCGAGGACGATCTGGGCCCGCAGGCTCGCGCCACCGTGGTCGGGTGCCCGCCCGCCGGGCAGCGGGCCGGGCAGCGGCTGGGCCGCCCGCAGCGCGGGGCTCAGCGTGGGGGAGGAGGACTGGCGGGGGCTCACGGGGTCTCCCCGGTGAGCGCCGCTCCCCTGCCCCGCTGGTCCCGGTGTGCGCGGTGGGTGTGCTTTCTGCGGTTGCCGTGCCCGCGGTGATGACCTTGACCGCTGTGGCCGCCGTGGCTCCCGTGCGGGTGCCTCCGCGTCGCAGCTCGCCAGGGCCGTCGTCGGCGGCTCCGCCGCGTCGGATCGTTCGTCCATAGGCCGTGCATCGCCCGTCGCCCCCCTCGCTGTCTCAAGTTCGTCCCCGGCGCCGAACGGTGCGCGGCGCTGCCCCTGTCGGGACGATACACCAGTCTCGTCACTCAGGGACATAGTTCCTCTACGCTCAGTGACCGTCTCTGGCAACACGAGCACGGTCCGCTTCCGAAGGAACGCGGAGGGTGCCCGAAGTGGACTACACGTCGTCCGTCCCGCCCGTCGTAAAGACCACGTTGCGCAGAGGCTCCCGGTTCACGAATCGCCCCAACTGGTCCACCAGCAGCCTCTTGGCACGCGGCAGAAAGGCCGACGTGGGGCCGCCGACGTGCGGACTGATGAGCACCCCGGGCGCGCGCCAGAGCGGGTGCCCGGGCGGCAGCGGCTCGGGGTCGGTGACGTCGAGGGCCGCGGTGATGCGCCCGGTGTCCAGTTCCGCGAGCAGCGCCTTGGTGTCGACGACGCCTCCGCGGGCAACATTCACCAAGAGGGCCCCGTCCTTCATACGGGCCAGGAAGTCGGCGTCGACCAGCTTTCTCGTCTGTTCCGTGAGAGGAGTGGACAGGATCACGACATCCGCCGTCGGCAGCAGGGAGGGCAGGTCGGTGAACGAGTGCACCGGTCCGCGCGCCGTGGTGCGCTCAGAGCGCGCGACGCGCGCCACACGCGCCACCTCGAAGGGCACGAGCCGGTCCTCGATGGCGGCGCCGATCGCGCCGTAACCGACGATCAGGACGGACCTGTCGGCGAGCGCGGGACGGAAGTCGCCCTGCCAGCGCTCCTGTTGCTGGTCACGGACGAAGTCGGGGACGCCGCGCAGCGAGGCGAGGGTCAGGGTGAGCGCGAGTTCGGCCGTGCTGGCCTCGTGCACCCCGCGCGCGTTGCAGAGCTGGACCCCGGGCGGGAGCACGGACATCCGGGCCAGGACGTCGTCGACACCCGCCGTGAGCGTCTGGACGACCCGCAGACGGCGCATGGACTCCAGCGGGTTCACGGTCCTCGGACGGCGCTTCATGTAGGGCACCACGTACAGGACGCAGTCCGCGGGGTCGCCCGGGAACGGCTCCGTGCCGTCGTCGCCCCCGTCCCAGAAGAGGTAGCGGGGACCCTTGGGGAGCCCCTCGATCTCGTCCGGCGGGATGGAGAGCCACACATCGCCGGTCACGCCCGCGGTCGGGTCGCCAGTCGCGTCAGCAGTCATGCTCCGGAGGCTATGTCAGGTACCCGGTACGGCAGAGGTTAGGTTGGGGGTCGGGAGAGGGAGGGTCACGACCAGGTGGAGCGCAGGACGATCGGCGCGGCGACGCTCGAGGTGGGGGCCGTAGGACTCGGGTGCATGCCGATGAGCTGGGCGTACACCAGGTCGCGGCAACGGGGCGACGAGTCGATGCGGACGGTGCATCGGGCGCTCGACCTCGGCACCACGCTGCTGGACACCGCCGACATGTACGGCCCCTTCACCAACGAGCTGCTGGTGGGCCGGGTGCTGAAGGAACGCCGTGCGGAGGCCTTCGTCTCCACCAAGGTGGGTCTGCTGGTGGGTGAGCAGCACATCGTGGCCAACGGACGCCCCGGCTATGTGAGGCGTGCCTGTGACGCCTCGTTGCGCCGGCTCCAGACCGACGTCATCGATCTCTACCAGCTCCACCGGGCGGACCCCGAGGTCCCCGTGGAGGAGACGTGGGGTGCGATGGCGGAACTCGTGCAGGCCGGGAAGGTCAGGGCGCTCGGTCTGTGCGCGGTGGGCGCGCGGGCGGGGCGCCGGCCGGGCGCGGGCGTGTACGACACCACGCTCCGCCAGCTGCGGCGGGTCCAGCAGATCTTCCCGGTGAGCGCCGTGCAGGCGGAGCTGTCGGTCTGGTCGCGGGAGGCACTGGACTCCCTTCTTCCGTGGTGCGTGGCCCGTGGCATCGGCTTCCTCGCCGCCATGCCCCTGGGGAACGGTTTCCTCACGGGCACCCTGACGCCCGGCGGGGGCTTCGAGCGCGACGACCTCCGCGCCCGTCATCCCCGTTTCACCGCGGACATGATGGCCGCCAACCAGCCGCTGGTCGTCGGCCTGCGCCGCGTCGCGGCCCGCCATGGGGCGGAGGTGACCCCGGCGCAGGTCGCCCTCGCCTGGGTCCTGTCCCTCGGCCCGCACGTGGTGCCGGTGCCGGGCACCAAGCAGGCCCGGTGGGCCGCGGAGAACGCGGCCGCCCACGCCCTGCGCCTCACGGCCGCGGATCTGGCGGAGGTGGCGGCCCTTCCTCCGGCCCGGGGATCCTGGGACTGAGGGGATGCGGCGGCCCGTGTGCCGGGCGGTGCACCGCGGTGCGCGGCGTGACGTGGCGGGGCGGGGCGTGGCGGGGCGGGGCGTGGCGGGGCGTGGCGGGGCGGGGCGTGGCGGGGCGTGCGAAATATCTGCTTGATCGGGCGGAGGCGGAACCTGTGGGGCACTCGCGGTGTAAGACAGGTAGAAGCTCCACGCCGAAGGGACCGTGATGGTGCAACGTCGAGTGATGACGGCCGCGTTGGCCGCAGCCGTGCTCCTGGTGACGACCGGCTGCTCCTCCGACGACGGGGAGAAGAAGGACACGGCCGGCAGCTCACCCCCGAGCAGCAGCAGTGCCGAGTCGCCTCCGCCCGAGCGGGCGGCGGACACGGCGCCCCCCGCCAAGGGCTCGGTGAAAGTGGTGCGCACCGTCGCCGAGGACCTCGACACCCCCTGGGGCCTCGCGCCCCTGCCCGAGGGCGGGCTCCTCGTGTCCTCCCGCGACGAGGCCACGATCAGCAGGATCGACGAGAAGTCGGGCGAGAAGACCGTGCTCGGAGAGGTCCCAGGCGTGGCCCCGGCCGGGGAGGGCGGCCTCCTGGGCCTCGCGGTCTCCCCGGAGTACGCCTCGGACCACATGATCTACGCGTACTTCACCTCGGAGTCCGACAACAGGATCGTGCGGATGCTGTACGACCCCGAGAAGCCGGCGGGCGAGCAGCTCGGCGCCCCCGACACCATCCTCCGCGGCATCCCCAAGGGCACGAACCACAACGGCGGCCGTCTCGCCTTCGGCCCGGACCAGATGCTCTACGCGAGCACCGGCGAGCGGTACGAGGGCCCCCTGGCCCAGGACAAGGACTCCCTCGGCGGCAAGATCCTCCGCATGACACCGGAGGGCCGGCCGGCCCCGGGCAACCCCTTCGACGACTCCGTCGTGTACTCGTACGGCCATCGCAACGTCCAGGGCCTGGCGTGGGACGCCAAGCAGCGCCTGTGGGCCTCGGAGTTCGGCCAGAACACCTGGGACGAGCTGAACCAGATCCGGCCGGGCGGGAACTACGGCTGGCCGGAGGTGGAGGGCAAGGGCGGCAAGTCCGGTTACGTCGACCCGGTGGCCGTGTGGCGTACGGACGAGGCATCCCCGAGCGGTATCGCCATAGCGGAGGGCTCGGTCTGGATGGCGGGGCTGAAGGGCCGGCGGCTGTGGCGCGTCCCCCTCGACGGCACGAAGACGGCCGCCGCCCCCCATGCCTTCCTGGAGGGCGACCACGGACGCCTCCGCACGGTCGTCTCCGCCGGTGGCGACAGGCTGTGGCTGGTGACCAGCGAGACGGACGGCCGGGGATCCCCGGAGGACGGCGACGACAAGATCCTGGAGCTGCAGGTGAAGTGACCCGCCGCCTACTCCCCGGCCTCCCGGTCCGCCCCGGCCTCCTCCTCGACCGGCTCGGGCGGGCGTACGACGACCTTCCCGGACGCGAGGTCTATCGGTCCGCGTCCCGGGTCGTTGTCCCCGACGTCCTCGCGGGTCAGTGCCAGCCGGTTCTCCTCGTCTCGCGTGTGCTTGCGGCCAGGTGCGAAGAGTTCCTCGAAGGCGTTGAACATGGTGCTCCCTCCCCCGGGGGCCGCGAGGCGGCGGGCGGTCGGCCCCTGTCGTACGACGGAGCCTCGGCGGTCCTTCCTTCCATCATCCCGCTGCCAGCCGTTCCCCGGACCCCGCCGGGGACAACCCCACCCGATGGGCCACCGCCGCCGCCTCGCCACGGCCCGAGACGCCCAGTTTGGCCAGGATGTTGGAGACGTGGACGCTGGCCGTCTTCGGGGAGATGAAGAGTTCCTCGGCGATCTGGCGGTTGGTGCGGCCGACGGCCACCAGGCACAGGACGTCGTGTTCACGGCCGGTGAGGCCGAGCGCGGCGACGGGGGCGGCGGGGGCGAGAGCCGGTTCGGGGGCGCGGCTCAGGGTGAGGCGGGCGCGGCGGGCGAGGAGGGCGACCTCGTCGGCGAGCGGGCGGGCGCCGAGGTGGTCGGCGACGGCGGCGGCCAGCCGCAGCAACTCCGTCGCACGGTCCCGGGCCTCGTCGTCCGTGCCGTGGGCCAGCAGCGCCTCGGCGAGACGGTGCCGGACGCGGGCGAGGTCGTAGGGCCGCTCCAGGGGCTCGAAGGCGGTGACGACGTCGGACCAGGTGTCGGGGTCCGTCAGACCCTCGGCGCGCTGGAGTTCGGCGCGGACCCAGTGGTCGTGGGCGTGCCAGATCGGTGCGCCGGTGGTGAGCTTCCTGACCACGGTGAGGATCCGGTCGAGTGTCTCGGCGCGGCCGGGTCCGGCGGCCGGCAGGGCGCGGGCATCGGCCTCGGCGGTGGCGGCGGTGAGCAGCAGGGGCCAGGCGTAGCGCTGGGTGCCGACGGGGAAGCCGGTGTCGAGGACGCGGGCCAGTTCGGCGCGGGCGTCCGGGAGGCGGCCTTCGGCGACGGCGATGCCGAGGGTGAGGCTGGACAGCGGCAGGTTGTTCTGGGGCATGGGGTTGTGGGTGCCGAAGGAGCTGTGGGCGGCGGCCAGTTGGCGCCGGGCCTCGGCGGTGTCGCCGCGGGCGAGGGCGAGGGCGGCGAGGGAGAGGGCGCTGCCGCCGCGGCTCTTGGTGCTGTTCCCGGCGCATCCGGCCTGCACGGCGGCTTCCGTGGCCTCGTCCCACTGGCCGAGGGAGAACAGCGATTCGGAGAGGTTGCCCCAGATCCATGCCTCGGAGTCCCGCAGGCCCATGCGCCGGGTGACGTCGAGTCCGGAGCGCAGCAGGTGCGCGGCCTCCTGTGAGCGGCCGACGCCTTCCAGACAGGACGGGAGGTTCACATGGGCGCGGCCCACGACGGCGGCGGGACCGCGTTCGATCGAGCGCTGGAGGACGGCCTTCATCTCGTCGATGCCGGTCTCGATGTGACCGGCGTCGGCCATCAGGCCGCCGAGGGTGAGGCGGGCGTTGAGTTCGATGTCCTCGGCGCCGACCATGCGGGCGTACTCGACGGCGCGCTGGGCGTCGGAGAGCGCCTCGGGTCCCGGGGCGTGGAGCATGGACCAGCAGGCGACGCGGGAGAGGACCTCGGCGTGCACCTCGGACGGGGGCTGGCCGCGGACCAGTTCCTGGGCGGTGGCGAGTTCCTTCCAGCCGTCGCCCCGGGCCAGGCCCTCGGTCAGCATGGAGCGCTGCACCCAGAACCAGGCGGCGCGCAGGGGGTTGTCCGTGTCCGCCAGCCGGTCGAGTGCCCGCCGGGTGATCCTCAGGGCCCGCTCGCGCTCTCCGCACAGCCGTCCGGCGACGGCGGCCTCGGCCATCAGGTCGAGGTAGCGCAGGGGGTGGGTGCCCGGGGCGCAGCCGCAGGGCGGGTAGACCTCGGTGTGGTCGGCGGGGCGCAGTGCGGCCCGTACGGCGTCGGGGGCGGCGTCCCACAGCTCCATCGCCCGTTCCAACAGGCGCAGTTGCTCGGCGTGGGCGTGCCGGGAGCGGGCCTCGGCCGCGGCGTCGAGGACGGCGGGCAGGGCCTTGGCGGCGTCGTGGGCGTGGTACCAGTAGCTGGCCAGGCGGGTGGCGCGGCCGTCGGCGGGGACGAGCGCGGGGTCGGCTTCCAGGGCCTCGGCGTAGCGGCGGTTGAGGCGGGAGCGTTCGCCGGGCAGCAGGTCGTCGCTGACGGCCTCGCGGACCAGGGAGTGGCGGAAGCGGTAGCCGTCGTCGCCGGGGGCGGCGAGCAGGATGTTGGCGCCGACGGAGGCCCGCAGGGCTTCGATGAGTTCGTCCTCGGGGAGCCGGGCGACGGCCGCGAGCAGGGCGTACTCCACCGTGGAGCCGCCCTCGGCCACGATGCGGGCGATCCGCTGGGCGTCCTCGGGGAGGCGTTCGACGCGGACGAGGAGCAGGTCGCGCAAGGTGTCGGTGAGGCCGGGGCAGCCGCCGCCGTCGTGGGCGGCCGCGGCGAGTTCCTCGACGAAGAAGGCGTTGCCGTCGGAGCGTTCGAAGATCTCGTCGGCGCGGTCCGGGTCGGGTTCGGCGGCGAGGATGCCGGCGAGCTGGTGGCCGACCTCGGCGCGGTTGAAGCGGGGCAGTTCGATGCGGCGGACCGTGCGCAGGCGGTCGAGTTCGGCGAGGAGGGGGCGCAGCGGGTGGCGTCGGTGGATGTCGTCCGAGCGATAGGTGGCGAGGACGACGAGGCGGCCGGTGCGCAGGGTGCGCAAGAGGTAGGAGAGGAGGTGCCGGGTGGAGGCGTCGGCCCAGTGCAGGTCCTCCAGGACGAGGACGATCGTGCGGTCGGCGGCGAGGCGTTCCAGGAGGCGGGCGGTGAGTTCGAAGAGGCGGGCGGTGCCTTCCTCGTCGTGCCGTGTGCGCGGGGTCTCGCCCAACTCGGGCAGCAGCCGGGCCAGTTCCTGTTCCTGTCCGGCGGCCGCGGCGGCGAGTTCGTCGGGCAGCCGGCGGCGCAGGGCACGCAGCGCGGTGGAGAAGGGGGCGAAGGGCAGTCCGTCGGCGCCGATCTCGACGCAGCCGCCGGGCGCGACGACCGCGCCCCCGCGCGCGGCCTCGGCGGCGAACTCCTCGACCAGGCGGGTCTTGCCCACCCCGGCCTCACCGCCGAGCAGCAGCGCCTGCGGCCCGCCCCCGTCTCCCCCGTCTCCCCCGCTCACGGCCGCGCGCGCGGCGCCTTCCCCGGCGCGGGTCAATGCCTCGCGCAACACCTCCAGTTCGTCGGCGCGACCGACGAACACGGGACTGACGGACCTGGTCTCCACATCGCCGAGCATCGCACGACCCTCGGACCCTCCGGCACCGATTATCCGCAGGCCCCCGAGAGCCGGACGGCGGTCGTCCGCCGCCTGTCCGGCTTGTGGGCCGCTGCGCCCGGTGGCCTCGTCCCCGCCGGCGTTCCCGCCCTCGCGGCGCCGCGGCCCGCTCACGCGGCGCGCGGGAAGCGGAGTCGGCGTATCCGTTCTCCGAGTACCGGCCGTTCGCCGTCCGTGTCCCCCTCCCCGGAGGCGGACCTCGCCGCCGTCCCGGAGTCGTGTGCGGCCTCGCGGCGGGCGCGGCGGGCCTCGCGTACCTGGCGGTAGTGCTCCGCCTCGCGGATCATCTCCGCGGACCGGATCTGCTGGAGTTCGTACTCGAACATCTCGTACCCCTGGTGAAGAGTCGGTGTGGGCTCGCTTGCTGCGATGCCTCAACCTTCGTCTCCCAGGCGGGGTGGCCACATCGGGAGAGTTCCGCATCTTGAACGCGCGAGGGGCCTTAGGTCCGTCGTAGGGATGCCTACGACGGACCTAAGGCCCCTCAGAAGCCGGCCTGGCGGAGCGGGCGTCAGGTGCTCGGCAGCGCCAGCAGCAGGTCGGAGTACTTCAGGGCGGCGAGCACCAGCCCGATGACGCCGACCGAGACGCCGGCCCAGGCCACCGACTTGATCCACGGTGCCTGTACCTGGTCGGGGTCACCGAACGCGGGCCGCACCAGCACGACCACGCCGACGAGCAGCGCGAACAGCGCGAAGACGCCGCCCCACAGCGCGGAGGCCTGCCAGGCGTCGCCGTAGACCGCCTGGAGCTGTGTGGCGACGTCGGCGTTCGTCGCGGCCTGCATCTCCAGCTGGCCCGCGATCCCCTCGCGCGCGGAGGCGACCGTGCCGACCCAGCCGCCGGTCAGCGACACCAGGCCCAGCACCACGGACACGATGCCGGCGGCACCCTGTCCCACACCCGGCGTCCTGGCGACGGCCGGCGGGAACTCGTCCTCGAACTCCGCGGCCTCCTCGGAGCCGTCGGCCCCGGCCGTGTCGCCGGTGTCCGTCGCGGCGGCGTGGTCCGCCTCCTTCGCCGCGTCGCCCTTGGTGACGTCGGCCTTCACCGACTCGTCGTCGTTCCTGGCCTCGGCGCCCGTGTCGGCGCCGGTCTCGTCAGTTGTTGTGGTTCCCATACCTCGCACCGTACGAATGTTGTCTGAGAGGTCTCTTAATGATCGCTGTGAGTGCCGCGATCACGTGCCCCGCGCCATTCGGGCGCCAGGACGGACCATATCTCCAGGTCGTGGCGGACACCTCGATGGGGATACCGCTCCCGCTGCACACCGTCCCTGACCATGCCGAGCCGCCGTGCCACGTTCAGGCTCGGTGTGTTGCCGGAGGACGCGATCCATTCGACGCGGTGGATCGCGCGGACGTCGACGGCCCAGTCGATGAGGATCCGCATCGCGCGGGTGACGAGCCCCCGTCCGGTGCCCGCGGGCTCCAGCCAGCAGCCGACCTCGCAGTTGGCGTTCGGCGCGTCGAAGTTGTGGAAGAGGACCCCGCCGACGAGCGCGCCGTCGAGCCAGATGCCGTGCAGGGAGCCGGTGTCGGCGGCGCGCATGTCGGCGTACCGCTGGAGGACGGCACGCGCGCCGTCGGTGTCCGTGGCGCTCTGGCCGAAGGGGACGTAGGTGTTGATGAAGTCCCGCCCCCGTTCCAGGTGCGTGAGGAACTCCTCGGCGTGCCAGGGTTCCAGGGGCCGCAGTTCGGCCCCGTCGTCACCCAGGGATATCGCGTACATCCGGCTGCCGCTCCTTCGCCCGTACGTCCGTCGCGTCGGCGTCCCCCGCCGGTACGTCCCCCGCCAGTACGTCCGCCGCCTCGGCGTCCGTCGCGGCGGCCAGCCTCTCATGGGCGGCGCGGGACTCGGGCGGCTCGATGCTGATGCGGGGCATGCGCCGGTCGAGCCAGCGGGGCAGCCACCAGTTGGCGCCGCCGAGCAGGTGCATGAGGGCGGGGACGAGGAGCGTGCGCAGGACGAAGGCGTCCAGGGCGACGGCGGCGGCGAGCGCGATGCCGAACATCGCGATCACGCGGTCGCCGCTGAGGACGAAGGCGAGGAAGACGGAGATCATGATGACCGCCGCGGAGTTGATCACCCGGCTGGTCTCGGCGAGGCCGACCCGCACCGCGCGCCGGTTGTCGCCGGTCTCCAGCCACTCCTCGTACATCCGGCTGACCAGGAACACCTGGTAGTCCATGGAGAGCCCGAAGAGGACCGAGACCATGATCACGGGGAGGAAGGGCTCGATCGGCCCGGCGCGGCCGAGGCCCAGCAGTTCGCTCCCCCAGCCCCACTGGAAGATCGCGACGACCACACCGAAGGCGGCGGCGACGGCGGCGACGTTCATCGCGGCGGCCTTGAGCGGTATCCCGACGGACCGGAAGGCGAGCAGGAGCAGCAGGCAGCCGAGGCCGATGACGACGCCCACGAACAGGGGCAGCTTGCCGACGATGACGTCCGCGAAGTCGTCGTACCCGGCGGTCACCCCGCCGACGTGCAGATCGAGCGTGGTGCCGGTCTCGGCCCTCGGCAGCACCTCGTCGCGCAGCCGTTCGACGAGGTCGCTGGTCTTCGCCGACTGCGGGGAGGACGTCGGTACGACGGTGAGGTACGCGGTGTCACCGCCGGCGTTGTACGTCACCGGGGTCACCGCGGAGACACCCTCGGTGGTCCTGAGCGTGGTGTCGAGGTTGCCGAGCGCGAGCTTGTCGGCCGCGCCGTCGACCTCGGTGACGAGGGTGAGCGGTCCGTTCACGCCCGGGCCGAAGCCGTCGGCCAGGAGGTCGTAGGCCTGGCGGGTGGTGGTCGCCGCCGGGTCGTTGCCCTGGTCGGAGGTGCCGAGGCGCAGTCCGAGCGTGGGCAGGGCGAGCAGGGTCATGACGACGAGGGCGATCGCGCCGAGCTTCTTGGGGTGCCGCTCCACGAAGGCGGACCAGCGGGCGGCGAAGCCGGTGGGCAGCTCGGGTTCGGGGCCGTGCTCGGCGAGGCGGCGGCGCTCGCGGCGGCTGAGCGCGCGCATGCCGATGAACGACAGCAGGGCCGGCAGCAGCGTCACGGAGGCGGCGACGGTGAGGACGACGGTGAGGGAGGCGGCGATCGCGACGCCGTTGAGGAAGCCGAGCCGCAGGATCAGCATGCCCAGCAGGGCTATGCAGACGGTGGCGCCCGCGAAGACGACGGCCCGCCCGGTCGTCGCGACCGCGTTCCGCGCGGCCTCCTCGACGGACAGGCCCCGTTTCAGCCCCCGGCGGTGCCGGGTCACGATGAACAGCGCGTAGTCGATGCCGACGCCGAGGCCGATCAGGGTGCCCAGCATGGGCGCGAAGTCGGCCACCGTCATCGCGTGCCCGAGCAGCGTGATCCCCGCGTAGGCGGTACCGACACTGACCAGGGCGGTCGCGATCGGCAGCAGGCTGGCGGCGAGCGAGCCGAACGCCAGGAAGAGGACCACGGCGGCGACGAGTACGCCGACGATCTCGGCGAGATGTCCGCCGGAGGCCTCGGTGAGGCCGATCGAGGTGCCGCCCAGTTCCACCTGGAGCCCGGCCCCCTCGGCGCCCTTCGCGGTGTCGACGACGGCCTCGGCCTGCGCCTCGGTCACGTCCTCGGCCGGCCGGTCGAAGGTGACGGTGGCGTACGCCGTACGGCCGTCCTCGCTGATCCGGCCGCCGTCGGCGCCGTCGTACGGGTCGGTGACGCCGACGACGCCCGGCAGGTCGGCGATCGTGTCGAGGGTCTTCGTCATGGTCTGCTCGACAGCGGCGGCCCGCACGCTCGCGGTCCCGTCGCTCGTGTGCCAGACGACGGTGGCACTGTCGCCGCCGACGCCCGGGAAGCCCTCGCTCAGGAGTTCGGTGGCGCGGCTGGACTCGGTTCCGGGGGTCTTGTAGTCGTTGGAGTACGCGCCTCCCGCCACGGCGGCTCCGGCGGCCGTGCCCGCGAAGGCGACAAGCCACAGCAGGACGGCGACAAGGCGGTGCCGGACACACCAACGCGCAAGAGCGGCCACGGATCGTTCTCCTGAGGGGGGAGACTGAGCAATTCCTGGCAACTGTTGCACCACAATGTGATCGTTTGGCCCCTTTGAGGGTCTCCTCACATGGGATGGGAGCCACCTCACAGGACAGATCGCGGCACTCTGTCACCCCGGGTCACCGCCGTGCGCACGCCTGAGGGCGGCCCATCGCAGTGATGTGCCGCCCTCAGGAATGCGCGGGGAGCCGGGGGTCCGTTCACCCGCGGCCCAGCCCTCGACTCAGCCCTCGGAGACGCCCAGCTTCTCCAGGATCAGCTCCTTGACGCGGGCCGCGTCCGCCTGGCCGCGGGTGGCCTTCATGACCGCGCCGACCAGGGCTCCGGCCGCGGCGACCTTGCCGCCGCGGATCTTGTCGGCGATGCCCGGGTTGCCGGCGATGGCCTCCTCGACGGCCGTCGTCAGGGCGCCCTCGTCGGAGACGACCTTCAGACCGCGCTTGTCGACGACCTCGTCCGGGGTGCCTTCGCCCGCGAGGACGCCCTCGATGACCTGGCGTGCCAGCTTGTCGTTCAGATCGCCCTTCGAGACCAGCTCGGTGACGCGGGCGACCTGCTCCGGCGTGATCGCCAGCTCGTCGAGCGGGACACCCGACTCGTTGGCGCTGCGGGCCAGCTCGCCCATCCACCACTTGCGGGCGGAGGCGGCGTCCGCCCCGGCGTCGATGGTGGCGACGATCAGATCCAGCGCGCCGGCGTTGAGGATCGCCTGCATCTCGGTGCCCGAGATGCCCCACTCCCCGAGGAGCCGGTTGCGGCGCACCAGCGGCAGCTCGGGCAGCGCGGCCCGGATCTCCTCGACCCACTCGCGCGAGGGGGCCACCGGCACGAGGTCCGGCTCGGGGAAGTACCGGTAGTCCTCGGCCTCCTCCTTCACCCGGCCCGAGGTCGTGGACCCCGTGTCCTCGTGGAAGTGCCGGGTCTCCTGGATGATCGTCCCGCCGCCGTTCAGGACGGCGGCGTGCCGCTGGATCTCGAAGCGGGCGGCGCGCTCGACGCTGCGCAGCGAGTTCACGTTCTTCGTCTCGGAGCGCGTGCCGAACTTCTCACGGCCGTGCGGGCGCAGCGACAGGTTCACGTCGCAGCGCATCTGGCCCATCTCCATACGGGCCTCCGAGACGCCGAGCGCCTTGATGACCTCGCGCAGCTCACGCACGTACGCCTTGGCGACCTCGGGAGCGCGCTCGCCGGCGCCCTCGATCGGCTTGGTGACGATCTCGATGAGCGGGATGCCCGCGCGGTTGTAGTCGAGCAGCGAGTGCGAGGCGCCGTGGATGCGGCCGGTCGCGCCACCGACGTGCGTCGACTTGCCGGTGTCCTCCTCCATGTGGGCGCGCTCGATCTCCACGCGGAAGGTCTCGCCGTCCTCCAGCTGTACGTCGAGGTAGCCGTTGAAGGCGATCGGCTCGTCGTACTGGGAGGTCTGGAAGTTCTTCGGCATGTCCGGATAGAAGTAGTTCTTCCGGGCGAAGCGGCACCACTCGGCGATCTCGCAGTTCAGCGCGAGACCGATCCTGATCGCCGACTCGACGCCGATCGCGTTGACGACCGGGAGCGCGCCGGGCAGGCCGAGGCAGGTGGGGCAGGTCTGCGTGTTGGCGTCCTGACCGAGTTCGGTGGAACAGCCGCAGAACATCTTCGTCTTGGTGCCGAGTTCGACATGGACCTCAAGGCCCATGACGGGGTCGTACGACGCCAGCGCGTCCTCGTACGACACCAGGTCGGTCGTGGTGGTCACGGTCTTGGTTCCCTCTCAGCCCAGCAGGACGTCGTCGTCGCCCAGCCGCTTCAGTTCGCGGTACAGGATGGCGAGACCGGTGACGATGCCGACGGCGGCCACGGACGCGTCGATCAGCCGGAGCGTGTCCTGCTCGACGCGGGCCTTCTTGATCCGCTTGGCGATGCCCCACGCGCCGAAGGCGGTGGTGGCGATGGACACGTACGTACCGGACTTGGACTTCTGGAAGTCCTTGGCCTTGGACAGTGCGTTGCTCACAGCGACGGAGCCTCCTCGAGAAGCGGGTGCCCCCACTTTTCCACGAAGGCGGCCTCGACGGCGGCGCCGACCTTGTAAAGACGGTCGTCCTTCAGCGCCGGGGCGATGATCTGCAGTCCGACCGGGAGGCCGTCCTCCGGCGCGAGGCCGCAGGGCAGGGACATCGCGGAGTTGCCCGCGAGGTTGGTCGGGATGGTGCAGAGGTCCGCCAGGTACATCGCCATCGGGTCGTCGGCGCGCTCGCCGATCGGGAAGGCGGTGGTGGGCGTGGTCGGCGAGACGATGACGTCGACCTGCTCGAACGACTTCTCGAAGTCCCGCGTGATGAGCGTACGGACCTTCTGGGCGCTGCCGTAGTACGCGTCGTAGTAGCCGGAGCTGAGCGCGTACGTGCCGAGCATGATGCGGCGCTTCACCTCGGGGCCGAAGCCCGCCTCACGGGTGAGGGAGGTGACCGTCTCGGCGGAGTTCGTGCCGTCGTCGCCGGTCCGCAGGCCGTAGCGCAGTCCGTCGAAGCGGGCGAGGTTGCTCGAACACTCGCTCGGTGCGATCAGGTAGTACGCGGCCAGCGCCAGGTCGAACGACGGGCAGTCCAGCTCGACGATCTCGGCGCCCAGCTCCTTCAGCAGCTCGACGGACTCGTCGAAGCGCTGGACGACGCCGGCCTGGTAGCCCTCGCCGCGGAACTGCTTGACGACACCCACGCGCATCCCGGCGACGCTGCCGTTGCGGGCGGCCTCGACGACCGGGGGGACCGGAGCGTCGATGGAGGTGGAGTCGAGCGGGTCGTGACCGGCGATGACCTCGTGCAGGAGCGCCGCGTCCAGGACCGTACGGGCGCAGGGGCCGCCCTGGTCGAGGGAGGAGGAGAAGGCGACCATGCCGTAGCGGGAGACCGCGCCGTACGTCGGCTTCACGCCCACCGTGCCGGTGACGGCGGCCGGCTGGCGGATGGAGCCGCCGGTGTCGGTGCCGATGGCGAGGGGGGCCTGGTAGGAGGCGAGGGAGGCGGAGGAACCGCCGCCGGAACCGCCGGGGATGCGGGTGAGGTCCCAGGGATTGCCGGTCGGGCCGTACGCGCTGTTCTCCGTCGAGGACCCCATGGCGAACTCGTCCATGTTGGTCTTGCCGAGGATGACGACGTCGGCGTCCTTGAGCCGCTTGGTGAGCGTGGCGTCGTACGGCGGGATCCAGCCCTCAAGGATCTTCGAACCGACGGTGGTCGGAATTCCGACCGTCGTGAAGATGTCCTTGAGCGCGAGTGGGACGCCGGCGAGCGGGCCGAGCTTCTCGCCCCTGGCCTTCTTCTCGTCGACGGCGCGGGCCTGGGCGAGGGCGCCCTCACGGTCGACGTGCAGGAAGGCGTGCACCTTCTCGTCGACGGCCTCGATCCGGGCCAGGTGGGCCTCGGTGACCTGCACGGCGGTGAGTTCGCCGGAGGCGATCTTCGCGGCGATCTGGGCCGCGGTGAGCTTGATGATGCTGTCGGTCATGACGTGATCAGTCCTCCCCCAGGATCTGCGGCACCTTGAAACGCTGCTGCTCCTGGGCCGGGGCGGCGGAAAGCGCCTGCTCGGGGGTGAGCGACGGACGGACCTCGTCCGCGCGCATGACGTTCGTCAGCGGCAGCGGGTGCGAGGTCGGTGGTACATCTTGGTCGGCGACCTCGCTGACGCGGGCGACCGCGCCGATGATGTCGTCCAGCTGACCCGCGAAGTGTTCGAGCTCTTCGGGCTTCAGCTCCAGACGCGCCAGCCGGGCGAGGTGGGCGACCTCCTCGCGCGTAATGCCAGGCATGCAGCGATCCTCTGGGGTGAGTGCGAGTGGTTTGGCGCCAATCCTATGGGGCGCGACGGCTTGACCGCGCCGCTGGGCCGGACGCCCAGTAGCTCGGGGGCACTGTAATCGGGCGGGTGCGGGCGCGTGGGGCTTCTCGCGCAGTTCCCCGCGCCCCTGAAAGCCCAGGCCCTGCGGGGCTGGAAAGCGACGGGGCTGCGGCCTGTGGAGCAACGGCTCGCGGACCTGGAAAGTGACGAGTCCGCGGGATGGATGGCGTACAGGGCTGCGCGATGCATGGCGCCGAGACTGCGGATGGACGGCGACGGGGCTGCGCGGCGCGTGACGACGGGGCTGCGGGATGGATGGTGACGGGCCTGCGCGATGCATGGCGACCGGCCTGCGCGTTGCGCGGCGACGGGCCCGTGGCAGGCATGGCGGCCGGCCTGCGCGGCATGGCGACGAGGCTGCGGGATGCGGCGCGACGGGACCGCACCATGAAGGGCGGCGAGGCTGCGGGATCAAGGGCAGACGGGGCTGTGGGATGAAAAGCGTGGGGCGTAGCCCCTGCTTTTCAGGGGCGCGGGGAACTGCGCGAGAAACCCCCACCGGAGCCGCACCCGCCGACGCACCGGAACCCCCGAGCTATGAGGCGCCCCCGCCCGCCCCCTCGTCACTCCTCCGCCGTAGCCGCCGGCAGCGCCGCGCGCGGGCGCCGCTGCCAGCCCCGCGAACCCCGCGCCCGCAACCACGCGGTCGCCTCCTCCGCCGGCATCGCGGCGGCGACCAGCCACCCCTGGACCGCGTCGCACCCGAGGTCCCTCAGCCGCTCCCACGTCTCGTCGTCCTCGACGCCCTCCGCGACGACGAGCAGCCCCAGCGAATGCGCGAGATCGACCGTGCAGCGCACGATCGCCGCGTCCTCGCTGTCGATCGCCAGCCGGGCCACGAACGACCGGTCGATCTTCAGCTCGCTCACCGGCAGCCGCCGCAGATGCACCAGCGACGAATACCCCGTCCCGAAGTCGTCCAGCGACATCTTCACCCCGTGCCCGGTCAGCCCGGCGAGGGTGTCCGCGGCCCGCTGCGGGTCTTCGAGCAGCACATGTTCCGTTATCTCCAGCTGCAACGCCCCGGCGGGAACCCCGTGGCGGGCGAGCCGCGCGGCCACCGCGCCGGCGAAGCCGGGGGTGTGGACGTCGCGCGGGGACACGTTCACCGCCACCGGCACGTGCAGCCCCTGCGCCCGCCACCGCGCCACCTGCCCGAGCGCGGTGTCCAGGACGTACTCCGTCAGGTGCGGCATCAGTCCGGAGGACTCGGCGATCGCTATGAACTCGTCCGGCGGCACCTTCCCCCGTTCGGGGTGCACCCACCGCACCAGCGCCTCCAGACCGGCGACCTGACCGTCGAAGCGGACCTTCGGCTGGTAGTGCAGTTCGACCTCGTGCGCGTCGAGCGCGCGCCGCAGGTCACCCAGCAGACCGAGCCGGTCGGGGGTGTTGGAGTCCCGCTTGGACTCGTAGACCTCCACGCCCGTACGGTCGCGCTTCGCCTGGTACATCGCCACGTCCGCCCGCCGCAGCAGCCCCTCCGCGTCGAGCGCGTGGTCGGGGAAGACGGCGAGCCCGGCACTGGCCTCCAGCACGAGGGTGAGCCCGTCGAGGTCGAGCGGCGAGCCGAGCGCGGCGACGAGGTTGCGGGCGACCCGCGACGCGGACGTCGTGGAGTCGGCGACGGGCAGCAGGACGGCGAACTCGTCACCGCCCAGCCGCGCGGCCTCCGCTCCGCGCGGCAGGGCGACCCGCAGCCGATCCGCTATCTGCAACAGCAACCGGTCGCCCGCGAGATGGCCGAGCGTGTCGTTGACGGACCTGAAGCGGTCTAGGTCGATCAGCAGCAGCGCCGACCGCGCCCCGATGCGTTCGGCGTCGTCCAGCGCGGTCCAGGTCCGCTCCAGCAGCCACTGCCGGTTCGGCAGGCCGGTGAGCGGGTCGCGCAGTTGTTCCTCCGCACGGGCGCGGGCTATCCACAGGGTGGAGTCGAGCGCGATGAGGGGGATGGCGAAGAGCGGCAGCAGCAGGGGCTGGGCCATGGCGACGACGCAGACGAGCGGCGCGATACCGAGCAGCGCGACGGCGACGAGCCCCTGTCTGACCAGGGCCGTACGGGCGACGGTGGGCAGTCCGCCGCGCGGTGCGGCCAGATGCCAGAGCAACATCCGGCTGACCACGAGATAGGCGACGGCGACCAGGGCCACCTGCGGGGCCGAGTAGAGATTCCAGCTGTCCGGGTCCCAGGGCCGCTCCACCGAGGGGACGCGGCCGAAGACCCGCAGGACGAGCGCGGCGGCACCGATGCCGAGGATGTCCACCGCGCCGTGCAGGACGCCCTGGCGCCAGCGGCCCCGGCGGGCGACGCCGACGAGCACGACGACGGTGAGGCTGACCATCCCGGCGGCCACCCAGCCGTACAGCAGCAGGACGGCGAGGGTGAGAGCGGCGCCGGAGCCGGTGCCGCCCCACCAGCGCGCGCGGCCCATGGCGACGAGATGGCCGACGATGATGCCGGTCAGGAGGGCGAGGGACCAGCCGACCGTGCCGGCCGGGAAGAGCGCGTGCGGCCCGACGAAGGCCCGGTAGAAGCCGGCGCCGAGGATGGCACCGGCGAGGCCCACGATCACGCCGGGCAGCGCAGGCCAGGACAGGTGCCGATCGGCGTCGTGACCGGGCAGTTCGTGTCCGCGGCCCTCGCCGAGCGCGCCGGTGACGACGGGCGCCCCGGCCATGGCGGCCGCGGTGCCGGAGCCGAGCTGGGCCGGGCCGGGTACGAGAGGGCGGGGTGCGCTCGCGCTCGCACGGCCCGGCGGCCGTGCCGTACCGGTCCTGGACTCCGCCGCCGTCGCCCGCCCGGGGGCGTCCTCCCGGCTTCCCTCGAACGGGCGTCCTCCCATGAGCAGGGAGCGTCCCCGTCGCCAGGCCCCGGACACCCGGCGCAGGCGCAGCCGCGAGCCCGGGGCGACGCTCTCGGTCGGTTCCATTCCCGTCCCTCTCACAGCCGGCGGTGCCCACGCCACGCGGCCCGTCGCTCGTCTCACGACCTCGACGGCACCGCGTCCGGCAACCCACCACGCGTCCGGGCACGGCAGGCGCACACCTCAACAGTAGGCCGCACAAGGCTTCCACGGGCGGCGGTCGCCGGCGGTTGCCCGAATGCGACCGGCCACCCGTATGCATCTGGTATGCGCCGAACGGGTGGCCTTCAACCCCTACTCCTCGATCGGGAGCGCGACTTCCGCCGCCGCGTCCGGTCCCTGTTCGAGCAGGACGGCGAAGCCGTCCTCGTCCAGGACGGGCACCTTGAGCTGCATCGCCTTGTCGTGCTTGGAGCCCGGATTCTCGCCCACCACGACGAAGGAGGTCTTCTTGGACACCGAGCCGGTCACCTTGGCGCCCCGGCTCTGCAGCGCCTCCTTCGCCCCGTCCCGCGTGTGGTGTTCGAGTGTGCCGGTCACCACGACCGTCAGCCCTTCGAGGGGCCTGGGTCCCTCGTCCTCACCGGCGCCCTTGTCCTCCAGCGGGACACCGGCCGCCTTCCACTTACGGATGATCTCCCGGTGCCATTCTTCGGCGAACCACTCCTCCAGGGCCTTCGCGACGATGGCGCCCACGCCGTCGACCGCCGTGAGTTCCTCCTGCGTGGCCTGCTCGATCCGGTCGATCGAGCGGAACTCGCGGGCGAGGGCCTGGGCGGCGACCGGTCCGACGTGGCGGATGGAGAGCCCGTTGAGGAAGCGGGCGAGCGGACGGCTCTTGGCCTCCTCGATCTTCTGGAGCAGGGCGAGGGTGTTCTTCTTCGGCCCGCCCTCCTTGTTGGCGAAGACCGTGACCACCTTCGGCTCGCCCGTCCCGGGATCGTGCTTGGGCAGACCGCTGTCCGCGTCCAGCACGTACGCCTTGATGGGGAGCAGCTTCTCCACGGTGAGGCCGAAGAGGTCGCCCTCGTCGACCAGGGGCGGGTCGGCCGGCTCCAGGGGCCGGGTGAGCGCGGCGGCGGCGACCCCGCCGAAGTGCTCGATGTCCAGGCACTCCCGGCCCGCCAGATACGCGACGCGCTCCCGCAACTGGGCCGGACAGCTACGGGCGTTGGGGCACCGCAGGTCGATGTCCCCCTCCTTCATCGCGCGCAGCGGGGTCCCGCACTCCGGGCACTCGGTCGGCATCACGAACGGGCGCGTCTCGTTCTCGTCGCGCAGGTCCACGACCGGGCCGAGGATCTCGGGGATGACGTCACCGGCCTTGCGGATGACGACCGTGTCCCCGATGAGGACGTTCTTGGCCTTGACGACCTCCTGGTTGTGCAGGGTGGCGAACTCGACCTCCGAGCCGGCCACGGTCACCGGCTCGACCTGGGCGTACGGCGTGACCCGACCGGTGCGGCCGACACCCACCTTGATGTCGAGGAGCTTGGTGTTGACCTCCTCCGGCGCGTACTTGTACGCGATGGCCCAGCGGGGTGCGCGCGCCGTCGACCCGAGACGTCCCTGCAGCCGGATCTCGTCGAGCTTGACGACCGCGCCGTCGATCTCGTGCGCCACGGAATGGCGGTGCTCGCCGTAGTGGGCGATGAACTCCCGTACGCCGTCGAGGTCGTCGACCACCCGGTTGTGCTCGGCGGTGGGCAGGCCCCAGGACTTGAGGAGGTCGTAGGCCTCCGAGAGGCGCGTGAAGCCGCCGTCGAAACCCTCCAGGGCGCCGATGCCGTGGACCACCATGTGCAGGGGCAGGGTGGCCGTGACCTTGGGGTCCTTCTGGCGCAGCGAACCCGAGGCGGAGTTGCGGGGGTTGGCGTACGGCTTCTCGCCGGCCGCGACCCGGCGTTCGTTGAGGCCCTGGAAGGCTTCCATCGGGAAGTAGACCTCGCCGCGGATCTCGACGAGCCGGGGGACGCGGTCGCCCTTCAGCCGGTGCGGGATCTCGGCGATCGTCATGACGTTCGGGGTGATGTCCTCGCCGACCTCGCCGGTGCCGCGGGTGGCGGCCCGGGTCAGTCTGCCGTCCTCGTACGTCAGGTTCACCGCGAGGCCGTCGATCTTCAGCTCGCACAACAGGTGGTAGTCGGTGGTGCCGACGTCCTTGGCCACGCGCTCGGCCCAGGCGGCGAGGCCCTCGTCGTCGAAGACGTTGTCGAGGGAGAGCATGCGCTCGCGGTGCTCGACCTCGGCGAGATCGGTCTTGTACTCGGCGGCGACCTTCTGCGTCGGTGAGTCCGGGGTGCGCAGTTCGCCGTACTCGTCCTCCAACGCCTCCAAAGTGCGCAGGAGTTCGTCGAACTCCGCGTCGCTGATGACGGGAGCGTCCTGCCCGTAGTACCGGGCGCGGTGCGCCTCGATCTCCTCGGCGAGCCGCGCGTGCTTCTCGCGTGCCTCGGGGGGCACCGTCGCCTCGGCGGGTACCGATGTGGGCTGTGCGTCCTGGTCGCCGGCCACCGTGTTGTCCTCCCGTTACTCTGGGTTGTCCGCGAGGGATCTCGCCGCCTTGACGCAATGCGCGAGTGCCGTGCGCGCGTAGGCCGGGGAGACCCCCGCGAGCCCGCACGTCGGAGTGACCGTGACCGCCTCCGCGAGAAGCCCCGGATGCAGCCCCAGCCTGCGCCACAGCGTCCTGACACCCATGACGCTACCGGCAGGGTCCGACAATGCCCCCTCGGTGGTCGGCACGACACCGGCCAGCAGCTTGGTGCCCCCCTCGACCGCTTCCCCGATGGCGTCGTCGTCACGCTCGGTGAGCAGGGTGAAGTCGAAGGAGATCCCGGTGGCACCGGTCCGGCGCAGGAGCGCGAAGGGCACGTCGGGGGCGCACGAGTGCACGATCACCGCGCCCTGTGCGGCGTCGATGACGTTCCGCAGTGTGGCTTCGACGAGTTGGCGGTCGACGGCGCGGTGCGTGCGGTAGCCGCTGGCGCTCTTGACCTGTCCGCGCAGGACGGCGATGAGGGAGGGTTCGTCGAGCTGGAGGACGAGTTGGGCTCGCGGCGCACGTCGGCGGGCCTCGGCGAGGTGCTCGCGCAGGCCCTCGGCGAGCGAGCCGGCGAGGTCACGGCAGGCGCCGGGGTCGGAGAGGGCTGCCTCGCCGTTCCTCAGCTCCAGCGCGGCGGCGAGGGTCCAGGGCCCGACGGCCTGGACCTTCAGGGGGCCCTCGTATCCCTGGGTGAACTCCTCCAGCGCGTCGAGGTCCTCGCGCAGCCACGAACGGGCCCGCTTGGTGTCCCGACCCGGTCGGTCGCCGACGCGCCAGCCGCTGGGCTCGACGCGCGCGTACATCTCGACCAGCATCCCCGCGGTTCTGCCGATCATGTCGGCGCCGGGGCCTCTGGCGGGGAGTTCGGGGAGGTGCGCCATGCCTGTCTCCGGCCACTCGAAGGTGCCGGTGACGGTCTTGGCGGCTTCTCGGGCGTCGCCGCCCGGCATGGACCCCACGCCGGTGGCAGGGCCGAAACTGAAGTCGTCGCTCACGCCCCGAAGCGTACGGCTCCGCCGGGGGTGCGTTGTCGGGTGCGGGTCCGGTGGGGCTTCTCGCGCAGTTCCCCGCGCCCCTGAAAGCCCAGGCCCAGCGGCCCTGAAAGCCACGGCCCTGCCGGCCTGGAAAGCTCGGGGCGCAGCCCCTGCTTTTCAAGGGCGCGGGGAACTGCGCGACCAGCCCCCACTCACCCGCGCCCGCACCCGCACCCGCACCCGCACCCGCACCCGACAACGCACCCCGTCCGGCAGAGCCCTCACGCGCCCGGGCGCACCGTCAGGTCGTTCACCTCCGCGTCGCGGGGCAGGTCCAGCGCCATGAGAATCGTCGTGGCGACCGACTCGGGGGCGATCCAGCGCGCGGGGTCGTACTCCTTGCCCTCCTGCTGGTGCACCTTCGCCTGCATGGGGCTGGCGGTGCGCCCGGGGTACACCGTCGTCACCCGGACCCCGTTGCCATGCTCCTCCCACCGCAGGGAGTCCGCCAACGCCTTGAGCCCGTGCTTGGAGGCGGCGTACGCGGACCAGTCGGCGTGCGCGTTGAGGCCCGCGCCGGAGTTGACGAACAGCACGTGTCCACGGGCGGCCCGGAGTTGGGGCAGGAAGTGGCGGGTCAGTTCGGCGGGGGCGATGAGGTTGACGTTGAGCTGGTGGCGCCAGGTCTTGGGGGTCAGCTCGCCGACCGGGCCGAGGTCGACCACGCCCGCGATGTGCAGCAGCGAGTCCACGCGGTCCGGCAGGCTCTGATGGGAGAAGGCCCAGGAGATCTTGTCCGGGTCCGCCAGATCGCCGACCAGCGTCCTCGCCCCGGGGAACTCCGCGGCCAGTTCCTTCGCCCGTCCCGCGTCGCGCGCGTGCAGCACGAGGTCGTCCCCGCGCTCGTGCAGCTGTCGGGCGACGGCCGCGCCGATGCCGGAACCCGCCCCGGTGATCACATGAGTAGCCATGCGGTCATGCTCGCATCACCGGAGCGGGACGGAGAACGCCCCTCAGGCGACGCCCCGGCTCTCCTCCAGGTACGCCAGCGCCCCCACCGGCTCCTCCGCGAAGAAGACCAGGTCGGTGAGCGGGCGGGGCAGGAACCCCTCGTCCTCCATGCGCCGGAACTGCTCCTTCAGACCGTCGTAGAAGCCCGCGGTGTTGAGGAGGACGACCGGCATCTCGGTGTGACCGTGCTTCTTCAGCTCCAGGATCTCGGTCGCCTCGTCGAGCGTGCCGGTCCCGCCGACCATGACGACGACCGCGTCGGCCTTCTCCAGGAGCAGCCGCTTCCTCTCGGCGAGGTCCCGCGCGACCACCATCTCGTCGGTGTCCGGCCGCGCCTTGGCCGCCAGGAACTCGACCGAGACGCCCAGCAGTCTGCCGCCCGCCTCCCGCACGCCGTCGGCGACCACCTTCATCAGCCCGACGTCCGAGCCGCCCCACACCAGGGTGTGCCCGCCCTTGCCGATCAGCCTGGCGAATTCCTTCGCGGGGTGGGTGTACCGGTCGGCGAGGTCTGCGGCGGAGAGGAAGACACAGATGTTCATGCGTCCACGTTAGGGTGCGGCACCGGCATCCGGTCCCCCGCGCCCGCCGGCTTCCTCCGCCAGGGTCGCGCGGATCTTCGACTGGCGATGGGGCAGGTCCTCCCAGTCGTCCATGAGCCGGGCGGACAGGCCGTACCGCCGGGCGAGTTCGACGAGGGTGTCGGTGCGGTAATAGAAGTCCTCGTGGAGCACCTGGTGTTCGTCGCCCTCGGTGCGGCCGAAGGTGAAGTCGAAGTAGCCGCCGGGGGCGAGGACGCGGCCGACGTGCGCGAGGCACTGCTCTATGACGTGCGGCGGCGAGTGGGAGAACACGCTGTGCGCGTGGACGACGTCGAAGTGACCGGCGGGCAGGAAGGCGAACGTGAGGTCGGCGACGAGCGCCAGGTGGGGCAGTTTGGATTGCAGACCCTCTCGCGCGAGGGTGCGCTGGGCCTCCATGAGGATGGCGGGCGAGATGTCGATCCCGTAGTAGTTCCCGGTGTCCAGGTGGTCGATGAACAGCCGCCCGGCCCGCAGGTTCCCGCAGCCGATCTCCAGCATCCGGTGCCGGGGCTCCAGGCCGTGCCGCAGGAGGTAGTCGAACTGCATCCGGCCGATGCGTTCCCACTTCTCGACGGACGGGTTGTGCCCGACGGCGGCCTCGGGACTGCGTGCCGTGTCGGCGGCCATGACGGCACGGTAGTAGGCGATGTGGTCGCGGTGTTTCAGCCGCAGCCAGGTGTCCCGCGCCACCCGGTGGGCGTGCGCGGGCACGCGCCGGGGGTGGCGCAGGGCGTACCTCATCCGGTGGCTGAGACTCCGGCGGTTCCTCGCCGGGGCGCGGAACGGGTCACGGGACGGGTCACGGGACGGGTCACGGGACGGGTCACGGGACGGATCCATCGCCGCGTCGCGTGACGGATCCCGAGGCCCGTCCCGTGAAGCGTCCCGGCCCGCGTCCCGTGGCGGATCCGGATCGCGCGACGGGTCCGGGGACGGGCCCCGGGACGGGTTTCCCGCCTGCCCTGCCGGATCTGTGGCTGTCATGGCGACCTCCTACGTCCCCCTGCGGCCCGCCCGGGCCTCCTGGAAGAGCTCGAAGCTCACCAAGCAGCCTGCGCCGCGCGCACGAGGACGGCTACCCGGGGAGGGACGATCGTGGCCGCGGTGCTACGCGGCACCCGCCCGCGCGCGCGTGGTGGAGGCGATCGTCGCCGACCCCACGACGCGCGTGCCGTCGTACAGCACGATCGCCTGTCCGGGGGCGACACCGCGGACGGGCTCCGTGAAGGAGACCTCCAGGGTGCCGTCGACCAGCTCCGCGCGGACCTCCGTCTCGCCGCCGTGGGCGCGCAGCTGGGCCGTGTAGGTGCCGGGGCCCGTGGGGGCCGCGCCGCACCAGCGGGGCCTGATCGCGGTGAGGGCCTCGACGTCGAGGGCGGCGGCCGGGCCGACCGTCACCGTGTTGTCGACCGGGGAGATGTCGAGGACGTAGCGCGGCTTGCCGTCAGCGGCCGGGGTGCCGATGCGCAGCCCCTTGCGCTGGCCGATGGTGTAGCCGTACGCGCCCTCGTGGGTGCCGAGGACGGTGCCGGACTCGTCGACGATGTCGCCCTCGGCCTTGCCCAGCCTGTTCGCCAGGAAGCCCTGGGTGTCGCCGTCGGCGATGAAGCAGATGTCGTGGGAGTCGGGCTTCTTCGCGACGGCGAGGCCCCTGCGCTCGGCCTCGGCGCGGATCTCGTCCTTCGTCGTCACGGTGTCGCCGAGCGGGAACATCGCGTGGGCGAGCTGCCTGTCGTCGAGCACGCCGAGGACGTACGACTGGTCCTTGGCCATGTCGGAGGCGCGGTGCAGCTCCCGGGTGCCGTCCTCGCGCACGAGCACCTGGGCGTAGTGGCCGGTGCAGACGGCGTCGAAGCCCAGGGCGAGGGCCTTGTCGAGCAGGGCCGCGAACTTGATCTTCTCGTTGCAGCGCAGACAGGGGTTCGGGGTGCGTCCGGCCTCGTACTCGGCGACGAAGTCCTCGACGACGTCCTCGCGGAAGCGCTCGGCGAGGTCCCACACGTAGAAGGGAATGCCGATGACGTCGGCGGCGCGGCGGGCGTCCCGGGAGTCCTCGATCGTGCAGCAGCCGCGCGCCCCGGTCCGGAACGACTGCGGGTTGGCGGACAGCGCCAGATGGACGCCCGTCACGTCGTGCCCGGCTTCCGCCGCGCGGGCGGCGGCCACGGCGGAGTCGACCCCGCCGGACATGGCGGCGAGGACACGGAGGGGGTGGGAGCGCTGCGAGATCTCAGTCATAACCCTTCAAGGGTACGGGTCGCCGGGAACCGGAGCCCGCGAGTATCCGTTGACGATCTCGTGGGAACGAGACGGGCTTCGAAGAGCGGTTCCGGGACCGGCGGCGCGAGCGCCGCCGGCGGCGGGGACACGGGCCGGCGCGTCGGACGCCGGGCGCTGATCATCGGCACGGCCGTGGCCGCCGTCGGTACGGCCGTCGTGGCCAAGGACGAGCTGAAGCGCGCGTGGTGGCGGGTGCCCGGTGTCAGGAAGCCGCGCAAGGAGGGCGAGGTCGACTACACGGGCGCGAAGTGGGTCTCGGCGTCGGACGCGAACTGGCGGATGGCGGACCGGCCGGACGACTTCGGCATAGACATGGTGATCATCCATGTCACCCAGGGCAGTTTCGCCAGCGCCGTGAAGGTCTTCCAGGACCCGGAGCACGGCGCGGCCGCGCACTACATCGTCCGCAAGGACGGCCACGTCACCCAGATGATCCGCGAGCTGGACGTGGCCTACCACGCGGGCAACCGCGACTACAACGAGCGCAGTGTCGGCATCGAGCACGAGGGCTTCGTGGAGAAGCCCGAGGACTTCACCACCGAGATGTACGAGGCCTCGGCGCGGCTCACGGCCCGTGTCTGCGCGCGGTACGACATCCCCGTGGACCGCGAGCACATCCTCGGCCACGTCGAGGTGCCGGGGACGGACCACACCGACCCCGGCGAGGGCTGGGACTGGGACCGCTACATGAAGCTGGTCCGGGCGGCGGCGGCCGCACAGTCGTCGACGTCCGCCTGACCCGGGGGCACCGGGCCGCACCCGACAGGGGCCACGGGGGGCGAGTGGGCCGGGACAGCGGCAGCACGAGGACGAGGGCATGACGGCCGGCCTCATGGTGATGGAGAGCTGGGCCCGGGAAGAGCTGGGCCCGGGGAGAGCTGGGCCCGGACCGGGCGCGCCCGCTCAGCTCAGGCCCGCGGTGCGGGCGCGTTCCACCACCGGACCGATGGCCTTGGCGACCGCCTCGACGTCCGCCTCCGTGGAGGTGTGGCCGAGGGAGAAGCGGAGGGTGCCGCGGGCCAGGTCGGGGTCGGTGCCGGTGGCGAGGAGGACATGGCTCGGCTGGGCGACGCCTGCGGTGCAGGCGGAGCCGGTGGAGCACTCGATGCCCTGGGCGTCGAGCAGCAGGAGCAGGGAGTCGCCCTCGCATCCGGGGAAGGTGAAGTGCGCGTTGGCCGGGAGGCGGCCCCCCGGGGCCGGGTCGCCGCCCAGGATCGCGTCCGGCACCGCCGCACGGACCGCGTCGACCAGGGCGTCGCGCAGGACGCCGATCTCGCGGGCGAACCACTCGTGCTGCTCGGCGGCGAGCCGGCCGGCGACAGCGAAGGAGGCGATGGCCGGGACGTCGAGCGTGCCGGAGCGGACGTGGCGCTCCTGGCCGCCGCCGTGCAGGACGGGTACGGGGCTGTACTCGCGGCCCAGCAGCAGCGCGCCGATGCCGTACGGGCCGCCGATCTTGTGGCCGGAGACGGTCATGGCGGCGAGGCCGGAGGCGTCGAAGTCGACCGGAATCTGACCGAAGGCCTGGACCGCGTCGGCGTGCAACGGGACGCCGAACTCCTGTGCCACGTCGGCGAGTTCACGGACCGGCAGGATCGTCCCGATCTCGTTGTTGGCCCACATGACGGTGGCGAGGGCGACGTCGTCGGGGTTGCGGGCGACGGCCTCGCGCAGGGCGTCCGGGTGGACCCTGCCGTAGGTGTCGACCGGGAGGTACTCGACGGTGGCGCCCTCGTGTTCGCCGAGCCAGTGGACGGCGTCGAGGACCGCGTGGTGCTCGACGGGGCTGGCCAGGACACGGGTGCGGGCCGGGTCGGCGGCGCGGCGGGACCAGTACAGGCCCTTCACGGCGAGGTTGTCGGCCTCGGTGCCGCCGGAGGTGAGGACCACCTCGCTCGGGCGGGCTCCGAGGGCTTCGGCGAGGGTCTCACGGGCCTCCTCGACGGTGCGCCGCGCTCGGCGGCCGGAGGCGTGCAGCGAGGAGGCGTTGCCGGTGACGCTCAGCTGGGCGGTCAGGGCCTCTGCCGCCTCGGGGAGCATCGGGGTGGTCGCCGCGTGGTCGAGGTAAGCCATGGTGAGCCGATTCTACGGGGCTCCGTGCGGGTGCCCTCGGGGCGTCTCGGATCATGGCCGACAAGGCACTCGGCCGCGCCTCAGAAGCTCCAGGACACCGTGTCCGTGCTCTGCATCAGCGCGGCCAGGACCACGAGGTCGGCGACACCCAGCCCCAGGCCCAGGAAGGCGCGGCCCCGTCGGGTCGTGCCGCGCCTCAGGGCGACGGCCGCCAGGACGATGGCGATGGGGCCGAGGAAGAGGTTGAGGACCAGCAGGCCCAACAGGCCCAGCACGAAGGAGGCGACGGCCATGCCGTCGGCGTCCCGGCCCCGGGTACGGGTACGGGTGGTGGTCGATCCGGTCTGCGGTCGCGCGGCGGTGAGTTGCATGGTCGGTCTGCTCCCTACGGCTCTCGGGGACGGTCGCGAGTGATGCGTGGCCGTCCGGTGGCGACGGTCGAGCGATGGCGAACGGTCAGTCGGTGGCGCGGTCGCGGCGGGCGTGGCGCTCGCGGTACGCGAACACCGCCAGCCACAGGGCGATGCCGGCGGCCAGGGCGGACGAGACGGCCATCGGCACATGGGCGACGGTGCCGAGGACGACACCCAGCAGCAGTAGTGCGGCGACCAGGAACAACATGGCGGATCCGCCTCTCGTTTCGGTTCGTCGGTCCGGACGTTTCGGTGACACCCAGGTGAACGGTTGTGGTTACAACTGTTCACTGACTACCAAGTCTAGCGCGTCGCCCGGCTTTGCATTTACGGAGAACAGTTGTTGACTGCATGGCATGAGTCACACGCTCGGCATCCGGCAGGTCCAGAAGCAGAGGACCCGGCAGGCGCTCATGGACGCCGCGCTCGGTCTGCTGGAGGAACAGAGCCTCAGCAGCCTCGGACTGCGCGAGGTCACCCGGGCCGTGGGCGTCGCACCCACCGCGTTCTACCGGCACTTCCGCTCGACCGCGGACCTCGGTGTCGCGCTGGTCGAGGAGGTGCTCGGCAGTCTGCACCCTGTGCTCGGTGACCTGATGTCGGCGGTGGGCGACAGCGACGAACTCATCGAGAGGGCCGTCGATCTGATCGCCCGCCATGTGGACGCGTACCCCGCACACGTCAGATTCATCGCGCGCGAACGGCACAGCGGGGTCCAGCCGGTGCGGGACGCCATCCAGGGGCAACTGGCCCGGTTCGCCGAAGAGGTACGGACCGAGCTGGCCAAGCGGCCGGAGACCGAGGGGTGGACCGACGACGACCGGCTGATGCTCGCGGGCCTGTACGTCGATCAGATGCTGGTGACCGCCTCGCTGTTCCTGGCGGCCCGGGACCAGCCGGAGGAGGAGCGCGCCCGGGTGACCCGGCTGGCGAGCCGCCGTATGCGGCTGATCAGCATCGGCTGTCGCCACTGGCTGGACTGATTCTCCACGGCAGGCGGACAGAGGGGCGCGCCCCTCTGTCCGCCTGCTGTCTGTCACCTGCCCCGGGACGCCGACGCCGGGACCGACGCCTCCCGGCTCGGCCGACCACCGCGTCCAGGCCGCGGCACGGGTCTCGGTCCGTCAGTCCGTCAGCCTGGCGCGCGCCAGTTGACGGGACTGCGCGACCAGCCGGTCCGCGCTGTCCCAGACCTCGGCATCCTCCTCCAGGAAGCCGCCGGCGAGGTTGCGGGTGGAGATGGCGACGCGGAGCGGGCCCGGCGCCGGGCGGCACCGGACGTGGACGGTCAGTTCGACCGTCGGGACCCAGCCCTTGAGCCCCATCTCGAACGCGGTCGGCGGCAGCGCGTCCACCGCGAGGAGCAGGGAGAACGGGTCGGGATCACGGCCGTCGGCGAGCCCGAACCACGACCGCATCTCCCCCTTGCCGGAGGGCGCGCCGAGCGCCCAGCCGAGGGTCGCGGGGTCCAGCTTCAGGAACAGCCGATCGGCGATCGCGGAGCCGCCGGGGACGGGACCGGGCGCGTCCTGCGGGCCGAAGCACTCCTCGATCGGCGGGATCGCGGGCGGCTTCGCCGTCGTACGGACGTCGTCCGGGAGGGCGTCCAGGTCGCCGTAGGAGGCGAGGACGCGGATCCGCTCGACCTCGCGGCCCTCGGGGTCGTACTGGAAGAGGGAGGCCTGGCCGGTCGACAGGGTCCGGCCGGTGCGTACGACGTCCGTGCGGACGACCGCCGGTCCCGGTTGGGAGGCGGTCAGGTAGTGCGCGGAGATCGTGAACGGGTCGCCGTGCGGCAGTGCCTCGGCGAGGGCGCGGCCGAGGACGGCGAGGAGATAGCCGCCGTTGACGGCGCCGATGATCGTCCAGCCGGCGGAGAGGTCGACGTCGTAGACGCCGGGCGACCGCCGGGTGACCGCGGTGTCCCGGTCGAACTCGCTGTCGCCGATGGTGGCCTGTACGGAAGCTGCTTCGGGCATGGATGAACCGTACAACAGGCGATTACTAAGCGGTAGCTTTATGCCTCGGCCCCGCAGCCCCTCAGACCCTCAGCCCACAGAACCTCACGCCTCCTCGACGGCCGCCGACCGCCGGTTCCACGCGCGCGGGGCCCGCCAGTGGTACCGCATCGCCAGCAGTCGCAGCACGAAGGCCGTGATCGCGGCGAGGGCCGAGGTGAAGGGGTTCAGGGCGTCCAGGCTGATGCACAGGACGACCATCCCGGCGCCGACCATCGCGGGGACGGCGTACAGGTCCCGGTCCCAGCGCAGCAGCGAGGGCACCTCGTTGGCGAGGACGTCCCTCAGCACACCGCCGCCGACCGCGGTGGCGAGGCCGAGGACCACGGAGGCGGTGAGCCCGAGTCCGTACGCGTGCGCCTTCGTCGTGCCCGCGACGCAGAACAGGCCGAGGCCGGCCGCGTCGAAGACGTTGACCCCGGACTGGATGCGCTCCACGTGCGGGTGGAGGAAGAAGACGAGGAGGGCGGCGAGCAGCGGGGTGAAGAAGTAGCCGAGATCGGTGAAGGCGGCCGGCGGTACGGCGCCGATGACCAGGTCCCGGAACAGCCCGCCGCCGAGAGCGGTCACCTCGGCGAGGACGGCGATGCCGAACACGTCGAAGTTCTTGCGGACGGCCAGCAGGGCGCCGGAGATCGCGAAGACGAAGATGCCGATCAGATCGAGCGGATAGGGAGACACCCCTATATTGTGACGCAACGACGAGCCCCCGCCTTACATTGCAAGGCGGGGGCTCGATTTCACTTACTTGTCGTCGGATTCCTTGGCGGCTTCCGGTTCCTTGGCGGCTTCCGGTGTCTCGGCGGCTTCCGGTTCCTTGGCGACCTTGGTCTCCGCAGGCGGTTGCGTCGCGACCGGCGGCTCGGGATCGCCGGACGTCTCCGACACCGCGGGAACCTCCGGCTCCGCGGGAACCTCCGACACCGCGGGCGCCTCCGTCTTCTTCACCGCGTCCGGTACCAGCTCGGCCGCCTCCTTCGCGGCCGTCAACAGGACCACGTCCTGGGGCTGCTGGTCCTCGAAGTTCTCGGGGTGGTGACAGGCGACCCGCTGCCCCGGCTTCAGCTCGGCCAGCGGCGGCTCGGTGGTCGTGCAGACCTGCGTGGCCTTCCAGCACCGGGTGTGGAAGCGGCAGCCGCTCGGCGGCGCGATCGGCGAGGGCACGTCGCCCTTGAGCAGGATGCGCTCGCTCTTGGCGCTGCGGCGCGCCGGGTCCGGGATGGGCACGGCCGAGAGCAGCGCCTTGGTGTACGGGTGCATCGGCGCCGCGTACAGGGAGTCCCGGTCGGCCAGCTCCACGATCTTGCCGAGGTACATCACGGCGATGCGGTCGGAGACGTGACGGACGACGGAGAGGTCGTGCGCGATGATCACGTACGTCAGGCCGAGCTCGTCCTGCAGGTCGTCCATGAGGTTGACGACCTGCGCCTGGATGGACACGTCGAGCGCGGAGACCGGCTCGTCCGCGACGACCATCCGGGGCTTGAGGGCGAGCGCGCGGGCGATGCCGATGCGCTGGCGCTGGCCGCCGGAGAATTCGTGCGGGTAGCGATTGTAGTGCTCGGGGCTCAGGCCCACCAGCTCCAGGAGACGCTGGACCTCCTTCTTCACCCCGCCCTCGGGCGCGACGCCCTGGAGCTTGAACGGCGCCGAGACGATGGTGCCGATGGTGTGGCGGGGGTTCAGCGAGCCGTACGGGTCCTGGAAGATCATCTGGATGTCGCGGCGCAGCGGACGCATCCCGGCCGTCTTGAGGTGCGTGATGTCCGTGCCGTCGAACTCGACCTTGCCGCCGGACGGTTCCAGCAGGCGGGTGATGAGCCGGCCCATGGTCGACTTGCCGCAGCCGGACTCCCCGACCACGCCCAGGGTCTCGCCCCGGCGCACCTCGAAGTCGATGCCGTCGACGGCCTTGACCGCCCCGACCTGCCGCTGGAGCAGGCCCTTCTTGATGGGGAAGTGCTTGACCAGGCCCTCGACCCTGAGCAGCGGTTTCTCGTCGGCGTCGGCATCGGTGCGCGGGGCCGGCACGGCGGCCCGGGTCTCAGTCTCGCTCACAGCTTCGGCGCAATCTCTTCGGTCCAGATCCGCGTACGGTCCTCCTGCGACAGGTGGCAGGCGGTGAAGTGCCGGCCGCCGACCTCGCGCAACTCGGGGCGCTCGGTGCGGGTGATGTTGTCCTTGGGGAGGTCCGCGTACGGGCAGCGCGGGTTGAAGGCGCAGCCCGAGGGGACGTTGATGAGGCTCGGCGGCTGGCCCTTGACCGGGATGAGCCGGTCGGTCTGGGCGCGGTCGATGCGCGGCATCGAGCCGAGCAGGCCCCAGGTGTAGGGGTGCTGCGGTCCGTAGAAGATGTCGTCGACCGGGCCGCGCTCCACGCAGCGGCCGCCGTACATCACGAGGATGTCGTCGGCGATCTCGGCGACCACGCCGAGATCGTGCGTGATGATGATGACCGCGGAGCCGAACTCCTTCTGCAGGTCGCGGATGAGGTCCAGGATCTGCGCCTGGACGGTGACGTCCAGGGCGGTCGTGGGCTCGTCGGCGATCAGCAGTTCGGGGTTGTTGACCAGGGCCATGGCGATCATGGCGCGCTGGCGCATACCGCCGGAGAACTCGTGCGGGTAGCCGTCGACCCGCTTGTGGGGCTCCGGGATGCCGACGCGGTCGAGGAGTTCGATGGCGCGCTTGCGCGCGACCTTCTTGCTGACGTCGTGGTGGACCCGGTACGCCTCGACGATCTGGCTGCCGACCCTGTAGTACGGGTGCATCGCGGACAGCGGGTCCTGGAAGATCATCGCCATGTCGCGGCCGCGCAGCCGGCGCACCTCGTCGGGGCTCGCCCCGACGAGTTCCTTGCCGTCGAGCCAGATCTCGCCGGACATCTGCACGTTCTTGCCGCGCGCGCCGAGCCGGTGCAGGCCCATGATCGCCAGCGAGGTCACCGACTTGCCGGAGCCGGACTCGCCCACGATGCCGAGGGTCTTGCCCTTCTCCAGCTGGAAGGAGAGGCCGTCGACGGACTTGACCAGGCCGTCGTCGGTGGGGAAGTGCACCTTGAGGTCGCGCACTTCGAGGAACGCCGTGGGGGCGTCCCCGGCACGTGCGGGCTCGCCCACGGCGGCCCCGGTCTTGGACAGTTCGGTCACGAGAGCCTCACCCGCGGGTCGATCGTGGCGTACAGCAGGTCCACCACAAGGTTCATGAAGACGACGAAGAACGCCGCGAGCAGGGTCACCCCGAGGATCGGGGGCAGGTCGTTGGCGCTGATCGACTGGACCGCGTACTCGCCGATGCCGTGCAGGGAGAACACGGTCTCGGTGATGAGGGCGCCGCCGAGGAGCAGACCGACGTCCATGCCGAAGACCGTCACCAGCGGGGTCAGCGCGGCGCGCAGACCGTGCTTGACGACCACCTTGCCCTCGCGCAGACCCTTGGCCCGCGCGGTGCGGATGTAGTCCTCGTTCATCGTCTCCAGCATGCCCGAGCGGGTGAGCCGGGCGTAGATGGCCGAATAGAGGAGCGCGAGCGAGCACCACGGCAGGAAGAGGGTGTTGGCCCACTGCGAGGGGTTCTCGGTGAAGGGGACGTACGTCCGGCCGAAGATCTCCAGCTGGTAGCTGAACAGCAGCAGGGCGAGCTGGCCGGTGAAGAACATCGGCAGGGAGACGCCCGCGAGCGCCACGCCCATGGCGGCCCGGTCGAAGAACGAGCCGGGCTTCAGGGCCGAGATGACACCGGCCGTGATACCGCCCAGCAGCCACAGCACCGCGGCGCCGGAGGCGAGCGAGATGGTCACCGGCAGCCGGCTGGTGAGCTGCGGCCAGACCTCCAGGTGGTCCTTGAAGGAGTAGCCGAAGCAGGGGGCGTCACAGCGGACCGTGGTGGGCCCCAGGTCGTACGTGGCACCGGAGACAATGCCCTTGATGAAGTTCCAGTACTGCTCGTAGACCGGCTGGTCCAGGCCGAGGTTCCGCTTGACCGCCGCGATGTCCGCGGGCGAGGGGTTCTTGCCGATGTACTGCTGTGCCAGCTGGTCGGCGGTCTGCCCGGCGAGTTTCGGCAGGATGAAGAAGATGCCGAAGGTGACCGCGGTGACGACGAGCAGCAGGATCACCGCCGCGATCGTCCGGCGGATGATGTACGAGATCACGAGGACCGGCGCCGGCGCCCGCGGGTGTGCTCACCCGCGGGCGCCAATGCCTTCACCTGCCTTCCGGGGCTACTTCTTTTCCTTGACACCGATGTTGAGGTAGTCGTACTGACCGCTGAAGGCCGAGGACGACACCAGGTTGGTGGCGTACGGCGAGCGGTACAGCAGGACCTTGAAGTAGGTCAGGGGCACGATGGCGGCCTGCTCCATGACCTTCTTGTCGACCTCGGTGTACGCGGCGGTGCGGGCGGCCTCGTCCGTGTTGCCGATCGCGTCGTCCAGCAGCTTGTTGATCGCCGGGTCGTCCAGCTCGGAGAGGTTGGTGTTACCGGACTCGCCGATGGCCTTGCCGTGCACGATCTGCTGCAGGAAGCCGTAGCCGGTCGGCCAGTCGGCACCCCACTGCATCATGATGAGGCCGATGTTGTTCTTCTTGTTGAACTTCGGCACGCCCGCGTAGTCGGAGAAGTACTTGCCCGACGGGTACTGCTTGATGTCGGCCTCGATGCCGACCTTCTTCAGCGCCTCGACGATCGCGGTGGCCGCGTCGACCTCGCCCTGACGGTCGGTGCGGGCGGAGATGGAGGTCTTGAAGCCGCCCTCCTTGCCGCAGGCCTTCAGGCTCTCCTTGGCCTTGGCGACGTCACCCTTGTTGTCCGGGGTGGCGTACGTGTCGGCCTTCTCGTAGCCCGAGACGTCGGTGGGCAGGACGGTGGAGGCGATGTCACCGCGGATCGGGCCGCCCATGGCGGTCTGCACGGCGGTCTTGTCGATCGCGTACTGCACGGCCTTGCGGCACTCGACGTTGTCGAACGGCGCCACCTTGGTGTTGATCGCCGTGTAGACGAGACGGCCGCCGAGCGCGTTGTCCGTGTTGGCCAGCTGGTCCTTGTCCTTGAGGACCTGGGCCTGGGTCTGGGCGTCGACACCGGTGCCCTGGATGTCGATCATGGTGTCGCCGGACATGACGTCCTTGTCGATGGTGGCCTTGTTGACCTTCAGGTTCACCACGATCTTTTCCGGGTACTGCTTGCGCAGCGGGTCCGTCTTGGCGTCCCACTCCGGGTTGCGCACCAGGACTATCTGCTTGCCCTCGTCGTACTTCTGGAACTTGTACGAGCCGGTGGAGACGACCTTCTTGGTGTAGTCGACACCGGTGTCCTTGGCCTTCGGCACCGGGGCCGTCTGCGGCATGCTCGCCAGGTAGTCGAAGTCGGCGAAGGGCTTGTTGAGCTTGAAGACGATGGTGTTGTCGTCCGGCGTCTCCAGGGACGAGATGCCCGCCTCGTTCTTGTCCTTGTACGGGCCCTTGTACTTGTCCCCGCCGTCAAGCAGCTGCTGGAAGTAGTTGGGGCCCGAGGAGAGCACGTCACGCGCGAAGTTCGAGCGCTCGACCGCGTACTTGACGTCCTTCGAGGTGACGACGGTGCCGTCCTCGAATTTGACGCCCTGGCGGATCTTGTACGTCCAGGTCTTGCCGCCGTCGCTGGGCGTGCCCGCGCTCTCGGCGAGGTCCGGGACCAGCTCGTTGCCCTTCTCACCCGGGCCGGGCTTGAAGGTCATCAGCGGACGCGCGTAGAGGCGGCTGAAGTTGAAGCCGTACGCGTAGTACATGTTGCCCGGGTCGAGGGACTCGGGGGCGTCGGAGCTGGCGTAGGTGACCGTGCCGCCCTTCGCCGTGGACTCGTTCACGACACCCTTGGTCGCGGCGTTGGCGCCGGCTCCCTTGGGGGCGTCATCCGTGCCGTCGTCCGCCTTGCTGCAGGCGGACAGAAGCAGGCCGGCGCTGCTCACAACCGCGACAGCGGCCATTGCTGACCTTCGCATGATGGTCGGTTTCCCCTTCGTAGTTGGACAGTTGAGTGGGACTTAGGGCCACAACCGGGCCGCGGTCGCAGACGTCAGCGGCTGCGGGGGTCGAGGGCGTCCCGGAGGCCGTCACCGAGGAGGTTGAAGGCCAGCACCGTGATGAAGATCGCGAGGCCGGGAACGATCATGTACTGCGGGTCGACCTCGAAGAAGTCGACAGCCTGGTTGAGCATGCCGCCCCAGGAGGCCTGCGGCGGCTGGATCCCGACACCGAGGAAGCTGAGCGACGCCTCGAAGATGATGTTCGTCGGGATGAGCAGGGTCGAGTAGACGATGATCGGCGCGACGAGGTTGGGCAGCAGTTCCTTGAACAGGACGTACGGGCCGCCTGCGCCCATCCCGCGCGAGGCGTCGATGAACTCCCTCTCGCGCAGCGCCAGGGTCTGACCGCGCACGATGCGCCCCATGTACGGCCAGTTGAAGAAACCGATGACGAAGATCAGCACCGAGATGTGCAGCGGCAGTCCTTCGAGACCGAAGGCGCCGCCCTGCAGCGTCGCGGAGATGGCGATCGCGAAGAGCAGCAGGGGGAACGCCAGGAAGGTGTCCATCAGCCGGCTCACGACCGTGTCGACCCGGCCGCCGTAGTAGCCGGCGACCAGGCCCAGCACCACGCCGATGGCGTTCGACAGGATCGTCGCGCCGAAGGCCACGACCAGGGAGACCCAGGAGCCCTCCAGGATGCGGGCGAGGATGTCGCGGCCGAACTTCGGCTCGACACCGAGCGGGTGGTCCCAGCTCATCCCGCCGAAATCGCCCTGGGGGAGCGAGGTGTTGGGATCGATCAGGTCCTGGTTGAACGCGTTGGGGTCGAGCCCCAGCAGCGACTGCAGCGGCCGGGAGAGGACCGCGATCAGGATCAGCAGGACGACGATGAGACCGCCGGCGACCGCCACCTTGTCGCGCTTGAAGCGGGTCCAGGCGATCTGGCCGAGCGAACGGCCCTCGATCTTCTTGGCCTCGACGCCTTCCAGCACGGCTTCGGGCTGTGCCTCGGCCTGCGATCCGGTCGTCTCAATGGGTGCGGTCATCGTCCCTCGTGCTTGCCCGTGCCGGTGGTTGCCGACTGTGCCTGGCGGCCGCCCGGGTCTGCGGTGCGGTCCGTCACCACTGCTCTTTCGTCTGCTCTGTGACTACTGCTGGGTACGAGGGAGAGGTACGGCATCGAACTTCACCGCGTGAACAGCGCGTTCGCCGGATCCCCCCATCGCTCTGGGGGAGTCTTCAACGGCCGCGCGATCAGGCACCAGACCCGACGGCGAATGTATGCGCAACCGTGATGTGGCCAGCGGGGTTCCGCTATCCGGACGTGACGCTCTGTTGAGCGGTGGGTGCGGTGGAGAGTCGTGGGCGCGGCGGTTCAGTACCGGCTCGGATAGCCGTAGCCGCCCGCCGCCGGGGCCTGTGCCGGGGCCGCGTGGGCCTCGCGGTCGTAGAACGGGCGGGCGCCGGCGCGCAGCCACATGGCGACCGGGTCGTACTCGTCGGACATCGCGACGGTGGAGACGGGCAGACCGTCCGGGACGGCGCCGATGGACTGCTGCATCATCGCGCGCACCGAGTCGACGGCCGGCGGCGAGGTGTCGTACACGTCGAGGCCGATGGCCAGGTACGGCGCGCCGAGCGCGGGCTGCACCCAGGCGCGGCGCAGCGAGCGCACGGCGGGCGTGCGGTGCGCGTTCTGGGTCAGCAGGCCGTAGAACTGGGGGATCTCGATGGCCGGCTCGGACAGCCGGAGCGGGCCGGCGGGCTGCCGCTCCAGGCCCGTGGCGATCCGGCGCAGGTCGAGCCAGGGGATGCCGACGCCGCCGCCCGGGGCGTGCGGGTTCAGCCAGAGGCCGTAGTGGTCGGGGTAGAGGGTGCGGGCCACGTCGAGGCCGTCGACCACCTCGTAACTGCGGTTCCAGCCACTGGCGGAGAGCTCCTGGGCGGAGGTCACGCACGGGGCGTAGTTGAACCCTTCGACCTCCATGTTCCCGTACTGCGCGTCCGGGGAGCCGCCCTGGCCGTGCCAGAGCAGCATCCAGATCTGGCCGGAGGACGGGGTGGCGAGGGCACGCAGCAGCGCCTCGTAGGCGTCGTAACGCCCGGGCGTCACCTGCCGCAGCATGTGCTCGACCTGCCCGGTGGCGATGCGGCTGCCGCTCGCGCTCACGTTGGCCGCCCTTCGATGTGGACCGTGATGGGTGGTGGACCCTGGTGGTGGGAAACAGCTTAGGTGGTGTGCGGGTTGAGCCGGTCAGGGCTCGGGGGTTGTCGTGCGTCACGGAGGGCGGGCGCGTCGTGGCTGGTCGCGCCCACGCGGCGGAGCCGCGTGATGTCACTGCCCCGCGCCCCTTCGAGAAGCACTGATCAGTAGCCCTGTTGGTAGAACGGCCGTACCTTCTCGCGGAGCCAGTCCCCCACCGGGTCCTGGGCGACGTCCAGGAAGACCATGTTGACCGGCCAGGGAACCGGCGTCCTGGCCAGGGCCCTGCCGAGGGCGGCCAGGGGGAGGCCGCGGTCGGCCTCCCAGGAAGCCAGTTCGACGCCGATGAACATGACGGGGGCGGCGGTCTCGATGGTGGCGAGGCAGCGGCGGGCGGAGAGGACCACCCCGGTCGCGGCGAACTCGGCGGAGGCGGCCGCGAGGAAGTCCACGGGGTCGTCCTGCCAGTCCGGTTCGAAGAGACGGACGCGGGCACCGTTCGCCGTGCCGTCCAGCGGGGTCCGTCCGGCCCGGCACAGCTCGGCCACGGCGGGCGGCGGCAAGGGCATGCCCACGACGCCGTCCGGGTTCAGGGCGAGGCCGATCTGCGGAGGCAGACCGCGCGCGAACTCGACGGCCGGGGCGATCGTGAACGACATGTGGTGGCCGACGACCTGGCGGAACTGCTCCTCGGAGGTGAAGACCGGCACGTACGCCTGGCCGTCGAACTCCATCGTGGGCAGATCGAGCTGACCGCTCTGCGGGCCGCCGCCCTCCGGCAGCGGCACCCAGACGAAGCTGCGGGCCAGCACCTCCACGATCCGCGCCCCGGCCTGGGGCACGCCGAGCGACGCGGACAGCACCTCCTCCAGCTCGTTGCCGGGCCACCCGCCGTGCCCGTGGGGATGCGCCTGTGCCGGAAAGTCCGCCGGGAAGTCCATCTGCTGCCTACCGCTTTGCTCCGTGATGCTGTTGTCCCTGCACCTTAATTGCTTCCGGGCCGGGGGCGCGCCCCTCCGGGGCGCCCCGCTACCCCACGAAGTCGATCCGCTTCAGGACGTCCGCCGCCGCCCGGTCGAGGAGCACCGCCGCCCCGCACCCCTGCGGCAGCCGTCCCTCCTCGACCCCCCGCAGCAGTCTGGTCATGGCACCCCGGTGCCGCGCGAACGCGTACCGCGACACCCCTCGCCCCCGCTCCCGCTGCCCGTCCCGCGCCTCGCCGGGTGTCACGTCGAGCAGCAGCAGATGCAGGGTGCCGCCCCGCCTCCTGGCCTCCCGGGCGAGCCAGCTTCGTACCCATGCCTGCGCCCCGCAGTCGTGCACGACGACGCCCTCCCCCGAGCGCAGGGCGCGCCGCAGCCCCGCGTAGTGGGCGAGGCGCACGAAGGGCCGGTAGGCCGCGTACGGCAGGTGGCGGGCGAAGCGCGCGTCGAACCGGTCGCGGGTGTCCTGGGAGTCGATCCGCACGCCCGGCACGCTCCGCCGCATCAGTGTCGACTTGCCGCTGCCGGGGAGCCCGGTCACCACCACCAGGTCCTGCGGGCCGAAGGACAGTCCGTGCGGGCTGCGCCCGGCACGCTCCCTGAGGTCGCGGACGACCGCCCTCGGGAACGGGCCGCACGCCTCACCGGCCGGTACGACGGGCTGCTTGGGCATGGCGATGCCCGAAGTGGTCGCGTACGCCGTGGTCCTGTTCACCGTGATCGTCCTCCCCAGGGGTATGGAGACCCATCCCCACAGATTGTAAAGAAAAGGTAATGCCCGATCCCTCCTGGTTCGGTCCTCGTCCTGCCACAAGAGTGCTACGAACCACTGTGTCCGCTTCCCCTCGTCGTCCCCTACCTGTGAAAGGTCCCCCTGCCGCGCCGCGTCGATGCGTGCAATGATGTGCGCGCCAACTGCATACCGGCCGCTTGAATCCGCGCGGGAGAGCTCCCAGCAGTCTCGCTGGGGCGCCGAAGGAGCAAGTCCCTCCCTTGAATCTCTCAGGCCCAGATACCGCGCGGGCGAGGCACATCTGAAAAGCGGGCCGCGCCTCTTCCGTAGGGGCCGGCTCCACCCAAGGTGCAAACCACGACCACCGGTACGCGCGGTCGCGGTGAACCTCTCAGGTTCCGATGACAGAAGGGGAGGATCGCCCTCGCCTGTCATGCCCTGGGAGCAGAACCGATGAGCAGTAGCCCCACCGCTGGATCGCGCCGTACCGCGCTCGATGCCCTGCATCGTGCCCTCGGTGCGACGATGACCGACTTCGCAGGCTGGGACATGCCCCTGCGCTACGGCTCCGAGCGCGACGAGCACCTCGCCGTCCGCACGAAGGCCGGTCTCTTCGACCTCTCCCACATGGGCGAGATCACCGTCTCCGGTCCCGGCGCCGCCGCGCTGCTCGACCACGCGCTGGTCGGCAACATCGGCGGTGTGAAGCCCGGCCGCGCCCGCTACACCATGATCTGCCGCGAGGACGGCGGCATCCTCGACGACCTGATCGTCTACCGGCTCGCGGACACGGAGTACCTCGTCGTCGCGAACGCCTCCAACGCCCAGGTGGTGCTGGACGCGCTCGTCGAGCGTGCCGCCGGGTTCGACGCCGAGGTGCGGGACGACCGGGACGCGTACGCGCTGCTCGCCGTCCAGGGGCCCGAGTCGCCCGGCATCCTGGCGGCCCTCACCGACGCCGACCTCGACGGTCTGAAGTACTACGCGGGCCTTCCGGGCACGGTCGCCGGGGTCCCCGCGCTGATCGCGCGCACCGGCTACACCGGCGAGGACGGCTTCGAGCTGTTCGTGAAGCCGGAGCACGCCGTCGAGCTGTGGCAGGCGCTGACCAAGGCGGGCGAGGGCGTCGGTCTCGTGCCCTGCGGGCTGTCCTGCCGGGACACGCTCCGCCTGGAGGCGGGCATGCCGCTGTACGGGCACGAGCTGTCCACCGCGTTGACGCCGTTCGACGCCGGGCTCGGGCGGGTCGTGAAGTTCGAGAAGGACGGCGACTTCGTCGGGCGCACGGCGCTGGCGGCAGCCGCCGAGCGTGCCGCCTCGGCCCCGCCGCGCGTCCTCGTGGGCCTGGTCGCCGAGGGCCGCCGGGTGCCGCGCGCCGGCTACCAGGTCGTCGCCGACGGCCAGGTGATCGGCGAGGTCACCTCCGGAGCGCCCTCCCCGACGCTGGGCAGGCCGATCGCCATGGCGTACGTCGACGCCACGCACTCCGCGCCGGGCACCGCCGGTGTGGGCGTGGACATCCGGGGCAGCCACGAGCCGTACGAGGTCGTGGCGCTGCCCTTCTACAAGCGGCAGAAGTGACACCTTCGTAGCGTTCGCCCGTAGTCGTACCGAGCGTGACCCTCGGCACATCCGCGCTGCTCAACAGCGGTTTCAGCCGTCCCCCCTTCATCACCACTCCCCCGCGTACAGGAGAATTCAGGCCATGAGCAACCCCCAGCAGCTGCGTTACAGCAAGGAGCACGAGTGGCTGTCGGTCGCCGAGGACGGCGTCTCGACGGTCGGCATCACGGAGTTCGCGGCGAACGCGCTCGGCGATGTCGTCTACGCCCAGCTTCCCGACGTGGGCTCCACGGTGGCCGCGGGCGAGACCTGCGGCGAACTGGAGTCCACCAAGTCGGTGAGCGACCTGTACTCGCCGGTGTCCGGTGAGATCACCGAGATCAACGAGGACGTCGTCAACGACCCGTCGCTGGTGAACACCGCCCCGTTCGAGGGCGGCTGGCTGTTCAAGGTACGTGTCGCGCAGGAGCCGGACGACCTGCTCTCCGCCGACGAGTACGCCGCCCACACCGCCGGCTGAGAAGACGAGGTCGTACGCATGTCGCTGCTGAACACTCCCCTGCACGAGCTGGACCCCGAGGTCGCCGCCGCCGTCGACGCCGAGCTGCACCGCCAGCAGTCCACCCTGGAGATGATCGCCTCCGAGAACTTCGCCCCCCTCGCCGTCATGCAGGCCCAGGGCACCGTCCTCACCAACAAATACGCCGAGGGCTACCCCGGCCGCCGCTACTACGGCGGCTGCGAACACGTCGACGTCACCGAACAGATCGCCATCGACCGCCTCAAGGACCTCTTCGGCGCCGAGTACGCCAACGTCCAGCCCCACTCCGGCGCCTCCGCCAACCAGGCCGCCCTCTTCGCCCTCGCCCAGCCCGGCGACACCATCCTCGGCCTCGACCTCGCCCACGGCGGCCACCTCACCCACGGCATGCGCCTGAACTTCTCCGGCAAACAGTTCGACGTCGTCGCCTACCACGTCGACGACGCCGGAGTCGTCGACATGGCCGAAGTCGAACGCCTCGCCAAGGAACACCGCCCGAAGGTCATCATCGCCGGCTGGTCCGCCTACCCCCGGCAGCTCGACTTCGCCGCCTTCCGCCGCATCGCCGACGAGACCGGCGCATACCTGTGGGTCGACATGGCCCACTTCGCCGGACTGGTGGCGGCCGGGCTGCACCCCAACCCGGTCCCGTACGCGGACGTGGTCACCTCCACCACCCACAAGACCCTCGGCGGCCCCCGCGGCGGCATCATCCTCGCCCGCGGCAAGGAGTTCGCCAAGAAGCTCAACTCCTCCGTCTTCCCCGGCTTCCAGGGCGGCCCGCTGGAGCACGTCATCGCGGCCAAGGCCGTCTCCTTCAAGGTCGCCGCCGGCGAGGAGTTCAAGGAGCGCCAGCGGCGCACGGTCCAGGGCGCGAAGATCCTCGCCGAGCGGCTGACCGCCCCCGACGCCCGCGAAGCCGGCATCGACGTGCTGTCCGGCGGCACCGACGTCCACCTGATCCTGGTCGACCTGCGCAACTCCGCACTCGACGGGCAGCAGGCCGAGGACCGCCTCCACCAGGTCGGCATCACCGTCAACCGCAACGCCGTCCCCAACGACCCCCGCCCCCCGATGGTCACCTCCGGCCTGCGCATCGGCACCCCCGCCCTCGCCACCCGCGGCTTCACCGCCGAGGACTTCACCGAGGTCGCCGACGTCATCGCCCAGGCCCTCAAGCCCGACCCCGACACCGACACACTCAAGGCCCGGGTCAAGGCCCTCGCCGACAAGCACCCGCTCTACCCGACGCTCGGGAAGTAACCCGGGCTTCATCGCCGTACACCCCGCTTTTCCGGGGCACCGCGCACACTGGGGAGTGAGCGCGGTGCCCCACTCCCCGCACCACCCTCCCCCGTTCTGAGGAGTCACCGTGGCCATCTCGGTCTTCGACCTGTTCTCGATCGGCATCGGCCCGTCCAGCTCCCACACGGTCGGCCCGATGCGAGCCGCCCGGATGTTCGCACGCCGACTGCGCAACGAGGAGCTGCTCGCGAACGTGGCCTCGGTCCGCGTCGAGCTGTACGGCTCGCTGGGCGCGACCGGCCACGGCCACGGCACCCCCAAGGCCGTGCTCCTGGGGCTGGAGGGCGCCTCGCCGCGCAGCGTGGACGTGGAGTCGGCCGACGACCGCGTGGAGGCGATCAGGACCTCGGGCCGCATCCGTCTCCTCGACGACCACGAGATCCCCTTCTCCTTCGACAAGGACCTGGTCCTGCACCGCCGCAAGGCGCTGCCCTACCACGCCAACGGCATGACCATCTGGGCCCATGACGCGGCGGGCACGGAAGTGCTGTCGAAGACGTACTACTCCGTCGGCGGCGGCTTCGTCGTCGACGAGGACGCGGTCGGCGCGGACCGCATCAAGCTCGACGACACCCCCCTCAAGTACCCCTTCCGCACGGGCGACGAGCTGCTCCGGGTGGCGAAGGAGACGGGCCTGTCGATCTCCGCGCTGATGCTGGAGAACGAGCGGGCCTGGCGCACCGAGGACGAGATCCGCTCCGGGCTCCTGGACATCTGGGGTGTGATGCAGGCATGCGTCTCGCGCGGGATGTCCCGCGAGGGCATCCTGCCCGGCGGTCTGCGCGTACGGCGTCGCGCGTCCATGTCGGCCCGTCAACTCCGGGCGGAGGGCGATCCGCTGGCCCGCTCCATGGAGTGGATCACGCTCTACGCGATGGCGGTGAACGAGGAGAACGCGGCCGGCGGCCGGGTGGTCACGGCCCCGACGAACGGCGCGGCCGGCATCATCCCCGCCGTCCTGCACTACTACATCAACTTCGTGCCGGGCGCGGACGAGGACGGGGTCGTCCGGTTCCTGCTGGCCGCCGGCGCCATCGGCATGCTCTTCAAGGAGAACGCCTCCATCTCCGGCGCCGAGGTCGGCTGCCAGGGCGAGGTCGGTTCCGCCTGCTCCATGGCGGCCGGAGCGCTGGCCGAGGTGCTGGGCGGCTCCCCCGAGCAGGTCGAGAACGCGGCCGAGATCGGCATGGAACACAACCTCGGCCTCACCTGCGACCCCGTCGGCGGCCTCGTCCAGATCCCCTGCATCGAGCGCAACGGCATGGCCGCGGTGAAGGCGGTCACCGCCGCCCGCATGGCCATGCGCGGCGACGGCACCCACAAGGTGTCCCTCGACAAGGTCATCAAGACCATGAAGGAGACCGGCGCCGACATGTCCGTCAAGTACAAGGAGACGGCCCGGGGCGGGCTGGCGGTGAACATCATCGAGTGCTGAGCGGGTCCTTCGGCGGGACGGCCCGCTGGTTCGCGCGCAGGACGGGATCGAGCAGGTCCGTCATGTGGCCGGGGTGCTCGTCGTCGGCTCCGTGGGCGGTGGTCGCGGCGGGGTCGACGTCGCCGCCCCGGTACAGGACCGGGGACTCGGCGTCGGCGGGGGCGAAGCGGCCCGCGCCGGCCGGCATCCGCAGCGCGGTGTGGGTGCCGGTCTCCTCGCCGTGGTAGTCGTAACGATAGGCCTCCGGCGCGTCATCCCGGTGGCGGAGCAGGGTGCGGCCCTGGGCGGCTCCGGGGGGGGGCGAGCAGCTGGGAGGGGGTGTTCTCCCGGTCCGCCCATCGGGTGCCTCCTCGGGCAGTGGGGTCCGAGCCGGACGGCCGGGTCACGTGGTCTCCCCGGTGTGCGCGAGGGCCGCGCCGAGTTCCGCTCTGCGGCGGATGCCGAGCTTGCGGTAGGTGCTGGTCAGATGGGTCTCGACGGTGCGGCGGGCGAGGTGGAGGAGCTGGGCCATCTCCCTGTTCGTGTGCCCCTGCGCGGCGAGTTCGGCGATCCGGCGCTCGGCCGCCGTGAGCGCGGACGGGCCGGTCAGGGCCGTCGCCGCGCGGCGGGCGCCGCCGTCGCGCAGGGCTTCCTCCGCGACGGCGCGCAGGCGGAGCGCGCCGAGGCGTTCGGCGTGTTCGGCCGCCTCCCGGAAGGCGTCGCGGGCCCGCGCCCGGTCCCCGGCGGCGGCGAGCGCCCGTCCCTGCGCCATGAGGGCCGGTATCAGCTCCCTCGTCACCGGTGATCCGCCCGGCGCCCCGGTCCGCCGGCCGTCCGGCGCGTCGTCCGCCGCCCAGCCGCCGGTCGACGGCACCGCGGCGGACCAGCCGCCCACGGCCCGTGCCAGGGCCCCGCCCGGCGCCCAGCCGTGCGCGGCGGTCGCGCTCACGCGTGCTCCGCCCTGCTTCCAGCCGCCCTTGGCGGTCACGGGGCCCCTGGCCGACAGCCGGCCCCCGCCCGCCGAAGCGGCGCTCTCCAGGGCCACGACAGCGGCCCCGACGGCCCCGGCGGCCTCCTCCGTCGCCCCGTCGACCCCCTGCCGCAGTGTCCGTACCGCCCGGTCCCCCAGTTCCAGGCCCCGGCGGCCGCCCGTCGCCGTGCCGAGGACGGACAGGGCCCGGCCGAGGACGCGGGGGGTGTTCCAGACGGTGGCGAGACGGAGTTCGCGTTCGGCGAGGGCGAGGGCCTCCCTGGTGCGGCCGAGGGCGAGGTGGCAGGTGGCGGCCGCGGAGCGCCAGGGGGTGACGACGGGGCTGGCGACGTCCCGGGCGGACTGGCGGCGGCCGCACTCCAGGAAGTCGTCGAGCGCGGCGGCCGGGTCGCCGGTGGCGGCGCGGAGATGGCCGCGGGCGTGGAGGAAGCGGTTCAACTCCCAGGAGTCGTGGGCGTGCCGGACGTCGAAGCCGTCGGCGAGGCGGGCGGCCTCCTCCGTACGGCCGGTCTCCACGAGGGCGACGACCGCGTGGGCCAGCGCGTTGGCGGACGCGGGGCCGCCGGTGAGCGCGCGGGCGACCTCGGGGTCGGCGAGGACCTCCTCGTGGGCGCCCCGGGCGGCGGCGATGTCGATGCGGACGTCGAGGAGGGCCTGGTGCGCGGGGTGGAGCAGGGAGGTGCGCCGGCCGTCGAGGCCGCGCCGGACGAGGCGTTCGGCCTCGTCGAGCTGGTCGGCCCACTGGGCGACGGCGGCGGCGGTGCCCAGCAGGAAGATCTCGGACAGGGGATCGGCCGGCTGGGCGAGCAGGGCCCGCACGCGGTGCATCGCCGAGGCCGCCGAGGTCAGGCCCGCGGTGGCCTCGTAGCGCACGAGAAGGGCCTGTCCGGCGGTGCCGACCTGGTGGGGCGAGCGCTCGGCGGTCTCCCGCAGCCACCGGTACACCTCCTGCCGTACGCCCTGGTCGTGGTCGGAGAGCAGCGCGGAGGCCGTCTGGACGGTGCGGATCAGGTCCGGGTGCCCCGTCAGGTGCTCGTCGCGCAGCCCGCGCAGCACCTCGACGGCGGCCCGGGCCTCACCGCGCCGGGCCAGGGCCGTGCCGAGGGCGACCGCCGCGTGGACGCGTTCCCGGGGCGGTCCGGGCAGGCGCACGGCCTCGGCGAGCCGGGGGATGCCGGCGGTGGACCGTACGGTGGCGTACTCCAGGGAGCCCAGTTCGGTGAGGACCATGGTCCGGCGGGCGGCCGGCATCGGTTCGTCGAGGGCGCGGCGGAGGTGGGCGAGGGCGTCGTCGCTGCGGTCGTCGCGGACGGCCAGGTCGGCGGCGTCGAGCAGGGCGCCGGTCGCCCAGGCCTCGCCGACGGGGCCGGAGCGCAGCAGTTGGCCGGCGACGGCCTCGGCGTGGTCGCCGCGGTGCAGCATCGCCTCGGCCGCCCGGCGGTGCGCGGCCTGCCGGTCGGCGCCGGCCCAGCCGCCGAGCACGGCGTCCCGCAGCAGCGGGTGGGCGTACCGGGGGCGTCCTTCGGGGTCGGGGCGCAGCAGGCCGAGGCGGGTCGTCGCGGTGAGCCAGCCGGGTACGCGGGCGGGGTCGACCCCGGCCGTCCGGGCGAGCAGGTCGGCGTCGGCCGGGACCGGGGTGTCCTCGTCGTCCAGCGCGGCGAGCGCGCGGGCGAGGGTGGTGGTGGCGGGCCCGGCGCTGTCCAGCCACCAGGCCACGGCAGCGGCGTAGGTGCCCGGATAGAGCGCCGCGCAGGTGTCCGGAAGGGCAGCCGGGAGGGCCCCCGGGGTGACGTCGCGGAGGTCTGCCAGCAGGGCGCGCAGCAGCAGGGGGCTGCCCGCACCCGCCCGTAAGCAGGCGTCGACCCAGTCCGGCGGGGCGTCGCCGTGGACCGAACGGACCAGCCGCGCACCGGCGTCCGGGCTCAGCGGGGCCAGGGTGCGGGTGTGCACGAGGGCAGGGGAGAGGGCGTGCGCGAAGCCGTCCGCCGGGGGGTCGAGGTCGTACTGGCTGCGCTCGGTGACCACCAGGAGCACCGGCAGGCGGTCGATGCGGCGGACGGCCTCGACGAGCCAGCGGCGGGACGGGGCGTCGGCGAGGTGGGCGTCGTCCACGGCTACGAGCAGCGGGGACTCGGCCGCGTAGGAGCACAGCAGCCGCCACAGACGTGCGGGCATGCCCCGGTGCGGCTGGGTGCCCGGCGGGTCCGGCGCCTCGCCCGCCGCCTGGTCGAACTCCGGTCCGTGGGCGAGGAGCTGGAAGACGGTGTCGAAGGGTACGGAGCGGTGCTCGGGTGAGCAGCGGGCCCGCAGGACCCGCATGCCGTTCGCCGCCGCCCGGTCGGCCGCGGCCTCCAGGAGCGCGGTGCGGCCGGTGCCGGTGGCGCCCCGGAGCAGGACGAGGCGGCCGGAGCCGGTCCGGGCGCGGGCGGCCTCGGCGGTCAGCAGCTCCAGGGGCTCACGGCGTTCGAGAAGCGGTTCCGGCGCGCACATCGCTGTCTCCTGTCGTGACCGTCGTGGTGGTGGCTGTCGTGACCGTCGTGGTGGTGGCTGTCGTGGACTGTCGTTTTCCGCTTCGGTAGACGGGGCACGGTCCGTCCGGGTGCACCGCTCGCGGAAGGTCGGCGGGAAAGCGCCGTGGCCGGGCCCGGGGTGGATCTCGTGGTGTGTCTCGTGGTCCTCCACGATTGCGCGGCGCACACGCCACACAGAAGGGTGAATCGAGCCCCTCGGCCACTCCCCTCACAGGAGCGGCGATTTCGTGCATACGGGAGAAACGGTTGCGCAGCACATTCCGGACCGCGGACACACCGGCGGCCACGGCCATGGTCACCGGCACGGCCACCGCCATGGCCGAGTCCCAGGAACCGCGGCGCCGTATCCCGGTCGTGGTCCACACCCTCGACCCGCTCTCCCGGGCCGGCGTGCTCAGCCAGCTGCGCGGGCACCCGGTGATCGACCTGAAGGACGACGCCGTGGTACGGCCGGGCACCGTGGCCGTACTGGTCGGGGAGACACCGGACGAGTCGCTGCTGTCCACGCTGCGCCGGATGGTGCGCAGCGAGGGGGCGAGGGCCGTCCTGGTGGTGAGCCTGATCCGCGAGACCGAGCTGCTGGAGGTCATCGAGTGCGGGGTCGGGGCCATCGTGTGGCGCCACGAGGCCACCCCGCACCGGCTGGCGCAGGCCGTGCTCGCGGCCTCGCGCGGGGACGGCGACCTGCCCGCCGATCTGCTCGGGCGGCTGATCAACCAGGTGGGCACGTTGCAGCGTTCCGTGGCCGGCCGCACCGGGGCGCCGCTGTCCGGCCTGGTGCCGCGTGAGATCGACGTCCTCCGGCTCGTCGCCGAGGGGATGGACACCGGTGAGATCGCGAGCAAGCTCTCCTACTCCGAACGCACCGTCAAGAACGTGATGCACGGGCTCACCACCCGGCTGCATCTGCGCAACCGGGCGCACGCGGTGGCCTATGCCCTCCGGGAAGGCTACATCTGATCGAACGGGCAGACGGAACGGGCCCGTTGGGCAGCGCACCGTGCCCCCTCGTCGTCCCCGGCGCGTCTGGAAGGGATGCCTCCGGGCGGACAGGATCGAGGGACAGGCACACGACACAGCAGGAGCACGACCGTGATCCACGAGGTGGACGAGGTCCTCAAGGGACTGATCGGCGGTGGTGCCCTGGCCGGCTCCGGCATCGACGTCGCCTTCGAGGCGCCGACCCGCGACTGGGCGGCCCGGCGCAACGCGCCCGCCGTCAACGCCTATCTGTACGACATCCGTGAGGACGTCTCCCGTCGCCAGCGCGGCCACATGCCGGTCCGTGACAGCCGGGACATCGTCGTGCGGCGCCGGCAGCCGCCCCGCTGGTTCCGGCTGTCGTACCTGGTCACCGCCTGGACGAAGCGGCCCGAGGACGAACACCGGCTGCTCTCGGCGGTGCTGGCCACGCTGCTGCCGCACGAGTTGCTGCCCGCCGAGAGACTCCCGGGGGCGCTCGGGGCGCTGGGCCTGACCGTGCCGCTGTCCGTGGCGGGGCTGCACTCCGAGTCACGGTCCCTCGCGGAGATCTGGTCCGCGCTGGGCGGCGAGCTGAAGCCGTCCCTCGACCTGGTCGTCACCGTCCCGTTCCCGGCCTTCCCCGAGTACGACGCCGGTCCCCCGGTCACCGAGGGCGCGGCGATCCGCGTACGCGGCATGGACGGCTCCCTGGAGGGCTCGGAGGAACGCGCGCACCGGCCGGGCCGGTTGGCGTCCGCGCCGGACACCGGGGAGGGGCGACGTTGAGCACCCACACCGCCCCCGCGACCTCCGGCTCGCCCGGCTCTCCCGGCACCTCCGGCACCTCCGGCACCGACGCGCTCCTCCTCCGGCTCGCCCGACTGCGCGACCGGGTCGCCGAGTTGGTGGCGGAGCGCGGCGCCGGTGATCCGACGGCCGGTGATCCGCTGCGGGGGCTGTACGTGTCCGAGGAGGGCGTACGGCATCTGCTGGAGGGGTCTGCGGGGTCGCATGCCCCCGTGTTCGAGGACGCCGAGCACGGCGAGGGTGCCGAGGACGCCGACGGCGCGGGCGCGGCCCCTGGCGGTCCGCTGGAGCGGCTCGCGGGGCGGCTCGGGCTGACCGAGCTGGACACGCGCATCCTGCTGATCGCCCTGGCCCCCGATCTGGACCGCTCCTACGAGCAGCTGTACGGGTATCTCAACGACGACGTCAGCCGGCGCCGGGCCACCGTCGGACTCGCGCTCGATCTGTGCGGGCTGCCCGTGCAGCTGGCTCGGGCGCGGGCCCGGTTCCTGCCCTCGGCGCCGCTGAGCGCGCTCGGCCTGCTGACCGTCGAGGAACCCGAACGACCCTTCCTCGGACGGGAGTTGAGGGTGCCCGACCGGCTGGTCGCGCATCTGCTCGGCGACGACACGATGGACGCGGCGCTGGCCGGTCACGTGCGTCCGCTCGCGTCGTCGCCGTCGCTCCCGGCGCCGTCCGCGTCCACGTCGGCCTCCATGTCCACGTCGGCCTCCATGTCCGCGTCAGCGTCCGCGTCCGCGGAGGACGGTGGGTTCACCGACCGGCTGGCCGGCCGGCTGGCCGCCGCACCGGTCACCGTGCATCTGCGGGAGCGGCGGGAGGGTGACGGGCTGGCGCGGGCCTCGGCCGCCCTGCGCGCGGCGGGGGTGGAGGCCCTGCACTTCACGCCCCCGGCGGCCGAGGACGAGGCGGCCAAGCTGCTTCCCCCGCTGCTGCGTGAGGCCCGGCTGCGCGGGTGCGCGGTCGTGGTGGCGCCGCTGCCGGAGCACCCGGGGCCGCTGTTCCGGGCGCTGACGACGGCCGACGTGTCCGTGCTGTTCACCGGCCCGCAGCCGTACGACCCGCAGTGGTGCGACCGTGATCCGCTGGTCCTCGACGTGCCCCGGCAGTCCTCGGGTGCCGTGGAGGTCTGGGCGGCGGCGCTCGGTGCCGGTGCGGACGGGCCGGGGTTCGACCTGGCGGCCACGGTCGCCCCGTACCGGCTCGGCGGTGACCGGATCGAGCGGGCGGCCCGCGCGGCCGTGGACCTCGCGGCGTTCGACGGCAGCGAGGTGACCGCCGCCCATCTGCGGCTGGCCGCGCGGCTGCAGTCGGCCTCCGGTCTGGAACGGCACGCCCGCCGGATCCGCCCGGACGTCGGCTGGGACGACCTCGTCCTGCCGGACAAACCCCTCGCCGAGCTGCGGGAACTGGCGTTGCGCGCCCGCCATCGCGACCGGGTCCTCGGCGACTGGCGGCTGAGCGCCGGGGGCGGCCGGGGCCGCGGGGTCCTCGGGCTCTTCGCGGGCGAGTCGGGCACCGGCAAGACACTGTCGGCGGAGGTCGTGGCCGCCGAACTGGGCCTGGACCTCTACGTCGTGCAACTCTCCTCGATCGTCGACAAGTTCGTGGGCGAGACCGAGAAGAACCTCGAACGGATCTTCACCGAGGCGGACCGCACGGACGCCGTGCTGCTGTTCGACGAGGCGGACGCCGTGTTCGGCAAGCGCTCCGAGGTCAAGGACTCCCACGACAAGTACGCCAACATGGAGAGCGCCTATCTCCTCCAGCGCCTGGAGTCCTTCGACGGCATCGCCCTGCTGACCACCAATCTGCGGGCCAACATCGACGAGGCGTTCACGCGGCGGCTGGATCTGGTGGTCGACTTCCCGTTCCCGGACACCGCCCAGCGGCTGGCCCTGTGGCGGCACAGCCTCGCCGCGGTGCCCCGCGCGGACGACACCGATCCGGCGGCGGTCGCCCGCGACTTCGAGCTGGCCGGCGGTTCCATCCGCAGCGCGGTCGTCACCGCCGCCTACGCCGCCGCCGGGCGGGGCGGGGCGGTCACCTCGGCCGACCTGCGGGAGGGCGCCGAGCGCGAGTACCGCAAGGCCGGGCGGCTGGTGCCGGGCGAGGGCAACTGGTAGCGGACGTACGGTGGTTGCCGCCGCCGGGCAGTGCACTCCGGCGGGGGCGCGGCCCCCGCCGGGGCGGGGCTACTTCACGCGCCACTTCTGGTTGGGCGTGCCCGCGCACGTCCACAGCTGGAGCCTGGCGCCGTCGCCGGTGGCGTTGTCCTTCACGTCGACGCACTTGTCGGCCTGCGGGTTGACCAGGTCGCCCTCGGTGCTCAGCACGAACTGCTGGGCGGGGTTGCCGCTGCACCTGGCCAGCTGGATGACGGCGCCGTCGTCCCGCGAGCCCCACGCGACGTCCATGCACATCCCGACGGAGCGGACGGTGCCGTCGCCCCGGAAGTCCCACTTCTGGTTGGCGGTGCCGGCGCACTCCCAGATCCGGAGGGGGGTGCCGTCCTTGCCCTTGCCGTTCTTGGCGTCCATGACGTCGACGCAGCGGTTCGAGCCCCGGCCGATGATGGCGAACCCCTTGGCGGCGGGCTTCTTCGCCGTGGGCTTCGTGTCCGGTTCCTTCTCCGACCCCGACCCGGAACCCCCTGAGCCCGAGCCCGCCCCCGAACCCGGGTTCTCCGGCTGCTCCTCCTGCTGCTCCTGCTTCTCCTCCGGGGGAGCCTCGGGCGTCTCCGACGGGAGCGGCGCCGCCGAGATGCTAGGCGCCGGCGCCATCGCGGACGGGCTGCCGCTCGGCAGGGCCGTCGTACCGGCCTGCCGGAGATCGGTCGCGGCGCTGGTGACCTTGGGCTGGTACGCGAACCACAGCGTCGCGAAAGTGATCGCCAGGGCCACGGCCACCCCGAGGCAGGTGGCGAGCCAGCCCGGCAGGAACCCCCGCTGGACGTAGGTGCCGTCGACGGCGTGCGGGGCGACGCCCGCCCGCTGGACGGCGAGCGCGTACGGTCTCTCCTCCCTGGACCCGAACCAGATGATCTGGCGCGGCTTCAGCGTGGCCTTCACGAACGCGGCGCGGCCGGGCTCGATCTGGACGTTGCTCGGATGGATGTCGTACGACAGCTGGTCGCCGTTGTCACTGCCGCTGACGGCGGCGGTGACCTTGGTGTTGCCGAGGTTGTCGATGGCCAGCCTCGGCCGCCCCCGGAAGCGTCCCTTCACGGTCGGCGGGACGAGTTCCGCCCGCATCTCGGTGAACGGCGTGATCGTCAGGTTCCCCTCGGGGACGGTCGTCGCCTCGGGGTGCTGGGTCGGGGTGATCCGTACCGCGTACGGGTTCGGGCCGGCCGTCGCGTCGGGGGTGCGGGGCGGGGCGAACGTCAGCTCCACCGTGCCCGTCGTCCCCGGATAGAGCCGCAGCGTCTGGGGCTCCACCCTGGTCCAGGGCGCGATGTCACCCACCGGCTCGAAGCGGTACTCGTCGACGACGTCACCGGTGTTGCGCAGACGCAGCCGCACCGTCGTACTGCTCCCGGGGTCCACTGTCGCGGAGGCGGGTTCGAGGGAAGTCCACAGGCTCACGTCAGGACGCTACGCGGCGGACGGCGTCCGGTCAGGAGCCGTCGGGGCAGGCCCGGCTGCCCCGACGGCCACCGGATCCCGCCCGGGCGGCCTTGTCACACGGTGAACTTGACCGCTTCGAGCCAGATGCCGTTGTCGAGGGTGCCGCCGAAGATGTAGTGCTCACCCTCGCCGGGTTTGTCGCAGGCCAGGTTCTGCCAGCCGCGGTCCTTCTGGTGGACCGACTGACAGACCCCCCGGCCGCCGTTGTCGACGTTGATGGTGAAGCCCAGCATGTCCGGGGCGCCCGCCTTGGAGCTGCCGAAGTAGTTGTCGAAGCCGTCCTTCGCGTTCGACCAGGGCTTCCCGTTGTAGTGGCCCTGACCGTTGGTGGAGTCGGGGTTGTGGACGAACGCGGCGCTGGCCGTGCCGTTGACACCGGACACCGCGATGTTGAGGGCCTTGAGCGACCGGCCCTGGCCCACCGTGCCGGCCGTGTCACCGTCGCACTCCGGGGCCGTCCAGCCCTTGCCGGTCACGAAGGCGCGGTAGCAGATGTGCCGGCCGCCCGGGTCCGCCGCGGCCAGCCGCCGTACGGCGGTCGCCGCCGTGGGCGCGCGCTTCTTCTTCTTCTCCTCGCCGCCACCGCCGGACCCGCCGCCGCTGCCGTCGCCGCTCCCGCCCGTCGTGTCACCGGCCGCCTCCGTCTCCGTCACCTGCGGGGGTGGCGAGGAGGCGGGCGGGGCGGAGGGCGTGGGCGGCGGAGGGGCCGGCGCGGATGCCGAGGGGCTGGGCGCCAGCGTGCTGACCCCGGTCTTCTGCAGCTCGGTGGCGGCGCTGACGACCCTCGGCCGGTAGGCGAGCCAGAGGGTCACGAAGGTGATCGCGAGGGCCAGGCAGATCGCGAGACAGGTGGCGAGCCAGCCGGGCAGGAAACTCCGCTGTACATAGGTGCCCTCGACGTCGAGCGGCGTGACCCCCGACCGCTTCACCGCGAGGGTGTACGGCCGCTCCTCCTTCGACCCGAACCAGGTGATCTGGCGCGGCTTCAGCGTGGCCTTCACGAACGCGGCGCGGCCGGGCTCGATCTGCACGTTGCTCGGATGGATGTCGTACGACAGCTGGTCGCCGTTGTCACTGCCGCTGACCGACGCGGTGACCTTGGTGTTGCCCACATTGTCGATGGCCAGCTTCGGCCGCCCCCGAAAACGTCCCTTCACGGTGGGCGGGACGAGTTCCGTCCGCACCTCCGTGAACGGGGTGATCGTCAGGTTCCCCTCGGGAACCGTCGTCGCCTCCGGATGCTCGGTCGGCGTGATCCGCACCGCGTAGGCGTTCGGGCCGGCCACCGCGTCCGGGGTGCGGGGCGGGGCGAACGTCAGATCCACCGACCCCGTCGTCCCCGGGTACAGCCGCAGCGTCTGCGGCTCCACGGTCGTCCACGGCGCGATGTCACCCACCGGCTCGAAACGGTATTCGTCCACGACGTCACCGGTGTTGCGCAGACGCAACCGCACCGTCGTACTGCTCCCGGGGTCCACAGTCGCGGAGGCGGGTTCGAGGGAAGTCCACAGGCTCACGTCAGGACGCTACCGGGAGCGCGGGAGCCGGGTCAGGAGGAGAAGGTGCACGGTCGCGGTGCCCGAAAGGGCAGCGCGCGCGGGCTCGGGGGCGCTCACGGGGGCGCTGCCGCCGGGCCGGCGCCGGGGGGTGGCCCGGGTGTGTCCGCGCCGATCGGCCCGACTGCCCCTCGGGGCAACGGACATGCCCCCGATCAGGTCCCCGAGGACGTTTCGACGGACGCGCTTCGCGCGTGAGGGTGAGAGGCGACCTGTCTCGTACCCCAAGGAGAGCAGAGCATGCCGTCCTACCTGTCGCCGGGCGTCTACGTCGAGGAGGTGGCCAGCGGCTCGCGTCCCATCGAGGGTGTGGGCACCTCGGTGGCCGCCTTCGTCGGCCTGGCCCCGACCGGACCGCTGAACGAGCCGACCCTGGTGACCAACTGGTCCCAGTACGTCGCGGCCTTCGGCGAGTTCACCGACGGCTACTACCTCGCGCACTCGGTGTACGGGTTCTTCAACAACGGCGGCAGCGCCGCGTACGTCGTCCGGGTCGGCGGCACCGACCAGGGCGGCGCGTCCGCGGGCGGTCCGGCCGCGGTGACGGGTACCGCCGCGCCGGCCGCGCTGCCGCCGGGCGAGCCGAAGCAGCTGGGCACCTTCAGTGTGACCGCCATCGCGGGCGGTTCGCTGAGCGTCGAGGTCGCCGACCCCGAGGGCGAGGGCCCGGCCGAGCGGTTCCGGCTGATCGTCAAGGACGGTGACAAGCCGGTCGAGACCTTCGACGTGACCGCCAAGAAGGGCGGCCGCAACTACGTCGTCACGCAGGTCAAGGAGCGCTCCAAGCTCATCACGGTCCAGGAGACGGCACCGGCCGCGCAGCTCGCGCGCCCCGACAACCAGACCGTGGCACTGGCGGCCCCCGCCGCGCCCGCGCCCGTCACGCCGGTCGCGGCGGACGACGGCCACCCCGGCCCGGCCCAGTACCTCGGCGACTCCGCCGACCGCACCGGCTTCGGCGGGCTGGAGGCCGTGGACGAGATCTCCATGGTCGCCGTGCCCGACCTGATGGCCGCCTACCAGCGCGGCGCGATCGACCTGGAGGCCGTCAAGGCGGTCCAGCTCGGTCTGATCGCCCACTGTGAGCTGATGGGCGACCGGGTCGCCGTCATCGACCCGCCGCCCGGCCTCAACGCCCGGCAGATCCGGGTCTGGCGCCAGGAGACCGCCGGGTACGACTCCAAGTACGCGGCGCTCTACTACCCCTGGATCAAGGTCTTCGACCCGGCCAGCGGCCAGTCCCGCGTCATCCCGCCGAGCGGTCACGTCGCCGGCGTCTGGGCCCGCAACGACTTCGAGCGCGGTGTCCACAAGGCGCCCGCCAACGAGGTCGTACGCGGTGCGGTGGATCTCGAACTCCAGATCACCCGCGGCGAGCAGGACCTGCTCAACCCCATCGGCGTCAACTGCATCCGTGCCTTCCCCGGCCGCGGCATCCGCGTCTGGGGCGCCCGCACCATGTCGTCCGACCCGGCCTGGCGCTACCTCAACATCCGCCGGTACTTCAACTACCTGGAGGAGTCGATCCTGATCGGCACCCAGTGGGTGGTGTTCGAGCCGAACGACCACGCCCTGTGGGCCCGGATCCGGCGCAACGTCTCCGCGTTCCTGGTCAACGAGTGGCGCAGCGGCGCCCTCTTCGGCCAGCGGCCCGAGGACGCGTACTACGTCAAGTGCGACGAGGAGACCAATCCGCCGGAGTCGGTCGACCTCGGCCGGGTCATCTGCGAGATCGGCATCGCGCCGGTCAAGCCCGCCGAGTTCGTGATCTTCCGGCTGGCACAGTTCTCCAGCGGCAGCGGGGAGCTGGAGGAGTAGGCCCTCGCCGGCCCGCGCCCACCAGCGTTCGCGTACCGAGCCAGTTCTCCAGCCCCACCCCCCTGCCCGACCCCCTAGAAGGACACAGAACAGATGAGTCTCGCGCCGGGTGACGCCCTTACCTCACACAATTTCGGCCTGCAGATCGACGGGGTGATGGTCGAGTACCTCGCGGAGGTCAGCGGCCTCACCCTCGAACAGGACGTCATCACGTACCAGCAGAACTCCGCGCAGGGCCGGCCCGAGGTCAACCTGCTGCCGGGTGTGCAGAAGAACGGTCAGTGCACCGTGGTCCGCGGTATGACCCAGTCGGCCGCGTTCAACACGTGGATCAACGACTCCATCAACGGCCAGATGAGCTCGGCGCGCAAGAACGCGTCGATCATCATGATGGATTACCAGAACAATCCGGTGAAGCGCTACAACATGCGCAACGCCTGGTGCAGCAAGATCGACGCCAGCACCCTGAAGGCCGGCGAGGCGTCCGCGCTCACCGAGACGGTGACCATCGTCTTCGAAGAACTGGTCATCGAGTAATGCGGCGCACGGCTGGCAGGGCCGGCGCGGGCGCGGGCTCGATCGTGGACGTCCCCGGTGCGGGTCCGGGTGCGGTGGGTGCGGTGGCGGGGGCCGGGGACGAGGCGGCTTCGGTCGCGTCCCCCTTTCCCACCACCGCCGTGCCTCCCGCCGCCGCCCCGGCGGTCGCGCCGGTGGCGCAGCGGCTGCGGACGGAGTTCCCGTTCGAGCTGCCGCGCGGGTACGTCGACGAGGCGGGCAACGTCCACCGGGAGGGCGTGATGCGTCTCGCCACCGCCCGGGACGAGCTGATCCCGCTGCGGGATGTACGCGTCCAGGAGAACCCGGCGTATCTGTCGGTCGTGCTGCTCGGCCGGGTCATCACCCGGCTGGGCAACCTCCCGATGGTCCACGACGGGATCGTGGAGAACATGTTCGCGTCCGACCTCGCGTTCCTCCAGGACTTCTACCGGCAGGTCAACGCGGAGGGCCACACCCGCGCGGCCGTGGAGTGCCCCCACTGCTCCGAGCCGTTCGAGGTCGAACTCGGCGGGAGCCGCCTGGGGGAATCGTGACGTACGCGACCGACCGGCTGCACGAGGAGATCGCGTACGTCGCCTACCACTTCCACTGGGGCTTCGAGGAGATCCTCGACCTCGAACACCACGACCGCCGCCGCTACACCGAACAGATCGCGTCCCTCGTGACACGGGGCGGGTCGGAGGGCTGACACGTGGGGTTCTTGGATCGGCTACGGGGTGTCGCGGGCGCGGCGGGGGCGGCAGGACGTGGGGTCGGTGCGGTCGGTGCCGTCGGTTCGGTGACGTCCGCGGCCGGGGGTGCGGGCTCGGAGTCGGGTTCGCCGTCGCCTTCGGGTTCGGATTCGCGCGCGGGTTCGGGCGCGGGCACGAGTTCGGAGGGGAGTCCGGCTCCGGCCGCCGGTGCGGGCGGTGGCTCGGCCGCGGGGCGGGGCTGGGAGGGGCTCGCTCCGATCCAGCGTGCCCTCGGAGGGCGGGCCGCTGTCGCGGACGCCGGGTTCAGCGGGCGGTTGAGCACCTGGCAGAACCCTTCCTTCACCGGGACCCTGTCCCACGCCGTCCTGCCCGGAGCGCCGGGCGGGCTGGTCAAGGACGTCCTCACCACTTCGGCCGCACCGGTGGCCGGCCTCGAACTGCCCGTACGCACCCTCCCGGTGGCGCTCGACGAGCCCGCGCCCCAGCCCGACGCGCCCGGCGACGTACGGCCGGTGCAGCGCGCGCCGTACCAGGTCACGCCGTCCCGGCCGGCCGGCCCCCGGGTGACTCCCGTACCGCCCCACACCACCCGCCGGGCCCCCTTGACCAAGGTTCCCACCGCCTCACCGGCCGTCCAGCGCCGCGTGCTGCCGACGGTACGGCCGCAGGCTGCCGGGGACATGGGGGGCGGGGCCACGGGGGGTGGCTCAACAGCGCCTACGGCAGCGGGCCTTGTGTCGTCCGGGCCGGTGGTACCGAGCGGGACGCCGGGCGACGCTCCGAGTGGGCCCGCGGCGCCGAGCAGTGCCCCGGGCCGATCCACCGGTGGGCCGACGGCAACGGGCGGCACCACGGGCGGCCACGCGGCCATCACCGACGGCGCGACGTCCGGGCCCACGGTCGGTAGTGCCGCCTCGTCCGGGCACGCGGTGGTCGCTGGGGCGCCGTCCGGCCGCCCGGTCGTCGGTGCCGAGCCGTCCGGCCGCCCCGCCGTCCATGCGGCGGCCCCGTCCGGCCACAAGAGCCCTGGTGCTGCCTCGTCCGGGCCCAGGGCCGCCTCCGGCGATGTCTCGTTGCAACGGTCGGTGCCGGGCGACGCCGCACCGAGGGGTACGACGTCGAGGCGTGCGGCGTCGGGGCCCGGCGCGTCGGGGTCGGCGCCCTCGGGGCCGGGGGCCTCGGGGCCGGGGGCCTCGGGGCCGGGGGCCTCGGGGCCGGGGGCCTCGGGTGTGGGTCAGGGCGACGCCTCCGGTGCCCCTCTGGCGGCAACGGTCCGGCCGGCGGCGGCAGTCGGCAGCGACACCCCCGTGGGCAGCATCGACGACACGTCCAGCGGCTCCGCCGACACGGCGCCCGACGTCGGTCGCGCGGGGCTCGACATCCAGCGTGCGGCGACCCATGCGTCCTCTGCGACCCCCGCGACCCCCGCATCGCCTGCATCGCCTGTGACCCCTGCGTCCCCTGCGGGCCGTACGGCGGTGGGCTCCCCCCAGGGTTCCCCCGCGTCCTCCGGATCGCCCCGGGTCACGGGACGTTCCGAGGTCACCGCCCAGCCGAGGGCGACCGACTCGGGCAGCGCTGGCACGAACCCGCCACACACCCCCATCTCCCCGGGACGCATCGAAGACACCGTTCAGCGGGCGACGGCCCACCCGGGCCGCACAGCAGCGAACCCCAGCCCCACGCCGACCAACCCCCAGGGCCTCCCCGCCACCCCTGGACAGTCCGAGGCCACCGTCCGGCAGACGACGACCGACTCGGGCAGCGCGAGCACGAGCCCGCAACGCCCCCACTCCGCCCCCGGACACACCCAAGGCGCCGTCCAGCGGGCGACAGCCCACCCGGGGCGCACGCCGGCAAACCCCAGCCCCACGCCAACCAACCCCCAGGGCCCCCCGCCCACCCCCGGACACGCCGAGGCCACCGTCCGGCCGACGGCGACCCACCCCGGCCGTACGGCAGCGCACTCCGGCAGTAGCGCAACCCCGGCGCCAGCGATCGGCGCGGGCACCCCCGCCGCACCTGGACGCACCGAAGGCACCGAAGGCACCGTCCAGCGGGCGGCGGCCCACCCGGGCCGTACGGCGGCGGACACCCGCAGCACGGCCCCTGCCACGCCGACAACCCGCTCAGCCGGTACGGGCACCAGCCCGCACGGCGCCTCTGCCGCCCCCGGACCCACCACCGCCGACACCGTCCAGCGCGCGGCGACGGCGTCCAGCGGTACGCCCGCCCACCCCGGCGTGACCGCCACCCCACCGGCCGCCCCGCACGCGAGCACGAGCACTGCCCCTGCTCCCGGCCATGCCCGACAGCCCGTGGCAGGACGCGGCCACACCCCGGCCGAGGCATCCGGCACGGGCGGCGCCACGCCGAGCACAGCCCGTACCTCCCCCTCCGGCACGACCGCCACCACCGGCTCCCGCAGGGCGGCGGGCGGTTCCGGCCGTCCCACCTCGACCGCCCCCGCCTTCGGAGCCGTAGACGTCCAGCGGGCGACGACCGGC